>NZ_JBEYIF010000008.1:102236-423634 GCF_040635655.1 Streptomyces sp. NPDC006923
AGCTTGTGGGCGTGGCCCGCGCCCATGTCAGATCTTCCCGCCGGCCACGAGGGTCCCGGTGGAGCCGGCGTCGGTACGGCGGCGGCGTCCGGCTAGCCGGAACGCTCCGGCCGGGCGAGGCGGCATCCGACGCACCCACCGAGCTCGGCCCGCAGCCGGTCACCGGCGGCGGCCGAGGGACAGTGAAGGCACACACATGGCTCAGAGCTCTCTACCCGACACACAACACGACCCGCTGCTCGCCCCGGTCCTGGACGATCTTCCGGCCCGACAGCAGCCCGACTGGCCGGACGCGGCCCATCTCGCCTCCGTCCGGGCCGAGTTGGCCTCCGCACCGCCGCTGGTGACCTACGACGGCGTACGCGGTCTGCGTGACCTCCTCGGCCGCGCCGCCGAGGGCGACTTCTGTGTCCTCCAGGCCGGCGACTGCGCAGAGGACCCCGCCGAGTGCACGATCGGGGACATCAGCCGGAAGGTCGACATGCTGGGCGTCCTCGGTGACATCGTGCGGGCCGGCGCCGGACGGCCCGTCATCCGGGTCGGCCGGATGGCCGGGCAGTTCGCCAAGCCCCGCTCGGAGAAACGGGAAGCACACGGCGGCACCTGGCTCCCGGTGTACCGCGGGGAGATGGTCAACCGGCCGGAGCCGACGCCCGAGGCGCGCCGTCCCGACCCGTCCCGGATGCTGACCGGCTACCGGGCGGCCCGGGACGCCCTGACGGCCCTCGACACGCTGGGGCGCGGCGAGCGGGCGGCGTCCCAGGAGCGGATCTGGACCAGCCACGAGGCGCTGCTGCTGGACTACGAGGTGTCGATGGTCCGCCGGCACCGCGCGGGCGGCGGCTATCTGGCCAGCACACACTGGCCCTGGATCGGCGAACGGACCCGGCAGCCGGGCGGCGCCCACGTACGGCTGCTGGCCGAGCTGGACAATCCGGTGGCGTGCAAGGTCGGGCCCACCACGACCGTCGAACAGGTGCTCGCGCTGTGCGCGGCGCTCGACCCGGGGCGTGCCCCGGGCAGGCTGACGCTGATCGCCCGGTTCGGCGCGGACCGGATCGCCGCCCTGGCGCCCCTGGTACGGGCGGTTCGCCGGGCCGGGCATCCCGTGCTGTGGCTGAGCGACCCCATGCACGGGAACACCGTGCGGACGCCCGACGGCCTCAAGACCCGCAGGCTCGACGCGATCATGTCGGAGATCCGGCGGTTCGTGCAGATCGTGACGGACGGCGGGGGGCGGTGCGCGGGGCTGCATCTGGAGTCCTCGCCGCACGACATCGCCGAGTGCGACGGGGCGGGGTTCACCCCGGTCCGGGGACCTGAGTACCGCACGCTGTGCGATCCGCGGCTCAACCTCCTCCAGGCGGTGGCCGCCTCGGCGCACTGGTACGTTCCGGCCCTGCGGGCAGTGGCATGACTCGCCGCGCGGGCGCCTCCGGCCGGGGGCCGGCGCCGGGACACGCCCTGGCGCCGCCCGGCGGCCCGTTCGCGATCCTGCACCGTCCCGGCGCCGGCCAGGGGCCGGTGGCCGAGATCCTGACCGGCCGGATGCGGCGGGCGGAGCGGCTGGACCACCTGGACCTCGACGGAGCGGGCCGCGCGGACACCGGCCGGGCCGGACGGCACGGCGGTCCGCACACCACCCTCGTACTGGCTCCCTACCGGCAGATCCGGGAGCGCGGCTTCGCCGCTCCGGACGACGGGGAGCCGCTGCTGGCGATGTCCGTGGAAACACAACGCCGCCTGCCGCTGGCGGAGCTGATGGCGCGACTGCCCGACGGTGTGCCGGAGATCGAGGGAGCGGCCTTCGACACCGGTGACGCGGACTACGCGGCGGCCGTCGAGCGGATCGTGCGCCGGGAAATCCATGCCGGTGAGGGCTCCAACTTCGTGCTGGCCCGCAGTCTGCGCGGCCGGATCAGGGATTTCTCCCGGGCGACGGCGCTGGCCGCTCTCAAACGGCTGCTCGGCGCGGAGACCGGAGCGTACTGGACGTTCCTGGTGCACACCGGTGACCGGTATCTGCTGGGCAGTACGCCCGAGCAGCATGTGCGGGTGCGCGGTGACCAGGTGTCGATGAATCCGATCAGCGGCACCTACCGCTATCCCGGCGGTGGCGTCGAACTGCCCGGTCTGCTGCGGTTCCTGCGGGACCCGAAGGAGACCAATGAGCTGTACATGGTGGTCGACGAGGAACTGAAGATGATGGCGGCGCTGTGCGAGCGCGGTGTCGAGGTGTCGGGGCCTTCGGTGAAGTGGATGTCGCGGCTGGCGCACACCGAGTACTTCCTCGGCGGCCGTTCGGTCCGGCCGCTGACCGAGATCCTGCGCACCACGATGCCGGCGCCCACGGTGACGGGCAGTCCTCTGGAGAACGCCTGCCGGGTGATCTCCCGTTGTGAACCGGGCGGGCGCGGCTACTACAGCGGGGTGATCGCGCTTGTCGGCCAGGAGAACCGGACGCGCTGCCTGGACTCGGCGATCCTGCTCAGGACGGCCGACATCCGCGCGGACGGTGAGCTGCGGCTGACGGCGGGAGCGACGATCGTACGGGACTCCGTGCCGTCGAACGAGGCCGCGGAGACCACCGCGAAGGTCTCCGGCCTGCTGGACGCGCTGTCCGGGCGGCGAGGTGGCACGCGCGCCGACGGCGGCCCACCGAAGGCGCCGGCCGCGGCGGACTCCGATCTGGTGCGCGCCGCCCTGGAGTCGCGCAATCAGGGGATGGCCGCGTTCTGGCTCGGCGGCTCCGGCCGGAGGGCGGGCGCCCAGGGGGGCCTCGGTCCCGACCCGGTCCGGGTGACCATCGTCGACGCCGAGGACCGGTTCACCGCGATGCTCGCGTACCAACTGCGTTCGCTGGGCTGCTCGGTCCGGGTGGTCCCCTGGTACGAGGCCGAGGGCGCGGTCCGCCGGGACGGCGGCGGCGGCGGCGCCGGGGATCTGCTGCTGCTCGGCCCGGGGCCGGGCGATCCGACGGATCCGGCCAGTCCGAGGACGGCCGCGCTGCGGTCCCTGGCGGTCTCCCGGCTGGCGGAGGGACGGCCGCTGGCGGCGGTCTGTCTCGGCCACCAGGTGGTGTGCGCCGTCCTGGGCCTGCCGGTCGTGCGTCTGCCGGAACCGCATCAGGGCCGGCGGATGCGGACAGCGCTGTGGGGCCGGGAGCGGCTGGTCGGTCTCTACAACAGTTACACGGCACGAGCGGACAACGACTGGCTGGAAGTGCCCCGTCGAGGGCCACGGGTGGAAATCCAGCGCCGTCCCGGCGGCGAGGTGGTCGCGCTGCGGGCACCAGGACTGTCGACGGTCCAGTTCCACGCCGAGTCGTTCCTGACCGAGGAGGGACCGGACATCCTGCGCACGCTCGTGACGGAGGCCCTCGCTGTCGGAGGCTCCGGCCCGGCGCCCGTGCGCGAGACGGGAGGAGGGATCTATGAGCACGTCTGAGCTCACGGAAGTATCTCGGCCCCGGCGGTTCGACGCGTACGCCCTGCGCCGCTTCATGGGGAATTTCCCCACCGGTGTCACCGTCATCACCTGCCGCCGGGGCGACGTGGTGCACGGCACGACGGTGAACGCCTTCACCTCGGTGTCGCTCGATCCGCCGCTGGCACTGGTCGCCCTGGACCGGCGCAGCCGGGCCGCGCACCTGCTGGGCCGGGGCGATTACGTCATCAACTTCCTCGGCGAGGAACAGCGCGACCTGGCCATGCACTTCGCGGGCCGGCCCATGGACGGTCCGGTGCCGTGGGTGGACGAGACCGGTGCCACGCCCCGGCTGGCCGGCACCGTCGGCCATCTGGTGTGCCGGCCCTGGCGGGAGTACGACGGCGGCGACCATGTGCTGCGGCTCGGCGCCGTCGAGGACTTCGCCGCCGGGCAGGGGCGGCCACTGCTGTTCTTCCGCGGCGCCTTCCCCGAACTGGCCCCGGAACGGACGGACATCGCGTGGTCGCTGTGCCTGGACGGCACGGCCCCCGCGGAGCACTTCGTGACCAGCCACGAGACTCGGAAGTAGGGACATGACATCTCAGAGCGAGCAGCCCCGGCAGACCGCGCGGTCCGGCGACACCCCGCCGCCCCGCGTCACCCGGCCGCTGACCGGCGACGAGTACATCGAGAGCATCCGCGACGGCCGGGAGATCTGGGCCTACGGCGAGCGGGTCGACGACGTCACCAAGCATCCGGCGTTCCGCAACACCGTACGGATGACGGCGCGGCTCTACGACGCGCTTCACGACCCCGAGCACCGGGATGTGCTGACCGCGCCGACCGACACCGGGAGCAGCGGTTTCACCCACCGGTTCTACCGCGCGCCCCGCAGTGTGGAGGATCTGGTCGGGGACCGGGACGCGATAGCCCGGTGGGCCCGGCTGACCTATGGCTGGATGGGGCGCAGCCCCGACTACAAGGCCAGTTTCCTGGTGACGCTGGGGGTGAATCCGGATTATTACGGCGACTTCGCCGACAACGCGCGGCGCTGGTACGCGGAGTCCCAGGAGAAGGTGCTCTTCTGGAACCACGCGGTGATCAATCCGCCGGTGGACCGCAACCGTCCGCCGGACGACGTCGACGATGTCTTCGTGCATGTCGAGAAGGAGTGCGACGACGGTCTGATCGTCAGCGGAGCCAAGGTGGTGGCGACCGGCTCGGCCCTCACGCACTTCAACTTCGTGGCGCACTACGGCCTGCCCGTGAAGAAGAAGGAGTTCGCCCTGGTCGCGACTCTTCCCATGGGCTCGCCGGGGGTGAAGCTCATCTGCCGCCAGTCGTACGAGCTGGCGGCCGGCCGGACGGGCAGCCCCTTCGACTATCCGCTGTCGAGCCGGCTGGACGAGAACGACACCATCTTCATCCTGGACAAGGTGAAGATCCCGTGGGAGAACGTCTTCATCTACGGTGACACGGCGAAAGCGGGCACGTTCCTCAATTCCTCCGGTTTCACCCACCGGCTCACGTTCCACGGGGTGACGCGGCTGGCGGTCAAGCTGGATTTCCTGGCCGGCCTGCTGCTCAAGGGGCTCGATGTGACCGGCACCAAGGATTTCCGTGGAATTCAGACACGGGTGGGCGAGGTGCTGGCCTGGCGCAATATGTTCTGGGCGCTCAGTGATGCGATGGCACACCACCCGAACGAATGGCACGACGGTGCGCTGCTCCCGAACCTCGACTACGGGATGGCCTACCGCTGGTTTATGACCATCGGTTATCCGCGGGTCCGGGAGATTATTCTCCAGGACCTCAGCAGTGGCCTGATCTATCTGAACTCGCATGCCGCGGACTTCGCTCAGCCGGAATTGCGACCGCATCTGGACCGGTATATGCGCGGGTCGAACGGATATGACTCGGTGGAGCGGGTCAAGCTGATGAAGCTGATCTGGGACTCGGTGGGCACCGAGTTCGCGGGCCGGCACGAGCTGTACGAGCGCAACTACTCGGGCAGCCATGAGAATGTCCGGATCGAGCTGCTGCTCGCCCAGACCGCGTCGGGTCTGGTGGACCAGTACCGGGGTTTCGCCGAGGAGTGCATGGCGGAGTACGACCTCGACGGCTGGACCGCTCCCGATCTCGTCAATCCCGACCGGGGCTGACCTCCGTGGGCGCCGTCGGCGGCCGCGGCGGCCGGTGTCCGGGTGGGTCCCGGCCGGCCGGCCGCCGTGCGGCGCCGTTCTCCGGGGGGTCAGGACGCGATCAGGGCCAGGGTGAAGCCGTCGTACCCCTTCACTCCGACGGTCTGGACCGAGGTGGCGCTCACCCGGGGCTCGTCGGCGAGCAGCTCGTGGAAGCGGCGTACGCCCTGGACACCGCGGTCGGGATGGGCCGGGTCGGTGACGGCGCCGCCGAGGACGACATTGTCGACCACGACCACGCCGCCCGGGCGGGAGAGCTTCAGGGCCCAGGCGAAGTACGCCGGGATGTCGGGCTTGTTGGCGTCGATGAAGACCATGTCGAAGGGGTCGCTCCCAGCCGGACACAGCCCGGGAAGGATGTCCAGCGCCCTGCCGACGTGCTGCTCGACGGCGTCCGTGAGTCCGGCCCGCTCGATGTTGGCGGCGGCGACCTTGGCGAAGGACTCCTCCCACTCGATCGTGACCAGCCTGCCTCCCGGCGGGAGCGCCCGGCCCAGCCAGATCGAGCTGTATCCGCCGAATGTGCCTATCTCCAGAATGCGCCGGGCCCCGTGGATACGGGCCAGCAGATGCAAGAGCTTTCCCTGGCCCGGCGAGACAGCGAGGTCCGGGAGTCCGAATTCGATGTTCGCTTCCGCCGCCGCGGACAAGGCGTCGTCCTCCGGGACAAGGAGGCCGTTGAAGTAGTCGTCGACAGCGTTCCACTGTTCCTGTGTCATGGTTTCATATTTCATTACCCGACACGGAATGGCAAGCGGAGACAATAATATTCCGCCATATTTTCCTGCGGCACCAAAGAATGAGCATCCCCGATTCACCCTGCCCGGAATCGCATTCCAGAGAACAGTGCCATTCACCGAACACGCGAGAATGATTGACCGAAATCCCATGGATGGCTAGCGTGAAAAGTACCGAAGGAACACTCAATCACCCGACGGACTGGAGTAATTCCGCCATGCCAGAAACTCTCTCGCCCATGGAACACGAGCAGAGGTCCGCCCTCGTACCGCGGCTTCACCACATCGGTGTCCAGACCCGCGACCTGGACAATTGCACGGCGTGGTACGAGGACTTCTTCGGCTGCGTCCCCGCCTGGTCGCTGGACACGTTCTCCGACCTCACCCTCAGCCGGCTGCCGGGAATCACCCGGCTCACCGAACTGATGGTCGAGGACCTCCGCTTCCACCTGTTCGAGCGTGCCGGGCACGACCCCGTCCTGCCCGGCGGCAACAAGGCCCAGTTCCAGCACGTGTGCCTCTCGACCGGTTCGTCCGCCGAGCTGCGCGCCTGGCGCGAGCGCTGGCTGCGGCTGTACGAGTCCGGGCGCTACACCTTCGCGGCCGGCGACCGGCCCACTGAGATCGTCGTCGACGCCGACGGGGTGGAGAGCTGCTACCTCTTCGACGTCAACGGCCTGGAATTCGAGTTCACCTACGTCCCGGGCGGTAACCGATGAGTTCACGGACCGTCGCGGAGATTCCCGCTCCCGAAGACTGGGACTTCGGTGACTTCCCCTACGGACTGGAGCCGCTGACGCTCCCGGACCCTCCGACGGGCGACTCCGGGATCCCCGACGTCGGGCCGCCCGCCAAGGAGACCGCCGGAGCGGCGGTGACCTGCCCCTGCCCCCGGACCGGGCCCGCGCTCGGCTCGCCGGAACTGGCCCAGCAGCTCTTCTGGTTCCGCTGGATCACCGGCCATCAGGCGACCTTCGCCATCTGGCAGTTGCTCGCGCACGCCCTGCACCAGGCCCGTTCCCGGCAGGATCCGGGGACCGCGCTGACGGTGATGGGCGATCTCACCCGCGCCTACACCGCGATGCTGCTCTACACCAGTTCCTGCCCCAAGGACGTCTACAGCGCGGTGATCCGCCCGAGCATGTTCCTCCAGCACCGGGGCTTCAGCGGGACATGGGCCCCCGACTTCGTACCGGTGCGGGGCCTGCTGCGGGGCAAGAAGTTCGAGTGGAACGGCGCTCCCGAGGGCAAGGAACTCGCCCGCGAGGTCCGTATGTACCACACGGTGCACGCGGGGGTGGCGGCCAAACTCGTGCCCGACGGCCGTTCGCTGCTCCAGGAGACCGCGGTCACCAACAGGCTTCCGCACCCCCGGACCCAGGCCGTGGTCTACGACAACTTCTTCCTGACCCTGCGCGCACCGGTGCCGACGGCGGAGGTGGTGGAGCAATTACGGCGCCGGCTGCGGGCGGTGACGCTGGACACCGCCACCAACGGCCTGTACCCCGGGATGACCCCCGAGGAGGACCGGGCGCTGCCCGGGGAGCTGCGCGACGGCGAGGTGCCGGCGTACGAGCGCGACTTCCACGCCATCCTGCACCGGGTCGACCTCCTGGCGGCCGGTCTGACCCCGCGTCTGCTCGACAGCGGCCCGCGCTCACGCAAGTAGCCCACGCCCCCCGGGCGCCGACGGACGGAGTTGAGACAAGTGCGTCATGGAGTCGTGATTCTGCCCGAGCACCGCTGGCCCGTGGCCCGCCGCCGGTGGACCCTCGCCGAGGAGCTCGGATTCGATCACGCGTGGACCTACGACCAGCTCATGTGGCGGTGGCTGCGCGACGAGACCTGGTTCGGCGCGGTGCCGACGCTCTCCGCCGCCGCCGCGGTCACCTCCCGGATCACGCTGGGCACCATGGTCGCCACACCGACCTACCGGCATCCGGTGACCCTGGCCAAGGAGGTGATGTCGGTCGAGGACATCGCCGGAGGAAGGTTCGTCTGCGGTCTGGGCGCGGGCGCCGGCGGACTCGACGACCGGGTCGTCGATCCCACCGAGCGTTCGCCAGGCGAACGGGCCGACCGTTTCGCGGAGTTCGTCGAGCTCATGGACCTGCTGCTGCGCCGGCGCAGCACCTCGTACACGGGCACGCACTACCGGGTGGAGGACGTGCCCATGAACCCCGGCTGCCTGACCGGTCCGCGCGTGCCGTTCGCCCTCGCGGCCACCGGTCCGCGCGGTATGCGCCTGGCGGCGCGGTACGCCGCCACCTGGGTCACGGCCGGCCCGCCGGGCCGGTTCGACGCGCTGCCGTACGAACAGACGGTGGGCGGTGTCAGGGAGCAGCTCGACCGGCTGGACGCGGCGTGCGAGGCGACCGGCCGGGACCCGGCCACACTGGACCGGCTGCTGCTCACCGGCGCCATGGTCGGCGGTGTGCTGGATTCCGTCGAGGCGTACCGGGACGCGGCCGGCCGGTTCGGTGAACTGGGCGTCACGGACCTGGTGGTGCACTGGCCGCGCGACTCGTTCCCGTACCGCGCGAAGACCGAGGTGCTGGAGACCATCGCCGAGGAGGTCCTGCTTCCCGCGAGGGCGGGCACGGCGGGGAGCCGCACGGCGGCGCCGGCCGGACGGACGGCGGGCACAGGAGGTACGGCGTGATCGAGTACGAGATCGTCGACATGTTCACCGACCGGCCCTTCGACGGATGCGCGCTCGGTGTGGTGCCCGACGCGCACGGACTGTCCGGCGCGGACATGCTGGCCGTCGCGGGCGAGATCGGGCTCACGGAGACGGCTTTCGTGATGCCGCCGGAATCGCCCGGAGCCACCTACCGGGTCAGGGTCTTCACCCCCCGCGCGGAGTCGCCCTTCGGCGGTCACTCGGCGGTGGGCACGGCCACGGCGCTCGTCCGTCGCGGTGACGTCCCGGCCGGGCGGCTGGTGCAGGAGTGCGGCGGCAGGCTGCTGGCCCTCTCGGCGTCCGGGGAGAGCGCCACTCTGAGCGTCGAGGGCGATCCGCTCCCGGACCCCGGAGCGGACTGGGGCGGACTGCTGGCGGCGTGCGGACTGGCGGAGGAGGACCGCGCCGGTACGGCCCGGGCCGACGGGTTCGGGCCCGTCTTCCACTTCCTGCCGGTACGGCCGGACGCGGTGTCACGCGCCGCGATGGACCCGGCGTCCCCGGTCTGGGACGCGTGCCGGGACGCGGTCGTCCTCGCCTGGGACGCCGTCACCAGGACCGCGCACGCGCGGGTCTTCGCCCCCGGCTACGGCATGCCGGAGGACCCGGCGTGCGCGTCCGCCGCACTCGGCCTCGGGGCCTGGCTCGCCGGGACGGGGCTGATCTCCGGGCCGGACGGCCGGTACGCCTACCACCTCGTCCAGGGCGCGGAGCTGGGCAGGCCCGCGGCGCTGAGCTGCACCGTGACACTGCGGGACGGCCGCGCCGCGGCGGCCACGGTGACCGGCCGGGTCACCGCCACGGCGCACGGCCGTATGCGCGTGCCCCGCGCACGGGCGGCGGTCGTCTCCGGCCGCGCGACGGCCTGACCCAGTGAGAGCCAAGAGCCAAGCCGACAGAGAAGGAGATCCGCTGTGCTCTTCCGACCGGAGCTGCACGGTACCCGGGGCGCCGTCGTCTCGACCCACTGGCTGGCCTCCACGGCCGGCATGTCCATGTACGACAAGGGCGGCAACGCGTTCGATGCGGCGGCGGCCGCCGCCTTTGTGATCCAGGTGGTGGAACCCCATCTGAACGGGCCGGGCGGCGATGTGCCGATCCTGGCCCACCGTGCCGGATCCGGCGAGGCCGACGTCATCTGCGGCCAGGGCCCGATGCCGCGCGCCGCGAGCGTCGAGGCGTTCCGCGCGCGCGGACTCGCCGTGATTCCCGGCTCGGGTCTGCTGCCGGCCGTCGTACCCGGCGCGTTCGGCGCCTGGCTGCGGCTGCTGAAGGAGTACGGCGTGCTGCGGCTCGCGGATGTCCTGGAACCGGCCATCGGCTACGCCCAGCACGGCTATCCGCTGCTGCCGAAGGCGGCCGCCATGATCGCGGCGCTCGCCGGGCTGTTCCGTGACGAGTGGACGGAGTCCGGCCGGACCTACCTGCGCGGCGGGGTCGCTCCCCGGCCGGGTGAGCGGGTGTCCAATCCGGTGCTGGCGCGGTGCTACCGGCGGATCGTCGCCGAGGCGGAAGCGGCGGGGCGCGACCGCGAGAACCAGATCGACGCGGCGACACGCGCCTTCTACGAGGGGTTCGTCGCCGAGGCCGTCGACACGTATCTCGCCAAGGCGGAGGAGATCGACGCGACCGGCCGGCGCAACGGAGGTCTGCTCACCGGTGACGACATGGCCGCCTGGCGCCCCGGTCTGGAGCGGCCGGTCTCGGCGGACTACCGGGGGCTGACGGTGCACAAGCCGGGCCCCTGGTCGCAGGGCCCCGTCTTTCTGCAGCAACTCGCCCTGCTGGAAGGCTTCGACCTGGCGGGCATGGGTCCCGGCAGCGCCGACTACATGCACACGGTGATCGAGTCGGCCAAGCTGGCCTTCGCCGACCGTGAGGCGTGGTATGGCGACCCGGCACATGGGGACGTACCACTGAAGGAGCTGCTCGCTCCCGACTACACCGGGGCCAGGCGCGCGCTCATCGGGGCCGAGGCGTCGGGAACACTGCGGCCCGGCGCGCCCGGCGGGCGTACACCGTGGCTGCCGCCGGTGCTCGACGGCGAGGCCGCCCCGGCGCGTCCGGAGTGGCTCGGGGAGCTGGAACACGGCATCCCCGCCGTGATCAAGCTGACCGCGGCCAAGGGCGACACCTGCTGTGTCACTGCCACGGACGCGGCCGGCAACATGGTCGTGGCCACACCGAGCGGTGGCTGGCTGAAGAGCTCCCCCGTGGTGCCGGGGCTCGGCTTCCCTCTCGGGACCAGGGGCCAGATGGCCTCGCTCGCCGAGGGACACAACAACGCGCTGGCTCCCGGCAAACGCCCGCGCACCACGCTCAGTCCGACGCTGGTGCTGCGGGAGGGGCGCCCGTATCTGGCGTTCGGGACCCCCGGCGGGGACCAGCAGGACCAGTGGACCCTGGGGTTCTTCCTCCACCATGTGGAGTTCGGTATGAGTCCGCAGGCCGCGATCGAGGCACGGACATTCCACACCGACCATGTGCCCACCTCCTTCACGCCGCGGCAGTTCCGGCCCCGTGCGGTGGTCGCGGAGCGGGGCTGCGACCCGGAGGCGGTCGCGGAGCTGCGGCGGCGCGGCCACGAGGTCGAACTGGCCGAGGACTACTCGCTCAGCAAGGTGTGTGCCACGGGTCTCACCCGGGACGGTCTGGTACTGGGCGCGGCGAGTCCACGCGGTGCGCAGGCATACGCCGTCGCCGGATGAGGAAGGAGAACTGATAGCGTAAGTTTCCAAAAGGAAACCGCTTTGCGCTCGGCTGCGGAAAGAGGGCCCTGTTATGACGGCTGGTCAGGGAGACCGCGCGGACGGCTTCATCGTTCTCGGTGACGCCCGCCAGAACAACCTCAAGGGGGTGAATCTGCGGATCCCCAAAGGACGGCTCACCGTCTTCACCGGGGTCTCGGGCTCGGGCAAGTCCTCGGTCGTGTTCGGCACGATCGCCGTGGAGTCGCAGCGGCAGCTCAACGAGACGTTCCCGTTCTTCATCCGCAACCGGCTGCCCCGCCATGAGCGGCCGCGGGCCGAGGTGATGGAGAATCTCTCCACGGCGATCGTGATCGATCAGAAACCGGTCGGTGGCAACGCACGGTCGACCGTGGGCACCATGACGGAGATCAATCCGATGCTGCGGGTGCTGTTCTCACGACACGGCACCCCCAGCGCCGGGCCCTCACACATGTACTCGTTCAACGACCCGCGTGGCATGTGCGAGGAGTGCGAGGGCCTCGGCACGACCGTACGGCTGGACCTGGGCCGTCTGCTGGACGAGGACAAGAGCCTCAACGAGGGAGCCATCAGGTTTCCCGCGTTCGCGGTGGGCACCTTCCAGTGGCAGCTCTACGCCGAGTCCGGACTGTTCGACCCGGATCTGCCGCTGGGCCGGTTCGGTGCGGCGGAGCGCGAACTCCTCCTGCACGGAGGGGGGTTCAAGGTTGACCGGGCCGGCCGCAACGGCGTCTACAAGAATGAGTACGAAGGCATTGTCGACCGCTTCACCCGCCGCTATCTGAAGCCGGGCCTGGACGCGCTCAAGGGCAAGGAGCGGGCCGCGGTCGAGCGGGTGGTGACCCAGGGCCGCTGCGCGGTGTGCGGCGGGGCCCGGCTCAGCCCGGCCGCGCTGAGGTCAAGGATCGACGGTGACAGCATCGCCGACCACACCGCGCTGGAGATCAGTGAACTGATCCCCAGGCTCGGCCGGATCGATGCCCCGGTGGTGAAGCCGGTGGTGGACGCCGCTGTCGCGGCGCTGCGCCGTATCGAGGCCGTCGGTCTCGGCTATCTGAGCCTGAGCCGGGAAACCTCCACGCTCTCCGGCGGTGAGGCGCAGCGGCTCAAGACGGTGCGGCACCTCGGCAGCAGCCTCACCGGACTCACGTATGTCTTCGACGAGCCCAGCGTCGGTCTGCATCCGCGCGATGTACGGCGGCTGAACGAGCTGCTGTTCGCCCTGCGGGACAAGGGCAACACGGTGCTGGTCGTGGAGCACGACCGGGATGTGATCGCCGTCGCCGACCATGTCATCGACATGGGTCCCGGCGCGGGCGGCGACGGTGGCGAGGTGATCTACCAGGGGACCGTCGAGGGGCTGCGCCGGTCCGGCACCCCGACCGGACGGAGCCTGCTGGCGGTGCCGGGCCTGAAAAAGACCCGCCGGACCGCGACCGGTGTGCTGACGATCCGTGATGCCGATCTGCACAATCTGCGGAAGGTCACGGTCGACATTCCCACGGGGGTGCTCACCACCGTCACCGGAGTCGCCGGCTCGGGCAAGAGCACCCTCGTGTCGAAGGTGTTCACCGCGCAGCACCCCGAGACGGTCGTGGTCGACCAGTCCGCCGTCGGGATCTCGACGCGCTCCACACCGGCCACGTACACCGACATCATGGATACCGTGCGCCGCCTGTTCGCGCGTGCCTCGGGGGCCGATCCGGGGATGTTCAGCTTCAACTCCGCCGGGGCGTGTCCCGAGTGCCAGGGGCGTGGCGTCATCGAGACGGATCTGGCCTTCATGGATCCGGTCACCACGGTCTGTGAGCGGTGCGAGGGGCGCCGGTTCAACGATGAGGCGCTGGCCCACCGGCTGTCGGGCAAGAGCATTGTCGATGTCCTGGCGATGACGGCCGACGAGGCGGCCGAGTTCTTCGAGGAGCCGGGCATTGTCCGGAAACTGTCCCTGCTCATTGAGGTCGGGCTCGGTTATCTGGCTCTCGGCCGGCCCCTGTCCACCCTGTCGGGCGGTGAGCGTCAGCGTCTCAAGCTCGCCCACCGGCTGCGGGAGACGGGCAGTGTCTATGTCTTCGACGAGCCGACCACGGGGCTGCACATGGCCGACGTCGGCCGGCTGCTCACGCTCTTCGACCGGCTGGTGGACGGCGGGAACACCGTGGTCGTGATCGAACACGATCTCGATGTCGTCAAATACTCCGACTGGATCATCGATCTGGGACCCGAGGCCGGACGGCACGGCGGGCGGATCGTGTTCGAGGGCACCCCGGGCGATCTGCTGGGCGCCGAGGGATCGCACACCGCACGCTGTCTCGCCGACGATCTCCGGAGCGTCCGGCGCGCCGCCACCCGTGATTGACCACACCGCAGAAGGAGACCCCTGTGCCCCTCATCCATGTCACCCTGGTCCGCGGCCGCGGCGAGGAGGAGATCGCGGCGCTCGGCCGCGCGGTCACCACCGCCGTGCACGAGGCGCTCGGGACGCCTCGGGAGGCGATCCGTGTCACGGTCAGCGAGTGCGAGCCCGAACACTACTTCGTGGGCGGCGAGACGATGGCCGAGCTGAGGTCGTCGGGCCGCAGGTGAGCGGCGTCCGCCGGGCGCCCTCACGGACTACGGCGAGGACGCCCCGGTCGCCGTCCGGCCCCCGGCCCGGCCGGTCGCCTCCGTCGCGCCGGGCCGCTCAGCCGGCTGAGGGCACGCGCGAGGGAGGCTCGTCGGCGCCTTCGAACCGGTCCCGGATCAGCCGTATGCGTTCCGCCGAGTGGGACGGGAGATCCTGGCGGCCGATTCGCCCGCTGCGGGTGAGCAGATGGGCGTTGAACACCTCCGGTTCGAACCCGACACAGCGGTCGATCTCCTCGAACCATTCGAGGCTGGCCAGCGCGGTGCCCTGCATGCGGTCCACGGCCGGTTTGCGTTCCGCCTCGTAGGCGGCGAGGGCCTCGGGGACCGTGCCGTGCTCGCGCAGGGCGAGGGCCAGATCGAGAGCGTCCTCCATCGCGAGCTTGGTGCCCGAACCGATCGAGAAGTGCGTGGTGTGCGCGCTGTCGCCGAGGAGAGCGATATTGCGGTGGCTCCACCGGCGGTTGCGCACCACGGCGAACCGGCCCCACCTCGACTTGTTTCCCTCCAGGGAATGACCTCGCAGGAAGTCCGCGAAAAAATGACCGACCCGTTCGATGCCCACCGTGTCGCTGCCGCCGCCGTCAAGCGGCGCCGCCGCCGTCCGTTCGAAGCCGGCCGCGTGCCAGACGTCCTCGTTGACCTCGACGATAAAGGTGCCGCGCCCCGGGGCGTAGGGATAGGCATGGGCCTGCACGGGCCCGAACTCGGTCTCGGCGACGGCGAAGGTGAGCGCGTCCAGGACAAGGTCCGTGCCCAGCCACATGTAGCGGGCGCCCCGGATCTCGCGTTCGGTCCCGAAGGCGTCGCTGTAGCGGGTCCGCGTCGCGGAGTTGACTCCGTCCGCGGCCACCACCAAGTCGTACGCCTCGGCCAGCCGCGCCGGGTCCGGCGCCGGCGTACGGAAGCGCAATGTCACACCGAGCGCGGCGCAGCGGCGGCGGAGCAGGCTCAGCAACACCCGGCGGCTGATGGCCGAGAAGCCGTATCCCTCGTTGCGGGTGGTCCGGCCCCGGTGGCGCACATCGATCCGCGACCATCTGGCGAATTCGGCGGTGATGCTCGCGAAGAGGACGGGGTCGGCGGCCTCGATACCGCCGAGCGCGCCGTCCGAGAACACCACACCGAATCCGAAGGTCTCGTCGGCGGCGTCGCGTTCCCACACATCGACTTCGTGTCCGGGCAGCAGCCGCTTCACCAGGGACGCCGTGTAGAGGCCACCGGGCCCGGCTCCGATCACCGCGATGCG
The DNA here is from genome assembly GCF_040635655.1 of Streptomyces sp. NPDC006923. Lineage (NCBI taxonomy): Bacteria > Bacillati > Actinomycetota > Actinomycetes > Kitasatosporales > Streptomycetaceae > Streptomyces > Streptomyces sp. NPDC006923. Next base: position 117,890 of record NZ_JBEYIF010000008.1, read on the forward strand.
CATAACACCTCACTGTGGCTCAGTCGGGTGGGGAACCGAGTGGCCCGGGCCGCGCGCGGAAATCGACGCCGCACGACCGGCTGTCTCTGGACCACTTTCGGCATCACCACGCTAACATGTTATCCAACCGGAAACTATTTCTTCCCGGGGGACGACAGCCGACGGGACAACCGGCTGGGCCGCCGGCCGCCCGGGGCGTCCGCACCGCGTCAGGAGGAATCCGTGGTGAGCCCACCGTGCTCCGGCGAACTCGTCGGCCGACTGCTGAGTCCCGAACCGCCTCCCTTCGCGCTGCTGCGCAGAGTCCGCGCCGACACCGGCCGACCGGGCCCGGTCGAGCTGTTCCTCGGTGAGATGGTGACCGTCGACACCGTCGACGAGATCCCGGCGGCCGGGACCGGCCCCGGCCCGCGTGCCCTCGCCCTGCTTCCGTTCCGTCAGCTCGCGGAGCGGGGCATCGAATGCCACGACGACGGAACGCCGCTGCGGGTCCTGCGGATCACGGAGTCCCACACACTGGACCGGAGCCGTCCGCTCGCCGCGCTCCCCGCCCTCACCGTGACGATGGACGGCGCCGGCTTCGAGACGGACGACGCGCGGTACGCGGGCATCGTCCGCGACATGATCGCCGGCGATGTCGCCGAGGGAGGTCTGAGCTGTCTGATCCGCCGTGACTTCACCGCGCGGCTGCGCGACTTCCGTCCGGCGCTCGCACTGGAACTGTTCCGGCGTCTGCTGACCGCCGAGACCGGCGCGTACTGGACCTTCGTGGTGCACACCGGCGGACCGGAAGGCAGGACGCTCGTCGGGGCGACTCCGCAGGGACATGTACGGATCGAAGACGCGCACGTCACCATGGACCCGATGTGCGGCACCCACCGCTACCCGCCGGAGGGTCCGGACGTCACCGAGCTGCTGTCCTTCCTGGACGACCGGAAGGAGTCGGACGAGCTGGCGATGACGGTGGACGCCGAACTGGCGCTGCTGTCGGGTGTAGCGGGCCCGGGGGTACGAGTGGACGGGCCGCATCTGCGGCCGATGGCACATCTGGTCCACAGCACCTGCCGGATCAGCGGGCCCACCGGTCTGACCGCGCGGCGGGTACTGGCCCGGGCGATGTTCGCGTCCACGGCCGTGGGCAGTCCTTACGCCGACGCCTGCCGCGTGATCCGCCGTCGTGAGCCGGGCGGACGGGGCTACTACGGAGGCGCGCTCGCCCTGATCGGCCGGGACGCGTCGGGCCGGGAGGAGCTGGACTCCGCCGCGGTGATCCGCACTCTCGACATCGATCACCGAGGAGGGCTGCGGCTGTCCGTGGGTGCCACCGTGGGCCCGGACTCGTCGCCCGCCGACGAGACGGCGGAGACACACACCAAGGCCGCCGGGCTGCTCGGCGCCCTCGGCGCGGACGGTCCCCGGCCGGCCCCGGCCGCGCCGCCGGACCGCGCCGGCCTCGCGGCCGTGCTGCGCGACGGCCGGGTGGCCCGGAAGCTGGCCGAGCGCCGGGGTGAGCTCTCTCCGTTCTGGGCGGACCCGGCCCGCCCGGACGAACGCGGGCGGTGGCCGGGAGAGGAGCCGGTCACCGTCATCGACACCGGCGGCGACGACACCGCGGCGCTGGCGTACTTTCTGCGCGGCCTCGGGGCGGACACCGTGGTGCGCCGTTACGACAAGCCCGGACTGGCCACCGTATTGACGGAGCGTCAGGGACCGGTGGTGCTGGCGTCCGGTCCCGGCCGTCCCGACGACCTGACCGACCGGCGGATCCGGGCCCTCCACGACCTCGCCGCGGCGCTGGCCGCACCTGCCGACGACGGCTGCGGCCCACTGGCCGGAATCGGGCTGGGATTCCAGCTCCTGGTCGGCGCGCTCGGGCTGGCGGCCGTCGCCGGGAGGAGGGAGAAACCGGTGATCCGCCGCCGGGTCACGGTCTTCGACCGGACCGTCACCGCGGCCTTCCGCAACGGCTTCGCGGTGCGCGCGTCGCGGGAAACGTCTGCCGCGGCCGGCCGGCGGCGCGTCTCCCTGTGGACGGAGCCCGGCAGCGGGGAGATCGTCGCTCTGCGCGGCCCGGGCGTGGGCGGGTTCCAGTTCCGGCCCGAGTCGGTCCTGACCCGGGACGGGGCGTGGCTGCTGCGGACACTGCTGCGCCCGTGGGCCGGTTCCGGCCACCGGGAGGGACCGCCGCCGTACCGCGCCGCCGGACCCGTCACCGGCTGATCCGCGTCAGCCCGCCGGAGCCGGGCTGTCTTCCCTGCCGAGTTCGAGGACCGCCCGCGCGGCCGACTCCAGCGCGAAGGTCATCGATCCGCCGTTGGGCTCGAAACCGGCGTGGTCACCGGCGAAATGTATGCGCCCCTCGGGCCTGCGGATGACCGGCATCAGCGCGCTGTGGTCCCGCTCCGGCAGTATGTAGGCGCCTTCGATGTGCGGCTGCTGGTCCCAGACGACCGTCCGGCCGGTCTCGAAATGATCGCGGGCCCCCGGCAGAAGGCGTTCGAGGTGGTCCAGGACGAAGCGCAGCCGCTCCTCCTCCGTCATGACCGCGACGGCCCTGGCACGCCAGCCGGTCATCAGACACTCGACGATCTTCCGGGGTCCCGGCAGCCGCGGCGTCGCGTCGCGCACCCACCTGATGGGGAGATCGGTGGAGAAGCTGGCGTTGCGCTGGGGCCAGAACTGCTCGCGCATCTGGAGATAGACCCGGACGATCGAGGAGTACTTCACCCTGCGCATCACCTCGTGTTTGGCGTCCGAGAGTCCGGCATCGGTGAAGTCGATGTGCCGGACCGTGCTGAAGGGCACCGTCACGACCACACGGTCGGCCTCCATCGTGCCCAGCCCGCCGTGGTCCAGGAATGTCACACGCGCCCGGTGCGCGTCCTGTTCGACGCGTACGACCGGCTTCCGGTAGTGGATGCGGGTCTTCAGCCGTTCGGCGAACGCACGCGGGAACCGGTCGGTGCCTCCCGCCACCTTCGCCCAGCGGGGGTCGGCGTTGCTCAGCGAGTGCGGGCTGGACTCGTGGCGCAGCCAGGACAGCGCGGAGGCGGTCTTGAGGTCGCCGCCCCGCATCTCCAGGAACATCGGCTCCATGAGGTCGATCGCGGCGGGAGAGGCACCGCGTTCGGTCAGGACCTCGTACACCGACCGGCGGTCATAGGGCGCGAGTCGCGGTGTGACGGCCCAGTCCGCGGCGCCGATGTCCGGCTGGAGTTCCTCGTGGACCGCCGCTACGTAACGGTCGATCATCCCTGACACGCCGAGGCCCTTCTCCTCGGGGCCTAGCGGCAGACCGGCTCCGTCGACGTCGTCCTGGCCGGGGCCGAAGAGCCGGGAGTTGACGAAGTACGCGAACTGGGTGTCCACCAGGTCCGCGGTCTCCAGTCCGACGCCCAGTTCGCGCAGGTAGTGCATCGCGTAGTGGCAGTGCGGAGTCAGTGTCATGGCTCCGGCCTCGGCGTACAGGCCGTCGGCGAAGGGCTCCCTGAGTGTGTACGCCCGTCCGCCGGCGCGGGTGCCGGCCTCCAGCACCGTCACATCGCAGCCGCGCCCGGCCAGTTCGTATGCCGTCGCCAGACCCGCGAGTCCCGCGCCGATCACGATCACCTTCCTCGGCGGCCTGAGCCCCGGCATACCGCTGTCGAAGTCGCGGCGTATCTCCGACTGAGTGGCCTCTCGCATAGGTGTCTCTCCCCGCTCTGACGCCCGATCAGGGCATCAAGTCATTGTCCCGGAGCAACCATATGGCCGCTCCGGCCGGATTCTACGAGGGTCTTGACCGGCAGCAACATGCCTAGTTCCCCGACTTTTCACAGGCATTCGACCGGCGCCGAGCCGGCGATCTTGTTTCTGATCAGAAACAAGATCGGTGCGAGCCCTCCGACCGCCGGACTTCCCGCCGACGCTCTGGGCGCCGGGATGACACCCGGCCGATGGGCGTCTCCCGGCGACACTCCCGGCCACGGAGGGCGACCGGTCATGGCGTTCCGTACACTCGCGGTCACATCGAGTGACACGGGAGTGTGGATGAAAGCGAGCAAGGGCGACCGCCTGGTGATGCACGGCAGGGTGGTCGGCAAGCACGACCGCGTGGTGGAAATCGTGGAGGTGCTGGGACCGGACGGCACACCGCCGTTCAAGGTGCGCGCCGAGAACGGTCATGAATCGATCGTTTCGCCGGGTCCCGACTCGGCCGTGGAGTCGCGCCGGGCTTCCGAGTGACCACCGCTGCCCGGCCCGCCCCGGCGGCCGGGCAGCGGCCGTCTCCTCGCCCCCGGCATCACCGAGCCGGATCGAAACGAATAAAAGCTGCATACACCACAAAAATCGTCACATCGCCACAAATGGCACGCCTCTGTGGTCCGTTCACCGATCCGGGTGCTCCGGACCATGGCGCGGACCCGTTCGATACGATGACGAATCGCCGCTTCCGCACTCTCGCCGGCGTCGCGCCCGCATCACCGAAGAGGTCGAATGGCTACCATCAGGGACGTCGCCCAGCGGGCGGGGGTCGCGCCCAGCACCGTCTCGTACGTGTTCAACGGATCCCGGAGCATCTCCGAGGAGACGCGGGTGCGCGTACAGGAGGCCGTGGACGCCCTGGGGTATCACCCGCGTGCCAGCGCGCGGACCCTGCGCAGCAGCCGTACCCATGTGATCGCCCTGGCCCTGCCCCGCGCCGCCGGCCTCCAGCACTCCGTGGACGGCCGGTTCGCGATAGATGTCAGCGACGCCGCCAACAGCCTCGGATACGACCTGCTGCTCACCACCTCCCAGGACAAGGCCGGGGGCCTGCGGCGGGTCGCGCTCAGCGGCCTGGCGGACGCGGCGGTCCTGATGGCCGTCGACATGGAGGACGCGCGCATCGATGTCGTGCGGGAACTGGCCTTCCCGGCGGCTCTCATCGGGCGGCCCGCCGACGAGGACGCCCTGCCGTGGACCGACCTGGACTGGGAGGAGGCCGCCGTCCTCGCGGTGCGCGAACTGGCCGCGGCGGGCCATCGCGACCTGGTGTATCTCGCTCCCGCCGAGTCCGAGGTGCTGGGCCGGCGCAGTTACGCGCTCCGCGGCATCGCGGGCGCCCACCGGGGCGCCCGTGCCACCGGCACCGCCGTCCAGGTGGTCCACTCGGTCAACGACGCGGCCGGCCTCGCCCGCCGGCTCCACTCCCTGCTCGCGGACCGGGCACACCACGGCGCCGGGCGGCAGCCGACCGCCCTGGTCGTGCAGCACCCCTCCGCGCACCACCACATCCTGACCTCGGTGGCCGCGGCGGGACTTCGGGTGCCGGAGGACCTCACCGTCGTTGTCATCGGCGCTCTTCCCGGCGATCCGTCCAGCCAGCGGCTGCCCCGCGTCGAGCTGCCGGTGGAGACGCTGGCCTCCGGAGTCACCAGTCTCGCCGTGTCCGCCGCGGCGGCACTGCGTGAGTCGACAGCGAAGAACACGGCACCCGGCGCGGGCCTGCTGGCCGAGTCCGTCGGGCATCTGCTCATCGCCCCGGTACTGCTGCCGGGGGCCACGCTCCTCGGCCCCGTCTGACACATCCCGCCAGGGGACCGAGCGCGCGGCCCTCACCAAGGGCGCTTGCGCTGTGCCCTTTCTCACGTTTCTCGTGTTTCTCACCTCGCTCCACCCCTTGTCGGGGCCCTGATGAGCACCTAGCATCGCTGCAGCGCACCGTCGAATCGATTCGACAGGTCGATTCGACACCAGGGGCCGGGAGCCGAGTTGGGTACAAAAATAGGCATCGCGGACATGGCGACCCGGCTTGTCGGCGCGCCGTACGGACCCGCCCCACCCGGGGACCGGACCGGCGGCTGACGGCCGTCCGTCCGTTCCCACGGCACCCGGCCGACGCCCCGTACCCCCGTTTTTCCCGGCTGTTCAACGACACCGGCGCCGACGGCACACCACCCGTGCCCGCCCGCCGCCGCGCCGTCCACGCACGACCTCCGTCTCCTTACAGAGCCGTAGACCGAACGGAGAGCAACTTCCATGCAATCGCCTCGCCGCCGCCTCCGGGCGCCGGCCATGATCCTGACCGCTCTGCTGCCCGCGATCACCCTCGCGGGATGTGCGAACGAGCCCGATCCCAACACCATCACGGTGCTGAACTCGGCCACGGACACCCTTGAGCACGAAGCGCAGCAGAAGTACTTCGACCGGTGCGCCAAGCCCCTCGGAGTGAAGGTCGAGCAGACCAGCGTCCCCGCCAGCCAGGTGGTCTCCAAGGCACTCCGGATGGCCTCGTCCCACTCGCTGACGGACATCCTGGAACTGGACGGTTCCGAGCTGGCGCAGTTCGCCGACACCGGTGGCCTTGTCCCGCTGAAGACCGCGGGCGTGGATGTGTCCGGGATGTCCACCGGGGCCGTGAGCCTGGGCACCTTCAAGGGGACCCAGTACGGCATCGCCCGGTCGGTCAACTCGCTGGCCCTGATCTACAACACGGATCTGTTGCGGCAGGCCGGGGTCGAGCCGCCCACCACCTGGTACGAGCTCAAGGCGACGGCCGCGAAGCTCACCCGGGGCAGGACGTACGGGATGGCGTTCAGCGCCACGCCCGACGCGGACGGCGTCTACCAGTTCCTGCCGTTCTTCTGGTCGGGCGGCGGTGACGAGGCCCATCTCGACAACGGCAAGGGCGCCGCCGCACTCCAGCTCTGGAAGGACCTGATCGACAGCAAGTCCGCCTCCAGCGCCGCGGTCACCTGGACCCAGCAGGACGTCAACGACCAGTTCATCGCCGGGCGGGCCGCGATGATGATCAACGGCCCCTGGCAGGTCCCCGTCCTCAGTGAGCACAAGGATCTGCACTGGGCGGTCGCCTCCATACCGGTCCCCGTGGCCGGCAGGCCCCCGGTCCCACCGATCGGCGGCACCGTCATGGCCCTCCCCCGCACCGGGGACACCGGGCGGCAGGGAACCGCCGCGAAGATCCTCAACTGCCTCAACGAACAGCGGAACCAGGTCGCGTGGGGCGAGTCCGTCAACAACGTACCCACCCGTGCCACGGCCGCGGCCGCGTACAAGGCGGAGAACCCGAAGCTCGCCGCGTTCGCCGATGTGGTGGCCACAGCCCGTTCGCGCACCGCGCGCGTCGGCTCCCGGTGGCCGGTCGTCTCCGACGCCCTGTCCGGCGCCTTCCAGTCCGTTCTGACCGGCGGCTCCACACCCGAAGCAGCCCTGAAGCAGGCCCAGTCACGGGCCACGGCCGGCGAGTGAGGAGACCGACATGACTGTCACCGCCACCCTTCCGGCACCCTCCGGGGAAGCCACCGAGAGCCCCCGCCGGGCGCGCGGCCGGCGCGCTTCGCTGACACGCTGGTTCTTTGTCGCCCCCGCCGTCCTCTACATGCTGGCGTTCTTCGGCTATCCGCTCATACGCAATGTCGTGATGAGCTTCCAGCACTACACACCGCGCACCTTCTTCACCGGCGAGGCGCCCTTCAACGGCTTCGACAACTGGCGCGCGGTGTTCGACAATCCGCTGTTCACCAGCTCGCTCTGGCACACGCTGGTCTTCACACTCGGGTCCCTGCTGGGCCAGTTCGTCCTGGGACTGGCGCTCGCGGTGTTCTTCTCCCGCACGTTCCGGCTGTCCGGTCTCGCCCGGGCGGTCCTGCTGCTGCCGTGGCTCGTGCCCATGGTGGTCTCGGCCGTCGTCTGGCGAAAGCTCCTCGACCAGGACACCGGGGTGCTCAACACCCTGCTGATGAATCTGCACCTCGTCTCCTCCCCGGTGCCCTGGCTCAGCAGTCCGAGCGCGGCCCTGCTCTCCGCCGTCCTGGTCAACATCTGGGTCGGCATCCCGTTCAACATGGTGATCCTGTACGGCGGACTGCAGGAGATCCCGCGTGATCTGTACGAGGCCGCCTCGCTCGACGGCGCGGGGCCCTGGCGTACGTTCCGGAGCGTCACACTGCCGCTGCTGCGCCCGGTCATCACGGTGGTGCTGGTGCTCGGGTTCATGTCGACGGTGAAGATCCTCGACCTGATCCTCGCCCTGACCGGCGGCGGGCCCGCCGACTCCACCCAGACCCTCGGCACCGTCACCTACCAGCTCTCCTTCCAGCAGCTCGACTTCGGACAGGGCGCCGTGGTCGGCAACATCCTCATCCTCGTCAGCGCGGTGTTCGCCGTGTTCTACCTCCGGGCCAACCGGTCCGACTTCGGCCAGGGGAAGTGATCGCCATGTCCACCCGCAACCTGCGCCGGGGCGGCAACACCGTCATCGCTCTGATCATTCTGCTCGTCCTGCTCTTTCCGCTGTACTGGATGCTCAACATCGCCCTCCAGCCCGGCGAGAGCCTCGCCTCGACAAGCTGGCTGCCCACCTCGCCCGGCTGGGACAACTTCAGCCGTGCGCTGAGCAGTCAGGGCGGCTCGCTGGGAACCAGCCTGCTGGTCGCGCTCGGCGCTGTCGTGGTCTGTCTGGCGCTCGCCGCCCCGGCGGCGTACGGACTGGCCCAGCTCGGCCTGCACGGCAGCCGCACGATGGTCTTCGGCACGCTGATCACGCAGATGGTGCCCGGCATTGTCATCGCCAACGCCCTCTACAGCGCCTACGTCGATCTGGACCTGGTCAATTCCCTGCCGGGACTGATCCTGGCGGACGCCTCGCTCGGGCTGCCGTTCTCCATCGTCCTGCTGCGGGCGTTCATGGTGTCGATCCCGAAAGAGGTCGTGGAGGCGGCGATGGTCGACGGTGCGAACCGCTTCACCGCGTTCGTCCGGATCGTGCTGCCGATGAGCCGCAACGCCCTGATCACGGCGGGGCTGTTCACGTTCCTCTTCGCCTGGTCGGACTTCATGTTCGCGCTGACCCTCAACACCACGGACGACGTCAAACCGATCACTCTCAGCATGTACGAGTACATCGGCGCCCATGTCAGCGACTGGGGCGCGGTCATGGCGACCGCCGTCGTCTCCGCCATTCCCGCCGCGATCCTGCTGGTGCTGGCCCAGAAGTATGTCGCCGCCGGGATCACCGGCGGCTCCATCAAGTAGCCCGGCAGACCGCACAGACCCGCACATACCCGAGAGGGCCCGCACCACCATGAGCACCGTTTCCCCCGCCTCCTCAGCCTCCGCCGCCTTTCCGGCGTTTCCACCGGGCTTCACCTTCGGCACCGCGACCGCCAGTTACCAGATCGAGGGCGCGCACAACGAGGACGGCCGCGGTCCGTCCATCTGGGACACCTTCAGCCACACCCCGGGCCGCACCCTCGGCGGCGCCACGGGCGATGTCGCGTGCGACCACTACCACCGGTATCCGGAGGACGTGGAGCTGCTGCGCCGCCTCGGAGTCGACTCGTACCGCTTCTCCGTCGCCTGGCCCCGGATCCAGCCGGGGGGCACAGGCCCCGTCAACGAGAAGGGGCTGGACTTCTACGACCGGCTCACCGACTCGCTGCTCGCCGCGGGCGTCTCCCCCGCCGTCACCCTCTACCACTGGGATCTGCCACAGGCGCTGGAGGACCGCGGCGGCTGGCGCGTCCGGGAGACCGCCGAGCACTTCGCCGAGTACACCCGGGCCGTCGTGGCCCGCCTCGGTGACCGGGTCGGACGCTGGATCACCCTCAACGAGCCGTTCTGCACCGCCTTCGTCGGCTACGCGGAGGGCCGTCACGCACCGGGCGCCCGCGAGGGCACCCCCGCCCTGGCCGCCGCACACCATCTGCTGCTCGGCCACGGCCACGCGGTACGGGTGCTGCGCGAGGCGGGCGCCCGGGAGATCGGCATCACGCTGAATCTCGACCGGATCGAGGCGGCTGGCTCCGCCCCGGCGGACCTGGCCGCGCTGCGCCGGGCCGAGACACTGCACAACGACGTGTGGACGGAGCCGCTGTTCGCCGGGCGCTACCCGGCCGGGGAGGCCGAGACCTGGGGCGCCCTGGCCGACGGTTCGTACCGCCGGGACGGCGACCTCGATGTGATCGGCGCTCCGCTGGACTTCGTGGGCCTGAACTTCTACCGCCCGCTCACCGTCACCGCCGCGCCGCACGCCGAGGCCGATCCCGGCCGGCGCACCGCCACGGACATCGGGGTGGCCGAGACCGATCCGTACGGCACCCGGCACACCACCATGGGCTGGCCCGTCGTACCCAGGGCCTTCACGGACCTGCTCGTCGCTCTGCACACACGCTATCCGGGCCTGCCCCCGGTCCACATCACCGAGAACGGCTCCGCCGAGGCCGACACGGTCTCACCGGACGGGGCCGTGCACGACACGGAGCGGGTGAGCTATCTGCGCGACCACCTCCGGGCGCTGGCGGCGGCGATCGACGCGGGAGTGGATGTGCGCGGCTACTACGTGTGGTCGCTGCTCGACAACTTCGAATGGGCCCGCGGCTACGACCAGCGCTTCGGCATCGTGCGTGTCGACTACAACACCCTGGAACGCACGCCGAAGGACAGCTACCTCTGGTTCCGCGATCTGATCGCCGCCCACCGCGCACACGAGCAGGAGCACTGATGAAATTCACCGACGGCTACTGGCTGATGCGCCCGGGTGTCACCGCGCGCTACGCCGCCGCCGTGGCCGACGCCGTTGTCACCGACGACCGGATCACGCTCTACGCGCCGGTCAAGGAGATGGCGCAGCGGGGCGACACGCTCAACAGTCCCCTGCTGACCGTGGAGTGCTGGTCGCCCGCCGAGGGCGTGATCGGCGTGCGCACCACGCATCACGCCGGAGCCGTCCCCCGCCGGCCGGAGTTCGCGCTCACGTCCGGTCCGCGGGAAACGCGGGCCACGGTGTCCCGGGACGGCTCGACGATCGCGCTGACGTCCGGTGAGCTTTCCCTGAAGGTCGACACCACCGCCCCCTGGGCGCTGGACTTCTCCGCCGGCGGACAGCTCCTGACCTCCGTCGGCAAGCGCGGCACCGGCTTCGCCACCGACGCCGAGGACCGCCACTTCATGGTCGCGCAATTGCCGCTGGGCGTCGGCGAGGGCGTGTACGGGCTCGGCGAACGCTTCACGCCGTTCGTGAAGAACGGCCAGACCGTCGACATCTGGCAGGCGGACGGCGGGACGAGCAGCGAGCAGGCGTACAAGAACGTCCCGTTCCATCTCACCGACCGGGGCTACGGCGTCTTCGTCAACCATCCGGGCCGGGTGTCCTACGAGGTGGGCTCGGAGTCGGTCGGGCGCGTGCAGTTCAGCGTCGAGGACCAGTCCCTGGAGTACTTCATCATCCACGGCCCCACTCCGAAGGAGATCCTCGCCCGGTACACCGCGCTCACCGGCCGTCCCGCGCTGCCGCCGGACTGGTCCTTCGGTCTGTGGCTGTCCACCTCCTTCACCACGTCGTACGACGAGGCGACGGTGACACGGTTCGTGAAGGGCATGGCGGACGCGGAGATCCCGCTGAGCGTCTTCCACTTCGACTGTTTCTGGATGCGCGAGTACCAGTGGAGCGACTTCGTCTGGGACCCGGACGTGTTTCCGGACCCGGAGGGCATGCTCGCCCGGCTGAAGCGGCAGGGGCTGCGCGTCTGCGTCTGGATCAATCCGTACATCGCCCAGAAGTCACCGCTGTTCGCGGAGGGCATGGCCGGGGGATATCTGCTCAGGAAGCCGGACGGCGCCGTCTGGCAGTGGGACCAGTGGCAGGCCGGTATGGCGCTGGTCGACTTCACCAACCCCGCCGCGCGCGAGTGGTACGCGGGCAAGCTGCGTGTCCTGCTCGACCAGGGCGTGGACTGCTTCAAGACCGACTTCGGCGAGCGTGTGCCGGTCGATGTGACCTGGCACGACGGCTCCGACCCGGAGCGGATGCACAACTACTACACACAGCTCTACAACGAGACCGTCTTCGACCTGCTGCGGGAGGAACGCGGCGAGGGCGAGGCGGTCGTCTTCGCCCGGTCGGCGACGGCCGGCGGGCAGCGGCTGCCCGTGCACTGGGGCGGCGACTGCGAATCGTCGTTCGGGGCGATGGCCGAGTCCCTGCGCGGCGGGCTGTCGCTGGGGCTGTCCGGCTTCGGCTTCTGGAGCCATGACATCGGCGGCTTCGAAGGCACGCCGGCGCCGGCGGTCTTCAAGCGCTGGGTGCAGTTCGGCCTGCTGTCCTCGCACAGCAGGCTGCACGGCAGCAAGTCCTACCGGGTGCCCTGGGACTACGGCGACGAGGCGGTCGAGGTGACCCGCGCGTTCACCCGGCTCAAGCACCGGCTGATGCCGTATCTCTACGGTGCGGCGGTGCGGGCCAGGGACTTCGGCACACCGATGATGCGCGCCATGCTGCTGGAGTTCCCCGGCGATCCCGCCTGCCGGCCGCTCGACCGGCAGTACATGCTCGGCGGCGATCTGCTGGTGGCGCCGGTCTTCACCGAGGACGGCTCGGTCGAGTACTACGTGCCCGAGGGCACCTGGACCCATCTGCTCACCGGCGCGCGGGTGTCAGGACCCGGCTGGCGGCGTGAGACACACGGTTTCGACACCCTGCCGCTGCTGGCCCGGCCCGGCTCGGTCATTCCGTTCGGTGCCGTGAGCGACGGGCCCGGATATGACTGGGCGGACGGGGTGACCCTGCGCGTCCACGCCCCGGCGGAGGACTCGGAGACGGTCACGGCCATCCCCACCCGGGACGGCTCGGGCACCATGGCGGTCTTCACCACCCGGCGGACGGGCGAGGAGATCGTCGTCGAGACGGACAGCGAGCTGCCGTGGAAGGTGCTGCTCGTCGGGGCCACCGCCGAGGGGGACGGTGTCCAGGACCCGCTCGGCGCGCTGTACACCTGCGCGGCCGGGACACACCGGCTGACGGCCCGGTGGTCATGACCCCCGTCGGCAACGGAAACTGACCCCTCGTCAGTTCGGGAGCGGGCGGCACGCGCCGCCCGCTCCCGTACGCCCGCGCCGCCCGTTTCCGGCGGCTCCGGACGTGCTACGCCGCCTCCGTGGACGGTTCGAGCGCCTGCTTGATCTGGTCACGGACGAACTTGTCCAGGCCCTTGGTGCCGGTCTTCCACAGCATCTCCTCGACGCCTCCGGTGGGAAAGACGATGTTGCCGAACTTGCCCTTGATCATGCCGCGCACCGCGCCCCCGGTTCCGCCCATGAGGGCGTCCCGCCAGATCGACCCAGGACCGGTCTTCCCCTCTGCGGCCGAGATACCGGACTGGACGAGACCTGAGGTAAACCCCTTGGTGAAGTCCTTGACTCCCTCGTACAGGACGTATTCCCGCCATCCCTTCGCGCTGCCGAAGCCCTGCCGCCAAGCGTTCTTCTGCAGCGCGTAGCTCAGCTGACCGCTCAAAGGGACCTCGGTCCTGGCACGTTGTGCGGCCGCCGCCATGTCCTGCCATTCGGTGAGGTCGGCCTCGGCCACACGATGCTGCTCGGCGGCGCAGGCAAGGCGGAACGTGAGTTCCTCCTCCGAGCGCTGCGCGGCTGCCAGCGCGTCCTGGGAGCGTTCGTGCGTCCTGCCGAGGTCCGCCAGCTCTCGCTCCCTGGTCCCGCGCAGGGCTTTCGCTCCCGACAGCCCCTGCTCGGCCTCCCTGATCCAGTCCGGCAGGACGTTGGGGCTGTCCCGGTATATGTCGTGCGTCGCCTGCCACCGGGAGACCTCACCCTCGGCATCCGCCAAGCGGACGGCCGCGGACCTGACCTCCGTCTCCGAGGTGCGCACCACAGCCTCGGCATCCCGCCGGCTCTGCTTCGCCGCCTTCAGCGCCAGGTCCGTGCTGTTCCTGAGATCGGCAGCGGCGGCCAGCCCGGCCGTGAGCCGCTCCCCCGCCGCCGCGTCCACACCGAAGCCGAGGCCCAGGACCCGGGCGCGTGCCCTGCCCGCATCGTCGAGGAGGCTGGTGCCCGCACTGGCCGGCGCGGGCGGCCGGGTGGCGCGCACGGCGCCGCCCACCCCTGGTTTGACGCCCAGCGAGTTGACCGCGCCCTTGTACTGGTCACTGAACGACCTGAACAACGGCAGGCCGTCCGGCCCTCGTTTGACCTGGCCCGCGCCCGTCAGCAGCTTCTTCACACCGCTGCCCTCCAGCGCTCCCATCACCCCGCCCACGCCGAGACTGATTCCCGCGCTGGTGAACAACTGACCGGGGTCGAGCGGCTTGTGGAGAATCGCGTTGGTCGTGGTGTTGGCCATCAGGTCGATGGCGAAGTCCCGGCCGCCGTCGACCAGCAGACGGCCGTAGCCGAAGCTGAAGCCCTCCCCCCGGAAGGTGAGCTTGCCGGCCTGTTCGAGCGCCGCCTGCACCCTGGACAGCGACCGGACCAGGGTGGACAGAAACCGGACCAGCAGGCCGACCACCCGGCCGGCGGTCTGCACCAGCAGCAGGAGTTGCGCCTCTGCCACGGCCAGCAGCAACGGGAAGACCGTGGCCGCCGCGATGAAGGCAAGCGTCGCAGCGATCTGGATCAGCAGTTGCTTGATGATCTCCAGTACCTGCGCATGCCGGCCGGCGTGTTCCTGTTGTGCCTGGGCCGCTTGCGCGGAAGCCTCGACGGCCTGCGCACCGGACTCGGCGAGCGTCCTGACCTGGTCGAGGAAGATGGTGGCCGAGTCGTCCTGCCAGTACTCGGGGGCCTCGGACGCCAGGGTTTCGAGCCGTTCCCGGTGCTCCTGAAGCCGGGCGGACAGCTCGTCCCACCCGCCGGCATACTGCTGCTGCACGGCCGGCCGGCCGCCGGGATTGAGGAAACCGAAGGAACCCGGCGTATCTTCCTGGCCCATCGCTCAGAAGTCCGCGAGCTGCGGCACCGGGCCACGAACAGAGCGGGGGGCGTCCGCGATGGCTTCCAGCGCGGACCGCTGGGCGTTCCGGTAGGCACGCGCCGACGAGGCCAGCGCGTCGGCCTGGGCATGTAGCTGGGCGATCCGCTCGCTGAGATAGCCGTGCATCGATCCCACACTCGCCTGGTGCTGTTCCGCTGCCCGCTGTGACTCCGCCAGGACGCCGTAGGTCTCGTCACCGGGGCCGCCACACTGCTCCGTGAAGCGGTCGGCGTGCGCCTGCAGCTCCACTGCGGCGCGGCGCAGTTCCTGCCCGATCCTGTCCAGCGCGTCCGGATCGACCTTTATCGACTCGGCCACTCGCTGTCTCCCCACTGCCCCGATCCCCTTGGCTTGCAGGGCCATGCTAAGCGGGCTGACCTGGGCAGACCTGGTAAATCGTCCACAGTTGGCGAGGCGTTTCCGGAGTTGTCACCTGGGACACCCCAGGGACAGCGGGTTGCCACCCGCCGCCCGCGCCGCCCCTCCCCCGCTCACCAAACGGCGGCACTCAGCGAGCCGTGGCGGCGCCCCGTCCGGCCGAACGCAACGCCAGTGCCGCCAGCGCCTCGGGCGCGCCCGCCTGCCCGCGCACGCCGGGAAAGGCGTTGATGTCCACGATCAGCGGTACGCCGTCGCCCGCGTCGATCAGGTCCACTCCGTACACGTCCAGCGCGAAGACGGACCCCACCCGGCGCACCAGCTCCAGCCAGCCGCCGGGCAGATCGCCGAGCGCCAGTGGCAGCGTCGGTCCCCGGCCGCCGGCCGCCAGCTCGGAGCGGCGCAGGGCGCAGAAGACCTGATCCGCGATCACCCACAGTTTGTGGTCCCAGCCGCTGTTCGCCGTGAACGGCTGCACCACCACCGGCTCGTCCGGCCATGCCTCGGCCAGGGCACGCAGCCGCCCGGCGTCGTCGACCCGGGCGACAAGGTCGTCCCGCCTGCTGTGTCTGCTCTTGACCACGAACGGGAAGAGGGGCTCCGTCTCCGCCGTGAGCCGCCGGAGCTCCGGCACGGTACGGGTGCACGCGAACGGCAGCCCGGCGGAGCGCGCCAGCGCGGCCATCGCGGTCCTGTCCTGGCACAGTCCGGTCGCCGCCGCCGAGTTCACCACCGGAGCGCCGCGCTCCTCCAGCGACCGGGCCAGCGCCAGCGAGCGCGGTGTCCGCGCCTTCAGCAGATAGACATCGGCGAGCGCGCCGGGTGGGACCAGGTCCTCCGGCGGGCCGCCGGCCGCGTCCGGGGCCAGCGACTCCACCTGGTGGCGGGGCGTCAGCAGCGCGGCGGTGGCGGCCAGCAGCGGATGGCCGGGCCTGGGTGTGATCAGGCAGATCCTCATCTGCCGTCACCGGCCGCCGCGGGAATCTGCGCGGGGACCCGCAGCGGTTCCGGCGGAGGCGCCGCGGGCTCCGTGCCGCCCGTACGGGCCAGCTCCAGGACGGCCCGCGCCACCCGGGCCGCCGCGTCCGGCACCTGCCGGAAGCTCGGGAAGTCGTTCACATCGACGACCACGGGACCGTCCGGACCGAGCAGCACATCGACCCCGTACAGATCCAGCCCGTAGACGGCACCGACCTCGGCGGCGATCCCGGCCACCTCGGCGGAGAGCGGCACGGGCCGCTCCCGCGTCGGCCGGTCCGGATGGAGCGGTGAGTTCCGCTCCGTGGCGTACAACTCGCCGCCGACGCAGTAGACCTTGAGGTCCAGTCCCGAGTTCGGCACGTACGACTGGGCTATCAGCATCCCCTCCCCCGCGAGTTCGGGCCCCAGCTCGGCCAGCCGGTCCGGTGACGGCACCAGCCGCACCGCCCGCCCCGAGCTGCCGTCGGCCGGCTTGACCACCAGGGGGAACTCCGCGTCCGGTATCTCCGCCAAGGACTCGGGGCGGGCCGCCGCGTAGGTCAGCGGCACCGGCAGCCCCCGGCTGCGGCCGATCGCCGCCGCCAGCGCCTTGTCCCGTACGCCACGGATCGACCGGGCGTCGTTGACGGTGGTCAGGCCGACCGAGGCGGCGGCCTCCAGAAGCGCCAGCCCTGGGCCGCCGGACACCGTCTTGAGCACCCAGGCGTCATGACTGCCCGCCCGTATCTCCTCGGACACCCGTATCAGCGAGCTGCCGGGCCGGACCACGTCCACCAGGTGGCCCCAGGCGGTGAGCCTGCTGATCACCTCTACGGGCATGCCGTCGTAGCGGTACTGCTCCTCCACCAGAAAGCAGAGTCTCATCGACCTTCCCCGTAACTCCGGACGCCCGAGGCGCTGTCCGGCGAGCTGTGACACCTCAGCGGTCATGATCCGCCCATCCGACAAGTGTCCCGCTACCGACCCCCCGTCAACTGCTCTGCCGAGAGCGACGACCGGGCCGGGCGGGCCGGTTGCGGTGGAGAGGGTTCCGGGCGGTTCGTCAGGTGCGGCCGTAGCGGATCGTGTGGTCGGCGAACTCCAGCGCCATGTCATTGGTCACGGTGGGGCGGGTCCGGCGGATGGTACGGAGATAGTCCTCCGTGGTGGGGGTGTCCTGCTCACCACTGTCCAGGGTGCGCTCGAAGACAGCCTGGGCGACCGTGCGGGCGGCCTGCTTGATGTCGGCGGGGGTGAAGCCGTCGCTGGCGTCGGCGAGGACGGCAGTGTCCGCCTCGGCCCCGGCCTTGGCTATGTAACTGGTCCACAGGGCGTTGCGGGCCTCGTGGTCGGGCGGGCCGACGGGCAGGACGTAGTCGAAGCGGCCGTGGCGCAGAAACGCCGGGTCGAGGGCGGCGACCGAGTTGGTGGCGCAGATGAGAAGCCTGCCGCCGCGGTCGCGGAACCGCACGATCGATTTGAGGAGTTCGTTGACCACGCCGACGGAGACCGGGTCGGCGAGATTGCGGGTGCCGGCGACCTCTTCGACCTCGTCGATGAAGACGAGCACATGCTCCAGTTGCGCGATCTCCTCGAAGCGGCGGCCCAGTCCGTTCGCCAGGCCGTCCTCCAGCGCGATCCGGGACGGGAAGAGCTCGACGAACGGCCAGCCGAGCCGGCTGGCCACCGCCTTGGCGAAGGTGCTTTTGCCGGTGCCCGGCGGACCGAACAGCACGACCGCCTGGGGCGGTTCCACACCGTGCCGGTCCGCCAGCTCCGGATTGGCCAGGGGCAGCACCAGGCGCCGCTCGATGAGCTGCTTCTCGTCGGCCATCCCCGTGAGCTGGTCCCAGAGCCCGGCCGCGGGCACCATCGCCCCGAGCGAGGACAGGACCGCGTTGTCCTGGGCGGTCACCGACCGTGCCTTCTCGAAATAGGTGAGTCCCCGGTGCGGGTGGAAGCCGGAGTTGCCGAGCGCGGTGGCACCCGGCTCGTCCTCGTGCTGCACCGCGGCCACCGTCTTGGCCCCGGCGCTCAGCAGGCGGTGTTCCAGCGCGGAGAGCAGCGCGGTACCCAGGCCGAGGTTGCGCCAGGCCGGATGCAGTCCGATACGGAGCACCCAGGCCCGGTCGCCGTCGACGCGGCCGACCGCCGCGCCCACCAGATGGCCGTCCGCGATCGCCACCACGCTGGGGTGCTGCGCCTGGAGCGCGGCGACGACCTCGGAGAGGCGGAAGACGGCGGGCCGGTCGCCCGTGGTGCTCTCGGTGTCCAGCCGCACCACCGCTTCCAGATCGTCCGGGGCGAAATCACGTACGTGCCACACGGCCATGGCCCAGCCTCACGTTGCTTACTCGGCGCTTCCATGATGGGGCAGGCCCGGCCGGGTCGCCTGTTCAGGTGAAAGCGCCGCCCCCGGGCCCTGTCCGGCCGTTCCCGCCCGGCCCCGGGCGGGAACGTGATGTGCCGGCCGGGCCCTGGGTGGTCAGCCGGCGTTGTCGCAGTTCAGCGCCGCCAGGTCGACCGCGTCGGCCATCGCCTGCATGCCCTTGTCATTGGGATGCACATGGTCGCCGCCGTCGAAGACGGGCAGCATGCGCTCCTGGTCGTACGGGCTGCGCACAAGCTTGTCGAAGTCGGTAACGGCGTCGAACTCACCGCTGTCGCGGATGAAGTCGTTCACGCCCCGGCGTACGGCCTCGCCTTCCGGGTCCCATTCGGACCAGCCCTTGTAGGGCATCACGGTCGCGCCGACCACGCATTTCCCCGCCGCGTGCGCGCGGGCGACGATCTCCCGGTAGTCGGCGATCAGATCGTCCACCGTGACACCGGTGTGCGCCTTGATGTCGTTGATGCCCTCGAACAGGAACACCGTACGGACCCCGGGCTGGGAGAGCACATCGCGCTGGAGGCGGTTCAGGGCGCTCTGCCCGGCGCCGTCCGCCAGCACCTTGTTGCCCGAGATCCCCTCGTTGGCGACCCCCTTGACGCCCGTCCCGCTCGCGCCCTGGAGCCGTCGTGCGAGGTAGTCGGGCCACCGGCGGTTCTTGTCGGTGCTGGACTGCCAGCCGTCGGTGATGGAGTCGCCCAGGGTGACCACGGCGCCCGTGGCGGCCGGTGTCTCCACACTGACCGCGTCGAGGTAGTACCAGGAGCTGGTCCGGTCGGTCCAGCTCGCGGCTCCCTCCTCGGCCGCGTGGTCGCCCGCGGTCGCGTAGGACGTCTGCATGGCCAGGCCGTGGCCGGTCGTCGGGCCGGCCGAGTCGGCCACATGGAAGCTGACGACCAGATCGCTCTGGGCCGCCAGCCGTCCGGACAGCGGATCGCTCGTCACGGCGGCGCCCGGCGCGACCGTGACCGACCGCGCGCCGCCGAAGGTCAGCGGACGGTTGCTGCCGCGGACCAGCTCCGCGCCCTGCTTCCGCAGTCCGGCGTGGACGCTGTCGAAGGTCACCGGGTGGTCACCGAACGCGTTGCTCAGCCGGACGCGGGCGTTGGCGCCGCCGACGCTGGTACGGACGACCATCCGGTAGCTGCGGTCGGTGGGCCCCTCGCCCTGGCGGTCGGCGCTCGCGCCCCAGGTGACCACCTGGTGCGCCCGTGGCGGCGCCGCGGGCCCGGACGTCTGTGCCTGTGCCACTGTCGTGGCCGGCGCGCACAGCGTGATCAGCAGCGCGCCCGCCACACCGGCCGCCGCGCCTCCGGAGCGCCACCGGCGGAGCCCTCTCACGCCAGGTCCCGCAGGGTGACCGAGCCGCCCGGCTTGAGGCTGATCTTCCGGGTGGTGCCTCCGAAGGACACCGTAGTGGTGCGCCCGCCGACACTGCGCAGCCGCGCCTCGGTGACCTTTCCGGCCCGCCAGCTCAGGTCGACGACAAATCCGCCGCGTACCCCGACACCGGCGATCGCTCCGGCGCGGGCCCAGGCCCCGGGCAGCGCCGGCAGCAGTTCGACATGGCCCGGCCGGGAGTAGACGAGCATCTCGACCATCGCCGCCGCGGTGCCGAAGTTGGACTCGATCTGGAAGATCCCGCGGCCCTTCTCGACCTCGTAGATGTCGAAGAGGTTCATCGCGGAGCCGTTGGTGCCGCCGACGGACGGCCGCAGGTTCCGTACGACGAGTTCGTACGCCTTGTCCGCGTTCTTCAGCCGGGCCCAGCACAGGCTCCGCCAGGCGTTCGCCCAGCCGAAGCTGTCCATGCCGCGCGCGGTCAGCAGCGCGGTGGCGCCGTCGACGATCTCCTTCGGAGTGGACTCGTCGGGACGGACACGGTCGCCGGGGAAGAGGCCGATCAGCGGCGAGAGATGCCGGTGGGTGGTCTCGCCGAGGTTGTCCGGCGACATCCACTCCTCCAGCCAGCCCGACGTCGGGCTCACCCGGGGGAGGTACAGGCGCTCTCTGAGCGCGTCCACGGTCCTGCCGTGGGCGGTGTCCCTGCCCAGCACCGTGCACGCGGTCCGGTAGTTGGCGAAGAGCGCCCAGACCAGTTCCTGCGCGTAGGTCATCCCCTTCGCGTCCTGCGGGCCGTGCTCGGGCGACCAGTCGCTGTCGTCGATGAGCACCTCGCGGGACTCGCCGGTCGCCGGGTCGGTCACGGTCGTGGTGATCAGCCGTGCCTCCCAGAACTCGACGGCTCCCTTGAGCAGCGGGTGGATCCTGGCGAGATACGCCTTGTCCTGGGTGTATTCGTAGTGCTCGAAGAGGGTGTTGGCCAGCCAGGCATTGCCCGCGGGGTGCCACCACCAGCCGCTGCCGCCATGGACATTGGTGGAGAACGCGACGGCCCAGCCCGCCACCTTCCCGGTGGAGTTCCGGAAGCGGTTGCGCGGATCCTGGAAGAGGTCGCGGGTGAGCTTGGTCCAGGAGGGAAATTGCGCCAGGCAGTACTCGGCGTAGGCGTCGAAGCTGCCGGAGAGGCCCGCCCGGTCGGCCATCCAGTAGTTCATCTGGATGTTGATGTCGGTGTGGTAGTCGCCCATCCAGTCCGGGTCGTTGCCGTCCAGCCACAGCCCCTGGAGGTTGAGGGGCAGGCTGTCCCGGGATCCGGCGATCATCAGATACCGGCCGAACTGGAGGTACGCGGCTTCGAGTTCGGGGTCGGCCTCGCCGTCCGTGTAGCGCGCCCGGAGCCGCTCCCAGGTGTCGAGACCACGCTGGTACGAGGACGATTCGCCGAGGGTGAGAGCGAACTGCTCGTAGAGTTTCCGGTGATCGGCCACATGCGTGTGCAGCAGCGAGGTGGCGGAGTGGCGGGCGGCGGCGAGGACCTTGGTCCTGGCGAGCCGCTGGGGGTCGAGCGCGGGGTCGCGGTAGCCGGCGGTCTCGTCGGGCGCGTAGTTGGTGCCGCCGCTGACGACGACCGTGAGTTCCCGGCAGCCGCTGAAGGAGATGGCCGAGCCGTCGACCCGCACCGTGCCGGTGGCACTGTGGGCCGTCACCGCGGCGCCGTAGCGCAGCCCGCCGTCCGGGAAGGCGGCGCCGAACGAGGCGTAACCGTGCCGGGGATCAGCCGTGGTGGTCTCGTTGTGCGTGCCGGCCAGCGAGACGGTGCCGGTGTAACGTCCGCCGCCCCGCTGGGAGAAGTGCAGGACGATCGCGTCGTCGGGGTGGCTGGCGAAGATCTGCCGCTCGTAGGTGACACCGCCGACGCGGTACGAGGAACTGACCACGCCCTGGCTGATGTCGAGGTCGCGGCGGTAGTCGGAGACCGCCGACAGGTCGTGGTCCGGGATCTCGACGGTGAGGCGCGCGAGCAGGGTGAAGGAGCCGAAGTTCTCCCGGGCGTAGGGGAACTGGCCGTCCGCGTCGAGTTCGCCGTTGAGCCCACCGGTCCACATGGTGGCGTCGGTGATCAGAAGCAGTTCGCGCGCGGGGTCGTTGCCGGTGAGGGCGCCGAGGCGGCCGTTGCCCACCGGCAGGCCCTGCTCGATCATCGTGGTGTCGCCGGCCGGCGCCTGGTACCAGAAGCGGGTCGTCGTGGATGCGGACAGCATCGGGGAGGCGGCGGGCCGCCGCGGCGGCGCGGAGGCGGCGAAGGCGGGCAGCCCGCCGAGCGCGGTGAAGGTGCCCGCCGCGGTGGCGAGGGAGAGTATGTCCCGGCGGCTCGGCCGGCGTGCGGATGAAGCGGTGTGCTGGTCGTCCACGGAGCACTCCATTCCGGAGGGCCGGTGCGGGGCCCGGGATGTCAGGGCCCCGCACCGGTGTTCAGGAGGGTTCGGAAGAGATTCAGGAACGGGTCAGAGCCGCGGCACGGCGATCCGGTCGATGTCCGGGGCGTAGTCGTCACCGCTGTCGACAGTGATGGTGTTGGCGCCCGCCTTGAGCGTCACCGGCACACCGACGGTCTCGACGGTCCCCCAGTCCGCGGTGGCCGGGAACGTGAGCGCGGTGGGACCGCCGCCGTTGGCGGAGATCTTCGCCGGGCGCGCGTCACCGCTGATGTACGACACGTCGATCACATAGCGGCCGGCCTTCTTCACCACGATGTCGTTGAACTGGACCTTGCCGCCCTGGTAGAGGTTGCCGGCCTTCTTGCCGCCCGAGCACCCGCCGCAGTCGCTCAGCGCGGCGTTGCCGCTGAGCGTGTTGGCCGGGGACTCCGCCTCGTACGCCGTCCGCTGGAAGGCGGTGCCGCGCGGGGTGACGGTGAACAGGCGCGAGCCGTGGGCCGGCAGGGCCTGCGTCACCTTGTCCTGGTAGGTGCCGAGGTCTTCCTTGTTCCAGAGGTCGCGGACGCCGGCGCGGCCGGTGAAGCCGAGGGACTGCCAGTCGGCGGTCACGGCGGCGGGGCTGTCGGCGAGGTTGAACAGGGCCACGGTGTAGGTGCCGTCGGCGTTCTTGGTCGTCCAGACCTGCTGGTCGCCGGTGGCGGTCACCGGACGGGCGGGCGGCGCGCTGCCCTGGTTGATCGCGATGACATCGCGGTTGGTCAGCAGCGAGACACCGTAGTCGTCGAGGCGGGTGAGGTCGTCACCGGTGTAGAGAGGCGACTTGGCGATGGCCCACAGCGTCATATAGCTCTGCCGCTCGGCCTTGGTCAGGCCGTCCATCTCGCCGTTGCCGACATCGATGGAGTCGAGGTCGTTCCAGCCGCCGGGACCGGCGTGCCGGGTCCACTTGGGCGTGTCGTCCCACCGGTCGTCGACGGAGTTCTCCCACGACACCAGGGTGTTGCAGTAGCACTCGACGTCGGTGTCGATCCGCCAGCCATTGGAGTACTTCTTCCAGTCCTCGGCGTGGCCGATGTCCAGCGCCCAGGAGATTTCGAGGTGGATCGGGCGGCCCGCGGTGGCGATGGCCTTCTGCCAGGCGGCGACGTCGGCGACATTGTTGTAATTGTCACCGTTCCCGCCGCCCTTGCCCGAGCCCGGTCCCACGCCGTCCAGCTTGAGGAAGTCATAGCCCCAGTCGGCGAACATCCGCGCCTGTGAGTCGACGTACTTCTGCGCGCAGGGACGGGAGAAGTCGAGCTTGTACGCGCTGTCCCAGCCGTTGGTGGTGCGCAGGTCGGGATAGACGATGTCGGCGGTGGTGCAGTCGGGGGCGTCGAAGACCGGGACCTTGCCCTCGCCGTACGCCTCCTTCTCCAGACCGACCGGCAGATAGATACCGGCCTTGAGACCCTTGGCGTGGATGTCGTCCGCGACCGGCTTCATCCCGCGCGGGAAGCGGCCGGGGTCGGGCGCCTGCCGGGCGTACGCGTCGAACTCCGGCTTCCACGCCAGGTCACGCCACCAGCCGGCGTCTATGTTGACGTATTCGTAGCCGTACTTCTTGAGCTTGGACGCCAGCGCGGCGGTCTGCTTGAGCACGTTCTTCTCGGTCAGATAGCTGTAGTCGCCGTCCGGGTTGAGGCCCGGATACTTCGAGGACTGCATGCTCCAGCTCGTCCAGCCCATGTACGGCTTCGAGGCGGGGGCCGGTGCCTTGGCGGGGGCGGGCGCGGTGGCGGCCGTGGGGGTGGCCGTGGGGGTGGCCGCCACCGCGGTGGGGACGACGGTGGTGAGACCGGCGGCGAGAGCGAGGACAAGAACGGCTCTGAGGGGGTGCGAGGGTGACCGCATGGGTCGGGACCTCCTGTTGTCGGAGCATGGACGTGCACGGGGCGTTGCGGTGGTGCGAGGGGACGGCGGTACGGCCCTGACAGCCGGACGGCCGCGGGCTCAGCCCTTGCCGGAACCGATGGTCAGCCCGCTGATGAACTGGCGCTGGAGCGCGAAGTACACCAGCAGCGTCGGGATCGCGGTCATGAGCGCGCCGGCCGCGATGAGGTTGGGGTTGGTGAAGTACTGGCCCTGGAGGTTGGCGAGCGCCGAGGTGATCGGGCGTTTGTCACCGGTCTCGATCAGGGCCAGGGACCAGAAGAAGTCGTTGTAGATCCAGATCGATTCGAGGGTCGCGAGCGCCGCGAAGGCGGGCCGGCACAGCGGGAGCACGATCTGGAAGAACTGGCGCCACACGGGGGCGCCGTCGACCAGCGCCGCCTCGGAGATCTCCTTGGGGATCGTCCGCATGTAGTTGCTGAGCACGAAGGTGCAGAAGCCGCACTGGTAGGCGATGTGGATGGCGATGATGCCCCACATCGAGTTGTAGAGAAGGAACGAGTCGCTCATCCATCCCGGCAGCGGGATCAGCAGGTAGAGCCGGTACAGCGGGGTGATGAGCACCTGGGCCGGCAATAGATTGCCCGCGGTGAAGAGCATCAGCAGGACGACGTTCCAGCGGAAGTCGAAGCGCGATACGAAGAAGGCCACGGCGGCCGAGAACAGCAGGGTGCCGAGGACGGCCGGAATGGTGATGAGGACGGAGTTCCAGAAGAAGTGCGGCATCCCGGATCCGGACCAGGCGTCCGAGAAGTTCTCCAGGCTGAGGCCGCGCGGCCACGAGAGGTAGCCGTTCCTGCTGGTGTCCGAGTACGGGCGCAGCGAGGTGTAGACCGCCCAGAGCAGCGGGACGAGCCAGAGCAGGGCGACGCCGCCGAGCAGCAGGTGCCGGCCGGCCTGGCTCTTCGGGCGTGAGGGGCCGCCGCCCTCGGGTGGTACGCGGCGGACGCGTGAGGCGGCGGCCGGCGGTGTGACGGTCGCGGTCACTGGTCCTCCTTGCGGAAGTTCTGGACGAGGAAGGTCCCGATGGCGGCCAGCGAGACGACGAGGAGGACGACCGCGAGGGCGGAGCCGTAACCGATGTGGCTGGTCTCGCCGATGATGTTGTCGGTGATCAGGAGGGAGAGGAGTTCCATGCCGGGTTTGCTGCCGACGCCGCCGCCGAGCACATAGACGATGTCGAAGGCCCGCAGCGACTCCATGACGGTCACGACCAGGATGATGATGTTGACCGGTTTGAGCGCGGGGAAGACCACGCGCAGGAAGGTCTGGCGTCCGTTGGCGCCGTCCAGCGCCGCCGCCTCCTTCAGGGCCGGGTCGAAGCCCTTCAGGCCGGCCAGGTACAGGATCATGATGTAGCCGGTGTGCCGCCAGGCCGAGGCGACCAGCACGGCCCAGAGGTTGAGGTCGGGATCGCCCAGCCAGTCGATGTGGTGACCGGGCGCCACCGCGTTCAGGGCTCCGTTGAGAAGTCCGTTGTCGGGGTTGTAGATGATCTCCCAGATGAAGCCGACGACCGCCAGCGAGAGCACCATGGGCAGGAAGATCGCGGTCTGGTAGATCCTGGTGAAGCGGATCTTCCGGTCGAGCTGGTAGGCGAGGAAGATGCCGAACGGGGTCGGCAGCAGCGCCGTGAAGAGCAGCCACACCACGTTGTGCCGGACGGCCGGCCAGAACGGCGGGTAGTTGGTGAGGATCTCGCGGTAGTTGTCCAGTCCGGTCCAGTGGATGTCGGACAGGTAGATGCCGTCCCAGCTCGTGAAGGACAGCCCGATGGAGGCCAGGGCCGGCAGCCAGACGAAGACCAGCAGGGCGAGGAGCGGAATCCCGACGATGACCGTGAGGAAGAGGCGGTCACCACGGCCGAGCCGACGGGGCCGCGGGACGCGCGACGTGGAGGGCGCTGCGGAGCGCACGGAGGACATGGTGAACCTTCCCGGTCCTGATCAGGCCGTGAAGAAGCGTGAGCGCTGGGACTCGATCTTCTTCAGCAGGGCCGCGCCGTCGTCGGGGTGGCCCAGCCACTGGGTCAGTCCCGGCAGCACGACGGTGGAGATGAAGCCCGGGTCGCTGTCGCGGTCGCCGAACTGGGTGATGTGCTTGGCCGACGCGATGAGTTCGGCGGACTTCTTCTGGAGGGCGTTGTAGGAGCTGGTGTCGGCCTGGGAGTTGACCGCCACATTGCTCGGGTCGACACCCATGTACAGGTTCTCGGCCTTGGCGCCGGCGAGGTACTCCAGCAGGCGGTTGGCGCCGTCCGGGTTCTTCGGCCTGCGGCTGAGCATGAAGCCGTCGGTGGGCGCCTCCACGGTGTCCTGGCCCTGGGCGGGGTCGATCTCCGGGAAGGCGAAGAAGTCGATGTCGTCACGGAGCGCGTCGTCGGTGATCTGCTGGCCGAGGAAGAGACCGATGACCGCCATGCCCGACTTCTTGTCGAACAGTGACTGCGCGGCGTCCTGCCAGGAACGGCCGCCGGCGCCCTGCTGGTAGTACGGGCTCAGCTCGCGCCAGAGGTCGAGTGTCGCGGTGGTGCGCCGGTCGGTCCAGGAGACCTCGCCGCGCATCAGCGACATGTGGAAGTCGTAGCCGTTGGCACGGAGGTTGAGATAGTCGAAGGCGCCGAGGATGCTCCAGCTGTCGCCGCCGCCGTACCCGGAGGCGATCGGCGACAGGCCGTCCTTCTTCATCCGCTTGGCCAGCGCGGTGAACTCGCTCCAGGTGCGCGGTGTCTCGTAGCCGCGCTCCTTGAACAGGCTCTTGCGGTAGAAGACGGCCCACGGATAGTTGTACAGCGGGACGAAGTAGTACTTCCCGTCCTCGCCCCGGGAGAGCTGCTTGGCCGCCTCGCTGAAGCCGGAGCCTATTTTCTCCCACACGTCGTCGACGGGGTGGGCCAGGCCCTTCTTGGCGAAGTACTGCATGCGGTAGCCGGCGAACCAGGTGAAGACGTCGTCCGGGGTGCCCTGGAGGTAGTTGGAGATGCTCTTCTGGAAGGTGTCGTGGTCGACGGTGTTGGTCTTCACCTTGAGGCCGGTGTCCTGGGTGAAGCCCTTGGTCACCGCGGCGTAGGCGGCCTTGGGTGTGGCGTCGGCGCCGTTCGACCCGAAGGTCACCGTCTTCGGATCGCCGGACGGGCCTCCCCCGCACGCGGCGAGGGCGGGTGCGGCCAGCGCGGCGGCACCGAGTCCGAACAGTCCGTTGACGACCTTTCTGCGGCTGGGTCCGCCCATGGGCGGGAAGGTGCGGCTCTGCGGCGTCATCGCTACTCCTAATACGTGTCTGTTCCGATGAACGACTGGATCGAGGTGGCCGCGGCCCCGCGCGCCCATTCCTCGAAGGGCAGCGGACGTGTCATCACGTCGCACTGCGCTGCGGTACCGAAGGCGGAGGCGGCGAACGCGTCGCGGATCTGCTCGGCGAACAGGTCGTACGCCGCCAGGCCCTCGCCGGAGATGATCACCCGCTGCGGTCCGAGGACATTGACCACCGCGCCGATGGCACGGCCGATCGCCTCCCCGGCCCGCGCGTACGCCTCCTTGGCACCGGGATCGCCCCGGTGCGCGAGCTCCAGGGCCCCCGCCGGGTCGGCGACCGGCAGACCGGTCACCTCCCGGACCCGGCGGACGATGGCCGAGTCGCCGGCGATCGCCTCCACACAGCCGGTGTTGCCGCAGTGGCACGGCGGCCCCAGCGGGTCGATGGGCAGATGCCCGATCTCACCGGCCACGCCGTGCGCGCCGGAGACCACCCGTCCGTGGACCACCAGCCCGCAGCCGATGCCCGCGCCCACCGTCACCAGGGCGAAGTCGGACAGCCCCACCCCGGCCCCGAACCACTGCTCGGCGACAGTCAGCGCGCGGACATCGTTGTCGACGGTGACCGGCAACCCGGTCACCGTCGCGGCCAGTTCGGCGAGCGGGACGTCACGCCAGTCCAGGAACGGCGAGTAACGCACCACCCCGGCCGCGCGGTCCACATCGCCGGAGACGGCGAGGCCGAGTCCGCGGACCTGGACGCCGAAGCCGTCCGCCTCCGTGAGCAGTTCCTGCGCCAGGCCGGTGATCGAGGCGAGCACGGGCCCGGGGCGGCGGTCCGTCAGCGGCAGATGGCGTGCCACCCGGACCCGGCAGCAGAGATCGGTCAGGACGGCGATGATCTCGTCGCCGGTCACCTTGACCCCGATGAACAGGGCCCGGCCGCCGTCGACCCGTACCAGGTTGGCGGGGCGGCCGAGGGCGGGGCGCGCGTCCTCGGCCACGCCTTCGATCAGGTATCCGGCCTCCATCAGCGGGCGTACGGCCTTGGTGACCGCGGCCGAGGAGAGCACGGTCCGCCGGGCTATCTCCAGCCGGGTGAGGGGGCCGTGGGACAGCACGGTGGTGAAGACCAGGGAAGCGGCCGGTGTGGCAACCGGGACAGCTTCGGCACGAGGGGTCGAGCGCATGGCCGAAACGTAGGGGGTGTTCTTTTCCGCTGTCAATGAAAGAAGCAGACTCCTTTCGAAATGCCAACTGGACCGAGCCAAGGCTTGCAAATAAGCGATACCGCACCGGTATTGACAGGTGATCGAAGGAAGGGTTGGCTGCCGACTGCTCCCGTGGCGCTACCCGAACATGAGGATCCATGCCCCTGATCTCCTTCGCCCCGGACTCCGGGGTCTGGCTGCTCTCCACTCCCCGCACGTCGTACGCGCTACGGATCGACGGAACGGGAGCGCCCTGCCATCTCGCCTGGGGCCCCCGGCTGACGCTCGCGGAGGCCGGGGACCTCGCCACTCCCCCGGTCCCGGCGGACAGCAGTTTCGAGGGAAGACCCCCGAGCGGGGAGGAACTGCCCGTCGACGGCGGGACCCGCTACGGACCTCCCTCACTCCAGGTGCGGTTCGCCGACGGCACCCGGGCCTTCGAGTGGGAGGCCACCGGTCATCGCGTCCTGGAAGCGGCGCCGGGAGAGAGCGAGCTGGTCCTGGAGTTCCGTGACCGCCACTACGCCCTGGCCGTCGCGCTCCACTACCGTGTGCATGACGACTGCGATGTCATCGAGCGCTGGACCGTCCTGCACAACACCGGTGACGAGACCGTGGTCCTCCAGCGCGCCGACTCCGCGGCCTGGACCCTTCCGCCCAGGGACGACTACCGGCTCAGTCATGTGACGGGGCAGTGGGCCGCGGAGTCCCAACTGCACCGGGAACGGCTGGCGTTCGGTGAGACGGTCCTCACCAGCCGGCGGGGCGTCACCAGCCATCACGCGAACCCCTGGGTGATGCTGGACGCGGGCGACGCGACGGAGGACCACGGCCAGGTGTGGAGCGCCGCCCTGGCCTGGAGCGGGAGCTGGCGTGTCACGGTGCAGCGCACCCCCGACGGTCGCGCGGGGCTCACCGGCGGAGCCGGACACGAGGGGACGGCCCTGCCGCTCGCACCGGGCGAGGAGTTCACCGCCCCGCGCTTCGCCGGTCTCCACACCGACGGTGGTTTCGGAGCCGCGAGCCGTGCCTGGCACGCCCATGTGCTGGCCCATGTGCTGCCGCACCCCGAGGAGGTGCGGCCGGTGCTCTACAACTCCTGGGAGGCGACCGGCTTCGATGTCGACGAGGCCGGCCAGAAGGCCCTCGCGGGCCGCGCGGCGGCGCTCGGCGTGGAGCTGTACGTCATGGACGACGGCTGGTTCGGCGCGCGCCGCAGCGACCGGGCCGGTCTCGGCGACTGGTCGCCCTCCCCGGACCGCTTTCCCGACGGCCTCGCCCCGCTCGTGCGCGAGGTGCACCGGCTCGGCATGCGCTTCGGCCTGTGGGTGGAGCCCGAGATGGTCAACCCGGACAGCGATCTGTACCGGCTGCACCCGGACTGGGTGCTCCATTTCCCCCACCGCGCCCGCACCGAGCTGCGCAACCAGCTCGTCCTCAACTTCGCCCGGCACGACGTCGCGGACTGGGCGTACGGCTGGCTGACCCGGCTGGTGGCCGATCACGGCATCGACTTCCTGAAGTGGGACATGAACCGCGCGTTCAGCGAAGCCGGCTGGCCGGACCGGCCGGACGGCGCGGACCGGCTGTGGACGGAGTACACGCGCAATCTCTACGCGGTCATCGACCGGCTGCGCGCCGACCATCCCGGGCTGCGGATCGAGACATGCAGCGGCGGTGGCGGCCGGGTGGATCTGGGCATCCTGTCCCGCACCGACCAGGCGTGGGCCTCGGACAACACCGACGCGGCGGACCGCGTCTCCATCCAGCACGGCTACGGTCAGATCTATCCGGCCCGGACCATGGCGGCCTGGGTGACCGACGTGCCCAATCAGTTCACCGCCCGGTCGGTGCCGCTGCGCTTCCGGTTCCATGTCGCGATGGCCGGGGTGCTGGGCATCGGGGGCGACCTCGGCCGCTGGACGGACGGCGAACTCGCGGAGGGCGCGGCCCTGGTGGCCGAGTACAAGCGGGTGCGTCATCTCGTACAGCACGGTGTCCTGCACCGGCCGCGCGGTCCGGTCGACGACGGCCCCACCGCGGTGCAGTACACCGCGCCGGACCGGAGCGAGGCCCTGCTGCTGGTCTGGCGGCGCGCGCCCCGTCGTGGACGCCCGCACCTCCCGCTGAGGCTGGCCGGCCTCGATCCCGACGCCCGTTATCGCGACGCCCGGACAGGGACCGTCCATCACGCGAAGGTGCTGACCGGGTACGGGCTGATGACCGAGCTGCCCCCCGGCGACTGGTCGAGCACCGCCGTACACCTGGTCCGGGAGCCGGAGGCGCACCCGCATGCCTGATCTCTCCTACCTCGCCGCCGTCCGGGAGTCGTACGACACCGTCGCCTCCGACTACGTCGAACGGGTCAAGTCTCCGGCGGAGCTGGACCCGCTGTCACGAGGGATGCTGAACGTCTTCGCGGAGATGGCGCGAACGGCCGGCCTCGGGCCCGTCGCCGACCTGGGATGCGGGCCCGGCAGAGTCACGGCCTACCTCGCCGAGCGGCACGTGCCCGCGTTCGGCATGGACCTGTCGCCCGCCATGGTCGAGCTGGCCCGCGGCGCTCACCCGGATCTGCGTTTCGGCGTCGGCTCGATGACCTCGCTCCCGATCGGGGACGACACGCTCGGCGGCATCCTCGCGTACTACTCCACCCACCACACCCCACCGGCGTTGCTGCCCATGGTGTTCGGTGAGTTCCACCGCACTCTCGCGCCGGGCGCCTGTCTGATGCTGGCCGGCCATGCGGGGAGCGGCCAGCACCTGCGTCCCAGCAAGGCATACGGGGGCCATCCGGTGTCGTACGAGTCCTACCTGCTGCCGCCCGACCGGATTGCCGACCTCCTGAAGCAGGCCGGGCTCGTCCTCACCGCACGTCTGGTGGAGGAACCCGGCGAAAAGGCCGAGAGGACTTTCGCCACCTTTCTTGCCCGTAAGCCCGAACGGCCATGAGGGTGTCCGTCAGCCGGCAGCGTGGGAGAGCGTCTCGAACTCGTCGTCGGTGAGTTCCACGGTCGCGCCCGCCACGTCCTCCTCCAGGTGGGCCACCGAGGAGGTGCCGGGGATCGGGACCATCGCGGGCGAGCGCCGCAGCAGCCAGGCCAGCGCGAGTTGTGACGGCGCCACGCCCCGGTCGGCGGCGATCTTCGACAGCGCGCTTCCCTCACCGGCCAGCGCGCCGGTGGCCAGCGGGAACCAGGGGATGAACGCCTTGCCGTTGGCCTCCGCATAATCCAGTACGTCCTCGGAGGCACGGTCGGCGAGATTGAAGCGGTTCTGCACCGACACGACAGGGGCGGTCTTCTCGGCCTCCCCCATCTCGGCGACGGAAACCTGACTCAGTCCGATGTGCCGGATCTTGCCTTCGCTCCGCAGCGCCGCCAGCTCGCCGATCTGCTCCGCGAGCGGCACCTTCGGGTCGATGCGGTGGAGCTGGAACAGGTCGATCCGTTCCACACCGAGATGGCGCAGGCTCAGCTCGGCCTGCTGACGCAGATACTCCGGGCGCCCGATCGGCACCCAGGCGTCGGGCCCGGTACGCGCGAAGCCGGCCTTGGTGGCGATCACCAGGTCGTCGGGGTACGGGTGGAGCGCCTTCTTCACCAGGAGTTCGGCGACGAAGGGACCGTACGAGTCGGCGGTGTCGATGAAGTTGATGCCCAGTTCGACGGCGCGGCGCAGGACCCTTACGGCTTCCTCCGGATCCTTCGGGTCTCCCCAGACGCCGGGGCCGGTGAGCTGCATCGTTCCATAACCGAGCCGGGTGACGGGCAGATCGCCGCCGAGCAGGAAGGAGCCGGCCGCGCGGGCGGGCTGCTGGGTAACGGTCATGATCGGGCTCCTAAGTGAACCGCACGTTCAGTTTGCTGGGTTGCCTGCACGCCGCCTCGGCTGAATGTTCCCCCTGCCGACTGGACGGCCTTCCCGACGCGCCGCCCGGGGCGGGACCGGCCGGGCGATGGCGCCGGCGCAAGCCGACGCCCAGGGTGGCGCGGCCCGGCGCTTGCGCGTTGGGCCCCCTGCTCGCGCGTTTCTCCGGCCGCGCACACCGTCGGTGGCCGTGGTGTTATGCCTGTTCGATTCTATCGGCTCGATGTGACCTGCTCCACACGGCGCTTCGGCCTGGCCCGACGACGGGCCTCACCGGGCCGGGGTGCGCTGCGGCGGGGTGGGGTGCTCCCTCAGCTCGGCCGTATCGCCGTCACGGTGAAGGTGTCACCGCAGACAACGGGCGCGGAGGCACGCAGGGTCAGAGCGTCCCTGGAGCCGGGCGGATAGATCTTGAGCAGGCTGGGCGCGGGCCAGCAGGCGGAGCCCTTGATGCCTTTGTTCAGGGTGTGCAGAGTGGTGTGCGCGCTTGCGCCCGGCGTCAGCTTCACCGTCTTGAGCCGGCCGCCCTCGCGGGTGGCCGGCTCACCGATCGTGGCACCGTCGCCCGCGAGGAGCGAGACACCGGGGAAGCCCAGCAGGGTGCACGCCTCCGGCCCCTTGTTGGTGAGCCGCAGGTCGTAGCGGATGTTCCCGGCGCCCACGTCCGGGTCGCCGAGGCTCAGGCCCAGCCGGTCCGCCGTACACCGCGGTGACGCGGAAGCCACCGGCCGTCCGTCGCCGGATCCGGACGAGGGGCCGGACGTCGCCGGGGACGGCGGCGCGCCGGGCGTATGGCTCGTCCCGTCACCGGC
Source organism: Streptomyces sp. NPDC006923 (assembly GCF_040635655.1). Lineage (NCBI taxonomy): Bacteria > Bacillati > Actinomycetota > Actinomycetes > Kitasatosporales > Streptomycetaceae > Streptomyces > Streptomyces sp. NPDC006923. Next base: position 151,224 of record NZ_JBEYIF010000008.1, read on the forward strand.
GGTCGCGGAGGAGGAGCCGGCGAGGGAGGTGCTGCCGGGGCCGGGCGCGGCGGAGCCGTCGCTCCCGCACGCGGCGGTGGCGGCGGCGAGCAGGGCCACCGCGGCGGCCAGGGTGGCCGCCCGCCGTGTCCTGCCCGCCTTCGGGGGCCGTGAGCCGCCCGCGCCACGTGCTGACATCCCGGAGGTCTGACAAAGATCGGACATGTGTGACACCCGCCTGTTCCGCATTGAACGTCTGCGCGTCGTACGTGTACCCGGAAGGGCGGCGATTCCTCATGGGACCGGGGAAGGGGCCGGGCGCCGCGCCCGGCCGGGCGGAACGCGGCGGGCATCGAGTGGCGGCCGCCCCATACGGAATGACGCGAGCGGCAGGGCCCCGCCCGGAGCCGCCGGTCCCGTCAGGGCTCGGCGTCGGCGGCCACGTGTTCACGGCCGCCCCGGACGGCGCGCACCGCGCGGGCGGCGGGCACAGGGGCGTGGTCCTCGGGCCGCCGCCGGTGTCCGGGGAGGAAGACCAGCAGCCCGAGGGTGATCCAGACATAGGTGTTCGCGCCGAGAAAGGCGTCCGGACCGGTCGAGTTCCAGCGCCACAGCCAGACGACGCTGCTGCACAGGACGACGTAGAGCGCGGCACAGACCGCCGACAGCACCCGGCGGTCCCGGTCACCGGGCCGGCGGCTCAGCGCGGTGTCCGTCAGTACGATCAGGGCCGGGATCACCCAGACGAGATGGTGGACCCAGGTCACGGGGCTGACCAGGCAGGCGGCGAGGCCGGTGAGGGCGAACCCGGCCCGGTCGTCGCCGTCGCGGACCGCCGCCCGGGCGCGGTACGCCCAGACCGCGAGGACGGCGAGGACGCACACCAGCCAGAGCCCGCCGCCCGGATGGTCCGGCCGCAGCCGGGCCAGGACCCCTTGCAGTGACTGGTTGGAGACATAGCTGAGCGATCCGACCCGGTCCGTGTTCCACAGCGCCTCGGTCCAGAAGGCCCGGGAGGCCCCGGGGTCGACCAGGGCGGCGAGCAGGGTGGCGGCGCCGGCCGTGCCCGCCGCGACGCCGGCCTGCCGGCGGCGGCCGGTGATCAGCAGATAGCCGATGAAGAGCGCGGGCGTGAGCTTGATCGCGGTCGCCAGGCCGATGCCGATGCCCGCGTACCGGCCGCGGCCCGTCGCCAGCAGCCGCGCGTCGGCGAAGACGAGGGCGACGAGCAGCAGGTTGACCTGTCCGAAGCTGAAGGTGTCACGGACCGGTTCGAACAGCGCGAACAGACAGCCGGCCACGACGAAGGCGAACCACCGGTGCCGGTACTCGCGTTTGATGACCGGGCCCGCCAGCCAGCGCAGCAGCAGTACCGATGCCGCGATGCCCAGTCCGACACTGACCCCGACGGCCACGGGCCAGGAGACCAGCGCCATCGGCAGCATGGACACCGCCGCGAAGGGCGGATAGGTGAAGCCGTAGCGTGTGCCGGGGCTGAGGTAGTCGTAGATCCGCCCGTTGTGGTGGATCCGGTCGTTGACCGTGCCGTAGTAGACACCGACGTCGAAGAAGTCCCGGTGCAGCGGCACGGTCGCGAGGAACACGGCGGTGGCCACGACCAGGCACACCGCCGTCGTCGTCCGTCGTACGGGCGTGGCGACGGCGCGTCGCGGCCACCTCATGACGCGGTCCGCGGCCGGGCGACGACGGCGCTCGGATCCGACATCTCGAACATCCACCAGAGCGCGAGCAGCGCGAGCGCGCCGCCGCCCACCGCCAGCGTGAGCTGCATGCCGTCCGGGGGCGATCCGCTGGGCAGCAGGCCCAGCGCGAGTATCCCGCTGCCGGCCGCGGCCCAGCGCCGTACGCGGCCGTCGGGCGCGGCGGCGGCGATCAGGAACAGCCCCCACAGCGCGTACCACGGGCGGAACGCCGGGCCGAGCGCGAAGACCGCCAGCAGGCTCAGCGCCAGCGCGTAGACGGATCCCAGGCGGACCCGTCTCAGCCAGAGCACCACCACGGCCACGGCGGTGGCCACCAGGCCGAGCCACCGCCACACCGGTACGGCCAGGTCGGCCGGGCCGCTGCCCACGCCGGCCAGCAGCGCGCCGCTGAGCCGGCCGAGACCACTGGTCAGCGACCAGTTGTCGGGCGAGACGGGGGTGGAGAGTGTGCCGATCCAGCCGTAACCCGTGCCGGTGACGGCCGTCACCAGAACGGTGGTGGCCAGGGCCACGGCGCAGGTCAGCGCGGCGGCTCTGACCGTACGGGCCCGGCCGGTGAAGCGGGCCGACCAGAGTCCGGCGACCGCCAGCAGGCCCAGCGCCGCCGGTGCCTTCACCAGCGCGGCCAGCGCCACCAGGACCGCGGCCCCGGCCGGCCGGCCGCCGAGGGCCGCCACCAGTCCGGCCCCGAGCAGCCCCAGCATCAGAGCGTCGTTGTGGGCTCCCGCGACAAGGTGGAGCAGGACCAGGGGGTTGAGAGCGCCGAGCCAGAGTGCGGCGGACGGCTCGACGCCGCAGCGGCGGGCGAGCCTGGGCAGAAAGGCGATCATCAGCCCGACGCCCAGCAGGGCGACGAGCCGCATGCCGAGGATTCCGGTGGGCGTGTCGATACGGGCCAGGTAGGCGGCCTTCGAGGCGAGCGCGAGGAAGACCGGGCCGTACGGTGCCGGGGTGTGCCGCCAGACGGGCGCGACCTCGGTCGCGAGAGGGCCGCCGAGGTGCGAGGGGCCGTACGTGTACACGTCGATCCGCGCGTCGACCATGGCTCCCTGCGCGAGATAGCTGTACACGTCCCGGCTGAACAGCGGCGGTCCGAGCAGCAGCGGCGCCGCCCATGTCGCGAGGGTCAGCAGGAGTTCCCTCGGGGCGGGCGGGCGCGGGCCGCGCACGGCGCGGCCCAGCCACCACCAGGCCGCGACGAGCAGGACGAGGCCGAAGTACGCGCAGACCACGCCCAGCGCGGCCCGGCCCGACGAGGGCAGGAGTGCCTCCCGTACCGGCAGGGCGCCCGCGGTCAGCCCGCCGCCCATGAGAGCGACGGATCCCACGAGCCCCAGTACTCGGCACCGGTCCGGGTTCACATCAGCGTTCAGGGCGAGCATCTGTGGAGGTTCGCAGCAGGTGGTGGCCGGAAGACGACCACCGGCCCACGGTCCGGTGGCATGAGCGTAGCCACCGTCTTACGGGGAGCGGCTCCGGCCGCCCCGCGCGCTCTCTTTCCGCGCGGGGCCCGTCAGGTGACGGTGGGCCAGGTGCGCAGCAGCGCGGCGATCGCGGCGGCCGTGCAGGTGGGGTCCAGCAGCAGATCGCGCAGCGCCACGGCCTCGTCCTTGCCGGGTTTGACGGAGATCCCGGACGCTTCCAGATACATCACGCCGGTGGCGGCGGCGACGGAGAGGTTGGACCGCTCCAGCCACCGGCAGCGCCCGAGGGTGTGCACGAGCGCCGCGGCGCGGGCGTACGGGCCACGATAGACGGGTTCGCCGAGGATCTCGGCCTGGTGCCGGGCGCAGGCCGCGACGGGCACCCCGTAGTCGTCGGGAGCGGGATCCCGGGCGCCGGCGAGCTGGGCCACCTCAAGGATCCACGCGACATCGATATGCGTGTCCATTACGCGGCGCGCACTCCCGGTGCGGACCGCTGCGCGTCCTCCGCCTCGTCGAAGATTGGCCCGTGCTCCTCCAGGAACCGGGCGGCCGCGGCGAGCGAGCGCCGGCGGATGCCTTCGGCGTCCTCGCGTACGAGCTGCGCCAGATAGTCGCCGAGCGACATCCCGCGGTCCGCCGCTCTGCTCCGGGCGAGTTTCGCCACGTCTTCGTCCACTCGGGCACCGAGCTGTTCTTTGGCCATGACAGGGAGGGTAACACGTGTTACCAATCGGCGGGGCCCGATCCGCCGCCGGTGGGACACGGCGGAGGCGGGCCCCGGAGCTTCCCGGGACCCGCCCCTGTCACAGGCGATCGATCCGGCCGGCTACCTCCCCAGCGTGAAGGTGTCGACGTCGAACAGAGAGCCCGCGCCGCCGGTGAAGGTGAGGAACACCGGGCCGGTCGGTGTGCCCGTCAAGGCCGTGGAGACGGTCTGGAAGGTTTCCCAGCCTCCCGTGTTGCTGACCCCGACCGAGCCGATGACCGGTCCGGTGGCCGAGCCGGAACGCACCTGGATGGTGCCTCCGGCCCCGGCCGACGAGACCCTCGCGCTGAAGGTCCTGGCTCCCGCGAGCTGCGCCTGGGAGTACCCGGCCCAGTCGCCGTTCTCGATGTAGCCGAGGGTCCTGCCGCCGCTGGCCGGTCCGTGGTCGGCGGGCTGGACACCCTGGGACGAGGTGTAGGACTCCCCCTCGTAGGTCGACGACTGCGGCGGGGTGGTGCCGCCCAGCTCCTTGATCCGGATGTTGCGGAAGGACACGTCGTCACCGGTGCCGTGGTTCTGGATGCCGATGTATCCCTGCCTGAGGGACCGGGCGGGGTCGGTGTTCGTGAAGTCGTTGATCTTCACACCGTTGAGGAAGACCTGGAGCCGCTCCCCCTCCACCCGGATCTCGTAGCCGTTCCACTGCCCCGGCGGATTGAGCGCGCCGTCCCGCGCGGCGAGGTCGGCCGACTTGAAGCCGTAGACGGAGCCCGTGGTCTTGTCCGCCGTGTCCGTGGCGTCGATCTGGATCTCGTAGCCCTGGTTGACCGCCGAGTTGGGATCGTCGGAGGACGGGAAGCCCACGAAGACACCGGAGTTGTCGTCCCCGGGCATCCGCCAGTCCAGCTTCAGGGAGTACGAGGCGTACTCCTTGGTCCGGTACCAGTAGAGACCCATACCGCCCTGCGAGGTCAGGGTGGCGTCGGTGTTGGTGAAGCTGCCGGGGCCCGCCTGCGACCAGCCGGTGGTCGAGCCGTTGTAGAGACTGGTGTAGCCGGTCTCCGCACGGCAGTCGGCCTTGGCGAAGCCCGCCGCGTACCGGATGCCGCCGAGCAGCAGCGTACGGAACGCGGGGTCCGCGTAGGACTCCTGGGTGTGGCCGAGTCCGGTGTAGAACGCCCGGCCGTTGCCCTGCGGGTGGCACCAGGTGATCGGGTGGTCGCCGCTCATCTCCCCACCGCTGTAGCTGCCTTCGTCGAGGCTCTGCAGCACCCGGACGTTGGCGCGGGGGTTGGTGCGGTAGTTGTACCACTCGTCGGTGCGGGACCAGGTCTGGCCGAGGTGCGAGGTGGCCGCGTTGGCCCGGTCCTCGGTCCGCACCGTGGCCTGCTGGATCGCCGGGTGGCTCTTGAACCAGGCGCCCGCGATCTGTTCGTACTGCGGCCAGTCGTACTCGGTGTCGGCCGCCGCGTGGATGCCGAAGTAGCCGCCGCCGCCGTCGAGGTACGACTGGAGGGCCGACTGCTGGGTGGCGTTGAGGACGTCACCGGTGGTGCTCAGGAACACCACCGCCTTGAACTGCGCCAGATTGGCCGTGCTGAACGCGGCGCTGTCCTCGGTCGCCGTGACCGTGAAGTTGTTGGCCGCGCCCAGGTCACGGATGGCCTGGGTGCCGGCCGGGATGGAGTCGTGCCGGAAGCCCGCCGTCTTGGAGAAGACGAGCACCTTGTAGGCGGGGTCGGCGGCCCGCGCGCTCTCGGCCGGCGTCAGGAACGCCCCGGCGAGGGCGAGCGTGACGACGACGGCCGAGGCGGCTGCCTTCGGTATCCGCCGTAGCTGATGAAGCATCACTGTCCCTTTCCCGCGCGTCACTTGGTGAGGGTGAGGGTGTCGATGTCGAACAGGGACCCGGCGCCACCGGTGAAGGTGAGGAACAGCGCTCCGGACGAGGCCGTGCCGGTGAGGGCGGTGGAGACATTGGCGAAGGTCTCCCAGCCGCCGGTGGGCTGGACGGCGACGGACCCGAGCACGGCGCCGGTCGCCGAGCCCGAGCGGATCTGGATCGTGCCGCCGGCCCCGGCCGAGGAGACCTTCGCGCTGAAGGTCTTGGTCCCGGCCGTGGGGACGGAGGCGTAGCCCGCCCAGTCGCCGTTCTCGATGTAGCCGAGCGTCCTGCCGCCACTGGCCGGTGCGTGGTCGGCGGCCTGGACACCCTGGGCCGAGGTGAACGACTCACCCTCCACCGTCTGGCTGGAACCGCCGCTGCCGGTGGCGAAGGTGAAGGCGTCGAGGTCGAAGAGGTTGCCCTGGCCCGTCGGGCCCTTGAAGACGAGGAACAGCTCCGTGGAGCCCGAAGGCGCGTTCGTCAGGTTGGCGGACACATCGACGAAGGTGTCCCACCCGCCGGTCGGTGCCACGGTCGCGGTACCGAGCAGGGTGCCGGTGGCCGAGCCGGCCCGTACCTCGATCGTGCCGCCGACGCCTCCGGAGGAGACCCGGGCGGTGATCCTGTTGGCGTTGCCGAGGACATACGGCTTGAAGGAGATCCAGTCGCCGTTGTCGGTGAAGCCGACGGTGTTGCCGCCCTCCGCGGTGCCGTGCGCGGCGACCTGGATGCCGGACTGCGCCGAGAAGTGCTCGCCCTGCCGGTGGCGGGGCTGGAGGATGCGCGCGCTGTGCGTGGTCAGGCCGGCGGCGTCGGTGTACTCGGCGTCGAAGACGCCGTAGATGTTCGCCGCGCTGTCGTGCTCACCGTCGGCAGGCACGGAGAGATTGCCCGAGCAGCCGGTGGCCTGGGTGATCTGGTGGCGGTGCTCGTCATGGCCGAGGAGATAGGTGACCTTGACCTTCGAGCAGTCGATGGCACCGTCCTCGGGGTCACTCACGGACACCTGGAAGGGCACCGTGTCACCGAAGGAGAAGAGCTGGCCGTCGCCGGGGCTCTGGAGGTTGACCGTCGGGGCGGTGTTGCCCGCCGTCACGACCAGACTCGCGGTGCCGGTCAGCCCCTCCGGGTCCCTGACCGTGAGGGTGGGCCGGAATGTGCCCCTGGCCGTGTAGGTGTGGCTCGGGTTGGCGGCGGTGGAGCTGGTGCCGTCACCGAAGTCCCAGGCGTACGTGAGGGCCCTGCCCTCGGGGTCGGAGCTGCCCGCCGAGGAGAACGCGACCGTCAGTGGCGTCGGACCCGACACCTTGTCGGCGGCGGCCTTGGCGACCGGGTTGCGGTTGCTGCCGCCGATGTACTCGATGCGGTAGAGCGCCTGGTTGTTGGCGCCGGTGCCGTAGTCGAGGACGTACAGCGCGCCGTCGGGGCCGAACGCCTGGTCCATGACCTGCGTACCGGTCCACGGGAAGGTCTCGATGACGCCGGGGGTGCCGTCCGCCTTGACCTCGACCGGCTTGATCCACTTGCGGCCGTACTCGGCGGCGAAGAAACGGCCGTCGAGGGACTGCGGGAACTTCACGTTCGAGTTCAGCGAGGCGTTGTAACGGTAGACCGGGCCGCCCATGGGCGACTCCGAGCCGCCGCCGAACTCGGGCGGGGAGCCGGCGTCACCGCCGTACTTGATCCAACTGGCCTTGACCGGGGGCAGGGTGGTCTGCCCGGTGTTGCGGAACGAGTTGTTGGCAGGGCCCGCGGCGCAGTTGTACTTGCCCGAGGAGGGGCCGTTCGGGAAGGCGTACTCGCCGTAGGTCTCCGCGGCCGTGTTGGTGCCGGTGCAGTACGGCCAGCCGTAGTTGCCGGGCGCGGTGATGCGGTTGAACTCGACCTGGCCGCTGGGGCCGCGGCTGCCGTCGGTGACCCCGGCGTCGGGGCCGTAGTCGCCGAGGTAGACGATGCCGGTGGGCTTGTCCACGGACATGCGGAAGGGGTTGCGGAAGCCCATCGCGTAGATCTCGGGACGGGTGTTGGCCGTACCGGGAGCGAAGAGGTTCCCCGACGGGACGGTGTAGCCGCCGGCCGCCGTGGGCTTGATCCGCAGGACCTTGCCGCGCAGGTCGTTGGTGTTGCCGGAGGACCGCTGGGCGTCGAACTGCGGGTTGCGGTCGGTCCGTTCATCGATCGGCGAGTAACCGCTCGACTCGAAGGGGTTGGTGTCGTCGCCGGTGGTCAGGTAGAGATTCCCGGCGGCGTCGAAGTCGATGTCACCACCGACGTGGCAGCACTGGCCGCGGTCGTTCGGTACTTCGAGGACGACCTTCTCGCTGGCCAGGTCGAGTGTGCCGTCGGTCCTCAGGGTGAAGCGGGAAAGGTTGAGGTGGCCCTTCCACGGCTCGAAGGCCGCGGCGTTCCCGGTGACGGGCGCGTCTCCGCCCGGGGTGTTCAGCTTGGGCGAGTAGTACAGGTAGAGGTAGCGGTTCGTGGCGAAGCCCGGGTCGGCGGCCACGCCCTGGAGGCCCTCTTCGTCATGCGTGTAGACGTCCAGCTTGCCGGCCGTCTTGGTGTTGCCCGCGGCGTCCGTGTAGCGGAGCGTGCCGTCACGGGCCGTGTGGACGACCGCACGGTCCGGGAGGACCGCGAGAGACATCGCCTCGCCCAACTCAGCTCCACCGAGGGCGAGTTGTACCTGCTGGTAATCACTGGCCGGAATCACGGCCGGGGCGGCCGAGGCTGCCGGTCCGACGACGACGCCGCCGCCGGCCAGTACCAGCGCCAGCGCGGTGAGCCATCTCAACCACGTCTGTCTCTGCCGTGCGAGTACTGAGAGTCCTGACATGGAGCTTCCTTCCTTGCGGGCGGGGGTGAGTCGGGCGTGGGCACGCGGAACCGCGCTGGCCGTGTCACGGGGGTGTCGCTGGAAGTGCCGGGGAAGTGCCTGCCGCCCGGGTGATGTCCCGTCACCCGGGGAGCAGCCGTACCGTTCTGGCGGAGAAGTTCCGATGCGGCATCAAGGTATTTGCAGAAACTCGCGAGAGTTTTGCATGTTGGCAACGGCGCCTTAATTTGTCAAGGCCGTGTCAAAATTGCCGGGGCCCCTCTCCGGACTCGTGCATGAGGCAACGAGACGGGCGCATCGGGAGCCGGCGGTGACGGCTTCAGAAGTTATTGCGACCGCACACGGAGCAGACGGCTCCGCCCGCCGGAGGCGTGGTCGCGGCGAGGGCTCTCGCCCTGCCCGCACCGCCCGGCCTGGGGCTCCGAGGGTGACCCGCGAGCAGGGCGGAGCGCGGGGCCGACGGTCATGTCCGGCCGGAACCGGCCCAGGACGAGCCGGGACGGCGCCACGGCGGACCTGCCCGGCGGACCGGCCGCCCGCGCCCTGGCGCCCGCCTCCCGGTTGCAGACGCACAGGAGGCCGGTGCGTCCGCAAACGGCCTCTGTCCCGGTCCACGCTCTCCGGGCCGCCCCGGCGCCGAGGTCTCCGGGTCCCGGAGGCGGCTTCGACGAGCACCGGGCATACGGCCCCGCGCGCCACCGTCCGGTGTCCGGCGCGGCGGGCGGACCGGTCGGCGCGGCAGGGACCGGGACCCCTGAATGCCGTCTGCACGTATACGACTTCACGGCGCGGGCGCGGTGCCGGGCCGCCGCCGTGGGGCGGGCCTCAGTTCGGCCGGGGACCTGGCCGGGTCGCCAGCACACCGCCGTCCACGACCAGCGTCGTGCCGTGCACATAAGCCGCCTCGTCACTCGCCAGATAGGCCGCCGCGTGGGCGATGTCCTCGACCCTCCCGGCGTGCCCGGCCGGCGAGTTCTCCACCATCCGGTGCCGCCGGGCGGCTTCCGGCGCCTCGGGATCGGAGACGATGACCCCGGGCGCGATGGCGTTGACGCGGATCCCCCGGCTGCCGAACTCGGAGGCCCAGCCGCGAGTGAGCTGTTCGAGCGTCGCCTTGCTCGCCGAGTAGAGCGCTCCGCCTATGAACCCCACCTGGGCGACCCAGGAGCCCATATTGATGATGACGCCGTCGCCGCGGTCGAGCATCGAGGGCAGCAGGGCCTGGGTCAGGAAGACGGGACCCCGGACATTGACATCCATCACATGGGCGTATGTCGCCTCGTCGAGGCCCAGGGTCGACGTCGCGGGAAAGACGCCGGCGTTGTTCACCAGGATGTCCACGCGCCCGTCGGCGAGGCCGAGCGCGGCGTCCGCCAGCGCCCGCGCGTCGTGTGCCGTGGCCAGATCGGCCGCCGCGAAGTCGGCCCGGCCGCCCGCGTCACGGATCGTGCGGACCACGGCCTGTCCCCGGCCGGAGTCGCGGCCGCTCACGATGACATGTGCGCCCTCGGCCGCGAGCCGCACCGCGACGGCGCGCCCGATCCCGCTGGTGGAGCCGGTCACCAGCGCCGTCCTGCCGTCCAGTTTTCCCATGGTCACGGACCTTCTCTGATTTTATGGACTGACGGGTTCAATGTAAGCCTCCTGGACCCGCCAGTCCACTCGCTGGCCGCGCCCTGGACCTTACGGTCCAGTAGGCTTGCCCCATGGAGCAGAGAGCGGCCGAGCGGAAGCTGACGGAGAAGGGGCTCGCGACCCGTGGCCGGATCATCGAGGGCGCCGTCCGCGAGGTACGCGCCCGCGGGGTGGCGGCCACCACGCTCGACGACGTCCGGAACGCGACCAGGACGAGCAAGAGCCAGCTCTTCCACTACTTCCCGGAGGGCAAGGCCGGGCTGCTGCTCGCGGTCGCCCACTGGGAGGCCGACCGCGTCCTGGCCGACCAGCAGCCGTACCTCGACGAACTCACCTCGTGGGAGGCGTGGGAGGCGTGGCGCGATGTGGTGGTGCGGCGCTACCGGGAGCAGGGTCAGCAGTGTCCACTGAGCACGCTGCTGTCAGGGATCGGCCGGAGTGAGCCGGAGAGCCGCGACATCGTCGTCGGTCTGCTGTCGAGCTGGCAGAACCGGCTCGCGGCGGGCATCCGCAGTATGCGCGACCAGGGTGAGATCGGGGCCGGTGTCGACGTCGACCGGTCGGCGGCCGCGCTGCTGGCCGGACTTCAGGGCGGCGTGGTAGTCATGCTCGCGACGGGCAGCGTGACCCATCTCGAAATAGCACTCGATTCGGCGATCGAACAACTGCGCGCGAGCGCGGCGTAACCGGTCCACCGTCCCACCGCCCCACTGCGGAAATCGCCGGAATCCGTGGTGCGATCGGACATCACTGCCCGTGCCGCGCCTGCCTCCTCCTCCAAGGCGGTGCCCTGCGTGACCACCCGCATAGCGCAGCTTGCGCGAGCATACGATAATCCACTTTGGCGGTGTCGTGGGGCTTTGATTGGGTTTTCATCAGCACATTGCTCCAGCAGCACCTCGCTGCGGAGAGGGCGATGTCGCCGGTCGCTTCATGGCACCGCGCCTTGGCCCTAATGAAGTGTGCACTGCGCGGGAGAAAGGCTCAGACCATGTCCAAGACGCGTTCTCCGAAGAGCTTGGACGTCAACGTATTCAACTCACCTCGCAGGCGTGCCGTCGGCGAGCGGCCGTTCGAGATGGGGCCGCCGTTCGGCTGGGATCCGACCACAGCCACGCTGATCTACGGTGAACGTGACGCTGTGCTGGTCGATGCACTCACCACCGCAGCGGAGGGCGAGGCCCTGGCGAGCTGGATCGCTCTGCATGAGAAGAACCTCACGACGATCTACATCACTCACGGACACCCCGATCACTTTTTCGGGCTGTCGGCTGTGCTCGAACAGTTCCCGGACGCCAAAGCGATCGCCACGCCCGGCACGATGGAACTCATCGCCCAGACCCCACCGGAGCTGATCGAGTTCAGCCGGAAGATGTGGCCCGGCTTGCCCACGACCATGGCCCTGCCCGAGCTGTACGAGTCAGACACCTTCGCGCTCGAAGGCGAGGAAATCCGCATCATCGAGCAAGGGCGTACCGACGGGCTGCACAGTACCTCGCTGCACGTGCCCTCCATCGACCTGGTCGTCGCCGGCGACGTGCTGTACAACCAGTGCCACATGTTCGTCGGCGAGACGACACCGGCGAGCCGGGAGAACTGGATCGCCGCGCTTGACCGGCTGGCGGCGCTCAACCCGAAGATCGCGGTCGCCGGTCACAAGAAGACCGGCGCCCCCGACACCCCCGAGTGCATCGAAGCCTCCAAGCGCTACTTGCGTGACTTCGGCCGACTCAAGGAGTCCACCACCTCTGAGCAGGAGCTGTTCGAGGAGATGGACAAGCTCTATCCGGACTGGGACAGTCACCAGTCCTGGCTGATGTTCGGGCTGCCCCTCAAGACGATCCCCGAAGGAGCGGAGTGATGCTCGCGGACCAGGTCGTCGGAACGTGGCAGCTAACATCGTTCACGGCCGAATACACCGAACGCCCAGGAATCACCTATCCCCTCGGCCAAGATGCCACCGGCATCATCATGTACACCTCGGACGGCTACATGTCGGCTCAGATCATGCGGCCGGGCCGCCCCGACTACCACCTGCTCGACAGCGACGGCGGTGACCTCGAACCAGCAGCGGCCGCCGCAACCGGGTACCTGGCCTACAGCGGCAAGTACACCGTGGACGAGTCGAACCACACGCTCCACCACGATGTCGAGGTGTCTCTGCTGCCGGCCTGGCTGGGCACCACCCTGATCCGCGAGGCCACGTTCGACGGCAATCAACTGACGCTGGTAGCGAACGACGCCTTCCCGCGCGGCACGGTGCACTCCGTCCTGGTCTGGAAGCGGGCGGCGCCCCACCCCCAGTGAGCCGGCCGCCAGAAGCGCTACTCGTGCGGTCGGCCCCAGACACCGGCCCTGGACCAGATCACGAACCGCCGGGGGGGCCGTCGGCTTCGAGATCCTGAAGCACAGCGGCAGCGCACGCCAGGCGCACCCGCTCACCAGCACGTGGATCATCGCGGCGAACAGCGTCTCATCAGGCGTGTCCTGCGTACCGCCACCCTGCGGCCAGACTCTCCACGCGGGGATCAGCGGCTCCGCGATCTCCCACAGCCCGTCCGGGACAATCCCACTCCACGTACCCCGCCCCAGGCAGGACCCAGCGAGCCATCCCCACACAGGACACGGTCTAAGCCTTTTGAGAGGAAGACCTGGGCCTTTGGGAGGAAGACCTGGGTGTCTTCACACCGCCTTTCCCGAGCTCACGCGTGGCTGCGCTTGGATGAAGTCAATGGACCACATGACCTTTCTTGTGGGAGTGGTGATCGTAACCGCTCTGGCATTCGACTTCACCAACGGATTCCATGACACCGCGAATGCGATGGCGACATCGATCGCCACCGGGGCGCTCCGCCCCAGGATCGCCGTACTCATCAGCGGCGTACTCAATGTGGCGGGCGCTTTCCTGTCCACCGCGGTCGCGAAGACCATTTCCGGCGGGATCGTGGACGACAAACTGGTCACGCCGGGCATGATCTTCGCCGGTCTCGTCGGTGCCATCCTCTGGAATCTGACGACATGGCTGCTGGGTCTGCCGTCCAGCTCTTCACACGCCCTGTTCGGCGGGCTGATCGGGGCCGTATGGGTGGGCGCGGGACAGCACGGGGTGGATTTCGCCAAGGTGGTCGAGAAGGTCATCATCCCGGCGTTCGCTTCCCCGGCGGTGGCGGGGATCGCCGCGCTGGCCGCGACGTATCTCGCCTACCGGCTGACCGCGGGCGGCCGGAAGTCCTCGGTCGACCGGAGTTTCCGGCTGGGACAGATCGCCTCCGCCTCGCTGGTCTCCCTGGCGCACGGCACCAATGACGCCCAGAAGACCATGGGCGTCATCACCCTCACCCTGGTGTCCGTGGGCGCGCTCGGACAGGACACGGGACCGCCGCTGTGGGTCATCGGATCCTCCGGCCTCGCCATCGGTCTCGGCACCTATCTGGGCGGCTGGCGGATCATCAGGACCATGGGCAGGGGCCTCACCGACATCCGTCCGCCGCAGGGTTTCGCCGCGGAATCCGCTGCCGCGACCGTCATCCTGACCTCCGCGCATCTCGGCTTCGCGCTCTCCACCACGCAGGTCTGCTCCGGCAGCATCATCGGCGCGGGCCTCGGCCGGAAGCCGGCCCGAGTGCGCTGGCGCACCGCGGGGCGGATGACCGTCGCCTGGTGCGTCACCCTTCCCGCCGCCGGGTGCGTCGGCGCTCTCGCCTCGGTCGTGGTCGTGTACGGGGGAACGATCGGCACCGCCGCCATCGCCGTGGCGGCCGCCGCCACCGCTGGCTTCATCATCTTTCTCTCCCGCCGGAATCCGGTCACCTCCCGCAATGTCAACAACGACCGATCCGTGACGATCCGCACCACCACGGTCAAGGCGAACGTCTGAAGGGAGCGGGCGGGATGGGGCTGAACTGGAGCTCCCTGGGCGAGGTGATCGTCGTCAGTATCGGCGCCACCCTGGGCATCGTGATCGTCTTCGCGCTGGGCGTGCGCGCCCTGGCGGCGACCAGGGCGACGAGATACCACGCGCTCGGCGGCGCCGCCTGGCGGGCCGCGCTCACCGGGACCTTCGCCGGACTGTGTTTTCTCGCGTGCTCGGCCGCCGTCGGCTATGGGCTGTATCTGATCGTCTCGCAGGTCCGCTGAGCGCCGTACAGCTCTGAACCGCCGGCCCGGGCCGCGCCGGCGCCTCCGGAACACGGTTCATAGGACCACCCCGCACTTACCGCACGCGTCCGGGTCGGATATCCAGGTAGAGAAGCTCCTCATACGTGTGCGTACTCCTCCCAGGAGGGCTCGCCGCAATCCTCGACGAGGAGGGGACGATGGACACCGCTGCACCAGTCTCCGAAGGAAGCCCGGCTCCCGGCGGACAGAGCGAGGACGACACCCCCACGGTCCATATCCTCTGGATCAACGCGGGCCTGAGCTGTGACGGCGATTCGGTCTCACTCACCGCCGCCACCCAGCCGAGCATCGAGGAGATCGCCCTGGGCGCTCTGCCTGGGCTCCCCAAAGTGGCCGTTCACTGGCCTCTGATCGACTTCGAATGCGGTCCCGTGCAGGGCGCCGACAATTTCATCGAATGGTTCTTCAAGGCCGACCGCGGGGAGATCGAGCCCTTCGTTCTGGTCATCGAGGGATCCATCCCGAACGAGTCGATCAAGAACGAGGGCTACTGGTCGGGATTCGGGGACAATCCCGAGACCGGTCAGCCGATCACCACCAGCGAGTGGATCGACCGCCTCGCGCCCAAGGCACTGGCCGTCGTGGCGATCGGCACCTGCGCGGCGTACGGCGGAATCCACGCCATGGCGGGCAATCCCACCGGAGCGATGGGCGTGCCCGACTATCTGGGCTGGGACTGGAAGTCCGGGGCAGGCATCCCGATCGTCTGCATCCCCGGCTGCCCGGTCCATCCGGACAACGCGTCGGAGACCCTGCTGTATCTGCTCTACCAGGCCGCCGGATCGGCGCCGATGATCCCGCTCGACGAACAGCTCCGTCCCACCTGGCTGTTCGGCGCGACCGTGCACGAGGGCTGCGACCGGGCCGGCTACTACGAGCAGGGCCAGTTCGCGACCGAGTACGACTCACCGCAGTGTCTGGTGAAGCTGGGCTGCTGGGGCCCCGTGGTCAAGTGCAATGTCCCCAAACGGGGCTGGCTCAACGGCGTCGGCGGCTGCCCCAACGTCGGCGGCATCTGCATCGCCTGCACGATGCCGGGCTTCCCGGACAAGTTCATGCCGTTCATGGACGAGCCGCCGGGCGGCCATGTCTCGGCCGCGGCCAGCGGCGCGTACGGCAAGGTCATCCGGGGACTGCGCGCCGTCACGGCCAGGACCGTCGACAAGGAGCCGAAGTGGCGGCGCAAGGGCGACAAGGTCCTGACCGGCTACCACCCTCCGTGGTGAGCCACGGTGCACCGCGGCCGGCGCGGTGATGATCCGCCGCGGAACCTCCGGCCGGCGCGGCGCGGGACACGACGGCAGAGCACGACGGCAGAGCAGGCCCCCCATACCGTTGAGGAAGGTGCGCACGCCATGGCGCCGACGACGAGGCAAACCGAGGACGGCAGCGGTCTGATGGAGATGTCCTGGGATCCGATCACCCGGATCGTGGGCAGTCTCGGCATCCACACGAAGATCGACTTCAAGCAGAAGCGGGTGGCCGAGTGCTACAGCACATCGTCCGTCTTCCGCGGCTACAGCGTCTTCATGCGCGGCAAGGACCCGCGCGACGCGCACTTCATCACCAGCCGCATCTGCGGTATCTGCGGTGACAACCACGCGACGTGCTCGGTGTACGCGCAGAACATGGCGTACGGCGTGAAGCCGCCGCACCTCGGCGAGTGGATCATCAACCTCGGCGAGGCCGCGGAGTTCATGTTCGACCACAACATCTTCCAGGAGAACCTGGTCGGAGTGGACTACTGCGAGAAGATGGTCCGCGAGACCAACCCCGGCGTGCTGGAGCTGGCCGAACGCACCGCGGCGCCGCACGCGGGCGACCACGGCTACCGCACCATCGCCGACATCATGCGCTCGCTCAACCCGCTGGAGGGCGAGTTCTACCGGGAGGCGCTCCAGGTCAGCCGCAGCACCCGGGAGATGTTCTGCCTGATGGAGGGGCGCCACGTGCACCCCTCCACGCTCTACCCGGGCGGGGTCGGGACCGTGGCCAGCGTCCAGCTCTTCACGGACTATCTGACGCGGCTCATGCGCTACGTCGAGTTCATGAAGCGCGTCGTGCCGCTCCACGACGACCTGTTCGACTTCTTCTACGAGGCGCAGCCCGGGTACGAGGAGGTCGGCAGGCGCCGCATCCTGCTCGGCTGCTGGGGCGCGCTCAACGACCCGGAGTACTGCGACTTCACGTACCGGAACATGTCGGAGTGGGGCCGGCGGATGTTCGTCACGCCCGGCATCGTCGTCGACGGCAAACTGATCACCAACGATCTCGTCGACATCAACCTCGGCATCCGGATCCTGCTCGGCAGCTCGTACTACGACGACTGGGCGGGCCAGGAGATGTTCGTCGAGCGTGACCCGCTGGGCAATCCGATCGACCCGCGCCACCCGTGGAACCAGCACACCATCCCCGCCCCGCAGAAGCGCGACTTCGCGGACAAGTACAGCTGGGTGATGTCCCCGCGCTGGTTCGACGGTACGGACCACCTGGCGCTGGACACCGGCGGCGGCCCGCTCGCCCGGCTGTGGTCCACCGCCCTGTCCGGGCTGGTCGACATCGGCTATGTGCAGGCCACCGGGCACAGCGTCAAGATCAATCTCCCGCGCACCATGACCAAGCCGGAGGCCACCTTCGAGTGGCGGATCCCGCGGTGGAGCAACACCCTGGAGCGCAATCGCGCACGCACCTACTTCCAGGCGTATGTGGCCGCCGCCGCCCTGCACTTCGCGGAGCGCGCGATGGAGGAGATCCGCTCCGGGAACACCAGGACCTGGGAGAGCTTCGAGGTGCCCGACGAGGGTCTCGGGGTCGGCTTCACCGAGGCGGTGCGGGGCGTGCTGTCCCACCACATGGTGATCAGGGACGGCAAGATCGCCAACTACCATCCGTACCCGCCCACTCCGTGGAACGCGAGCGTGCGCGACTCCTACGGCACGCCGGGGCCGTACGAGGACGCGGTGCAGAACACGCCGATCTTCGAGGAGAACTCCCCGGACGACTTCAAGGGCATCGACATCATGCGCACGGTGCGCAGCTTCGACCCGTGTCTGCCCTGCGGCGTCCACATGTACGTCGGCGGCGGCCGGACCGTCCAGGAGACCCATCTGCCCACCGGGCTCAGCGGACTGGCGGGCTGAGCCGCGGCGACGTCCGCGAAGGTCCCACCGAGGAGAGGGACGGCCGGCGTGCCCGGGCCGTCCCCACGGAGGAAGGGCATCCCGACATGGCGGCAACGGCCACGGAGCGACAGACCGGTGAGCACATCGCCGCGCTCCTCGACGAACTCGGCAGATCGATGGGACCGGCGGGACGCGATCTCGCGGACGAACTCGTGCGCGGCATCGTCGAGTTCTACGGGGCCGGGCTGGCCCGTGTTGTCGAGCTGCTGGACGGCGCGCCGGAGGGCAGCGACCCGCTGGAGCTGCTCGGCGCCGATGAACTCGTCGGCGGGCTGCTGGTGCTGCACGATCTCCATCCCGAGGACACCATGACCCGGGTGGGCCGGGCACTGGACGAGGTCCGGCCCTATCTGGGGTCGCACGCGGGCGATGTGGAGGCCGCCGGAGTCGAGCCCGACGGCGCCGACGGGTGGATCCTGCGGCTGCGGCTGCGCGGTAGCTGCGACGGCTGTCCTTCCTCCGCGCAGACCGTGCGGTGGACGATCGAAGAGGCGGTGGCGCGACGCGCTCCCGAGATCTCGCGTGTGGAGGTCGAGGGCGTGGCGGAGGAGAAACCGCAGCCGAAGCTGCTGCAGATCATGTCCCGGCCGCCGGACGACGCCCCGGGTCCGCGGGCCCCGGCACCGGCCGCCGTCCCGTCCGGGGACGCTCCGGCCGAGTGGCATCCGCTGCCGGCGCTCCCCTCCCTGGCCGACGGCGAGAGCACGGTGTACGAGGTGGCGGGCGCGCCCCTGGTGCTGGTCCGCCTGCCCGGCAATCTCTACGCGTACCACGACCACTGCCCGGCCTGCGCGGGGCGGATGGGCGCGGCGGCGGTGGACGGCGGCCGGCTGCGCTGCCCGTCCTGTGCGGCGGAGTACGACATCCGAGGGGCCGGGCGGGGTGACCGGGGGCGTCTGACGCCCGTACCTCTGCTGGAGGAGAACGGCTCCGTACGGGTGGCGCTGCCGGGCGTCCTGCTGGCGGCGCGGCCGTGAACGCCGGCCCCGCCCGGGTCCCGGGCGCCTCCGCCCCGCTGCCGGGGCTGCGCGGATTCACCCGCCGTCCGCCGCCCGCGCGGGAACGGTGTGAGCTGTGCGCCGAGCCGCTGGCCGGAGAACACCGGCATCTCGTGGACACCGGGAAGCGGTCGCTGATGTGCGCGTGCACCGGCTGCTATCTGCTCTTCACCCGTCCCGGCGCGGACTCCGGCCGCTTCCGCGCGGTGCCCGACCGGTATCTGGCGGATCCCGGCTTCACGCTGGGCGAGGAGAGCTGGAACCGGCTCCAGATCCCCGTCGGGCTCGCGTTCTTCTTCCGCAACTCCGAACTGGACCGGCTGGCCGCGTTCTACCCCAGCCCGGCGGGGGCCACCGAGAGCGAGCTCGATCCGGAGACCTGGCGCGACGTACTCGGCCCCAGCCGGCTGGCCGGTCTGCTGCGCCCCGACACCGAGGCGCTGCTGGTGCGGCGGGAACGCGGCGAAGGATCCGGCGGCGGGACCGGCCCCGGTGAGTGCTATCTGGTGCCGGTGGACGCCTGTTACGAACTGGTGGGCCGGATGCGGCTGCACTGGCAGGGATTCGACGGCGGCGCGGAGGCCCGCGCCGATCTGACGGAGTTCTTCGCGCGGGTCCGGGCGGCGGCCCGGCCGCCGGCGGACGAGGACCTCGCGGAGGCCGCCGACGCCCGGGGCGCGGATCGGGGCACGGACCGGGACTCCGGGCGGTCCGGGAACAGCGGCGGAACGGAGGGGTCATGACCGATCTGACGTTCTCCTGCGCCGCCGTACGGCCGGAGCCGTACGGCGCGGGCCCGACGCTGCTGTTCCGGCTGCGGATCGAGGCGGCCGACGGCGCCCGGATCCACGCGGTCGCGCTGCGCTGCCAGATCCGGATCGAGCCTGTCCAGCGCCGCTACGCACCGGCCGAGGTGGAGATGCTCGGTGACCTCTTCGGCGAGCCCGACCGCTGGAGCACCACCCTCAAGCCCCTGCAGTTCGCCCATGCTTCGGTGACCCTGCCCGGTTTCACCGGGTCGACGGAGATCGAGCTGCCGGTGACCTGCACGTACGACACGGAGGTGGCCTCGGCCACGTACTTCCGCGCGCTCGCCGACGGCGAGGTCCCACTGCTCATGCTGTTCTCCGGCACCGTCTTCTCCGGCGACCGCGGCTTTGTGGCGGAGCCGGTCCCCTGGCACAAGGAGACCGCCTTCCGGATGCCGGTCAAGATCTGGCAGGACATGATCGATCAGTACTTTCCCGGCACCGGCTGGCTCCGGATCAGTGACGACTGCCTGGACTCCCTGCGCCGTTACCGCTCGGAGCGGGCCCTGCCGTCCTGGGAACGGACCTTCGAGGAACTGCTGCGTACCGCCGGGCCCGCTCAGGACGGCGCCCGCCGTCCCGCCGCCCCGGCCGGCGGCCGGGACCCGGGCGGACACCCCGGCCGGGGAGGGCAGCGATGAACGAGGACTCCATGGACCGCGTGACCGCGGGCTTCAACGAGGCCCGCCGGGTCGCCGACGCCCTGCTGTTCGAGGGCTATGTGCTGTATCCCTACCGTGCCTCCGCGCGGAAGAACCAACTGCGCTGGCAGTTCGGGGTGTTGGTGCCACCCGCCTGGCAGGAGGCGCACGGCGAGCACGCCGGGCAGCGTACGGAGTGTCTGCTGGAACCTCGCCGCGCCGACCTGATCATGGCCGAACTGCGTTTTCTTCAGGTGCGCCGCCGGACGGTCGAGTGCCCCTCCCCGGACGGTGAGGGCTGGACGCAGGTGCCGGAACTCGACCTCGCGGACCGGGTGCTGGTCCCCTGGGACGAGGGCGAGGAGGAGCGGATCGAGTTCCAGGTGCCGCTCCGCCGGCTCGCCGGCGAAGGGCACACCCTGCGGTTCGACCGTCCGGGCGGAGTCGGGCGCGAGCCGGTGCACGACGACGCGGGCCGCCTGGTGGGGCGTCTGGTGCGGCGCAGCCGGCCGCTGGCGGGTGAGATCCTGCTGGCCACCGAGCCGCTGCCCGGCCCGTTCGGGGCACTGCGGCTGACCGCGACGGTGCGGAATGTGTCGGGCTGGGCGCCGGACCGGCGGGAGAGCGGCGACCGTGAAGCCGCCCTGCCGCACAGCCTGATCGGGGCGCATCTGCTGCTCGGGCTGCCCGGTGGCCGGTTCCTGTCGATGACGGACCCGCCGGAGTGGGCGAAACCCGCCGCGCGCCTCTGCCGCAACGAGCACACCTGGCCGGTGCTGGCCTGTGGCGAGGGCCGCGAGGACGTACTGCTGTCGTCGCCGATCATTCTCGACGACCATCCGGCGGTCGCCGCCGAGAGCCCCGGCCCGCTCTACGACGCCACCGAGATCGACGAGATCCTGTCGCTGCGGACGGCCGCGCTCACCGAGCGGGAGAAACGTGAGGCGCGTGGTACGGACGCCCGCGCCGCCGAGGTGATCGATCTGGTGGACGGGATGCCGGCCGAGGTCATGGAGCGCCTGCACGGAGCCATTCGCGGTCTGCGCGAGGTGACGGGCGAGAGCACCCGGCGGCCGGGCCCTGACCCGGCGGCCGTGACACCGTCCGCCGGTCTCACGCTGCCGACCGGCCCCGGGCTGCCGTGGTGGGACCCGGCCCAGGACGGCGTCGACGGTCCCGGCGAGGACACCGTGACCGTCGACGGGCAGCGGCTCGGGGTGGGCAGCAGGGTTGTACTGCGGCCGGGACCGCGCAGGTCCGACGCCCAGGACATCTTTCTGGCGGGGTGTGGGGCCACGGTCGAGGCGGTGCTCCAGGACTTCGACGGCGAGACCCATATCGCGGTGACCGTCGACGGTGACCCCGGCATCGATGTGCGGCGCCAGCAGGGCCGGTTCCTCTACTTCCGTCCCGACGAGGTCGAACCCGCGGAGATCTCCGCGCACGATCCGGGGGCGCGCGATCCGGGGGCGCGCGATCCGGAAGGAAGGAGCTGACATGGCCGCCGTACCCCTGCCCGGGACCGCGCCCGGCCGGACCCTGATCGCGGGCATCGGCAATATCTTCCTCGGCGACGACGGATTCGGGGTGGAGGCCGTGCGGCTGCTGACCGGACGGCCACTGCCGTCCGGCGTGGACCTGATGGACGCGGGCATCCGGGGGGTCCATCTCGCCTACCGGCTCCTCGACGGCTACCGCAGGCTCGTCCTGGTCGACACCGTCGACCGCGGCGTTCCGCCGGGCACGATCTGCCTGATCGACGTCGATCCCGTCCAGCGGGGACCGGCGTCGACCGCCCGGCTGGACGGGCACGGCATGGATCCGGCGGCGATGCTGTGCCTCGTCCGGGAGTTGCACGCCCAGGCCGGCGGCACGCTCCCGGAACAGGTCCTGGTCGTCGGCTGCCAGCCGCTCACCGCGGAGGAGGGCATCGGGCTGAGCGAGCCGGTGGCCGCCGCCGTCGGACCGGCGGTGGACCTGGTCCTCGATCTGGTACGGCGTCCGCCGGGCACGCTCCCCACGGACGGGGGCGCGCCCGCGCGGGCCGGAGACGAAGGAGATGAGCTGAATGAACTGGATGAAGACGGCACATCCCGCCAAGGAGCCGGACCTGACGTGGCTGTGGGTCTGCGCCGGAGTGGCCGCGGCCGGGATGGCGTACGGAACGGCGAAATCCGTCCCGGATCTGCGCCGCTATCTGCGGATGCGCCGGATGTGACGGTGGAGCCCGGTGACGGGGCCCGGCGGACCGGCCGATGACCTCGGCCCTCCGGCGTACGCGGGTGGCGCCGGCCGGCCCCTGGACCGGACGGCTCGCCGAGCGCGCCCTGTCAGCCCGTGGCCGGCGGATGCCCGGACAGGGGCCGCGGTACCTCACGGGAGTGCGTCCCGGTGAGCTGGATATAGCGCTCCAGGAAGAGATGGAGGGTGCTGTGCAGCTCACCCAGCCGGACGAACGACAGCGCGAGGCTCATGGAGCCGGCCGGGGTGATCCGGTACTCGCGGCGAGCCGGCCCGGAGGCCGAGGCGCGCCACTGGGAGGCGATCTGACCGCATTTCTCCATGCCGCGCAGCAGCCGGTACACATGCGCGGACTCCGCCTCGGCCCAGCCGAAGGCCCCCAGGCGCTGGGTCAGTTCGTAGCCGTGGCCGGGGCGCTCGGCGAGCAGCAGCAGGATGACGGGGGTCAGCAGCGCGCGTCGTTCGCTGTCGTGCGTCGTCATGGCTGCGCTCTCCTGACGTGGCCGTGCGACCGGGCCGTTCATCCGTCCCACGCTCCACGCTAACCACCCCCGACCGGGCGGGCCAGCCGTCGGGCGCCGTCCGCGCCGGACACGGCCGGCGCCGCGTACCCACCGCAGCGAGGTGAGATCCATGCACGAACTGTCCATCGCCACGGCCGTGGTGACCCAGGTGGAGGAGGCCGTCCGGGCCCAGGGCGGCGGTCGGGTCGTGTCCGTGCGGCTGAGGATCGGCGAACTCGCCGGTGTGGTGCCGGAGGCGCTGCGCTTCTCCTTCGGTCTGGCGAGCGAGGGCACCGTCCTCGCCGGTGCCCGCCTGGACATCGACACCGTCCCCGGGCGGGCCCGCTGCACCGGCTGCGGCCGGGAGAGTGATGTCGGCATGCCGCCACTCCTGTGGTGCGACGGCTGCGCACGGCCGCTGGAGGAACTGCTGTCGGGGCGGGAACTGGAGATCGCCGGGGTCGTCCTGCACGGTCCCTCGGATGCGCCTCACGCGGTCAACGGAGACGATCGGGATACGCCCGAGGAGGCAACTCATGTGCCGAGTCGTTGATCTGCACCAGGCGGTACTGGCCAAGAACGACGCGAGTGCCCTGGAACTGCGCGAGTCTCTCGCCGCCCAGGGCACAGCGGAGGTGAATCTGCTGTCCAGTCCGGGCAGCGGCAAGACGGCCCTGCTGGAGCTGCTGCTCGCCGCGGCGGTCACGGCCGGTGTCCCGGTGGCGGCGGTGACCGCCGACCTGGCCACCGAGAACGACGCGCGGCGCCTGGCGCGCGCCGGAGCGCCCGTCAAGCAGGTGCTCACCGACGGGCTCTGCCATCTGGAGGCCGGGATGCTCAGCGGCCATCTGGAGGGCTGGCTCCCGGCGGACACCCAGGTGCTCTTCGTGGAGAACGTCGGCAATCTGGTCTGTCCCGCCTCCTACGACCTCGGGGAGAGCCTGCGGATCGTGCTGTGCTCGGTGACCGAGGGCGAGGACAAGCCGCTGAAGTACCCGACGGCGTTCGGTTCCGCCCAGCTCGTGGTGGTCACCAAGACCGATATCGCCGAGGCGGTCGACTTCGACGGAGCGGCGTTCCGCCGCCATGTGCGTCAGGTGAATCCGGGGGTCCCGGTGGTGGAGACCTCCGCGCGCACCGGTGCCGGCGTCGGTGAACTGCTGGCCCTCGTCCTCGGATGCGCCGACGGTGTTCCCGTCCACCAGCCGGTGCTGGCCGCTCAGCACGGGTGGTCCGCGCACCACCGGCACGGTGACGACGACGGCCAGGGGTCCGAAGGTCCCGGCGGTCACGAGCACCCCGCCGCCGCCGAGCGGGGAGCGCCCGAGGCACGATGAGCCGACCTGTCGCGGCGCCCGCGTCCCGCCCCGCTCCCGCCGCCCGCCCCGCTTCGTCCGGGGCCGGGTGCGAACGCCGTCGCGTCGAGGTGCGCGGCGTGGTCCAGGGCGTCGGCTTCCGTCCGTTCGTGTACGCGCTCGCCGGCGAACTCGGCCTGACGGGCTGGGTCACCAACAATGCCGACGGTGTGGAGACGGAGGTGGAGGGACCCGGGCGGCAGGTGGCGGCGTTCTGCGCACGGGTGGCCACCGACGCGCCGCCGCTCGCCGTGGTGGAATCCGTACGGCACCGGACCGTCCCGGCCACCGGGGGCAGCGGATTCACCATCCGGCCGTCCGCCGGGGGCCCCGGGCGGACCCTGGTCGCTGCCGACACGGCGACCTGCGACGCCTGTCTGAGCGAGCTGGCCGACCCCGCGGACCGGCGCCACCGGCATCCCTTCATCACCTGCACCCACTGCGGCCCCCGGTTCACCGTGGTCACGGGACTGCCGTACGACCGGGCGCTGACCACCATGGCCGGGTTCCCGCTCTGCGCCGACTGCGCCCGGGAGTACGGGGATCCGGCCGACCGGCGCTTCCACGCCCAGCCGATCGCCTGCCATGCCTGTGGTCCCCGGCTGAGCCTGGTCACGGGCCCGCCGGGACCCGCTCGCGCCCGGCGGACGGGCGAGGACGCGCTGGCCGAGGCCCGCCGGCTGCTCGCCGCCGGCGCGGTGGTCGCCGTCAAGGGACTGGGCGGCTACCACCTCGCCTGCGACGCCTCCGATCCCACCGCCGTGCGGACCCTGCGCGCGCGCAAGAACCGGGGCGCGAAACCGTTCGCCGTGATGGCGGGCTCGCCGGAGACGGTGGAACGCCTCGTCCACACGGACGCCGAGGAGCGCGATCTGCTGCTCGGCCGGCGCCGGCCGGTCGTCCTGCTCCGGCGCCGCGACGGCGGTGAGCGGTTTGTCTCGGACGGCGTGGCGCCCGGCAGTCCCGACCTCGGCGTCGTGCTGCCGTACACCCCGCTGCATCACCTGCTGCTGGGTCTGCCCGGCGATCCGGCCGGTCCGCCCGTCCTCGTGATGACCAGTGGCAATCGCGCGGGAGAGCCCATCGTCACCGACGACGAGGAGGCTCTGAGCAGGCTCGCGGGTCTCGCGGACGCGTGGCTGGCGCACGACCGGCCGGTGCGGGTGCCGTGCGACGACTCCGTGGTCCGGATCTGCGCCGGTCTGGAGCTTCCCGTGCGCCGCTCGCGCGGTTACGCCCCGCTGCCGGTCGCGCTGCCGCTGCCGGTGGAGCCGGCGCTCGCCGTCGGCGGGGATCTGAAGAACACCTTCTGCCTCGCAGAGGGCCGCTACGCGTGGCTGTCCGCGCATATCGGTGACATGGACGACCTGGCGACGCTCACCGCCTTCGAGGCGGCCGTCGGCCACCTCTCGGAGCTGACCTCCGTCACTCCCCGGCTGCTGGTCGCGGACCGGCATCCCGGCTACCGCTCCGGCCAGTGGGCCGAACGCCACGCGGAGGGCCGGCCGGTGCGCCGCGTACAGCACCATCACGCGCATGTCGCTGCCGCGATGGCCGAGCACGGTCTGGACGGCTCGGCGCCGGTGATCGGTGTGGCCTTCGACGGCACGGGCTACGGGGACGACGGCGCGGTGTGGGGCGGCGAGGTGCTGCTCGCGGACTATGACGGCTTCCGCAGGTTCGCCCACCTCGCTTACGTGCCGCTGCCCGGTGGTGACGCCGCCGTGCGCAATCCGTGTCGGATGGCGCTGTCGCATCTGCGGGCGGCCGGTCTGCCCTGGTCCCGGGACCTGCCGTGCGTCGCCGCGTGCGAGCCCGGCGAACTGCGGCTGCTGGAGCGGCAGCTCGACCGGGGCGTGAACTGTGTGCCCACATCCAGCATGGGACGGCTGTTCGACGCCGTCGCGTCGCTCGCCGGGGTGTGTCATCGCGTCGATTACGAGGCGCGGGCGGCGTCCGAGCTGGAGAACGCGGCGACGGCGGCGGGGAGGAAACGGCCCGGCGAGCTTTGGGAGGGGTACCGCTTCGCCCTGGTGCCCGCCGGATCCGCCGGAGACGCCTCGGGCAACGACGGCGCTCCGGACCGCCCCGCCGCGGACGGTGGCCCAGGGGTCGCTCTGGTGGCCGACCCGGCCCCGGTACTGGCGGCCGTCGTCGACGACCTGCGGGCCGGCGTAGACGCCTCGACGGTGGCCGCCCGCTTCCACGGCGCGGTCGTCGGGCTGGTGCACGACATGTGCCGGGCGGCCCGCGACCGTACGGGGCTCGGCACGGTCGCTCTGACCGGCGGGGTGTTCTGCAACGCGCTGCTGACCACCGGTTGTGCGGCGCGGCTCGCGGACGACGGATTCACCGTGCTGCGGCATCACAGGGTGCCGCCCAACGACGGCGGGCTGGCCCTGGGGCAGTTGATGATCGGGGCCCGGGCGGTGCCCGGAGCCGGGCCGGCGGCCGGCCGATGACACGCGGGACGACCAGCTCGATCGAGGAGGAGCCATGTGCCTTGCTGTGCCCGGCAGAGTGCTGGACATCGAGGAGCGCGACGGGACCCGGATGGCACACGTCGACTTCGGCGGCGTCGTCAAGGACGTCTGTCTGGAGTACGTGCCTGAGATGGAGGTCGGGGACTACGCGATCGTGCATGTCGGCTTCGCGCTGCAGCGCCTGGACGAGGAGTCCGCGAAGCAGACGCTGGAACTGTTCGAGAATCTGGGCGTCCTGGAGGAGGAGTTCGGGGACGCCTGGGGCCGGGCCGCGAAGGAGGCGGGCGCCGACCGTCCCGACGGCACCGGTCCCGGTGCCGAGCCGGTGGCCGGTCCCCCGCCGGCCGCGTCGCCCGGCGCCGAAGCCACAAAGACCGGCACCGGGAAGAAGCCCGGCACTCCGAAGGAGGCCCAACGATGAAGTATCTCGACGAATTCAGCGATCCCGCCCTGGCCGCCCGGCTGCTCGACGACATCCGGACGACGGTCACCCGTCCCTGGGCGCTGATGGAGGTCTGCGGCGGGCAGACCCACTCGATCATCCGCCATGGCATCGACCAACTGCTCCCGGAGGCCGTCGAACTCATCCACGGCCCCGGCTGCCCGGTCTGTGTGACGCCGCTGGAGACCATCGACAAGGCGCTGGAGATCGCGTCCCGCCCGGACGTGATCTTCTGTTCGTTCGGTGACATGCTCCGGGTGCCGGGCAGCGGCCGGGATCTGTT
This sequence comes from Streptomyces sp. NPDC006923, assembly GCF_040635655.1. Classification (NCBI taxonomy): domain Bacteria; kingdom Bacillati; phylum Actinomycetota; class Actinomycetes; order Kitasatosporales; family Streptomycetaceae; genus Streptomyces; species Streptomyces sp. NPDC006923. The sequence goes on from NZ_JBEYIF010000008.1 coordinate 178,529, forward strand.
CAAGGTCAAGAGCGACGGCGCGGATGTACGGGTGGTCTACTCGCCGCTCGACGCGCTCAAGATCGCGCGGGAGAATCCGGACCGTCATGTGGTGTTCTTCGGCATCGGATTCGAGACGACGGCTCCGCCGAACGCCATGACCGTGTACCAGGCCAGGAAGCTCGGCATCGAGAACTTCAGCCTGCTGGTGTCGCACGTACGCGTACCACCGGCGATCGACGCCATCATGAACTCGCCCGACTGCCGGGTCCAGGCGTTCCTCGCGGCCGGCCATGTCTGCACCGTGATGGGCATCAGCGAGTATCCCGAACTCGCCGAACGCCACCGGGTCCCCATCGTGGTCACCGGCTTCGAACCCCTGGACATCCTGGAGGGGATCCGCCGCGCCGTGCGTCAACTGGAGGCCGGTGAGTACATCGTGGAGAACGCCTACCCGAGGGCGGTCCAGGCGGAGGGCAGCCCGGCCGCGATGGCCATGCTGGACGACGTCTTCGAGGTCACCGACCGCGCCTGGCGCGGAATCGGCATGATCCCGGCGAGCGGCTGGCGGCTCTCCCCCGCGTACCGGCAGTACGACGCCGAGTACCGCTTCTCGGTGACCGGCATCCGTACGGAGGAGTCCACGGTCTGCCGCAGCGGCGAGGTGCTGCAGGGGCTGATCAAGCCGCACGAGTGCGAGGCGTTCGGTACGGCCTGCACACCGCGCAATCCGCTCGGCGCCACCATGGTGTCGAGCGAGGGTGCCTGCGCCGCGTACTACCTGTACCGCAGGCTGGCCGCACCGGAGCCGGCCGGCCCCGCCGGCGGCCGGGAGGAGGTGACCTCCGTTGGCTGAGCCGACCGGCATCCGGGTCGCGGACGGCGACCCGCGGGATCCGGGGCCCGCCGCGCCGGACTTCTCCGGGTGGACCTGCCCCGCCCCGCTCCGTGACCATCTGAAGGTCGTCATGGGCCACGGCGGCGGCGGTCAGCTCTCCGCCGAACTCGTCGAGCATCTCTTCGCCCCGGCCTTCGGCGGCGAGATCCTCGCGGAACTCGGCGACTCCGCGACGGTCACCCTCGGCGGGACGAGGCTGGCCTTCTCCACCGACTCGTACGTCGTGCGTCCGCTGTTCTTTCCCGGCGGCAGCATCGGCGATCTCGCGGTCAACGGAACGGTCAACGACCTGGCGATGGCGGGTGCCCGCCCCGCCTATCTGTCCTGCGGTTTCATTCTGGAGGAGGGCGTCGAGATCGCCACGGTCGGACGGGTGGCACAAGCCCTCGGCGCCGCCGCGAGAGCGGCGGACGTGATCGTCGCGACCGGCGACACCAAGGTCGTGGACGCCGGCCACGGCGACGGCATCTTCATCAACACGGCCGGCATCGGGCTGATCCCCAAGGGTGTCGACATCCGGCCGCGCCGCGCCGTGCCGGGCGACGTGGTCATCGTGAGCGGTCCGATCGGCGAGCACGGCGTGGCCATCATGAGTGTCCGCGAGGGCCTGGAGTTCGGCGTCGAGATCGTCAGCGACACCGCGCCGCTGGCCTCGCTCGTCCAGACGATGCTGGCCGCCTGCGCCGACCTGCATGTGCTGCGGGATCCGACCCGCGGCGGCCTGGCGACCTCGCTCAACGAGATCGCGTCGGCGGCCCGGGTCGGCATCGCCCTGCGGGAGCGGGCGCTGCCGGTGCCGGAAGCGGTCGCCAACGCGTGCGCCTTCCTCGGTCTCGATCCGCTGTATGTGGCCAACGAGGGCAAGCTGGTGGCGTTCGTGCCTCCGGCGCACGCCGACGCGGTGCTGGCGGCGATGCGCGCGCACCCACGCGGCGCCGGGGCGGTGGCGATCGGCACCTGTACGGCGGACCATCCGGGCATGGTGGTGGCGAGTACGGCGCTGGGCGGCACCCGCGTGGTGGACGTCCCGCTGGGTGAGCAACTGCCGCGTATCTGCTGATCGGGGCGCCGGGGGTTGTTGGTGCGGCCGGCCGTCGTGCTCCACCACCGTCTCGGCCTCTCTCCTTGACGAAGATCGCCAAAACCGCCGGCCGCGACATCGGCAACCCCCGTTACCCACTGAATTCCTGGTCCAGCGCCTAACAGGCCGTCAACAACACACATCAGCCGCGAGAGGGCGTGATGTCAGTGGTCCCACGTACGGTCTGCCCATGGATGATCAGTGGTCGCCTCTTTCTCCGATGACCGACACGACCTGGAAGCCCGTTCCGCGGTTCCTGGGAGCCGGCAACGCGGGTGTACGTGTCTCGTTCGTCGGAGATCGGGCATGAGCGAAATGCCAACGCACGAGGCAGAGGAAGTAAGACAGGCGTGGGGCCGGGTCACCAGATGGCTCGAACAGCATGACCCCAGCGTTTTCGCCGGTCTTGGCGGCCCGGGCCGCCCGGCAGCCATCAGTGATGCTGAAGAGCGCATGGGCCTGAAACTGCCGAGGGAGATGTGGCAGTGGCTTCTGGCAAACGACATCGGTGGTGGGCGGCGACCTGCCGTCGGCTCGTGCCTGGTGGCGCTGGGGTGCGGGGGAGTCATATCCAGCGGCGGTCTCCTTCTGGGGCTGCTGGACATCGAGCGTGTCTACCTCCACAAGATGGGGATGGAGGAGATGGAACCGTCCGGTGACCCTGACTATCCGTCCTGGCGCCGAGAGTGGGTACCGATCGCCGCGGAGAGCGATGGCTTCTACGGCAGGTTCCTGAACACGCGCACCGGCAGCATCGGATCTTGGGGCGAGGGCTCTGCCCCTGAAGAAGGAACGTTCGCCTCGCTGTCCGCCTTCTTCCAGAATGCGGCGAATCACCTGGAAGGTGTTTCCTCGGGCAACGCGAGGGAGAATGCTGTGGGCCCTCTGCGCGATCGCGGCCCGGAGGGCGAGGCGATACGCCTCTGGGCCCGCGCGAACGGCTACCTCGTCAATGACAGGGGCCGCGTTCCCGCCTCCATCCGCGAGGCGTACAAGGCATCGCTGTGAGCGTCGTGTGACCGGCTCCCTGCTGGTCGGCTGCCGGCGCTGTCAGTCCGCGCCGTTCTCGTCATCAAGCACGGTGGCGTCCGGGTCGCGCAGAGGGCGTAGGGCGTCGGCGGCAGGGGGAGGCTCTGAAGCCGTCGCGTCCGAGCACATTGAGATTGCGGTGCTTGAGCGGGGAGAGTCGGGCGATGCCCTCGTCGCGGCTCTCGTGGCCCTCAGCCCTGAGCTGTGCGACGGCCGCGTCGATGTACTTTGCCGTCCAGGGCACGATGGCGTTGAGGATCAGGCCGCGCCGGTCGCCAAGGTCGTCGGGGCGATCTTCGCGTCATGCTGGGTGGTCTCTGGCGAGCCGTGGCCAAGCCAGGCTTGCAGCTCACACCGGCCAGTCCGCGAGCATGGGCCCGACGGACTCCGGCGGCCTGCCCTTCCCGCGCGACGTCCCGACCGGTGACCCCGCCGCCGTCCGGCTGAGTGAGGGCCGGGCGGCAGCGGGGCGGTTCTCCTCCGACGGTGGCAGGCGGGAACGCATCGCGCAGTGCGGGAGGGTTACGGCCCGTCAGATCCAGGGGCCGGTGCGCAGCGTCTCGTACCAGCGGTCCGCCATCTTGGCGTAGCCGCCGGCGTTGGGGTGGACGCCGTCGGCGAGGTCACCGGCGCCGAGCGCGCTGTGCATGTCGATGAAGTGGACCTTGCGTCCCTGATCCGCCCACTGGTCGACGACTCCGGGTACGGCCGCGTTGTACGGCCGGGCCCGCGCCTCCAGGGTGGCGTCGCCGAACGGGATGATGTTCGTGACGAAGACATCGGCGTTGGGCGCGGCGGCGGTGATGTGGCCGATCAGTGTGGACAGGCGCCCTGGCGCGCCGGCCACGTCGTAGTTCTGCGAGATGTCGTTGGTGCCGATGTGCAGCAGCACGGTGCGCGGGTCGGTGGCCCGGACCCAGCCGGTGACCTGCGCGTCGATCTGCTCGATGCGCCAGCCGGAGTGTCCTTCGTGGTCGTGGTCGCCCAGTTCGGCCGGTCCGTTGGACTGCGAGCCCACGAAGTCGTCCACTCTCTGGTCGGCCACGGCCCGCTGCCACAGCCGGACACGGTAGCCGCCGGGAACGTTGAAGCCGTCGGTGATCGAGTCGCCGAGCGGCATGATCCGCAGGCCGCCGTTGGAATCGGCCGACGCGGAGGGGGGTGACAGCAGCGTCAGAAGAAAGGCCGCGACGGCCATGGCGCACACGAGGGCGGGCCTGAACCGGCGCGCCGCCGGTCCGGCCGGGTGGGAGATTCGCATCCGGGCTCCTCTTGCTCAAGGGGAGGTGGGGGGACGGAACGCGGAATTAACCACGCGGAAATGCTTGGCATGCGCAGAACAGCACAGCGCCGGTGCGCTGTCCACCCCCTCCGCAACCGCTTTCTGTCGTCGGGCGCCCTCGTGAGGCATAGGGGGGGATCACGAGTCTCCCGGGTCTCACGGGCCTCCCGCGTCTCACGTGGCGTAAAAACGCGCCCCGGGCACGCCACGGCCCCCGAGGCACGCTCGGGGGCCGTGGCCACTGCCAGGGCGTGTCGTGAAAGTCCCGCCTGGCCTGCGACGCCTGGCACGCACGCTCGCCGCGTTGTCGGAGTCGTCGCAGTACATCCCGTATGTCCAGTACGCGAACGATCCTCCGCCTTGCGATCGCACGCACCAGACGCCGCGAGCCCCGCCCCAGGGGGCGGACGGCGCTCCTTTCACAACGCGCCCCCGTCCCGTCGGTCAGTCCGCCGCGGGCAACCCTCCCTCGCGGATCAGCCGTGCGTACCACTTGGCGCTGGACTTGGGGATCCGGCGCTGGGTGGCGTAGTCCACGTACACCATGCCGAAGCGCCTGCCATAGCCGTAGGACCACTCGAAGTTGTCGAGCAGCGACCACAGGAAGTAGCCCCGGACGTCCACGCCCGACTCGATGGCCCGGTGCACGGCCGCGAGGTGGCCGCGCAGATAGGCGATCCGCTCGGGGTCGCGGACCTCGCCGTCGGGTGCGGCGTAGTCGTCGAAGGCCGCGCCGTTCTCGGTGATCATCAGGGGCAGGTCCGGGTGGTCCCGCCGTACGCGGGTCAGCAGCTCGTACAGACCGCTCGGGTCGATGGTCCAGCCCATGGCCGTCCGGTCACCGGGCGTCTGGTGGAAGGCCACGTTGTCCGCCCCCGGCCAGGGGCTGTGGTCGCTGGCGCCATGGCCGTCCGAGCCGTGGACGGCGGGACCCGAGTGGTGGGAGACGAGGGTCGGCGAGTAGTAGTTGACACCGAGGAAGTCGAGCGGCTGGTGGATCAGCGCGGTGTCACCGTCCTGGACGAACGACCAGTCCGTGACCCCCGAGGTGTCCTCGATGACGTCGGCCGGGTAGGCGCCGTCCAGCATCGGCCCGGTGAAGACCCGGTTCGCGACGCCGTCGATCCGGCGGACCGCGTCGATGTCCGCCGGGTCCTCGGTCAGCGGCCGCACATGGTGCAGATTGAGGGTGACGGACACCTTCGCGTCGGCGGGCAGGCGGTCGCGCAGCTCCCGCACGGCGAGGCCGTGACCGAGGTTGAGGTGGTGCGCCGCCCGCAGGGAGTCCGCCGGGTCGGTACGGCCGGGAGCGTGCACACCGGAGCCGTAGCCGAGAAACGCGCTGCACCACGGCTCGTTGAGGGTGGTCCAGGTCTTCACCCGGTCACCCAGGGCGTCGGCGACGATGCCCGCGTACTCGGCGAAGCGGTAGCTGGTGTCGCGCTCGGGCCAGCCGCCGGCGTCCTCCAGTTCCTGGGGCAGGTCCCAGTGGTACAGGGTGACGACCGGCTGGATCCCCTTCTCCAGCAGTCCGTCCGTCAGCCGCCGGTAGAAGTCCAGCCCCTTCTCCGACACGGGGCCGCTGCCGGTGGGCTGGACGCGGGGCCAGGACACCGAGAAGCGGTACGCCCCGACGCCCAGGTCGGACATGATCGCGATGTCCTCGGGCCAGCGGTGGAAGTGGTCCGTGGCGATGTCACCGGTGTCGCCGTTGCGTACCCTGCCCGGGGTGTGGGAGTAGACGTCCCAGATGGACGGCGTGCGCCCGTCCTCCCTGGCGGCGCCTTCGATCTGGTACGCGGCGGTCGCCGTGCCCCAGAGGAAGCCGGGCGGGAAGCTCAGGGCCGCCGCGGGCGCCGGGTCCTGACCGGTGTTGGGTGCTGAGGTGGCCACAAGGGTCCTTCCGCGAGTGTCGAACTGTGTGCGTGGAGAGAGGAAGCCGGCGTGCGCCGTGAAGGGCCGTCAGCCCTTGACGGCGCCCTGCATGATGCCGCCGACTATCTGCCGGCCGAAGACGATGAACATCGCCAGCAGCGGCAGCGTGCCGAGCAGCGCCCCGGCCATGATCACCGACTGGTCCCTGACATAGCCCGCGCTGAGCTGGGTGAGGGCCACCGGCACCGTGGGATTCGTCATGTCCAGGGCGATGAAGGGCCAGAAGAAGTCGTTCCAGGCGTGCACAAAGGTGATCATGAAGAGCACGGCCATCGGCGGCCGGGCGATCGGCAGGACGATGCTCCAGAAGATCCGCAGGGAGTGCGCCCCGTCCAGCCGGCCCGCCTCGATGAGTTCGTCGGGGAGAGCCTCCGCCAGGTACTGGCGCATGAAGAACACGCCGACCGCGCTGACGAGCGTCGGGAAGATGACGGAGGGCAGCGACTGACCCCAGCCGAGGTCGGCCATCATCATGAACAACGGGACGACTCCGAGCTGCGGCGGCACCAGCATCGTGCCGATGACCAGCAGCAGCAGGATGTTACGGCCCTTGAAGCGGAGTTTGGCGAAGGCGAAGCCGGCCAGGGTCGCGAAGAAGACCGTGGAGAGCGCGATCACCCCCGCGACGATCAGGCTGTTGACCATCGCCTGGCCCATCGCGGCGTCCTGCCACGCCTTGGCGAGGTTCTTGAACAGGTTGGGACCCGGCAGGAACGGCGGCGGGGTCTGGGACACCCGGGTGTTGTCCGTCGAGGCCGCCACCATCGTCCAGTACAGCGGGAAGAGGGACACCAGCGCGGCGAGGCCGAGCAGGATGTAGGCAAGGGGTCCCGCGTGGTGCTGACGGCCCGCGCCCGGACGCAGTACGCGGCCGAACCGGCGCTGAACGGGCGGCGTGGCGCGGGGAGTCCGGTCGACCGCGTCCGCCCGGACCTGTGCGATATCGGTGGTCATGGGGCTGCTGCTCCCTGTCAGGACTTACGGGACGTGAGGCGCGCGACGAGGCGCTGGAGGACGAAGACGAGGATGAGGATGAGGAACATGGCCCAGGCGATCGCCGAGGCCCGGCCCATCTGGTAGTTCTTCCAGCCCTCCTCGTAGAGCAGCAGCCCCAGCGTCTGGTACTGGTTGTCGGCGCCGCCGCTGATGCCGTTGGGCCCCTGGCCGAAGATCAGCGGCTCACCGAAGAGCTGGGTCGCGCCGATCGTGGAGAGCACGATGGTGAAGACGATCGTCGCGCTGATGCCCGGGACGGTGACGGTGCGGAACTGCTGCCAGCGGGAGGCGCCGTCGATGGCCGCGGCCTCGTAGAGATCCCTGGGAATGGCCTGCATGGCGGCCAGGTAGAGCAGGGCGTTGTAGCCGGTCCAGCGCCAGATCACGATGGTGGAGATGGCGAACTGGGCCGGCCACTTCTGGCTCTCCCAGTCGAGGTTGTCGACGCCGAAGAAGCCGAGCACCCAGTTGATCATGCCGAAGTCACGCTCGAAGAGCATGGTGAAGACCAGGGCGGCGGCCGCGATGGAGGTCGCGTACGGAGTCAGGACGGCGACCCGGAAGAAGACCGAGCCGCGGAGCCGGTAGTTCAGCAGATGCGCCAGCCCCAGTGCCATCAGGAGCTGCGGGACGGTGGAGATGACACCGATGGTGAAGGTGTTGCTGAGCGCGTTCCAGAACCGGTCGTCCTCGACGAGTTCCGTGAAGTTGGCGAGCCCCCGCCACTCCATCATGTCCATCGAGGAGAGCTCGACGCGGTGCAGCGAGATCCAGAAGGTGTAGAGCAGCGGATAGAAACCGAAGGCGCCGAAGATCAGGAAGAACGGGGCGATGAAGGCGTACGGCACCGCTCCCAGGTCCAGGCGGTGGAGGATGTTGCGCCGCGACTGCCGGGGGTCTCCGCCGCGGCCGGCGCCGCCCTTCCCGGGGAGTCCGGCTGAAGCAGGGTGCGGCTGCCCGCCCGTGGGGGCTGCCGGGGTGGAGGTGGCCACGCGGGCTTCCTTCCGTGGAGTGGTCGTGAGGCGGTGAAGGTGGGCTGGTCGCAGGACCGCCCGGGCGGCCGGGCCGGGTCGGGGCGCCGGCCGCCGGTGCGGCCGCGGCCGACCGGCCCGGCGGGGCCGGCCGGTCCTGCGAGCCGGGCCGTGATCGGAGAAGCGAGCCGGTCGGATCAGCGAGCGAGCTTCTGGATGCGCTCGTCCGTCGTCTTCCACGCCTCCTCCGGGCTCTTGCCCTGCGTCTCGATGAGCTGCAGGCCGGCCGAGAAGGTGTCCTTGATGGTGCCGTCCTTGCGCCCCAGGACCTGCTCGTCCGGGATCTCCTTCGCCGCGTCGCCGAAGATCTGGCCGATCGGCGCGTCACTGAAGTACGCGGACGTGCCGTTGGCGACCTCCGGCATGTCGAGCGCCGTCTTCGAGGAGGGGAAGTTGCCGAGCTTCTCGAAGATGTACGCCTGCTGTTCGGGCGCGCTCAGCCAGGCGATGAGCTTCTCGGCCTCCTTCTTGACCGGGCTGTTGTCCATCACACCGAGGAACGAGCCGCCCCAGTTGGCGCCCTTCGGAGCCTTGGCGACGTCCCACTTGCCCTTGTTCGCCGGGCCGGCCTTCTCGCTGATGTGCGCGAGCATCCAGGCCGGACAGACGGTGGTGGCGAAGGTGCTGTTGGACAGTCCCGGGTCCCAGCCCGGCTGGAACTGGCGGAGCTTGGCGGTCAGTCCGGACTTCGCGGCGTCCGACGCCAGGGCCCAGGCGTCCTTGACGACCGGGTTGTCCTGGTAGATGAGCTTGCCGTCCTTGTCGTAGAACTGCTTCTCGTCGCCGTAGATCATGGCGTTGAACAGCCCGCTGGAGCTGTCCATGTAGGACACCTTGCTGTCCTTGGACTGCTGCTTGAAGGTCCGGCCGACCTCGACGTACTTCGACCAGTCGCCCTCCCACAGCTTCGCCACCTCGGCGCGGTCGGTGGGCAGGCCGGCCTGCTCGAAGAGGTCCTTGCGATAGCAGACCGCCATCGGGCCGATGTCCGTGCCCAGGCCGATGAGCTTGCCGTCCTTGGTGGTGACCTGATTCGACTTCCAGGGCAGGAAGTGGTCGAGGTTCGCGGTCTTGGACAGGTCCGCGAACTTGTCGGCCTGGGTGTCGACGAGTTCCTTGGCCCGGCCGATCTCTATGCCCTGGATGTCCTTCAGACCGCTGCCGGCGGCGAGATGCGTCTGCAGCGCGGTGTAGTAGGTCTGTTCGTCACCGGCCACGTCGGCCTCGATCAGGATGTCCGGGTTCTCCTTCATGTAACGGTCCAGGAGGTCCGTCTCCTTGAAGCCCATGACCCCGAACAGGCCCATGCTGATGACGGTCTTGCCGTCCTTGGTACGCGCCTTGCCCGCGTCGTCGCCGCTTCCGCAGCCGGCGACGAGAACGAGGGACACTGCAGCCGCGGTAACGGATGCGAGGGTGGAACCGAAGCGATTACGGGCAGTGCCCATGTGCTTCCTCCTAGCAGCGGCGCTCAGGCGCGCGCCTGCTGCGGCTCACGATCGACTGGATGAGACCCGTTCAAACCAAACTGGGAGCGCTCCCAACGGGTTGTGGAAGACTCTCCGGGGACACAGGGTCGTGTCAAGAGCCGAAGTCGGTTCCGTTGCGTGAATGTGTCCGGCCGCCGGTCCCCGCACAGCCACGCACACCGGCCACCCAGCAGAATCTGCCTGGTGGGCACTTGGGGTCAGCACCGGGGACCGGAAGTCAGGAGAAACAATGAGCAGCCGCAGACGGCCGGGGCAGAGGCCAACTCTTGAAGCCGTGGCGCGACTCGCGGGCGTCGGAAGGGGTACGGTCTCCCGGGTCGTCAATGGCGCCCCCGGGGTGAGCGCGAAGGCCCGGGCCGCCGTCGAGGCGGCCGTCGCCGAGCTCAACTACGTGCCCAATCCGGCCGCCCGCAGTCTGGTCACCAGCCGGACCGACAGCATCGCGCTGGTGATTCCGGAGTCGGAGAGCCGGCTCGCCGCGGAGCCGTACTTCTCCGCCGTCATCCGCGGCGTGAGTACGGAACTCGCCGGGACCGACATGCAGTTGCTGCTCATCCTGGTACGGAATCAGCGCGAACTGGACCGGCTGACCCGGTTCGTGGAGGCGCAGCGCGTCGACGGCGTCCTGCTGGTCTCGGTCCACCGCGAGGACCCGCTGCCCGCGTTCCTGGAGAAGGCGCAGATACCGACCGTCCTCGCGGGACGGCGCTCGGCCGACGAGCCGCTCAGCCATGTCCACTCCGACAACCTCGGCGGGGCGGCGCTGGCCGTACGGCATCTCCTGGAGCAGGGTCGTACGACGGTCGCCACCATCACGGGACCGCTGGACATGGATGTCGGCCACAGCCGTCTTCAGGGGTGGCGCGACGCGCACAGGAAGCACGGCGGCGAGCCGCCCGAATCACTGGTCGCGCCGGCCGACTTCACCGAGGAGGGCGGCCGCGCGGCCATGCGCGAACTCCTCGTCCGGCACCCGGACATCGACGCCGTCTTCGCCGCGTCGGACGTCATGGCGGCGGGCGCGATGACCGAGTTGCGCGAACGCGGACGGCGTGTCCCCGAGGACGTGGCGGTGATCGGATTCGACGACTCGATCATCGCGCGCCATACTGTGCCTCCTCTGACCAGCGTCAGCCAGCCCTCCGAGGACATCGGGCGCACCATCACGCGTCTGCTGCTCGACGAGATCAACGACCCCGGCCGGGCCCGCCGTCGTCTTATGCTTCCCACGACCCTGACTCACCGTCAGACCACCTGACCCGCTGCCCGCGCTCCGCCACGACGGGCGGGCGCCGCCGCACCGGCGGGGCGGTGCGGCGGCGGCGTCGCACACCCGCCGGGGAGTTACGGGACAGCCCGCCGATGCCGTCCAGCGCCTCCTCGGCGGTCCGCGCGCCGCCGGGCGCGCACCACGAATGGGAGCCCGCGCGACGTCAGGCGCACCCGATCACCCCTTCGCATGTTCACTCCGCCGAGGGGTTTGTCCAGTGAACGGCGGGTGAGGGCGCTGAGGGCGGCCCTACGGTGCGGGGCATGGTGACTGCCGATGACATGGCCCGACAAGTCGGTGACCAACTGGCCGGGGAGTTTCGGACGAGAATGCGGACCGTACTCCTCCAGCAACCGAAGGAGTGGCTGGCCGAGCAGTTGCTCGCCCGGCTCCCCAGTCCGTACGCGCCGCCCGGCGAGGCGGCGCCCGGCCGCGCCGCCGACGCGGTCACGGAGAACGGACGGGCGGCGGACACCGAGAGCGACGCCGACCGAGCGCGGCGCCGGGAGCGCGTCAGGGCCTGGAAGCTCTGCCAGGACGGTCTCCATGAGCGGGTCCCGCGCCTGGGCTCCTGGACCAGGGGGCGGCTGGAGGCCGAGGGCCTGCTGCTGGACCCGCCGCCCAAGGGCGGTGCGCTGATCGGGCCGGGGCACCGCTCCCCCGCCGGCGAGGCGCTGCTCACCGAGGCGAAGGACCTGCTGTACGCGCTGCTCTTCGGGGACGCCGACGACGCGGTGGATCTGCTCCGCGTGGAGCGTGAACTCCTCACGCTGACGTTGCCCCGCGCCAAGTCCCACGCGGTCGGCTTCATCCTGCGGGCGGCCACGGAGATCGGTGCGGTCGGGACCTGGCAGGACCCCGCGGGCCGCGCGCATGACGAACGCGCGGCGAATCTGCTGGTGCAGGTGGAGTACGGCGAGACGGGCGAAGAACTCGTGGGCGGCGGCATCGCGGCCTCGCTCAAGCTGATCAATGACCTCGAAGTCAATGAGCAGGTGCTCTACGCCCGGATGGAGAACATCGAGGAGAGCACCCTCGACTGAGCGACGGGTGACGGGGCGGACGGCGAAGGAGCCTCGCACCTCGCAGAGGGGGACGGCCGGCGCGGCACGGCGTGAAGGGGACCCGCCGGTTCGGCCGCGCCGTCCCGCGGTGACGGGAATCCGCCGTCCCGTTGAGCGACTGTCGAATCCACCAGCGGATCGCGGGCCGCGAACCGCCCACGATCGGGTAAGCGATGCCGGGCCGCGCCGCGCGGGCTGCTAGGCAGGGACGTTGCTGTCCGTTCCAGAGCCTGGAGTCATCCATGTCCCTCGACACCGTCCTCGCCCAGGACCAGGGACCGCCCGGCGCGGGCCCGGCGATCCCCGGCCAGACGACCGACAACAGCGAGAGCGGTGGGGCCCGCCGGGTCGAGGAACGGGACCTCACGTTCGACGGTTTCCGCTACACCTGCCGCGTCGTCCACCACGGCGCTCCGCTGACCGAGCCGATTCTGGTGCTGGGCGGCTCCTCGCAGGACCGCAACTCCTGGGTCCGGCACGAGAAATGGCTGAGCCCGCTGGGGCAGGTGATCACGGTGGACCTGCCGGGCTACGGCACCGCGGACTTCCTGCCCGCGGCCCATGGAGTGGACTTCCTCGCCGCCGCCGTCCGGCACCTGCTCACCGAACTCGCGGTGCAGCGGATCAATCTGGTCGCCGCCTGCTACGGCGGCGCCGTCGGCCTCCGCTTCGCCCAGCACTACCCGGGGATGATCGCGCGGCTGATGCTGGTCGGCATGACCCCCCGGATCCCGGCGGACTACGCAGCGGCGATGCGGCGCTGGTCGGGCATGATCGACCGGGGCGAGACGGAGCCCATCGCCCGGGAACTGGCCGACCGTTTCATGTCACCGCCCGGCACGGGACATGTCCGGAAGCACGCCGCCGTGTCCCGGCTGGTCTATCAGCAGATCGCCGGTCAGGACCCGGAGCAGTTGAGGAAGTCGGCGGAGCACAACACCCGGCTGATGCGCCACGAGTGGTACCGGCCCGAGCCGGTCCCGGCCGTGCCGAGTCTGGTGGTCACCGGCGAGCACGACACCCTGTGCACTCCGGAGATGGGACGCGAGGTGGCCGCGCTCCTGCCCGAGGCGCGGTTTCTGACCATCGACGAGACCGACCATCTCGCGCCGGTGGAGCGGATCGCCGATTTCTCGGACCTGGTCGCGCGCTTCTGCACGGACCGCCCGCTGTCCGGGCTGTCGTACTGCGGCAGCCCGGAGACCCTGGGATTCGCCGTCGCGCCCCCGGCACCGTGACGCGTCGGCCTCCGGGCCCCGGTGCGATTCCGCCCGGGTGAGCCGCTCCCGGTCCCCGGGCGGGGCGGGGGGATGTCCGGCCCGGGACCGGGAGCGGCGCTTCGGCGCGGCCACCGCGGGGCTCGGCGGTGAGCGCCTGCGGGGGCCTCTCTCAGCCGCCCAGCCGCCGCAGTTCTTCGAGCTGACGGCCACGCCGTTTCTCCAGCTCCGCGGCGAGACCCGTCGCGGTCGGCTCGGCGCCCGAGTTCTCCTCGCCGCGTGACACCACGATGGTCTGTTCCAGGTGTTCGCGGAGATATGTCATGGATATGTCGTCGAAGGCGGCGCCCCGGGTCGCTGCGACGGTCCGCAGCTCCGCGTCGGTGACCATTCCCTTCATGTCGTGACCCTCGTGAGGGTTGGTCCCCTCCGCTCCCGACTTCTTCAGGACCGCGCGCAGCCGGGTCAGTTCGTCCCGGTGGGTCACCGTCGTACGCCGGGCGAGATCGGACAGCCCGGAGTCGCTCGCGCGCTCGGAGATCAGGTCGAGCAGCAGCAGGGTCCGTTCGTTCATGGGCACCATGAGCTGGGCCCATCCCCGGTCGGTGGCGTTGAAGCCGCCCGTCGTGGTGGCCGGTGCCGACGGCACCGGACCGGCTGCCGGGTCTTCCGTCGGTGCCGCGGCGGCCGTCCTCGCCGGCGCGTCACCCGTGGTCGCCGAGGAGCCGGCGCAGCCTCCTGCGCCGAGGACGGCCAGCGCCATCAGCAGCGCGGGCAGTGCCGTCCTGCCGCGCCCGTCCCGCCGGAAGCGGGAACGGGGCGACGGCCCACCGTTGTGCGGCCGACCGCCGCCCCACGCCATCACGGACGCCCGTTGGCGCCGCATTTGATGATCGGGTTGATGCAGTCGCGGACGCGCCGCTCCATCTCACCGACCGGCCAGGCGTTGAAGAAGTCACCGTGCATGGTGTATCCGGGTCCCGAGGCGAGCCTGAATCCGGCCGGGTTCCCGTTGACCGGGTACCGCAGGACCTGGCGCAGCTTGGGCACCGGAACCGGGTGGGACGCCGGGCAGGCGTTGTTCACCGGGTAGGACATGTGGCTCTTGTGGTCCGCCGAGTCGAGGTCCCTGCCGTTCCAGCACTGCGGGAAGTCGAGGTACGACTCCAGCATCGTGCCGGCCGGACAGTTGACGAAGTCCTTCGACGGGTTGACCTGGCCGGCGTGCAGGCACGACCAGCGCGCCCGGGTGTCGCCGTCGTTCGGCCCGGTCGCCTTGGCGTTGCCCGCGACGATCTTCAGACCCTCGGGTATCGGCTGGGTACGGGCGATGACATCGTCCGACACACCCTCACCCAGGTAGTAGAACGTCGTCCCGGTGGGCTCGACCGGCTGGTCGTTCACGAAGAGGGTGGGCACCCAGTACGAGGAAAGGTCGACCACCGGGTCGCAGGTGGTTTCGGCTCCCTTCAGGTCTCCGAGGTTGGTGTACGCGTTGGTCGCGTGGCTGCCGAAGAAGCTGTGCATGTGCGAGGCACCGGGCATACCGGGCAGGACGATCGGGTCGTCCGGCAGTCGGTGGCTGAACTTGCACTCGGCCAGGAACTCGGCCACACGTACCACATCGGCTGCCGCGCCCGCCTTCGCCGGCGCGGCCTGCTTGGTGGTCGCGCTGTCCGGCTGGGCGACGGCTCCCGTGGAGCCTAGGACGAGCTGGGCGGCGACGGCACACACCGCCACCAGCCCGGCGAGAAATGCCCGCCTGCGTCCCTTGTGGACGCGGCGGCCGTTCTCGGACCGCGATGATCTCATGGGCGCTCCATGGGGATCGAGGATCCGCGCACGGCTCGTCCCTGCCAGGGGCAGGGGCGCGGACGGTACGAAGGATCCGTTGGTGGGGGGTCAGGGAGTTCCGTCTGGGGCTCCCCTGAGTGCCGGACGTTAGAGGGGGGTCAAGAGGTCGTCAAGGTGTCGCGTCAAGTTCCGGAACTGACGCCCCGTCAGATCACCTTCGGAAACAGGGCGTTAACCGACCTGGTGAGGTGTATGGGAGCCGCGCGCGACGGCCGGAAAACCTCGGCCGGAAATCGCCGTACGGGCTTCACAGCAGGTGAGCGCCGTGGCACGGGGCCGTCGCGGTCCGGTGGAGCGGCCGCCGGCCGTCGCCGGGCGGTCCTCGCGGCGCGACGGAACGCGCCGAACGGTCCCACCTCAGCCTTCAGTTGATGAACGTTTCCCGCCATCACCGCGTACAGGTTCTTCGACAAGCGAATCGCACCGGCCCGCCAGTGCCCACGGACGGGGTCATTCCGTTTTCGACCGGGCGATTCCGGTTTCCTGCGGAGAGGGGTGTTCCCGTGTCACGAGGCGGGTGGGACGCGGACGGCGATCAGGGTGATGTCGTCACGCGTGTCGCCGAGTGTCCCGGCCAGGTCGACGCAGAGCCGGTCCAGCGGATCGGTGTGGTGGGCGGCGGCGTACCGGCGCAATCTGGTCAGGCCGGTGTCGATGTCCTGGGTGCGGGACTCGATCAGCCCGTCCGTGTAGAGCAGGAGGGTCGCCCCCGGCGGCAGTTCGGTGGTGGCCGTGGGCCGGGAGACGCGCGGGCGCAGCCCTATCAGCATCGCGTGCGCCTCGGTGAGATAGCGTGCCCTGCCGTCGGCGGTGATCAGCAGCGGCGGCGGATGGCCGGCCGTGGACCAGGTCAGCCGCCGGACACCGTTCTCCGACGTGTGCAGCCGCGCCAGTACGGCGGTCGCCGAATCGGCGAGCTCAAGATGCGCCTGGGCGCGGTCCAGCCGTTCCAGGATGCCGCCCGGATCCTCTTCGGGACGGTCGACGGCCAACGCCCGCAGCATATTGCGCAATTCGCTCATCCGGGCCGCGGCCTGAATGTCGTGACCGGTGACATCGCCGACCACCAGGGCCAGGTCGCCGCCGGGCAGCCGGAACGCGTCGTACCAGTCGCCGCCCACTTCGGCGGCGCGCTCCGCCGGCCGGTAGTGGGCCGCCAGCTCCACCGCCGGGACCAGCGGCAGATCGGTGAGCAGGGCACGTTGCAGGGTGGCCGCGATGTCCGACTGCTGGGCGTGCAGCCTCGCGTTGTCGAGTCCGAGCGCGGTGCGGCGGGCGACCTCTTCCGCCAGGACCCGGTCGGCGTCGCTGAACGGCGGGCCTGCCGCGCCTCGGGTCAGGGTGAGCGCCCCGAGGGTGCTGCTCCGCAGCCGGAGCGGCACGATCAGCGCCCGCACGGCGTCCAGGCCGGTCAGCATCGCCGTCGTGGCGAGCCCGAGCGCGTCGGCCGTCTCCGGCCGGGCCCCGGGCGCGTGCCGGGCCTGTACCCCGCCGAACGGCGCGGAGAGCTGCTGGGTGGGGCCGCCCCGCAGCACCTGCGCCAGGGCGGCGGCCGAGGTGTCGCCGTACACCGGCGGGTCGGCCTCCAGCACCCCGGCGGGGACACGGTCCGGGTCGCGGTGGGTCCAGGCGGTGCGCCGGACGCGGCCGCGGTCGACGATCAGATCGATCACCGCGGCGTCGGCGAGCCGGGGCACCAGGAGCCGCACCAGGCGTGCCAGCCCTTCCTCCGCCTCCAGCGTGCTCACCAGGGCGAGCGTCAACTCGCTGAGCCAGGTGGCCTCGGCAAGGCCGAATTCGGCCTGTTCGCGGGCGATCTCGCTGTGCGCGTAGCGGTCGGAACGCCGCTCGTCGCGTGCCCGCTCCGCACCGGTGTCGTGGAAGACCACCACCACCCCCGGGGCCCGGTGCTCGCCCCGGGGCAGTGGCGCCGCCGCCCACCAGACGGACAGCGGAACGCCGTCGGCGCGCAGCAGCACATCCTGGTCGCCGTCCGCCCCGCGTCCCGGCACCACACCGTGCTGGAGCGATTGCCGGGCCGACCGGTCGTGGCCCCCGGCGGGGTGCAGTACGACGCGTGCGTCCAGCCCCGTCAGGCCGCCGGGCTGATAACCGAGCACGCGCTCCGCCCAGGGGTTGCAGGCGATCACCAGTCCCGCGCCGTCGACGGCGTACATGCCCGCGGCGGCATGGCCGAAAAGCGCCGACAGCAGGTCACCGTCCGCTTCCCCCGTCAGTGCCGCTCCCTCTTCAGACATGTCTCCACCCGCCCGGTGCCGGTATGCGTCACGCCACCGCGTCCGGCCGCCCCACGGGCCCGCCGGCGTCCCGCTCCCGTCTCGCCCGCCGGGGACGGCGGTGGCTGCCTCACCGTACGCGATCACGCGCGCGCCACGCCCGTGACCGCCGGCCCGCGAAGGACCGTGACAACCGGGCGGCCCGGGGCCGGTGGGTCAGCGGGCCGGGCGCCCGCCGTACCGGGCCGGGCGCCCGAAGCGGACCGGCACACCCGGCGAGTACAGCACGCTCACCGGATCTCCGGCCCGCGCCGGCAGTCCCGCCGCGGCGACCAGATCCTCGGTGCAGTCGATCAGTTCGGCACGCCGCAGCGGCCAGCGCGGGTGGGTGTTCGGCAGATACACGCCGCGTCCGAGAATCGTGTGGTGCATACCCCAGCGCGCGGTCACGAAATGTTCCAGCGCGCTGGGCTCCGCGATCCGCTCCCCGACCCGCACCCTGATCCGGCTGTGCGCGCCCCGGGGCCCCGGCAGCCGTCGCCGGCCGGAGTAGGTGAGGATCTCGCCGTCGCGTTCGACGGTCATCCGGGACCAGGCGTACGGCAGCCGGAAGGCCGCCCGGCCGACCGCCACCGGGATCAGGCGCGAGGCGTCCAGTGACCGGAAGACGACCCCTCGGCGTCCCTGCCCGTCGACCGAGTAGAGGCGGACATTGGTCTCGGGGAAGGTACCGAGGAAAGGAAGGCCGGGGAGTCGGAACCAGCCGATCCGGTGCATACGGAAGGCGACCAGTCCCACGTGGGCCGTGCCGTCGAGGGTGTCGGGGACGGTGCCCGGCGGCAGCAGCGGCGCCACCGCCGCCGGATCGACCCGCCAGTGCAGAAAGGTCACATCCAGCCATGACTGGGTGAGCAACGGCTTCGGCTCGTCCCGGGGCGGGCCGGGCGTGACCGGCTCCGGGAACGCGGCGGTGGGCGGCACCCCGCCAGCATCGCAGAGTGCCGCCCGGCCGTTGCCTCTCCCGGTCACTCTCCCGTGTGCGGAGGGAGGCGTACGGGCGTGGCGAACGCGCCGTCGTGATGGACCAGCGCGTCGCCCGCACCGTGGCCACCCCCGGACTCGACCTCGCCGACCACCAGGACATGGTCACCGACGCGCTGACGCAGGGTCACCCGGGCGGTGAGCCACGCCGGTACGCCGTCCAGCACGGGCAGACCGTCCTGGCTCTCCGTCCACGGGATCCCGGCGAAGCGGTCGATGCCGCTGCGCGCGAACTGCCGGGCGAGCGTGGTGTGCCCCGCGCCCAGCACATGGACGGCGAAGCGGTCGGTGCTCCGCACGGCCGTGAGCGTCGAAGCCGTCAGGCCGAGGCAGAAGGAGACCAGGGCGGGTTCCAGCGAGACCGAGGTGAACGAGGTCGCGGTGAAACCGGCCGGGCCCGGGACCGTGATCACGGTGACCCCGGCCGCGTGCCGCCGCAAGGTGCGGCGGAGTATCTCGGCGCTGCCGGCGGGGGTGTCGCCGGAAGTGGTGACAGCGGTGCGTTCGGTGGACACGGTCATGCCGCTTCCCTTCGTCTGGAGTGATGGGTCTCGTCCGGGGGCGTGCCGGACGTTTCTCAGGGCCGCGGGACGGGCGCGGGGTGTCTCACAGGGCCGCGCCCCGCTCGACCGTGAGCAGCGGGCTCAGTCCCGGGTCGGCGCGCAGCCGTTCCAGCCACAGCACGATCACCGCGGCCGTGGTGCGGTGCGAGGCGTCGTTGAGCACGTCGTGCAGTCCGTCGTGCACAACCGCGAGAGTGGCGCGCGGCAGCCGTGCGGCCAGGTCCCGGGCCTGGTCCACGGGGGTGACGGGGTCGGCCTCGCCGTGCAGGATCAGGGCGGGGCAGCCGGGGCGCGCGTCGTGGAGGAGCCCGGCGGGCACGGGTCCGGTGAGCCGGCCCCGCTCGAAGTCCGCGTCCTCGGAGAGCCGTCTGCGGTGCGCCGGGCACGCGGTACGGGCCGCCAGTTCGTCGTCCCAGGCGCTGGTTCCGCTTTCCGTTGGCGCGCCGGCGGCGTCGCCGGTCGGTGCGGCCCCCGCGACGATGATCCCCTCCACGGGCAGCCGGAGGTCGGCGGACGCGGCGGTGCCCAGGGCCTGGAGGGCTCCCGTGTCGCTGCCGACCAGGACGACGGGCACGGCGGGGTCGGGGCCCGCCGCGTCGGCCGCCCGTGCCAGCACCTCCTCGGCCGGGTCGTCAGGGGCCGTGCCGAGCGCCCTGACGACATATCCGTCGGCGGCCAGCCGGCGCCCGAACCGCTCGTACACCAGCGGGTGTTCGCCCCGGCCCGGCAGAAGAATCAGGGTGCCGCGCGGCGCGACACCGGACGGCGGCCACCAGTCGTGCACGGGGGCGGGCGCGCCGACGACGGGCGCGCCGGACGGGCCGGTCATCGCGCGCTCCCGGTGGTGGTGAGGGCCTGGCCGGCGACGGAGGTGGCCGCGCGATGGGCACGTTCCCGGGCCAGTTCCTCGGTGGCGCCGAGGATGGGGCGGAAGGACACGCTGATCCCGGGCGGTGCTGTGCGGCCCGCCGCCTTGGCGGCGGCGATACCGATGAACTCGATGGCCATGGTGGTGGTTCTCCTCTTCAGGCGGGACGGCCGCGCCAGGTGGCGGCGTGATGGCAGGCGGCGGTGTGCGACTGCCCGGCGCGCTCCGGCACGACGGCGGCCGGGCGGGGTTCGTCCCGGCACTCCGGTCCCGCGAACCGGCAGCGCGGCACGAAGACGCAGCCCTCGGGACAGGGACAGAACACGGACGGACACGGCGACGGAGCGCCCACGAGGGGTACGCCGGCGGCGCCGCGGGCGCGGGCTCGCCGGACGGCCGGGCCGGTGCGTGGGGTCGTGGACGGCGCCGGGGAGCGCGACGGCGCCCGGCGCCGTCCGCCGCGGCACTGGGGCGGGGCACCGGAACCGCCCGGGGCGGATACGGCGGACGAGGGGAAATCGCCGGGGCCGGAGGCCCGGACGCGAGGCGGATGACGCGGTGGGCGCCGATCGGCCGGGACCCGGCGCGGGTCCCCGGATCACCGCTGTCGCGGCGGGGTCCGGGCGGAGCCGGAGTGCCATGAGGCAACGGGATTCCTGGGTCCTGCCGGCCGATCTCGGCGGATCAGCCCGGGGCGTCCGGGGCGGAGCGTCGCACGGTGGAAGGGCGTCCTCGCACTGGACGTATATGAACGACCCCGGCAACGCGGCGAGATGCCGTGCGGACGCACCGGTCCCGCGAAGACCGACCGGACAGGACCTGGCCGGCGGGCCGCTGCGGCGGTCGGGTCAGCGACAGAGGGCGCTGGAGGTGCGCCGGTAATCCACGTAGCGGCAGACCACACCGGGATGCGTCGAATGCATGTCCGTCATCCTCACGGCCCGGCGCCGGACTGTCAATGGACACCTCTTGGTGTCCCATTGGCCGAGACCCTGACGACCTGCGCTTTCGCTCCCCGCATTCACCTCACGCCGGGGGCGGGCTCGTCCGGGTGCCGCCACAGCGGGCCATTCCCCGTGTCGGTCCGCACGGCTCCCGGAGGCGGTTCCTTCTCCTCGGTGAGCAGGGCGAGTTCGGGCCCGGTCAGGCTCCGCCAGCGTTCCAGCGCCGCCGCGGCGGACGGCCGTACGGATGTGAGGGGCAAGGGACCGCCCGCCGCCGTACGGGCCGCGTCGAGGCAGGTCTCGACGGACCGCCAGCCCGGTACGCACACCCGGCCGCCAGGACCGTCGAACAGCAGGGTCGGCAGGGCGTACCGCCGGCAGTCGCCGACGTCCTTCGCCCGGCCCGGGTGCGGTCCCGGCTCGTCCAGATCCAGCACAGCGGCGACCGGGCGCCGGGTCTCCGCCCAGTCGGCACGGACGGCCTCCCGGGTCTCCGGAGCGGCCAGTTCCGTCAGCAGCCGCCCGGTGTCGAGGCCGGGCACCCCGCGCACGGCGTCCAGGACGCCGTCCACCGTGTCGGCGGGGGTGCCGAGTACGAAGGTGCTCTCGCGCAGGCGCCGCAGGACCCGTTCCCCGATCTCGGGGCCCTGCGACTCGGCCGCCTTCGCGGCGAGGGACGCGGGCCAGCTACTGCGCGTCAGCCAGCGCAGCCGGTGCGCGTAGGGAGCCCCCGTGTGCTCCGTCACCTCGCGGATGAACTGCTCGTACCACCGGGCCTCGGCATCGGGATCCGGGGCGGGGTCGTCGTCCTCGTCGAAGAGGATGCCGAAGACCCGCCGCCATCGCGCGCTCGGCCCGAGCGTGTGCCGGAGCAGCCGGAAGGCGGGCTCGGAGCCCCAGGCCCAGGGGCAGGCCGGATCGGTGAACTCGGTGACGCTGAGCAGCGCCCGCGCGTCGGCCGGCCCGGAGGCGTCCCCGGCCGCGCCCTCCCCCGGCACGCCCTCTCCGGCCGTACGCTCGCCGGTCACGCGCTCGCCGGTCACGCGTGAACGGCCGGGGCTGAGCCGTGTGCCGCCACCCCGCCCGGCTCGGGCCGCGCGCCGCCGTCGTCGCTCCGGCCGCCCTCCGCGGCCAGCGCGGCGATGGTGGTACGGCCCAGTACGGCCTGCGCCGCCGCCTCGACGGCGCGCCACAGGTCCGGCAGGCCCTGGGCCGCGCCCGGGTACCGGAGTGTGTCCGGCCGCTCGCCGCGCAGGGTCAGAAACTCGCCGTCGACCGCCGTCATCACATCGGCCACACTGATCGCGGTCGCGTCACGGCCGATCCAGTAGCCGCCCTCGCAGCCCCGCTGACTGCGGACGAGGCCGGCCTGCCGCAGATCGCGGAAGACCGATTTGAGGAAGCGGAACGGAATGTCCTGGGACGACGCGATGCCCTCACACGTCAGGGGCCGGCCGCTGTCGGCGGCGAGTTCGACCAGCGCCCGCACCGCGTAGTCCGCCTTCGCCGAGATCTGCATCTGCACCGTCTCCCCGGGGTTTCCGTGTCCGTCCCATGCCCGCCGGGAGCCCGGAACGACCAGCTCGGCGGTAATGGATACATCTTGACATCCATTTGCCGCGCTCTCTACGGTCGATGACAGGACCTCGCGCCCGCAGTCCGCGCGGGCAGCCCCGACGAGCAGGATTCCCATGGCCACGCACACTCCGTCAGCGCCCAGGCCCGACGAAGCCGGCTCCGCCCCGTCCTGTCCGCCCGCCGAGCGCGACGCGTTCCACCCCGACCTCCCGGACCACGATCACGCCCGTGCGGCCGAGGACAGCACCCTGCCGCTGCGGGCCCGCCTCCATCACATCCGCGCCGACGCGCTGAATGGCGACACCGCCCAGACCGGCGGAATGCGGCGCTTCGCCGCGATCAGCGGGAGCAGCGTCGGTTCCGAGCGCATCTGGATGGGGCAGACGCATGTCGCGCCCAGCACCGCGTCCTCCAACCATCACCACGGTGCGTCGGAGACCGCGATCCATGTGGTGAAGGGGCATCCGGAGTTCGTCTTCCTCGACGACTCCGGCGGCACGCCCGAGGAGATCCGGATCCGCACCTCCCCCGGCGACTACATCTTCGTGCCGCCCTATGTCCCGCACCGCGAGGAGAATCCCAGCCCGGACGACGAGGCGGTCGTGGTGATCGCCCGCAGCACCCAGGAGGCGATCGTGGTCAACCTCGCCGAGCTGTATGTCCTCGGCGAGGGCGACGCCGGCTGACGCGCGTCCGCGCCGCCCGGGGCCGCCGCCCTCTCGTCAGACAGCGGCGTCCTGCCCGGCGAGTTCACGGACCGTCGCCATGTCGCTGAACGGCCGCAGTTCCTCGCCGACGATCTGGTACGGCTCGCTGCCCTTGCCCGCGATCAGCACGATGTCGTCGGGCCCCGCCGCCGACAGGGCGAAGCCGATCGCCCGACGGCGGTCGGGCTGCCGCTCGAAGGGAGTGCCGGTGGCCGTGATGCCCGGGGTGATCTGGTCGAGGATCGCCCCGGGATCCTCAGTGCGCGGGTTGTCCGAGGTGAGGACGCACAGATCGGAGTACGTCCCCGCGATCTCGCCCATCCTGGCGCGCTTGGTGATGTCCCGGTCGCCGCCGCAGCCGAAGACCGTGATGATCCGGCCCCGGGCGAAGCCCCGGATGGCGGAGAGCACCTTGTCCAGTGAGTCGGGAGAGTGCGCGTAGTCCACGATGACGGATGTCCCCAGCGGGGTCCTGAAACGCTCGAACCGGCCCGGGACGGGCGGCATCCGGTCGAGCGCGCCGACCAGTCCGGGCAGATCGTGCCCCAGCAGATGACAGGCGGCCACCGTGGCAAGGGCGTTGGCCACCGAGAACCGGCCGGGCACCGGAATGGCCGCCGGGTATTTGCGGCCTTCGTGGTGAAGGGTGAAGCGGGTACCGAAGGCGTCCATGGTGAGGTCCGTCGCCCGGTAGTCCGCCTGGGCGTCGAGGGCGTATGTCGTCACGGCCCCGGGCATCAGCGCGCCGATCCCGGCGCCCACTGGATCGTCCGCGTTGACCACCGCGCGCCGGCAGAGCCCCTGGAACAGCCGGAGTTTGGCGTCCCGGTAGTTCTCCATGGTGCCGTGGTCATCCAGATGATCCTGCGTCAGATTGGTGAAGACACCGACGTCGATGTACGCGTGGTCCACCCGGTGCGTCAACAGACCCATCGAGGTGGCCTCCAGGACCACGGTGCCCACGTCGCGGTCGCGCATGTACCCGAGCAGATACTGGAAGTCCGGCGACTCGGGCGTGGTCAGTACCGAGCGCGGCATGGGGATCAGTTCGTCGCCGATCCGGCTGCCGGCCGTCCCGATGACTCCGACCGTGGCCCCCTCGGCGATCCGCAGCACGGACTCGGCCATGTACGACACAGAGGTCTTCCCGTTGGTGCCGGTGATGGCGACCATGTCCATGCCCCGCCCCGGTTCACCGTGGTAGCGGGAGGCGACGACCGCCGCCGTCGTACGGGTGTCCCCGACCCGGACCAGACACACATCCGTGTCGGTCCCCACCGACGGGGGAAGGTCCGGCGCGCCGGCGTCGACCAGCACCGCCACCGCCCCGCGCGCGAGCGCCGGCCCCACAGCCTCGGGACCGCCCTCGCGGTGGCCGGGCACCGCGATGAACAGCGAGCCCGGTGCGACCCGGTGGGCGTCGAAGCAGATGCCCGCGGTGATCGCCGTCTCCGGATCGCCCCGCAGGATCTCGTGGTCGTGCCCGGCGAGCAACTCACTCAGTTTCACAGGGATCCTCTCAAGGACGCGACGGCGGCCGGTCTCCCGACGGTTGCCGGAAGGCGCGGGCCGCGCGCTGTGGCGTCACGGGACATGATGGGGTGCTGGGGCACGGGCAGCCGCGGACCGGTGTGGTGGCGGGCGAACCAGGGCGTACCGCGCGGTGTGACGGGAAGGAACGGGCGGGAGAAGGCCGCAGGAGGCCGGCAGGGCCCCGTCTTCGGCAACGAGAACGGGGCGGCGTCAGGGCCCCGTCTTCGACAACGAGAGGCGTCAGCCGTGGCCGTGCAGAGCGCGGCAGCAGGTCCCCAAAGCGGCTGCCGGTCCCGGGTACGCGGTGGCCGCGGCGACCGTGCACGGCGCGGCGGAGACTTCTCGCGGGAACTGCCTCGTCGCACGGGTGCGGGCCATAAGGGGAGTGTACGGGCCGCCGGGCACTCCGGGCTCCGTACCGGAGCCGGTGAGAATCCGGGCGCGAAGGCGCGGAGCGGGCGGGCGGCGCCGGTACCGGCCGCCGGAACGCGCTCGCCGGGCGGGCCGCGCAGGGCGGCCCGCCCGGCGGGCGGCGGTGGATCGGCCGGTGTCAGACGCCCTGGCCGGAGCCGGAGTCCTCGGCGGCCTTGATGCCGCGGGTGATCTCGTCCATCACGGACAGCTTGGGCGCCTTGTCGTTGACGTCGAATCCGGAGCGCACGATGACCAGCAGGTCCGGGGACGTGGGCGAGGGGAAGGCGAGCGACTGCACATAGCCGTCGTCGCCCTTGCTCGTGACGACCTTCCAGCGCACCAGGTAGCCCTTCTGCCCGGCGACGGTGACCGCCTCGGACTTGAGCTGCTCGTGCGAGGAGATGTCGCCGTAGATCGTGCCGCCGTAGGACTCCTTGGCGTTGGCTTCGATGTCCTTCTCGGCGGACGCCTTGGCCGAGTCGCCCCCGGTCCTGAGCTGGGCGGCGGGAGAGGAGAAGACCCCGCCGCGCACACAGGTCTCGGACGGGTCCCCGGGGCAGGGGTAGTTCCCGGTCGTCACCCCGGCGCCGATGGGGCCGGACTCACCGGTCCAGCCGTCCGGTACCGGGATGCTGATCCCGCTCGCCGCGTCGGTGGCGTAGCCGTCCTCGGTCCCCTCCCGGCGGGGCGCGCCGCTCTCGCCGTCGCCGGGGCGCCGGGGGCCGTCGGGGTCCAGGTTCTGCGGACCGGAGCGGGAGGGAGCCGACGAGGGCGTCGTGGCGCGGCCGGCCGCGCTGTCGTCGCCGCTGCCGCGTCCGAGCAGATAGAAGCCCCCCGCGATGGCCAGCACGACGACCACGGCGGTGACACCGAGGACCGCCCGCCTGCCCCGGCCGCGCGCGCCGGGCGGCGGGGTCGTGGGGTAGGGCGGCGCGCCCACGGGAAGGGGCGGCGTGGCCGGCTGCCCCCAGACCGGCGCGGATCCGGCACGGACCTCATCGGTCCAGGCCGAGCCGTCCCACCATCGTTCCTGAGGGGGACCGTCACCTGAGTGCCCTGGATCGGGATACCAGCCGGGCGGAGTCGTATACGTCACGGCTCTCACCTTAAGCACATTGTCTGAACGGCCGCTGAGAGCCCCATGAGAATCAGCGCGACGGCCGGTCCGGCGGAGCCGGGCGGGACCGCTCGGCCCCGCCCTCCTGTGCCGGACCGGGCACGATCCCGCGTACGACACCGAGGGACACCAGATCCTGTGGGCGCAGCCGGAGCTGTCCGGCCGTCGCGTGAGTCTGGTCCGGGGGGCGCTTGAGGATGGCCGTGGCCAGCTCGGGTGCGATGACGGAGAAGTAACTGTCGTTCGTGGCCCAGGTGTTGCCGGGCGCCGACAGGGCGAGCGCGCCGCCCGAACCGCCCTCTCCGATCAGCAGCGAGGTGATCGGCACCCGTGCGGTGGCCACCGCGGCGAAGAGGTCCGCGATGGCGCTGCCCGCTCCCGCGCGCTCCGCCTCGGCGTCATTGGCCGCGCCGGGTGTGTCCACCAGGGTCAGCACGGGGACCCCCAGCCGGTCGGCGAGACGGATCAGCCGGGCGGCGGTGCGGTAACCGGCCGGGAGGGTGGCGGTGCCGAGCTGGGCCGCGTACGCGACGGTACGGCCTCTGTGCAGGCCGAAGCCGCACAGCAGGCCGGGATCCGTGCCGCCGCAGCGGTCGCCGCTGATCGCCTCGCGCAGGCTGAAGAACGCGTCCAAATAAGCTCCGGCGTGCGGCCGTTCGGGCGAACGCGCCCGGCGGACCGCGTCCCAGCCGGTGGCGGGCAGCCCGGTGCCGCCGAGGCCGTCGGGAGGTGACACCGGGTCCGCGCCGTCCCGTACGCCTCCGGTCAGCAGGCTCAGCCAGCGGGCGGCGGTGGCGCGCAGCTCGTCCTGGTGCACCACCGCGTCGATATGGCCCGCGGCGAGCTGCGCCTCGGCTGTGTAGGCGTACGGATCGGCGTCCGGCGGGCGCACCCGTGACCCGGCGAAGCCGATCTGGGCGCCGGGCAGCGCCAGCACGATGTCCGCGCCCGCGCCCAGCGTGGCCCAGCCGCCACCGGCGGTCGGATCGCGCACCAGCGCGACCTGGGGCAGCCCGGCCGCCCGCGTCAGCGCGGACTGCCGTGCCACCCGTTGGAGTTGGAGCAGCGCGCGCATGCCCTCCTGCATCCGGCTGCCGCCGGTGGCGATCAATGAGACGACCGGCAGGCGCCGCTCGCGCGCGTGGGTGTACGCGGCCTCCAGCCGGTCCCCCGTACGCTCCCCCAGCGATCCGCCGAGAAAGCCGAACTCGAACGAGATCAGCACCACGTCCGTGGCGCCGATCCGCCCGGTGCCGCAGACCACGGACTCGCTCTCGCCGGTGCGCTCGACGGCCCGTGCGCGCAGGGCGTCATAGCCCTCCCAGCCGAGAGGCCCGTCCGGTCCCGGGGATCGGCCCGGCGGGTCCTCCGGCGCGGGCAGTTCACTGAACCCCCCGGGCCCGGTCACGGCGGCGATCGCGGCACGCGCGCTCATCCGCTCAGGCATGGAGCGCCCGCTTCATGATCTTGCCCATGTCATTGCGGGGCAGCGCGTCCAGATAGCGCACGGTGCGGGGCCGTTTGTGCGCGGCGAGCTGCGCCGCCACATGGTCGGCCAACTCCTGGGCGGACGGCGGACTGCCGGGATGTGCCGGGACGATCCAGGCGATGATCCGCTCGCCCAGGTCCGGGTCCGGTTCGCCGGTCACGGCTGCCTCCCGTACCCCGGGATGGTCCAGCAGTACGTTCTCGATCTCGCCGGCGCCGATCTTGTATCCGCCGCTCTTGATCAGGTCGGTGGCCTTGCGGCCGACGATACGGACATAGCCGTCGGGGTCGCGGATCGCCATGTCGCCCGTACGGAACCAGCCCTCGGTGAAGGCCGCCTCGGTCGCGTCGGGCCGGTTCAGATACTCCGTGAACAGGTTGGGGCCGCGGACCTGGATCTCGCCGGCCGTCTCCCCGTCGTACGCCTCGATCGGATCGCCCGACTCGTCGACCAGACGCAGTTCGACGCCGCGGAGCGGCAGGCCGACCGTACCGGCGCGTGGTTCCCCGTCCGCGCGGACGCTGGTGTTCATCAGGGTCTCCGTCATGCCGTAGCGCTCGATGACCCGGCGGCCGGTGGCGGCGGCGATCCGCCGGTGGTCGCGCACGGGCAGCGCGGCGGATCCGGAGACCAGCAGCCGCGCACCGGCCAGGGCCCCGGCGAGCCCGGGGTCGTCGGTGACCGCCTCGGCGATCCGGTGGTACATCGTCGGCACGCCGAAGAACATGGTGGCGCCCGAGGAGAGTTCACGGGCGACGCCCTCGATGTCGAACAGGCCGAGGTGGCGCACCGATCCGCCGCGGCGCAGCGGACCGAGGATGCCCAGGATCAGGCCGTGGACATGGAAGAGCGGCAGGGCGTGGACGAGGACGTCGTCGGCCGTCCACTGCCAGGCGTCCTCCAGTGCGTCCAGGGTGGCGGCGACGGCGCGGCGCGGCAGGACCGCGCCCTTGGGCGGGCCGGTGGTGCCGGAGGTGTAGACGATCAGCGCGGGAGACTCCGGGGAGGGCTCGGGCGGCAGGCCGGCCCCCGGCCCGGCGGGCGGCAGGGCCGGAAGCGGCGACGGACCGAGCGCGTCCAGGCGTTCCAGCGCGGCCAGCGCCGGCGGCAGTACGGCGTCCTGTCCCGCCACGACGCGTGTGGGCGCGCTGTCGGCCACGACATGGGCCAGTTCCCGCTCACCGCTTCGGGGATTGACCGGTACGACGGGCACACCGGCCAGCAGCGCGGCCACCACACCGACGGCCGTGTCGAGGGTCGGCGTGGCCCAGACCGCGACGCGACGCGCGCCGGCGATCCTGGCGGCCAGAGAACCGGCGGCAGCCGCCAGTTCGGCGTGGGTGAGAGCCCGGTCGCCGAACCGGAGGGCGGGCCGGTCCGAACGCGCGGCGAGGGCCGGGAAGAAGGGGGACACGCGTCGTTCTCCTTGCTGTCGACGAGTCAGGCCGGTCAACCCGAAGCCTGGCACGGCCGGTGCCGGCCCGGCGGCGGCGGGTACCGACGCCACCACGATGCCTCCGGGACGTGGGACCGGGGGTCTTGGGGACTCCCTGGGCGCACAAGAGAGCCCCGGCTGGTTCGGGGGATGCCAGCCGGGGCCGATCAGGTGTGGTCGCGAAGGGCGGTCGCCTCGCGGCGAAAGGCTCCACAGGGCTTCAGCCGGACGATCGTCCCCATGGGCCAGGAGTGAGGCCCGGGGACACTGTCCCCTCCGCGACCATGTAGGGAGGAACGCTCAGCCAGGGGGCGCTGTTCCACATCTTCGCGGACCCGCCATGTGAACCGCGCCACTGCCGGTGCGTGCGCCCCCGGACCGGATTCGGTTGCTTCTCCGGCCCGTACGCGCGAAAAGGGCCGGGCAGCACCCTCCTGGGGTCCTGCCCGGCCCTCTGGCTCGGAGACTGCCGCTCAGTCGTCGGCCGCGCCAGTCAGCTCTGTGTGTCCGTACGACGTGTGCCGTAGCGGCGCTCGAAGCGCTCCACCCGGCCGGCGGTGTCCACCACACGGGTGTTGCCGGTGTAGAAGGGGTGGCTCGCGGAGGAGATCTCCACGTCGATGACCGGATACGTGTGGCCGTCCTCCCACTCGACGCTCCGCGTCGAGTCCGCGGTGGAGCGGGTCAGGAAGGCGGTTCCCGCGGCGCGGTCCCTGAAGACGACCGGACGGGAGACGGGGTGGATACGAGGCTTCATGCGAGTTTCCTTCCTCGGTGCGGAGCGGGGCGGCCGGGCCGCTGCGATCGGCGGGACTCCGGTCAGCGTTCCTCGCGGAACAGGACGTGCTGCCCGAGCGTGGGGTCGTACTTGCGCAGCACCATGCGGTCGGGGTCGTTCCTGCGGCTCTTGCGGGTCACATAGGCGTGACCGGTACCCGCGGTGGAACGGAGTGTGATGACCGGGCGGGCCTCACTGCGTGCCATGAGGTTCTCCAGACGTTCTATCCGGACAGGGCCTTCGAACCGGAGGCGATGTCGTTACCGTCAAGCTGTACGAGGGGGTAACGCGCGAGTCCCCGGTGGCATTCCCGCCAGGTCTCGCCTCCGGGAACAAGGGACACTGGCCTTGTCGCGACCCTCGCGGTCCGCCGCGGAATGAGTTCGGCGCTCCGCGAGTTCTTCCTTCGGACCCGGCGGGACGCGGGCCCGAAGGCCACCGGGAACGTCCTCGTCGGCAGGGCGCAGAGAGCAGGAAGCAGGCGGCACTCATGGGTGAGTTGATCCTGGTACGGCACGGAGAGACCGCCTGGTCCCGGTCCGGCCGGCACACCAGTTACACCGACCTTCCCCTGACGGAGGACGGCGAACGCGAGGCACGCTCGGTGGCGCCCCTGCTGGCCGATCGGCGGATAGGGCTCGTCCTGGTCAGTCCGCTGGCCCGCGCGCGCCGTACGGCCGGGCTGGCCGGCCTGGGCGATCTCCGTATCACCCCGGACCTGCACGAATGGGACTACGGCGGCTACGAGGGCATCACCACCGACGAGATCAGGCGCACGCGCCCGGACTGGGACCTCTGGACCGACGGAACCGTCCCGGGGCCCGACGGCCACGCCGGCGAGAGCCCCGCGGAGGTCGGTGAGCGCGCGGACCGGGTCCTGGCCGAGGCCACCGACGCTCTTCGTACGAGCGACGACGATGTCGCCCTTGTCGCGCACGCCCACTTCCTCCGCGTGCTCACCGCGCGCTATCTCGGG
Organism: Streptomyces sp. NPDC006923; assembly: GCF_040635655.1. Classification (NCBI taxonomy): domain Bacteria; kingdom Bacillati; phylum Actinomycetota; class Actinomycetes; order Kitasatosporales; family Streptomycetaceae; genus Streptomyces; species Streptomyces sp. NPDC006923. The sequence goes on from NZ_JBEYIF010000008.1 coordinate 209,335, forward strand.
CTGTCCCCCGCCGCCGGGTCCCTGTTCCAGCTCGCCACCGGCACCGTCTCGCGCCTTGGCACCGAGCACGAACGCCCCGTGGTCTCCGCATGGAATGTGGCGATCCCGGAGAGTGTCCTGCGCGCGGCGGCACGGGAGAGTCAGACCGCGGTCTGAGCCCGAGGGGCCGCCCGGCTCCGGCCTCCCCGGGTGGCGCCCGACACCATGGCCCCGCGCGCGGGACCCGGTCGCCTCAGAGCCGTCCGAGGTCGGACGAGTACCAGTGCTCGGGCCGCATATGGATGATGACCTGCTCGCCGTGCTCGCGCCAGGCCACATCGACATAGGCGTCGACCTTGCCGGCCGGGAGGTAGCGCGCCGAGATCTCGTGGAGCTGCTCGCGGGTGGCGTCGTCCGTGGCGGCGACGGAGCCCTCGACGGACACATACCGGACGGTGGGCTCGACACGGTCGACCAGCAGGGAGAAGCGGCCGGCCTCGCCGATCAGCCGGCTCTTGCGCGAATGCCGTCCGGTGAGGATCCAGACGCCTCCGCCGGGCTCGTACTGGTACCAGATGGGGACCGTGAGCGGAGCCCGTCCGTCCGGCGCGTTCACCGCCAGTGCGGCGACATGCGGTTCGGCCAGGAACTGTTCGCGCTCTTCTCTGGTCAGGGCCACCCTGATCTCCTCCGTCGATCCGATCTGTCTCGTCCGCCCCGTCCGTCCCCCCGGAGGCGGCTCCTCCAGCATGGCCAGCCGTTCTTGTCCGGGCGCCGCGACGCGCCCGTCAACAGGCGCGGAAGCGCCGTTTATCCAGTTTGATCATGGGTAACCGCAGCCAGCGCCACGGCGCCGATCGGGCCGTTGTCAGGCAGGAGGCAGAGACCATGAGCCACTCGGGAGATACGGGCACCGGGACCATCACCACGAAGGTCCCGGCGAGACTCGACCGTCTTCCCTGGTCACGATGGCATTGGATGATCGTGATCGGTCTGGGGACGGTATGGATCCTCGACGGTCTGGAAGTGACCGTCGTCGGCAATATCGCGAGCCGCCTCTCGGAGGACGGCAGTGGGCTGCCCATCTCGGACGCCCAGGTCACGGGCATGGCCGCGGCCCTCTATGTGGCCGGGGCCTGCTCCGGCGCGCTGTTCTTCGGCTGGCTCACCGACCGGTACGGCCGTAAGAAGCTCTTCCTCATCACCCTCGCCGTCTATCTGGCGGCGACCGCCGCGACCGCGCTGTCCTTCTCGGTCTGGTGGTTCTTCCTCTTCCGCTTCCTCACCGGTTTCGGCATCGGGGGCGAGTACGCGGCCATCAACTCGGCCATCGACGAACTGATTCCCAGCAAGTACCGGGGCCGCGTCGATCTCATCATCAACGGCAGCTACTGGCTGGGCGCCATGGGCGGCGCGCTGCTGTCGGTCCTCGCCCTCAACACCGACATCTTCCCCAAGGATCTCGGCTGGCGGCTCACCTTCGCCCTGGGCGTCGTCCTCGGTCTGGTCATCCTGCTGGTCCGCCGTCATGTGCCGGAGAGTCCGCGGTGGATGTTCATCCACGGCCGTTCGGAGGGCGCGGACAAGCTCGTCGGCGAGGTGGAGCGGGAGATCGAGGCGGAGACCGGCAGGGCGCTGCCCGAGCCGAAGAGCGCCATCACCATTGAGCAGCGGCGCTCCATCGGGTTTGTCGAGATCGGCAAGACGCTGTTCCACGCCTATCCCAAACGGGCGGTCCTGGGGCTCTCGCTCTTTGTTGGCCAGGCGTTCCTCTACAACGCCATCACCTTCGGCTTCGGTTCGATCCTGGTGAAGTTCTTCGACGTCTCCAGCGGCTCCACCGGCTACTTCTTCGCCGCCATCGCGTTCGGCAACTTCCTCGGCCCGCTGCTGCTCGGCCGCCTGTTCGACACGGTGGGCCGCAAGCCGATGATCGCGGGCACCTATATCGTCTCCGGGCTGCTGCTTTTCCTCACCGCGTGGTTCTTCAACAACGGCTGGCTCAACGCGACGACCATGACCATCTGCTGGGGCGTGGTCCTCTTCTTCGCCTCGGCCGGTGCCAGCTCCGCGTATCTCACGGTCAGCGAGATCTTCCCGATGGAGACCCGTGCCATGGCGATCGCGTTCTTCTACGCGATCGGCACCGCGGCGGGCGGTATTTCCGGGCCGCTGCTCTTCGCCGGTCTCACCGAGAGCGGAGTCGTCGGCGACGCGGTGATCGCGTTCTGCGTCGGCGCCTCGCTGATGGTGCTCGCCGGCCTGGTGGCGGTCTTCTTCGCCGTCGCCGCCGAGGGCAAATCCCTTGAGGACATCGCCAGGCCGCTCTCCGCCAGGCCCGCGGCAGACGGGGACAAACCGAGCACGCGGGCGGTCTGACCCGTCCGTCCGGACAGGCCGTCGAGCCGGCCGGGCCGCACAGCCCGAACAACCCCGAACAAACCCGAACAACCCCAGACAACCCCAGGCAACACGGACAGCCCAGTCGGCCCGGACAACACGGCGGACGCCGGTCCGGTGGAAGGGAATTCCACCGGACCGGCGCCCTGTTGTCCGCGCTTCGCGGGACGGCCCTGTCCGCAGGACGGACAGGGCCTGTCGCGAAAGTCCCGCCCGACCTGCGACGCCCGGCACCCCGGGCCCCGCCCTCCGGGCGGACGGCGCTACTTTCGGAACACGCCTCAGGCGGGGAGGATGTTCTCCGCCTGCGGGCCCTTCTGGCCCTGCGTGACGTCGAAGGTGACCTTCTGGCCCTCCTGCAGCTCACGGAAGCCGGACGTCGCGATGTTCGAGTAGTGCGCGAACACGTCGGGGCCGCCGCCGTCCTGCGCGATAAAGCCGAAGCCCTTTTCCGAGTTGAACCACTTCACTGTTCCACTGGCCATGACAAGTCTCCGTTTCAAGGGACGCGTAGTTCCCGCACGGTGCGGGAACCGGAGGTGATCGCCCTGGTCCGCAGAGACGCTGAACAGCACAAACGCCCGTGACGGCACGTCACGGGCGAGCGGTACTTCGGAACCACGACAGCTGATCAAGACGCTACATGGCCCGAAGCGATACAGCCACAGGAACGGCCAACTCTTGCGTCTGTGCCGCGTATCGGACCGCGATGGGCGCACTGTCGGCCGTTCTTATCTTCAGGCTACCTGTTGAATGGGGCTGTATGATGGCCGCCGTGCCCCCGGAACCCGCATCAGAGCCGGCGACGGCCCCGGACGGGGCCCACGCGTCCGCTCCGGCGGTCGATCTCGCCCTCGCCGTCGACCGGCTGCGCGGCCGGCTGCGCCAGGAGTCCGGGCCCGCCCCCTCCCCGTGGAGCCGGAGCCAGTTGGCCGCCCTCAGGCGTGTGGTGTCCGGCCCGCCGTGCACCACGAGCGGTCTGGCCGCCGCGGCGTATATGCGGCCGCAGTCGATGGCCCAGATCGTTGCGGCGCTGGAGGAGGGCGCCCTGGTGACACGCCACCAGGACCCGGCGGACGGCCGCAGAATACTGATCTCCGCGACGGACAGCGGCCGCGAGGCCGTACGGTCCGCGCCGGCGAGCCGGGAGGCGTGGCTGGCCCGGGCCGTCGCGGAGGGCCTGGACGACCTGGACCGGGACGCGCTCCCCGAGGTCGTACGGATCCTTGAACGCCTGGCCGACTGGGCCGTACCGGGCACGGCCCGCCGAGCGCCCGCCGCGCCCCGCTGACCGGCCTCCACGCGCACGGGCCCGTGGCCACGGTGCGTACCGTGACCACGGGCCCGGGTGCGGCAGGTGTCCGCCGCTTCCTACCAGCGGTGGTGGACCGAGGCGCGAAGGCGGCGGTCGTACAGCTCCTGCACGGCGTCCAGCGTCGGCTGCGGCAGCGGCGCGAGACCGGCGGCCGCCGCGTTGGCACGCGCCTGCTCCACGGAGCGGGCACCGGGGATGACACTGCTGACGCCGGGCTGCTGGATGATCCAGCGCAGCGCGGTCTGGGCCGGAGTGGCTCCTTCGGGAGCCAGCTCGGCGAACTCGACGGCCGCCGCCAGCCCCGTCTCGTAGTCGATGCCGGAGAAGGTCTCGCCCTGGTCGAAAGCCTCACCGTGCCGGTTGTACGAACGGTGGTCGTCGGCAGCGAAGACCGTGTCCTTGGTGTACTTGCCCGACAGCAGACCGGAGGCGAGCGGAACCCGCGCGATGATGCCGACGCCCGCCTCATCGGCGGCGGGCAGTACCTCTTCGAGCGGCTTCAGCCGGAACGGATTGAGGATGATCTGCACACTGGCGACACCGGGACGCGCGATGGCGGCGAGCGCCTCGGCGCAGGTCTCGACGCTCACCGCGTAGGCCGCGATCCGCTGCTCCGCCACCAGGGTGTCGAGGGCGTCGAAGACGGCGTCGGACGAGTACACACTCGTCGGCGGGCAGTGAAGCTGTACCAGATCCAGGGTGTCCACGCCCAGATTGGCCCGTGAACGGTCGTTCCAGGCGCGGAAGTTGTCCAGCACGTAGTTCTCCGGCACCTGGTCGGCGCGCCGGCCCATCTTTGTCGCGACAAACACACCGGCGTCCGGGCGGTCCTTCAGATACCGGCCGATGAGCTGTTCGCTGCGGCCGTCCCCGTACACGTCCGCCGTGTCGAAGAAGGTGACACCCGACTCGACCGCCGCGTCCAGGACGGCGAACGCGTCCGACTCGGCCACATCGCCCCAGTCGGCCCCGAGCTGCCATGTCCCCAGTCCGACGACGGAGACTTCTTGTCCTGTCCTGCCCAATACACGCTGTTCCATAGGGGTGATATTACGTCGGCAGCCGCGCCTATTAATTTTGCAGATCCTGCACTTTTGCATAGTCTGCAAGATGTGACGAATGAAGGTGCTGCACCCGGCCTCCGGGAGCGCAAGAAGCAGGCCACGCGCGCGGCGCTGGCCGAGGCGGCGGTCCGGCTGGCCGCCGAGCACGGGGCCGAGCACGTCACCGTCGAGGCGATCAGCGAGGCGGCCGGGGTGTCGCCGCGCACGTTCTTCAACTACTTCGAGAGCCATGACGACGCCTTTGTCATGATCGACCGCGACGCGGGCGAGCGAGTGCGGCGCGCCGTGCGCGAGGCGCCGGCCGGTCTGCCGCCGCTCGACGCTGTGCGCGAGGCGCTCGCCACCGAACTCGCCGACGTGGAGGAGCGCCAGGAGCTCTGGAGCCTGCGCGCCAAGGTGCTCCAGCGCTCCCCGCATCTGCTGGTCCGCGGCCTGGGCGCGCACATGGCCGAGGAACTCGAACTGGCCGAGGCCCTCGCCGACCGGCTCGGGCCGGGCGCCGGGCGGGGTTCCGGGCCCGGGGATCCCGGTCTCTATCCGCGGCTGCTCGCCGCCGTGGCCGGAACCGCCACCCGGGTCGCCATCGAGCACTGGTGCGCCCAGGCTCCGGGCGCCGCCTTCCCTGATGTGTTCCGGCGGGTCTTCACCCATCTCGCGGCGGGGCTTCCCGAACCGCCGGCCGACCGCTGACCTCTGTTTCCCACGCAGCCATCCCACGGATTCCCAAGAAGGACACCTTGAGTGCAATCGAGGCGCCTGAACAGGCGCCGACCTCCATGTCCAACCGGCAGATACTCCAAGCCATGTCCGGGCTGATGGCGGGGATGTTCGTCGCCATCCTGGCCGGCACGGTGGTGGCCAACGCCCTCCCGCGCATCATCGCCGACCTCGGCGCCAGCCAGTCCTCGTACACCTGGGTCGTCACCGCCGAACTGCTCGCCATGACGGCGACCGTGCCGCTCTGGGGCAAGCTGTCCGACCTCTACAACAAGAAGCTGCTGCTCCAGCTCTCGCTGGCGATGTTCGTGGTCGGATCCCTGCTCGCGGGCTTCTCGCAGGGGGTCGGTCTGCTCATCTTCAGCCGCGTCGTCCAGGGCATCGGCGCGGGCGGTCTGACCGCGCTCGCCCAGGTCGTCATGGCGGCGGTCATCCCGCCCCGGCGGCTGGGCAAGTACGCCGGTATCTTCGGCGCCGTCTTCGCCGTCGGCACCGTCGCCGGTCCGCTGGTCGGAGGTGTGCTGGTGGACACCTCCTGGCTGGGCTGGCGCTGGTGCTTCTTCATCGGGGTGCCGTTCGCGCTGGCCGCGATCCTGCTGTTGCAGCGCACCCTCAGGCTGCCGACGATCCGCCGCGAGGTGAAGATCGACTTCCTGGGCGCCTTCCTGCTGGTCGCGGGCGTCTGCGCGCTGCTGGTCTGGACCTCGCTGGCGGGCAACCGGTTCGACTGGGCGTCCTGGCAGACAGCGGCGCTGACCGGTACGGGTGCGGTGCTGCTGGTGGCCGCGGTCTTCGTGGAGTCCCGCGTCCCCGAACCGATCATCCCGCTGACCATCTTCCGCAACCGGACCGTCTCGCTGACCACCATCGCCAGCCTGCTGGTCGGTGTGGCGATGTTCGGCGGCACGGTCTTCCTCTCGCAGTACTTCCAGATCGCGCTCGGCAAGTCCCCGACCGTCGCCGGGCTGATGAGCCTGCCGATGATCCTCGGTCTGCTGGTGTCCTCCACCGTGGCCGGCCAGATCATCAGCGCCACCGGCAAGTGGAAGATCTATCTGGTGGCCGGCGGCGTCATCATGACGGCGGGCCTCGGCCTGCTGGCCACCATTGACGCCGACACGGGCTTCGGGCTGCTCAGCCTCTACATGGCCGTGCTCGGCATCGGTGTCGGCCTGCTGATGCAGAATCTCGTCCTCGCGGCACAGAACGACGTCCCGGCCACCGAACTGGGCGCCGCCACGTCCGTGCTGTCGTTCTTCCGCAGCATGGGCGGCACGATCGGCACCAGTGTGCTCGGCGCGGTGCTGGCCAACCGGGTGGCGGACGAGATGTCCAAGAGCCTGGGCGAGAGCGGCGGGGCGGCGTCCGCCTCGGGCGAGACGACCGTACCGGACATGTCCACCCTGCCCGCGCCCATGCGGGAGATCGTGGAGAACGCCTATGGCCTCGCCACGGCGGAACTGTTCCTCGTGGCCGCGCCGTTCGCCGCGCTGGCACTGGTCGCGGTGATCTTCATCAAGGAGAAGCCGCTCAAGACGACAAGCGGTCTGGAGCGGCTCGCCGAGGAGAGCGAGCAGCCCGACAACGACGCGGGCGCCGGTGCGAAGACCGCGCCGCCCGCTCCGGTGGGCTGATCCCCGCGCCGTACGGCCCCGGCCCCGGCCGCGCCCTCATGGGTGCGCCGGGGCCGGGGCCGTACGGTGGGCCGCCATGGATCCCGGGCCAGCCCGATCCAACCGGAAAACCCTAGTGCTCGTCCCAGTGGCCCTCGTGTTCGGCGTGCCGGTGTCCGTCGTGCACGTAGTCGACATGGCCCCGGTGAGGCACCGCGGCGTGCCCGCAGCCGTCGCCGTGCTCATGCGAGTGACCGCTGTGCGGCGTGTGGCCGTGGGCGTCGCACTCGTCCACATGGTCCTCGTGGATCTGATGCAGATGGCCGTCGTGCGCGTAGTCCACATGATCGCCGTGCGGAACGGCCACATGGCCGCAGCCGGAACCGTGCTGATGGGTGTGGTCCGGGTGGGGGGCGTGTGCAGTCGTCATGGCTGTCTCCGGGTCGCTCGCCGAAGGCCGGCCGCGCCCGGTCCCGCCGGCGCCACTGGCCTGATTCGCCACCCCAACGAGCCGTACGGCGCCGCGTCACCCCAGGCGTGGCATTCGGGTGCGTGAACCAGCCTCGCAACGATGAGCGGACGCGGCAGGGCGCCCGCCCTCCCCGGGAGCCGCGCTCGGGGAGGGCGGGCGCGGGTCCGGCCGCCGGGGCTCAGACGCCGTACGGGCGCACCGCGGCGGCAGAGCCGGTCCCCCGGCCGTGCAGCACCAGGGCGCGGGCGAGGAAGGCCAGCGCCGCCGTGCAGACCAGGGTCCGCATGATGTTGGTGGCCACCCAGGTGTCCTTGAACTTGTCGACGACGGAGAAGTCCGTCATCTTGGCGGGGTCACCGGCGCCCGCCAGCTCGTTGTTGAGCGGGATGTTGACGCTGAACGTGATGATCAGGGCCACCAGGTAGAGCACGGCCGCCGCCCCGACCCACAGCGCGGCGGCACGACGGCCCTGCCGGTGTTCCAGGATCACCGCGACGCCCGTCGCCACCAGCGCTCCGACGAAGACCATGCCGAACAGGCCGCTGCCGTCGATCAGCGCGTTGAAGTTCTGCATCGCGGCCACATAGGTGCGGTCGTCGGTCTTGGCCAGACCCGGCATGACCGAGATGTCGAACGCGAAGAAGAGGCCGGCCATGAGCCCCATCGTGATGGTGGCGATCATCAGCAGCGGTCCGGCCGCCTTGCTGCGGCGCACGGGCGGCACGGCCGCGGGGGCCGGCGGGCGGGCCGCGTAGGGGTTGGGGGTTCCGGTCGGGTTGAAGCTCATGGGACTTCCTTGTCTGGTGGTCGAAGCCGTCCGATGCGAGGTGGTCCGGCGGCCGCCACGGCGCTGTCGCCGACCGCCGCCGAGATGTGCCGCGGCGACGGGTCTTCCCCGTGGTGGCCCGACGGCCCCGGCCACCGTGTGCGCCGGACACGGATCGCCGGCGCCCGCCGGTCTCAGAGCGTCCGCGCGGCCCCCGCCCCGCTTCCCCGGGCACGTCTCATGTTCTGCGTCATGAGACCAGTCAAGTCCGGTGCGGTGAGACGGTACATAGCCATGAAGCTCAGGTGCATGTTTCTGCGTCCAAGCCGTTGTCGGTGCGCGCCCAGCGATGATGGCAGGCCGGACGAGGGCCTGCCGGACCGCTGGACTCCTCCTCGACCGGGTCTCCAGTACGGCGGGAAGCGGCACGGGCAGAGAGCGGAACCCGGTGCCGCCACCGGAAGTTGAGCCGTGCCCCGGCCGTCAGCGGGGTGTGGTGGCCAGCGCGGGGCCGCGCCGCCCGGTGACGCCCAGGTTCTGGTGGATCTCCATCGTCGCCGTGGAGCGGTTGAGCGTGATGTAGTGCAGGCCGGGGGCGCCTTCGGCGAGCAGCCGTTCTGCCATGGCCGTGGCGTACTCGACACCGATGCGGTGGCCGTCCGCCGGACGGTCGCGGGCCGCTTCCAGCCGCTGGGCCAGGGCCGCCGGGAAGCGGGCGTCGCTGAGTTCGGCGAAGCGGCGGATCTGCCGTACATCGGTGGCCGGCATGATCTCGGGGATGATCGGGGTCGTGCAGCCCGCTGCCACGAGCCGGTCGCGCAGCCGCAGATAGTCGTCCACCTCGAAGAACATCTGGGTGATGGCGTAGTCGGCGCCTGCCCGGCATTTCGCGACGAAGTGGCGGATGTCGCTGTCCCAGTCGGGCGACCGCGGATGGCGCTCGGGGAAGGCGGCCACCCCGACGGTGAAGTCTCCCAGCTCCCTGATCAGACCGACCAGCTCACTCGCCTGGGCGAAGCCCTCCGGATGGCGGACCCACTCACCGCGCGGGTCGCCGGGCGGGTCGCCGCGCAGGGCGAGTACGTCCCGGATGCCGGCGTCCGCGTACTGGCCGATGATGTGCCGCAGTTCGGCGACGGAGTGGCCGACCGCCGTGAGGTGGGCGACCGGGCGCAGTGTGGTCTCCGCGGCGATGCGCTTGGTGACCTCGATCGTCCGGTCGCGCGACGACCCGCCGGCGCCGTAGGTCACGGAGACGAAGGACGGTGCGAGCGCCTCGATACGCCGGATCGCGTTCCAGAGCGTGCGCTCGCCCGCCTCGGTCTTCGGCGGGAAGAACTCGAAGGAGTACGAGCGCCGGCCGTCGGCCGGCAGGCCGCGCGGGCCGCGCCGGTGGTGCTGGGGACGGTCTGCGGTCTCTCCCGCCATGGCAGGGGTCCTTCCTGGAGTCGCTCAGTGCGAGGGTGGGCACGGTCCCACACAGTAACCGTGAGGGGACGCGCTTCCGGAGGTATGACCACGGATTGATCACCGGGCCGGCGGCCTCCGTCACCTCGCCCTTCACCGGGGGGAGTTCAGTTCCGCGCTGCGCGCAGCAGACACTCCTCCAGAAAGGCGACGGCGCGCAGATGGTAGGTACGGGCGGCCCGGCCGACGCTGATGTTGTGCCCGGCGGCGGGCAGCCGTTCCACGGTGACAACAGGTGCGGCGGTCAGCCGGCCCGTCATCGCGGTCAGGGCGTCGTCGTCCAGCTCCCACCACAGTTCGTGCTCGGCGAAGGTGAGCCTGACCGGGTTCCGGACCCGGCCCGCCAGCCGCGGGTACTGGGCGGGCCAGGCCGCCGTCTGGGCCGCCTCACGGCGTGGCACCGGCGTCAGCAGCGAGCGGCTCGCCCGGAACGTGCCGGGTGGATACAGCCGGAGCGGGCCCCAGTTGAGCTGGGACGCGCCGCCGCCGAGGGTGTCGGGGAAGTGCCGTGCGCCGGGGGCGTACTGCCAGCCGCAGCCGTTGATGTCGAGGCCGATCAGCCCGCCGCCCGCGTCGTCCGCCGCCATGTGCAGCGCGACCTTGCCGCCGTCGGAGTGCGCGACCAGGAAGAAGCCCGCTCCGGTGGGGTGCGTACGGGCGAAGTGGGCGAGCGCCGCGTGCAGGGTCGTCGCCTGCTCGCCGAGTGGCTGGCCGTCCGGGAGCCGGTCGGCCGAGGCGCCGTAGCCCGGCCGGTTTAGCGCCAGCACGGTGTGACCGAGCCGCGCGCCGAGTGCGAGCAGCGAATCGCCCGGGTCGGTCAGCCCGTTGAAGTAGTCGGCGCACATGCCACGGCCGTGGACGGCGACGATCACGGCGCGGGGCTCGGCGCCGTACGGTTCGGCGAGCAGGCCCGAGATCTCGGTGCCGTCGGCGTCGAGGGTCAGGGCCCGGACGGCGGGCGCGGCGGGGGCGGGGGCTGTCATGGCCGGGGGTTCTCCTGGGGTGCGGGTGCGGATGCGGTACGGGTCCTGGCGCGGTCCAGGCCCTCCAGCCAGGCGGTCGCGCTGTTGGCCCGCAGCAGCGAGGTGCCGACCAGCAGGCCCGCGAAGCCCGCGTCGAGCAGGGTGGCTCCGGCGAGCGGACTGTCGATCGCGCTGGCGCTGACCGGACAGCGGGTGCCCGTCGCCCGGAGCGCCGGCAGCAGGGCGAGGCTTCGGCCGAGGCTCCCCCGGTCGCTCTCCCGGACCTTGATGTCCTTGTTGTTGACGGCGACGACGCATTCGTCGGCGTGCGGCAGTCCGACGAGTTCGGCCTCCTCCGTCACCTCGACGAACGGGGTGAGGCCCAGGGACAGACAGGCGGTGACCAGGGTGCGCATGCTGGACCTCGGCAGCAGTGCGGCGGTGAGCAGCACGGCGGAGGCGCCGAGTTCCTTCGCGGTCCGCAGTTGGTCCCGGCGGGTGATGAAGTCCTTCTGGAGCAGCGGCAGGTCGGTGAGGGCGGCGACATCGCGCAGCAGTGCGGTGGTGCCGCCGAACCAGCGGCCTGTGACCACCGAGACACAGGGGGCGCCCGCGGCCTCGTAGGACTCGACGATGGCGGCCGGCGTGCGCCCGCCGAGCAGGTCGTAGCCGTGCGCGTCGCGTCGTTTGACCTCCATGACCAGGGGTCGTTCGGCGGCCAGCAGGGCTTCCAGGAATCGGGTGCTCATATGCTCTCCTCGGGGGATGTCGCGGTCCGCCAGGCGCGGGCCAGGGCGGTGACCGCGGGCGCCGAGAAGCGTCCGTGCCCGTCGCGGGCCGCGGTGTCGACGTCGATGCCGCGGAAGCCCGGGTGTCCGGCGACGGCTTCGAAGTCGGCGCTGTTGTGCGGCGAGATGCCTCCCGCGAGCAGGAACGGCCGGCCGAGCCGGGGCAGCAGGCGCAGCACGTCCCGTTCGGCCGGCGGCCGGCCGGTGCTGCCGATCCGGCCGTCCTCGGTCGCCGTGTCGAGCAGGAACATGTCCGTGCCGGCCCGTTCGTAGGCGCCGGTCAGCGGGCGTTCGAGGCAGTCGCCGCCGCGCAAATGGAGGACCTTGACCAGGACCGCGTCCGGCAGTGCGGCGCGCAGTGCCCTGATCACGGCGGGCGGTTGGTACGCGTGCAGTTGCAGCCAGCGCAGGCCGGTGCGGCGGGCCAGGCGGCCGAGGGCTTCGGGGTCGGCCAGAAAGGTGACCAGGACCGGTTCGAGGCCGTGGTGGTGGGCGGCCCCGGTCAGTTCGGCCAGGCGCCGCTCCGGCAGTTCGGCGTGGCCGCCGGGTATGCCGTGCCACAGGCCGACACAGTCCGCTCCCGCGCCGGCCAGTGTGGCGATGTCGTCGGGGGCCGTGGCTCCGCAGACCTTCAGAACCCGGCGGGCCTCGGGTGCGGCCGAGCGCCCCGCCGGGAGCCTGGAGCCGGGTTCAGGGCTCATTTGCCCAGACCCAGCATCGAGGCGATGCGGTTGTACTGGATTTCGCTGGTGCCCGAGTAGATCGTGCCGGCCACGGCGTTGCGCACGTCCTTCTCAAGCCCGTACTCGGTCATGTAGCCGTGCCCGCCGAAGATCTGCACGGCGGTCAGGCTGGTCGCCACATTGCTCTCGCTCGTCACCAGTTTGGCGATGGCCAGATCCACCGTGACGTTCTCGCCGGCCGCGAGGCGTTCGCCGGTGTCGTACAGCCATTTCCTGGCCGTCTCAAGTCGGATCTTCGTGTCGACGATCTTGTTGGCGACGGCCTGGTAGGAGCCGATCGGCCTGCCGAAGGAGCGGCGGCTCTTCGCGTGGTCGACGCAGCGGTCGAGCCGGTGCCGCATCTCCCCCGCGTTGACGATGAAGGAGAAGAGGATCTCCCGCTTCATCACATGGTCGAGCACGATGAACCCACCGCCGACGCGGCCCAGGACCTGGGTCGCGGGGACCCGGCACTCGTCGAAGTACAGCTCGCTCAGCGGCGAGGTGCGCAGTCCCATCTTCTTGGTCGGGCTCCCGATCGTGAGCCCCGGGGTGTCCCGGTCCACCAGGAACGCGGTGACCCCGAGCGGACCGCCGTCCGGATGCGTACGCGCGTAAACGACGAACACATCGGCGACTGGGCCGTTGCTGACGAAGATCTTGCCGCCGGTCAGGACGAAACCGTCACCGTCCCGTACCGCCCGCGTGGTCATCGCCATGGCGTCCGAGCCGCCCTCGGCCTCGGTGATGGCATGTGCGCCGATCATCTCGCCCGAGCAGATCCGCCGCAGGTAGGTGTCCTTCTGCGCGTCCGTGCCGAACTTCTCCAGCGGGACGCCGGTGCTTGCCATGGTGGTGGTGACCGAGAAGCTCAGCCCCGAGTCGCGGCAGTTCTCGCCCAGCCCTTCGAGCAGATACATGGTGGTGAGCAGGGACTGGCCCAGCCCGCCCCACCGCTCCTCGAAGGGCAGACCGAGGATGCCGGTCTCCCGGATCAGTTTCCACTTGTCCCAGGAGAACGTGGCCTGTTCGTCCTGTTCGATGTGGCCGGCGCTGAGCGCCTCACCCCACTGGGCCAGGCCCTCGCGCAGTGCGGCCTGGTCGGTGTTCCAGCGGATCACGGCGAGCCTTTCCGTATGCGGATCGGTAGCGGTTCGGTGGTGTCCCGGCCGGGCCGGCCGGGGACGGATCAGTACGCGGAGGAGACGTGCTCGTCGAGCTGGTGGATCTCGTCGCCCCGGAGCGCCGGGGAGAAGACGCACACCAGGCGCAGGTCCTCGTGCGGGCTTGCCACCAGGTAGTGGGCGTCGTGCTCGTCGAGCGCGTAGAGACGGCCCGGCACGATCGGGTGCGCGGTGCCGTCGAGCTCGATCACCTCTCCTGAGCCCTCGATGCAGTAGCAGGACTCGATGTGATTGCGGTATTCCAGACGGGACTTGGTCCCCGCGCGCACGGTGGTGTCGGTGATGCTGTAGTCGAGCCCGTCGGCGGCCACGATGAAGCGCCGGCTCAGGCCATTGCCCCATTCGACCGTCTTGACGCTCTCCAGATCGCGGATGATCATGTTCAACTCCCGGTTCTCTCAGGTGTGCTGACTCGGGTGGGCGATACGGACCCGACGAAGTCGCGGAAGCCGTCGATGATGTCGCCCCCGCGGTCGAGCGACTGCTCGATCCGGGCGACGCCTGCGGAGCCGATGATGACGGCATCGGCTCCGCAGGCTCCCACGGTCTCCACGTCCTCCCTGGTCCTGACCCCGAAGCCGATGGCTATCGGGGACGCTGTGTGCGCCCGGAGCGCGCTGACCGTGCCCGCCAGCCCGGCGTGTCCGCCGGCCGGGGCGGTGCCGCTGCGTCCGTAGTGCGCGACGAGATACAGATAGGCGGTGGCCTCGGCCGCCGCCTCCGCCATGGTCGGCGGAGGGCTCTGCTGGTAGCAGGTGGTGACGACGGGCAGTCCCGCCTCCCGGGCCGCCGCGTAGTGGGCCGCGCGCAGCCGGGGCGGCAGCGCGTGCACGAGCAGCCCGTCCGCGCCCGACGCCGCGACGGTACGGAGCGTCCCTGCGGGGTCCCGGTGCTTGAGCGAGTGGCTCCAGTCGGCGAGCAGCGCGATCCGCAGCCGGCGCAGCCGCGGGCGTACGGCGGCGATGAAGGCGAGGACCTCGTCGAGCCCGACGCCTCGGTCGAGGGCACGGCGGGCCGAGCGGCGGATCACCGGCCCGTCGGTGACCGATTCCGGGAAGGGGACGGCCAGTTCGAGGCAGTCGACGCCTTCCTCGTCGAGCATGAGCACCAGGTCGGCGAGGACGTCGAGCGGCGGGTCCCCGGCGTTCAGGAAGAGCGCGAGGCCGGGGCCCTCACCGGGTCGCCGGTGTGCGAAGAAGTCAGCCATGGGTCGTCGCCTCGGGTCGGTCCGTGGGGCGTGGGGCGGGTGGCCGGAGGTGTCCGGCACGGGGGTCACGCACCGGACACCTCCTTCGTACGGGCCGGCCGCCGGGCCCCTCCGGCCCGTATCCGCTCGGCGAGGTCACGGGCCGCTCCGTCGCGTACCGCCTCCTCGGCGGCGGCGACGGCCCTGGTCCAGTCGGTGATGTGGCCGCTCGCGACGGCCAGCGCGGCGGCGTTGAGACAGACCGTGCGTGTGGCGACCGCACCGGCGGCGCCGGCGAGAACGGACAGGAAGTGCCCGGGCGCCGCGGCCGGCGCCACGGCGGGCGCGAGGTCGGCGAAGCCGCCGTCCGCCGGGACCAGTTCCCCGGCGGGCAGGCGCAGTTCGAGTCCGTCGTTGCCATGGATGGTGTTGTCGGCGAAGGCGAGCAGTTCGTCCGCTCCCCGGTCGTTGACGGTGAGCCACAGGACGCGTCCGGTGACGGTCGCCGCGAGGGCGCGCAGTCCCGCCGGCGGTGCGGCCGACGAGACCCCGGTGACCTGCGCCGTGACGGGCAGATCGGCGAGAAAGGGTCCGAGCGCGTTGAGGAAGCGGCCGAAGGGCTTCATGCTCGTCGGCACGATGGTCCTGGCCAGCCGGGTGAGCTGCGCCGGGTAGACGAACGGACCGGTGAAGGCGACGCCGTACCGGTCCAGCGTCTCGGCGGTCTGCTCGTACGAGGAGGTCAGCGGGACCCCGAGCCGTTCCAGCAGGTCGACGGAGCCGAGGGAGCTGGTGTACGCGCGCGAGCCGGTCTTGACGACCCGTACTCCGGCCGCGGCGGCGACGAACGCCGACGCGGTCGAGATGTTGAAGGTCCTCGGTCCCCCGCCGGTGCCCACCACATTGACCGTGCCGGCCCAGCGGCCCGCCGGCCTGGCGGGCCGCCGCTCGGCGAGCGAGTCCAGCAGGTGCCGCAGTGTCTCGTGGTCGGGGAACGCGGTGGCCAGCGAGGTCAGCAGGGCGAGGGCCTGCGCTCTGTCGAGACGGCCGTCACCGAGCTGGTCCCACAGCGACCGCCAGGTCTCGCGCCCCACCGGCGCGCGCCGCTCCAGCAGCCCGATGAGCGCGTCATGCATCGCCGGGGCCCGTCTGGCACACGGCGCTCGGCCGGGCGGAATGTGTCAGGCAGGGCCTAGCCACCTGCCACCTCGGTACGGCGCGCACCGGCGACGAACGCGTCGATCGCCGCGACACTGCGGAAGTTGTTCGGGTCGAGGTCGGCGTCGCCGATCGCCACCCCGAAGCGGTCCTCGACCCAGGCGATCAGCTTGAGCACGCCGAGGCTGTCGATGACCCCGTCCGAGAGCAGGTCGTGGTCGTCCGCCAGCTCCTGGGCGCTGACGTCCGGCAGGAACTCCTCGATGACGAACTGCTTGATGGTGCCGACGTGACTCATGACGTCCTTCCTTTGGCTGTTGACAAGTCCTGCGGACGGTCGAGCGCCTTGCGGTCGACCTTTCCTGTGGCGGTCTTCGGCAGCGGTTCTTCGAGGATCCGCAGCTTCGAGGGGACGGCCGCCCTCGGCAGGCTCCGCGCGCAGTGCCCGCGCAGTGTGAGAGTGCTGAGCGCGCTGCCGGGCGCGCACTGGACGGCGGCCACGAGCCGGCGGCCCTCCGCCGCGTCGGGTACGGCGGCCACGCCCGCTTCGAGCACCTCGGGGTGGTCCAGCAGGACCCGTTCGATCTCGGCGGTGTTCACGGCGACACCGCGGACCTTGACCTGGTGGTCGCCGCGTCCGGTGAGGTGGAGCCGGCCGTCGGGGTCCCGCCGTACGAGATCGCCGGTGCGGAACCAGCGGCGGTCGTCGAGTCCCAGCGGATGGCCGGTGAACTTGTCCGTGTGACGGGTCCGGTCGAGGTAGCCGGCCGCCTGGAAGGGCGTCGACACATACAGCTCGCCGGAGCCCGGCCCTTCCACGGCCGCGCCGTCCGCGTCGAGGACCAGTGCCCGGACGCCCGGCAGCGGGACGCCGATCGGTACCGGCGTCGACATGGCGACGCCGGTGTCCACCTCGTGGATGAAGCTGTCGTTGGTCTCGGTGCAGCCGTAGATGTTGTGGATCCGCGCCTTGGGGAACAGCTCGGGCAGGGCGGCCAGGGTGCGGTCGGGGATCACATCGCCGCTGAACATCACATGCCGGACGCCGGGCAGGGTGTCGCCACCGCGCCGGGCGGCGTCCAACAGCAGGCCGTAGTACATCGGCACCGCCTGGACCACGTCGACGTCATGGCGTACGAGCAGGTCGAGCAGATGCCCGCCGCGGACCGCCAGCGCGGGGTCGACCAGGACGACACGGCCGCCGTGCGCCAGGGTCGTCCAGATGTCCAGCAGGCACAGGTCGAAGTTGAGCGGCGCGTAGTTGAGCACCGTGCTGCCGGGGCCGATCGAGAAGGCGGGACCGGCCCAGGCGATGAAGCGGTTCACGGCGTCCCGGCCCAGCGGGACGATCTTGGGCAGGCTGGTGGAGCCGGATGTCGTGAGCATGAACGACACCTCAGCGGCCTCCCGGGCCGACAGCGGCTGCGGAGTGACGTCGGGGTTCGGCACCAGGCCCGCGTCCTCGCCGTCCGGGGTGATCACACTGCGGCAGCCCGCCTGCGCGAAGAGGTCCGCGAGCAGGGAGCCGGCGAGGGCGGGAGACGGCAGCAGGAAGGGGCGCCGCGCCAGCAGGCACGCCAGCACCACGGCGATGGCGTCGGGTGACTTGGTGGCCGGCACACCGACGGGTTCGCCCGGCGCGAGCGACAGCCGGGCCAGCCGGTCGCGTTCGCGTCCGGCCCGCTCGTACAGCTCGCGGTAGGTGACCTCCTCGCCGTTCCAGAGCAGGGCCGGGGCGTCGGGACGTGCGCGGACCTGGGAGAGGAATCCGCCCACCAGGCCGAGGTCGTCAGTCGTCATCGCCGCCTCCGTTCCGGTCGCCGTCACCGGCGCTGGCGGCGGACGGCACGGACGACGCCAGCTCGATCCAGCCGCTCTTGACGGCGGGTCCTGCCGGGGTGCGGCAGGTGAGGCGCACCACGCGGCGCGCCGTGTCCGGCTGGAGGTCCAATCTGAGCGGCTCGCCGGGCGCCACGGGCGCCGAGAAGCGGCCGCCCACCCCGCGCACCCGGGACGCGTCACCGTCGGCGTACCGGTCGACGGCCTCCTCGACGGCCAGGGCCAGCACGCTCATGCCATGGGCGATGACCGAGCCGAATCCGGCGGCGCGGGCGGCCTCGGGATCAAGATGGATCGGGTTCTCGTCGCCCGAGGCGCGGGCGTAGCGGCGGATCCACTCCTCGGTCGGCTCATGTATGACGGTGACCGCTTCGCCGGGCCCGGAGGGAGCCGGAGCCGGGGCACCCGCCGAGATCTCACCGAAGGGTTCGAGCGCGGTGGCCCCGGCCAGCAGCGCGCTGGTGAGCAGTTCGGCGAAGGGCTCCGCTCCGTCGCCGGTGAGCCGGGAACGCAGGGCGACCCGTGTCCCCCGCGCCTCTCGCCGGGCGCCGAGCACATCGAGCCGTACGGTGACCTGTTCGCCGGGGCGCACGAGCCGCCGGCAGCGGATGTCCTGGCCGAGGTGGACGACCTGGACGGGCCCGGACTCGTTCGTGGTCAGCGCGGACACCGTCCGCTCGGCGAGCGTGTGGGCGAGGACGAACGCGTGGACGGGCGACGCCTGGTGGTCCGGTGCGGCGGGCAGTGTGGCGCGGACGGCGTCGCGGTAGGCGCCGATCTCCTCCGCGGTGACGGTGCACGTCGCCGCCGGGGCGGGAGCGGTGGTCATACCGGCGCCACCACCAGGCTGGAGTTGTGGCCGCCGAAACCGAAGGAGTTGGACAGTGCGGGACCGGATGCGACGGCGCGCGGGGCGCCGTGTACCACGTCGATTTCCATGCCTGGCTCCAGCTTTTCGTGGTTGGCGGTGGGCGGGACCTCGCACTCGGTCATCGCCCGTACCGTGGCGATCAGTTCGACGGCGCCCGCGGCCCCGATGAGATGGCCGATGACGCTCTTGTTCGCGGTCACCGGCGGACCGGCGGGACCGAACACCTTGGTCAGGGCGTGCGCCTCGGCGCGGTCGTTGTACGGGGTCGAGGTGCCGTGCGCGTTGATGTGGACGATGTCCGAGGGGACCAGTCCGGCGTCGGCGATGGCTCCCTCCATGGCGCCGACGGCGGCGGCGCCGTCCGGCAGCGGCATGGCGAGGTGGAACGCGTCGGCGGTGGCGGCGTAGCCGGCGACGGCCGCGTAGGTCCGCGCGCCGCGCGCCCGGGCGTCGTCGAGGCGTTCCAGTACAACGAAGCCGGCGCCCTCGCCCATCACAAAGCCGTCGCGGTCGGTGTCGAACGGCCTGGAGGCGTGCTCCGGGTCGTCGTTGCGCAGTGACACGGCGTTGAGGTTGCCGAATCCGGCGAGGGTGACGGGGGTGAGGGTGGACTCGCAGCCGCCGGCCAGGACCACGTCGGCCCGGTGGGTCTGGAGCAGCAGCAGGGCGTGGCCGATGGCGTCGGCCCCGCTGGCGCAGGTGGTGGCGATGGTCAGGGCGGGGCCCTGCCAGCCGAGCCGTATCGCGATCTGGGCCGCCGCCGCGTTGGGCATCGTCATCAGGGGCATCAGCGGATTGACCCGGTGCGGTCCCGATTCGGTGAAGTGCCGGGATTCCTCGTCGCTGGTGGCCCGGCCGCCGACGGCGTTGCCGACGACGACGGCGGTACGGCCCGGGTCGGCGGCCGGGGCGCCCGCGTCCCGGTGGGCGGCGAGGGCCGCGGTCGTCCCGTAGAGGGCGAACGGGTCCATCCTGCGGGCTTCCTTGGCGGGTACCAGGCCGATGTCGTCGAGGCCGCGGACCCGGCAGCCGATGCGGACCCGGTGGCGTTCCAGGTCGAGATGGGTGAGCTGGGCGGCGGTGGACCTCCCCGCGCGCAGTGTGGTCCACAGGTCGTCGAGGGTGGAGCCGGCCGGGGTGACAACGCCCATGCCGGTGATCGCGACAGGCGTTTTCAGCTGTGCGTGCCTCGGTGAGGTTGGCATCTCAGTTCCCGTATCCCGTGCGTACGGCGGAGGGCGGACTGCGGCCGCGAGGGGCCGGTGCGGAGGGTCAGGCCGGGATCAGACCGCACTCGTGGGCGGCCTTGACGAAGGCTTCCGCGGCGAAGTCGATGTCGGCCTTGGTGTGCCGGGCGGTGACGGCGATGCGCAGCCGCGCGAGGTCGTTGGGGACGGCGGGGGTGACCACCGGCAGCCCGATCACGCCCGCCCTGCGGCAGGCGGTGGCGTAGTCGTAGGCGGCGTCGTCGGAGCCCGCGATGACGGGAACGACCGCGGTCTCGCTGTCTCCCGTCCGCATGCCCGCGTCGTTGAGCGTCCGGCGGAACCGCGCGGACTCCTGCTGGACATGGGTGACACGCTCGGGCTCGCGTTCCAGGATGCGCAGTGCCTCCAGGGCCGCGGCCGCCTGGGCGGGGCCGAGCGCGGCGGAGAAGAGAAAGGGTCTGGCCGCGTATTTGAGATGGCCGATCAGTTCGCTCGGTCCCGCCACCCAGCCGCCCATGGACGGGATGGCCTTGGACAGGGTGCCCAGCTTGACGTCGACCTTGGCCGTGTGGCCGAAGTGCTCCTCGATGCCCTTGCCGGTGGCGCCGATGACGCCCAGCGCGTGGGCCTCGTCGACCATCAGCAGGGCGTTGTGCGCGTCGCACACCCGGCGCAGCTCGGGCAGCGGGGCGATGTCGCCGTCCATCGAGTAGACGCTGTCGACGATGACGAGGCGGATCCCGTCGGGGCTCGCGGCGGCGAGCCGCCGGTCGAGGTGGTCGACGTCGTTGTGACGGAAGCGGGTGACGGTCGCGCCGCTCAGCCGGCAGCCGTCGACGATGCTGGCGTGGTCGTACTTGTCGATCAGTACGGTGTCGCCGGCACCGACCAGGGCCCCGACCGTGCCGACGTTGGCGGCGTAGCCGGAGCCGAAGACCAGTGCCTCCTGCCGGCCGGCGAACCGGGCGACCTCCGCCTCCAGTTCCTCGTGCAGCGGGATGGATCCCGCGAGCGCCCGGACGCCGTGGTTGCCGGTGCCGTAGAGGTCGACCGCGGCCTTGGCCGCGGCGACCACCCGTTCGTCGCCGGCCAGGCCCAGGTAGCTGTAGCCCGACATCATCAGGAGGCGCTCGCCGTCGAGGTCGGCGTAGGCGGAGTCGCGCTCGACCGTGTACGCCACGAAGCTGTTGCGGCGGGCGGGCTCCCACTCCAGGGACCGCACGCGGCGGCGCGTCGCGTCCAGTCTGGGCGCGAGACGTTCCCATCCTCCAGATGCGTTCACGTGCGTCTCCTCAGCCATGTTTCGGACAATTACCGGAGTCCTCTCAACCTGGACTCACAGTGCGACGCAATTCAACGACTGCCGCGCAAGGCGCGCGCAACACGGCCGTGAAATGGGGAAATCCGGCAACGCAAGAAGAACGCGACACGGCACGTAAAGCGGAACCCAACTCTCCGACCAATTACCGGGGAATGTTCCCCGGCCACTGTTGACATACCGAGAAGGCCTGGCGGTATCGTCCATTTCTTGTGCAGGGGGCATGCACAGCGTGTCCAGATCTCCTTCACAAGGACGATCTGACGGGCCCCCTGGCGCAATCCCGACACTTTCGCCGGCGGCAGCCGCCGGTGCGACCCGCACACAGCCGACCGCTCCGGGGAGTACAGCGTGCTCATCAGACTTGCTGGTCTCGTCACCGTCGAGCCCGAAGGGGCTCCGCCACAGCATCTGTCCAGCGCTCAGGCGCAAGTCGCGTTCGCCCGGCTCATCCTCGAACGGACCGGCGGCACGAGCCGGGACCAACTGGCCGACACGGTCTGGCCCGACGGGCTGCCGGACACCTGGGCCTCGGCCCTGCGCAGTGTTGTCAGCAGGGTCCGTACGTTTGTCACCTTCCCCCAGCAGCAGCCGGGCGTCACACCGCTCGTCGCCCAGGGCGGCCGCTATCTGCTCCGCCTTCCCGAGGAGGCAGCCGTCGATGTCGAGTGTGCCGAGGAGGCGGCGACGGAGGCGGCCGAGGCGTACGCGACCGGCTCCTACGCCGTCGCGCAGCAGCTCGCGGCCGCCGCTGTGGCGAATCTACGCGGGTCATTCCTGCCGGCCCACGAGGGCGAGTGGGTCAACAGTGTGCGGGAGCACCTCGACGAGCTGCGGCTGTCCGCCCTGGAGACGGCGAGTCTGGCCTCGGCCGCGCTCGGCGACGAGCACCACGCGCTGCGGTACGCCGAAGAGGCCGTGCGGCGCGCGCCGTTCAGGGAGAGCGCCTACCGCTGCCGGATGGCCGCGCACCGCACGGCGGGCAACCGTGCCGAGGCGCTGCGTACGTATCAGCAGCTCAGGGAGGTTCTCGCGGAGGAGCTGGGGATCGATCCGGCGCCGGAGAGCCAGGCCGCCTATCTGGAGTTGCTGCGCAGTCCCGATCCTCGGCCGCGGCCCGAGGCCAGGGTCGTCACCCGGCTGGATCCGGTGCTGATGGGCATGTTCGAGGCTCCCGATCCCGGACCCACCGCGGCGCGGCCGTGCTCGCTGACCGCCGACGGCTGTCTCACTCATCCGGCGCCGGACCGGCATGTCGCCTGACGAAGGGCGGGGGAACATACGCGGGCGGCCCGGCAGTTGTGCCGGGCCGCCACTGGTTTCCGCCTGCCGGACGGCCGGGGCATGCCGGACGGCCGGGGCGCTGTGGCACGCGCACCGGCCGTACGGGTTCCGGGGACAGCCAATCCGAGCTGGTCTCTCTCAGGTGATCGAGACCCCGCTGTCGATGCTGATGACCTGGCCCGTCATACAGTCCTGGTCCAGGAAGAGGGCCGCACTGCGGGCCACCTCCTCGACCGTCACAAAGCGCGGGATGGGGGCCTTGTCCTCCATCCCCTCGATGACCCGGCCGGGCAGGTCCTTCGTCATACCGGTGATCATGAATCCCGGGGACAGGGCGTTCACGGTCACCCCGCGCCGGCCGCACTCGGCGGCGAGGGTGCGGGTGAAGCCGATGAGACCGGCCTTGGAGGCGGAGTACGCCGTCTGGCCGGCCGTCGCGATGAGGCCCGAGGGCGACACCACATTGATGATCCGTCCCCACCGCCGGCGGAGCATGGACGGCACGGATACCCGGGCGGTGTGGAACGAACCGACGAGATTGGTCTGGATCACCTGCTGCCAGTCCGCCGGGGACTGCATCGCCATCAGCGCGTCCTTGCGGATGGCGCCGTTGTTGACGAGTACGTCGACGGGTCCGAGCCGCTCGCTGATCCGCGCGTACATCGCGGTGACGGCGTCCCAGGAGCCGACGTCACCGGTGACGACGACCGAGTCGTTGCCGAGCTTCTCCTGGACGGCCCGGGCCTGGGCCTCCGAGCTGTTGTAGTGGACGGCGACCCGGCAGCCGAGTGCGTCCAGTTCCAGTGCCAGTGCCTGCCCGAGCCCGCCGGACGCCCCCGTGACCAGGGCGACCGGCTGTTCGGGACGGCTCCCCGGCTCGCTGTTACGGCTCATTTCCTCTCCCCGCCCCATTCCAGGAGCATCGATCCCCAGGTCATCCCCGCGCCGAAGCCCGCCAGCAGGACCAGGTCGCCGTGCTGGATCCGGCCGTCCTCCAGCGCCTCGGTGAGGGCGATCGGGATGGAGGCGGAGGCCGTGTTGCCGTACCGCTCCAGATTGGTGACCAGGGCCCCGGACCGCAGCCCGGTGTGGCTGAGGATCGAGTTGATGATCCGGATGTTGGCCTGGTGCGGGATGACATGGTCCACGTCCGCCGCGTCGACCTTGGCGCTCTCCAGCGTCTCGCGGACCGTACGGACCGTGTAGCGAACGGCGTTGAGATAGATCTCGTTGCCGTTGATCTGGGCGAAGTGCAGCCCCTCGCGGACCGTCTCCTCGGTGGTCGGCATCCGGCTGCCGCCCGCCAGCACTTTCAGGCTGCCGGCGCAGGATCCGTCCGCGCCGAGATTCCACGCCCTGACCCGGTTCTCCGGCCCCGGCACCAGCACGACCGCGCCGGCGCCGTCACCGACGAGGATGGACAGGTCCCGGTCGGCGGGGTTGGCGGTCAGCGTGTGCGTGTCGGAGCCGATCAGCAGGATCGGCCGGGGGTCGACGGCGATCAGCGCCATCGCCGACACCAGTCCGTAGACGAACCCCGCGCACTCCGAGTTGACGTCGTGCGCGCTGCCGGCGACGCCCAGTTCGTGATGGACGAACGCGGACGTCGCCGGCGACGGCTGCTCGGGCGTGGCGGTGGCGACAATGAGATGGGCGATGTCGCCACCGGTCAGGCCGGCCTTGTCCAGTGCGCGCCGGCCGGCCTCGACGGCCAGGGAGGCGGTCGTCTGTCCCGGTCCCACGGCCCGGCGCTCCCGGATGCCGCAGCGGCTGACGATCCAGTTCTCGTCGACGCCGAAACGCTCCGCGAGCTCCACGCTGGTGACCTTGCGCTCGGGTACGGCCATGCCCCACCCGGTGATGTCGAAGCCGCTCACGGGCGCTCGCTACGCCTGCGCCGGCTGCGGGACGAGCGCGAGGATCCGCTCGTACACGTGCCGCAGTGTGGTCGTGTCGTCGAGGTCGGCGAACAGCGACTCGTCGGCGGGGATGTCCGGGTACTGGTTCTGGAACCCGTACAGCCACTCCATCAGGTCCAGCGAGTCGACGTCCGCGATGTGCTGCAGCGGAGCATCGGGGCTGACCTCCTGGGCGCCCGACACGGCCTCGAGCTGGCTCGCCAGTTCTTCGATGGTGGGCAGCGTCATGAGCTTCGGTCCTCTCTCGCGGTGCGTCCGGTTTCGAGAGGCATGGAAGCGCGGCTCGCGCAATCGGGGCGCAACACCGCGGTCCCCCGGCCGACTTGCACATCTGTTGCGAGCGACCCGCTTTCCTCGTGACCGGATCAACGGCCGGAACGAGCGGATCGCCGAACAACGCCAGGAAAGAGGTCGAGGATGACAACGGTCGCCCCCAGATCCGTGGACCCCGAGGTCGACGCGGTCAGGCACCACTACGAGGTGAGCAACGATTTCTACCGGCTCCTGCTGGGCCCGACCATGATGTACTCCGGCGGCTACTGGGAGCAGGGCGAGGACCTCGTCGGCACGCTGGACGAGGCGCAGGAGCGCAAGCTCGACGTGTTCGCCGAGCTCGCCGGGGCGCCGGGCACCCGCCGCGTCCTGGACATCGGCTGCGGCTGGGGCACCATGCTGAACCGCCTCACCACCGTCCACGGCGTGCAGCGGGCGGTCGGTCTCACCCTGAGCCGTACCCAGGAGTCGTTCATCGCCGGCCTGGACAACCCGCGCGTCACCACCCGGGTGGAGAGCTGGGCGGACCACGAGACGGACGAGAGGTACGACGCGGCGTTCTGCATCAACGCGCTGGAGCACTTCGTCTCCTCCAACCTGGCGCCGCGCGAGCGCACCAAGCGCTACCGCTTCTTCTTCAACCAGGTCCACAAGGCGCTCAACCCGGGGGCGAAGTTCGTCCTGCACACCATGACCGCCGAGGCGCAGCCGATGAACCGGACGCTGCTCGCCGACCTGAAGTTCCTCCAGCGCTCCGAGTTCGAGGGGATGCACATCCCGCACCTCCACGAGCTGACCGCGGCCGCGGAGGGGCTCTTCGAGGTGGTGGAGATCGTCAACGAGCGGGAGTCCTTCGCCCTGGCGTGCCGTGCCTGGCTGAAGCGGCTGGCCGCGGACCGTGAGAGCGCCGTCGCGCTGGAGGGCGAGGAGGTCGTGGCCCGCTTCGAACGCTACCTCGACATCTTCGCGTACACGCTCGAGGACAAGTTCTTCAACAACTTCCGCGTCACCATCGCGCGCAGGGGCTGAGGAGGCCGCCGTGACAAGCATTCTCGAACCCGCCCGCGGTGACGGGGTGAGCAACGGGACGGAGCAGCCGCCCGGCCGGGGACCGACCCGTCATCTGCGGGTCGCGGTGATCGGCACCGGCTTCTCCGGCCTGGGGACGGCCATCCGGCTGCTCCAGAAGGGCATCGACGACTTCCTGGTCTTCGAACGGGCCGACGAGGTGGGCGGCACCTGGCGGGACAACACCTATCCGGGCTGCGCCTGTGACGTCATGTCCCATCTCTACTCCTTCTCGTTCGCCCAGAACCCGAACTGGAAGAGCACCTTCGGCAAGCAGGACGAGCTGTACGCGTATCTGCGCGACTGCGCCGACCGCTTCGGGGTCCGCCCGCACATCCGGTTCAACCACGAGCTGATCGCCGCCCGCTGGGACGACCGCACCCGGCACTGGCACATCGAGACCTCGGGCGGCGAGTACACCGCCCAGGTCCTGGTCACGGGCACCGGCTACCTCAGTGAGCCGGCCGTCCCCGATGTGCCGGGACTCACGGACTTCGAGGGAACGGTGTTCCACTCGTCCCGCTGGAACCACGACCACGATCTGGCCGGCAGGCGCGTCGCCGTGATCGGTACGGGCGCCTCCGCCATCCAGTTCGTCCCGGAGATCCAGCCCGAGGTGGGGCAGCTCGACCTCTACCAGCGCACGCCTCCGTGGATCGGCCCCAAGAACGACAAGCCCACCAGCCCGTTGCAGGCCAGACTGCTGCGCGGCCTGCCCGGCTACCAGAACTTCCGGCGCAACTTCAATATGTGGGGCCGCGAGATCCTGGCCTTCGTCATGGCCCGCCCCAAGGTCGCGGGGAAGATGCAGAAGATGGCCTCCGACCATCTCAGGAAGAGCGTCAAGGACCCGGCGCTGCGGGAGCGGCTCACACCCGACTATGTGATGGCGTGCAAGCGGCTGTTGTTCTCCAACACGTACTATCCGGCGATCCAGCAGCCCAATGTGGAGGTCGTCACCGACGGCATCGACCATGTCCGGGCCAAGTCCGTGGTCACCAGGGACGGCCGGGAGCGGGAGGTCGACACGATCATCCTGGGCACCGGGTTCCGTGCGGTGGACCGGCCGGTCGCCCAGCGGATCTGGGGCCGGGGCGGGGTCCAGCTCCGGGAGGCCTGGCGCGAGGGCATGTCCGCGCACCGCGGCACGACCGTCGCCGGATTCCCGAATCTGTTCATGCTGCTCGGCCCCAACACGACGCTCGGGCACTCCTCGCAGGTCGTGATGATCGAGGCGCAGATCGCCTATGTGCTGGACGCGCTCAAGCAGATGGACCGGCGCGGCCTGTCCAGCGTCGAGGTGCGCGAGGAGGCGCAGAAGGCGTACAACGCGCGGCTCGACAAGCGGCTCGACGGCACGGTCTGGAACGCCGGCAACTGCCGGAGCTGGTACCTGGACAGCAGCGGCCGCAACCCGTCGGTCTGGCCGACCTACACCTGGCGGTTCCGCGCTCAGACCAAGCACTTCGACCTGGGCGAGTACCGGCTCGCCACCACTGTCGGCGCCGGGCGACCGGCCGTCAACCACGTATGACGAACGGGAGAACGGACCAGATGAGCACCCCTACGCCTTCTCGGCGAAGAGTCCTGGGCGCGATCGGCGCCACCGCCGCCACCGTGGTGGGCTGGAACGCGGCCACCCAGACCTGGGCCACGGCGGCCGGGTCCGGCCGGGGCCACGGCGGCGGTCATGTGACGCCCGTACCCCCGCTGGACGGCACGCTGAAGACCTCCGGCGCCGATCTCGCGCCGTTCAGCAAGGACTTCGGCAATCTGGTGACGGACACCGTGCCGTGGGCCGTGCTGGTGCCCGGCTCGGTGAACGACGTCGTCAAGATGGTCAACTTCGCCCGGACGAACGATCTCAAGATCGCCGCGAACGGGCGCAGCGGCACCGGTGACGACCTCGAATCACACTCCAACTACGGCCAGGCGTCGGTCCCGGGCGGGATCTCGATCGACTCCCGCGGTCTGTCGAAGGTCGTCAGCGTCGGTTCCAGCACCGCCGTGGTGGAGGCGGGCGCCACCTGGGCGCAGCTCACCGACGCGGCCATGGCGAAGGGCAAGACCCCGCCGGCCATGCCCGACTACATGCATCTGTCGGTGGGCGGCACGCTGAGCGTCGGCGGCATCGGCGGCACCGTCGGCAAGTACGGCCTGGCGGTCGACACCGTCGAGTCGCTCGACATCGTCACGGGAACCGGCCGGCTCGTCACCGCGTCCGCGGCGGTGCGCCCGGATCTGTTCAACGCCGCGCTGGTCGGGGGCGGTCAGGTGGGCATCATCGTCCGCGTCACCGTCAAGCTCGTCCCGGCCAAGGAGCGGATCGTCGTCTTCAGCCTCGTCTACGACGACGCGGCGGCGTATCTCGCCGACTCGGAGAAGGTGCTGGCCGGCGGGCGGTTCGAGGTGCAGGCCGGTGAGATGCTCCGTACCGCCGACGACTCGGGCTGGCGTTTCAAGCTGGAGCTCGGGGCCGTCTACACGGGCACGGCCCCGGCCAGGGAGCCGCTGATCGCGGGGCTGCGGGACGTCCGCGCCGAGGCCGTCATCGACGACATGCCGTTCCGCGACTACATCTTCCGTTTCGACGCGTACGTGGACTACCTCAAGGAGGCGGGCTACTGGGACCAGCCCAAGCCCTGGCTGAGCCTGTTCCTTCCGGCCTCCAAGGCCAAGCGGTTCCTCGAAATCGCGCAGGCCGACCTGACCTCGAACGACCTCGGCGGCGGCTTCCTGCTCACCTACCCCTATCGGACGTCGAAGCTGAAGCGGCCGCTGGCCGTGCAGCCGAACGAGCCGGTGGCCTACCTCTTCGACCTGCTGCGCTTCCCCCACCCGGGCGAGCCGGACATCGCGGGGATGCTGGAGCAGAACCGGCGGCTGTACGACAAAGCCGTCGCCCTGGGCGCCAAGCGCTATCTCGTCGGCGCGATCCCGGGGATGACCCCGGCGGAGTGGAGGAAACACTTCGGGAACCGCTACAGCGGCCTCCGCGACGCCAAGCGGCGCTACGACCCGGCCGGCGTTCTCACCCCCGGCCAGGGCTTCTTCGACTGACCCGGGCCTCCCCGCCCGGACGGTCCCGGCCGCGCCGGCCGGACCGCACGGGAGCGGGGCCGCTCCACGGGCCCCGCTCCCGCCCTTCCCCATCAACTCCGCCGCCCCACACAGGGAGACTGGCATGAACGGCTACGACATCATCGACGAGGCGGTGGTCGACGCCCCCACGGACGTCGTCTGGGACGCGCTCGTCGCCGAGTTCCGCGGTGCCGCCGCCTGGTGGGTCCCGCACAACACCTTCGAGACCGTGAGCGGCGCACCGGACGTGGTGGGCGGCGAGGTCGCGGTGACGGTGCACACCAAGGGCGTGGACAACGGCGGCCTCAAGCTCCGCTTCACCGCGCGTACACGGTCGGTCGAACCGGGCCGGCGGCTCGGCGTCGAGTATGTCGACGGTGTCTTCCGGGGCTTGGGCGACTTTGTCCTGGAGCCGCTGGACGACGGGCGCCGCACCTGGATCAGCATGCACTTCCGGGGCCGGCCGCACGGCAAGCTGAAGCTGATCTCCAAGGTCGCGGACATCGGCGCGGAACATTCGAAGGCCACGCTCGCGGCCTTCGCCGCACTCGACAAGCGGCTCGCGGGGAGCGTGAGGGCGCGATGAGCCGCACCCCAGCGGCCCCCACGGCCGCCGCGCTCTCCCCCACCGGGGAGACGACGGTACGTACGGACGACGGCGCGGCTCTCGCCGTCACCGTCCTCGCCCCGCTGCGCGCCGGGGCCGGCAGCGGTACGACGGTGGTGCTCGCGCACGGCTGGGCGGCCGGCCGGCGGGTCTGGAGCACGGTCACCGACCGGCTGATCCGCTCCGGTCACCGGGTGGTGCTGTACGACCAGCGCGGCCACGGCGCGTCGGGTCTGGGCAAGGAGCCGATCTCCGTACGCAGGTTCGGCGAGGACCTGGCCGCCGTGCTGGGCGAGACAGGTTCCCGGGACGCGGTGCTCGTCGGCCACTCCGGTGGCGGTTTCGCCGCCATGGCGTACGCCACCGCCGACCCGGCCGGCGCTCGGCGGCTGCGCGGGCTGGTTCTCCTGGGCACCGCCGCGCATGACCAGGAGACCCCGGACGGCGAAGTACGGATGATGGGCAGCGCGCTGTTCTCGCGGGCCCTGCGGCGGCCGGCGCTGGGCCGACGGCTGCTCGGTCAGACGATGGGCAAGAAGGCCGATCCGTACGCGCGGGAGGTCAACCGGCAGATGTTCGCGGCGGCCTCGCCGCAGGTGCGCGCCGACTGCTTCCGTGCGTCGCGCGGTATGGATTTGCGCGCGGGACTGGCGGCGGTGCGGGTGCCCGCCGTGGTGCTCGCGGGTGAGCACGACCGGGTCGTCAAGCCGGAGCTGGGCAGGGCGGTCGCGGAGGCGCTGCCGGACGCGCGCTTCGACCTGCTCCCGGTCGCCGGCCATATGCTGCCGCTGGAGCGGCCCGACGAGATCGTACGCGCGGTCGCCGGGCTGGTCGCCCGGTCGCGCGCGTGACCCGCGCGGTGATCGAGGAGATTCTGCCCCCGGGCGTCAGGTCGGCGGAAGCATTCGACGATCTGGCGCCCGCTCCGCTGTTTCCCGAGGAGGCGGCCCTGATGGCGGGCCGACGGCCCCGGCGGCAGCGGCAGTTCGCCACGGCACGCGCCTGCGCGCGCCGCTCCCTCGCCGAACTCGGCGTGGCACCCGCTCCGTTGCTGCCGGGACCCGGCGGCGCTCCGCTGTGGCCGGCCGGGGTGGTGGGCAGCATCACTCACTGCGACGGCTACCGGGCGGCGGTCGTGGCCAGGTCGGCGGAGGTGACCGCGCTCGGCATCGACGCGGAACCGGCGCTTCCGCTGCCGCCCGGTGTGCTCGGGCTGGTCGCCTCCGATCAGGAACGGGAGGCGCTGGAGCGGCTGTCGCGCCGGCGTCCCGGGCTGTCCTGGGACCGGCTGCTGTTCTCGGCGAAGGAAGCGGTCTACAAGGCGTGGTTCCCGTCCGCGGGGCGCTGGCTGGGATTCGCCGACGCCGAGGTACGGCTCGGCCCCGCCGGGACGTTCACCGCGCGGCTGCACCCGGCCGACCCGCCTCCGCGCGCGTACACCCGCTTCGCCGGCCGGTGGCTGATGCGCGGAGACCTCCTGGTGACGGCGGCGGTGGGGGTATGGGCGCCGGAGATCCAGGAGGCGTCCGCCGGGAGCCCGTGAGCGCCTGCCGTACGGCGCCGGCCGACCGGTGAACCGTCCTGGGCGGTTCGCGCCCGTCCGGTCCGTTTCCCGGGAGGTCAGCGGTCCAGCACCACCGTCCGGGCCGGCGCGCCGGGGCGCCCGGCGGGTTCGGCCCGGCCGCCCCTGCGGAACTCCTGGGGACTCACACCGCGTACCCGCTTGAAGGCCGCGCTCAGCGCGAAGGCCCCGCTGTAGCCGACCCGGCGGGCCACCGTCGCCACGGTCGCGTCCGGTTCGCGCAGCAGGTCCGCGGCGAGTGTGAGCCGCCAGGCCGTCAGATACGCCATCGGCGGCTCCCCGACGAGCTGGGTGAAGTGGCGGGCGAGCCCTGCCCTGGAGACTCCGACGGTGTCCGCGAGCGATGCCACCGTCCATGCCTTTCCCGGCTGTTCGTGCAGCAGCCGCAGCGCAGGACCGACCACCGGGTCGCTCTGGGCCCGGTACCAGGCGGGGGCGCCGGACTCGGGCGCCGCGAGCCAGGTGCGCAGCACACTGACGAGCAGCAGGTCCAGCAGCCGGTCGAGGACCAGCTCCTGGCCGATCTCGTCCTTGCCGATCTCGGCGGCGAGGAGGTGTACAAGCGGGTTGTCGCCGGCTTCGGCGGGGCGCACAAGCAGGACGGGCAGCGCGGCCAGCAGCCGCCGGCCGATCTCGCTGGGCGCCTGGTAGGTGCCGCTGAGCATCACCGCGGAGCCGGACCGGGTGTCGTCGCCCCAGGTGCGCACCCCCAGCGCCATCGTCTCGGTGACGTCCTCGCCCTCGGTGGTGTTGCAGCGCTGTTCGGGCCCGACGACGATCTGGACGGCCGTCTCGGGCCGGTCGGAGATGGTGTAGGCGTCGGGGCCGCGCATCACCGCGACATCTCCGGGGCGGAGCTGGACGGGACGCCCGTTGTCCGGAAGCACCCACGCGTCGCCGCGCACCATCGTCACCACGGAGATGGGCGCCCGGTCCTCCACCCGCAGGGACCACGGCGGATTGAAGACCGACTTGAGCAGGAACGCGCTGCGGGCCTTCGGACCTTCGAGCAGACCGGTCAGTGTGTCCATGTCATCACCTTAGACGTCCGCGTATGAATGGTCACCGGATTCAACAGATCCGTCTCAGCGGGAGCCGGATCCCAGGAGGAGCGACGGGGCAAGCCCGCCTTCCCTTGCAGGGGGGCGGGGGGAATGAGTGGGCGCCCGCCCTCCCCGCGGGGGAATGAGTAGGAGGGCGGGCGCGGTCCGGGGCGGACGCCGGCAGCGGGCCGGCCGTCCGGTGGGTCAGGGCCGGGCGGCCGGACCCCTGCCGTGCAGGACGAGAGCGCGGCCGAGGGCGCCGAGGGCCGCCGTACAGGCCAGCGTGCGGACGATGTTGGCGGTGGCCCAGGGCCGTTCGAAGCCGCCGCGCAGAGCACCGAAGCCGGTGGATCCCGGCGGCGAACCGGGCCGGGCCAGCGCCCTGTTGAGCGGGATGTTGACGCACATCGTGACCACGACGGACAGTCCGTAGAGGGCGAGGGCGGCCCGGGTCCAGCGCGCCGCGTCCGGATGTCCGAGACGCCGCTGGAGGGCCCCGGCGATCCCCGTGGCGAGGAAGACCCCGACAAACAGCAGGCCGAACAGGGCGCTGTTGTCGATGACCTCGTTGACGCTCCGCATCACGGTCACAAAGGTGCGGTCGTCGGCTCGGGCGAGGCCGGGCATGACCGACACGTCGAAGGCGAAGTAGAGCCCCGCCATCAGTCCGGTGCCGACGGCGGCGGCGACCAGCACGGGGCGGGCGGCCGCGTCGCCGCGGCCGGGGGGCACCGGCGGGGCGCCGGGAGCGGCTGGAACGGTGTGCATGGGACTTCCTCGGGTCGGTCGCCGTGGCCGGGGGCGCGGCGGCGGGTATGGACAGCGGGGTCAGGACGGCCTGGTCACGCCGGCGAGGGTGCGCTCGTAGCGCCGCCGCAGCACGGTGTTGCCGATCAGCCGGACGGGTGGCGGGATGGTGGCGGCCACCTGGGCCACGGACCGCCTGTCCGCACCGTCGAACATCCAGGGCTGCAGCGAACTCATCACCTTCAGCGGGGCGCCGGCGATCACCTTCCGCTCGACCGCGAGGTACTCGTCCGGCGAGAGCCGGGCGAACACGGGGAAGGACACCGCCTCCTCGTCCCTGAGGTGGTCGCGGAGGACGGAGTCGAAGCGGGTGGCGGCGGGGACGACCGGCGCGTCACCCCGCAGGGCCGAGGTGACCCCGTCCATGGCCCGGTCGAGGACCGCGTGGTCCTCGCCGAGGAGCCGCGCCTCGGAGGCGAACTCGGGGGCCCGCCTGAGCAGTCCGGGCCAGAGCACATCGTCCTCGCTGCGGTGGTGCCAGTCGATGATGTCGCGCAGTTGCTGCCACCAGAGACCGGCCGGGGCGAGCCCGGCACGGGTGAGGACGGGCGCGGCGGCGAGCAGCCGCCGGGCGTCACGGCGCATCGCGATGTGCATCAGCGCGAATCCGTGGAAGTGACCGGGCAGGGAGGCAAGTCCCCGCTCGCTCGACATGGGGGTACTCATGGCCGTCTCCTCATGGTGGTGCCTCGCTCCTCAGGGCCCGGCGGTGGCGCCGGCCGCAGCGGATTTCCGCGGCCGGCGCCACGTACCGTTTGGTCAGACGTTCCAGACGCCGCTCGCGGCGGCGTCGCGGGCGAATTCGGCGAAGTCGCGGGGCTTGCGGCCCAGGGCCTCCTCCACACCGTGCACCAGGTGCGCGTTGCGCCCGTCGAGGACCATGCCGAACAGGTCCGCGAACTCGACCGGCAGGCCGTTCTCCGCCAGCACGGCGCGGTACGCGTCCTTGGTGACCGGGATGTAGGTGATCGTCCGGCCGGTGGCCTTGGACAGTTCGTCGGCCACATCGCCGTAGCTGAGCAGCCGCGGACCGGACAGCTCATAGGTCTTGCCGATGTGCTGGGGGTCGGTCAGCGCGGCCACGGCCACATCGGCGATGTCGTCGGCGTCCACGAACGCCTCGACGGAGTCGCCGGTCGGCAGGGCCAGTTCGCCGGCGAGGACGGGCTCAAGGAAGAAGCTCTCGCTGAAGTTCTGGTTGAACCAGCTCGCCCGGACGACCGTCCAGTCCGCGCCGGACTCTTTCAGCTTGTCCTCGCTGATCCGCGCGCCCTCCTCGCCCCGGCCGGAGAGCAGCACAAGACGGCGCGCGCCCTTGGCGACGGCGGCCTTCGAGAACTCTCCGACGGCCTCGGCGGCGCCGGGGAAGGCGAGGTCCGGGTAGTAGGTGACGTATACGGCTCCGACACTTTCGAGCGCGCCCTCCCAGGTGGCGGGGTCCTCCCACACGAAGGGCACGTCGGCGTTGCGCGAGCCGATCCGGACGGGCAGGCCCCGCGCGGCGAGCCGCTCCGCGACCCGGCGGCCCGTCTTGCCGGTGCCACCGATGACCAGGGTCGTCTTCGTCTCTGTCTGGTCTGTCTGGGCGTTCTGCGTGGTCTCAGTCATGAGTACAGTCAAGTCCACTCCGGTGAGACGCGACATAGCCGCAAAGCTCAGTTCCATACGCGTGCGTCCAGGATCCCTCGGCAGTAACGCCCTTCGGTGACCGGGGCCTTCTCCGGACCGGGCCGGATCCGGCCAGGCTCAGGAGGTGCCGATGCCACCGCAGACATTGATCGCCTGAGCGGTGATGGACGCGGCGCTCTCCGACGTGAGGTAGCCGACCAGGCCGGCGACCTCCTCCGTGGTGGAGTACCGGCCGAGCGGGATCTTCGCCTCGAACTGCTCCTGCACGAAGTCCTCGGTGGTGTCCCACGCGGCGGCGTACCCCTGCCGGACCTGCTCGGCGATCGGGGTCTCCACATAGCCCGGGCAGATCGCGTTCACCGTGACACCGACCGGTGCCAGTTCCTTGCCGAGAGCCCTGGTGAAGCCGACGACGCCGTGTTTGGACGCGGTGTACGGGGCTCCCATCACCACGCCCTGCTTCCCGGCGATCGAGGCGA
This sequence comes from Streptomyces sp. NPDC006923, assembly GCF_040635655.1. Taxonomy (NCBI): domain Bacteria; kingdom Bacillati; phylum Actinomycetota; class Actinomycetes; order Kitasatosporales; family Streptomycetaceae; genus Streptomyces; species Streptomyces sp. NPDC006923. The sequence goes on from NZ_JBEYIF010000008.1 coordinate 244,136, forward strand.
TGTTGATGATGCGTCCGTGCCCGGCCTCCACCAGGCCGCCGTTCAGCAACACCTCGCGGGTCAGCAGGAACACACCGTTGAGATTGGTGTCGATGACGTCGTACCAGAGTTCGTCGGTGATCTCGGCGGTGGGCCCGCCGCCGCCCCGGCCTGCGTTGTTCACCAGGACATTGACCGGGCCGAACAGGCTGACGACGGCGCCCACCAGGGCGCGGACCGACGCCCGGTCCCGCACGTCGGCCACCGTGCCCTCGGCCTCCACTCCCTCCGCGCGCAGATCCTCGACGGTCTGCTTCACCGCTTGGGCCGTGCGGGAGCAGATGAACACACGATGGCCCCGTCGGCCCAGTTCCCGTGCGACGCCGAGACCGATCCCCCGGGTGGCCCCCGTGATCAGAGCCACCGGGTTTCTCGGCGCCCTCACCGGATTTCCCCGGCGCCCGGCCGTTCCGGAATATGAATCTCCACGGTTTTCCTCCGTACCTCGCCGAATCCCCGTCGAATCGCATCTCTTCGACGCCGGGTACGTTAGTCGCGCGCGTCCTGCGGTCCTTGAATTCTTGAGCACCCGTCAAGTCCCGCTCCACGGTGCTAATTCGTTGCGCACGGCGGGGCACCGGAAGGCCATCCGACGGTTCCGGCGGAATTTCTTTTCCGTCCGCCCTGACGGCCCCGACACCGGAAAGCGACCAGGCCGCAAAACGCGGGAGGGGGATTTCCGCATGGAAGATTAATTCCACGGCCGCCCGGCGGAGCGTGGACGGCGGGGTGCGGCGTGCCCGTCCCCGGGGCGTCAGCTCACGCGTACGAGAGGTTCGCGGGGCGTCTCCGCCGGCGGGGGCGCGGACTCCGGGCCCGCCATGAGAATCGACCGCTGCAGCCGGCGGAGCCCCGCGGACGGTTCGAGGCCCAGCTCCCTCACCAGGGTGCCGCGCAGCCGCTGATACACGTTCAGCGCCTCACCGCGGCGCCCCGAGCGGTACAGCGCCAGCATGAACTGGCCATGCAGATTCTCGTGGGTGCGGTATCGGCTGACGAGCACCGTCAGCTCGGCCAGCAGCTCGCGGTGGCGGCCCAGCCGGAGATCGGCCTCGATCCGCTGGTCGAGCGCGCACAGCCGGCTCTCCTCCAGTCTCTTGATCTCCATGTCGAGCTGGGCCCCGCCCTGCACATCGGCGAAGGCCGGCCCGCTCCACAGGGCGAGCGCCTCCCTCAACTGCCGGGCCGCGCGCGGGTGGTCGCCCGCGTCCATCGCCCGGTAACCGAGACCGGCGAGCCGGTCGAACTCCCTGACGTCACTCGTCCCGCCGCCGCTGTCGAGGCGGTAGCCGCCCGGCAGGGTGACCAGTACGTCCTTGGCGGTCCGCTCCTCGCCCTCACCGGCCCCGTCCTTCAGAGCCGTGGCGATCAGAGACCGGAGCTGCAGGACATAGGTCTGGAGCGTGGTCCGGGCGCTGCGCGGGGGCCCGCCCGCCCACAGCTCCTCGATCAGCGCGGTCACGGGCACCACTTGGTCGGCGTGGAGCGCCAGTAACGCGAGCACCTGCCGCGGCTTGGGCGCCGTCGGTGTGATCGATTTCCCGTTCTGTCTCACAGCCAATGCGCCCAGTACGTCGATGTCCACGCGTCTCCCCAATCCCTGCAGGTGAAGTCAGTACCGTTTGAGGCCCGCTCACGGGGTGCGATTGCTGCGCATGGATTCAAAAACAGGACAGACGGTTTGTCAATACCAAACCGTCCAGACTGTTTTTTGTTAACTCTGCGTACATCGATCTCACTCTTCGATCATGACCCGGGCGCGATACGGGCATGTCGGGCCGGTCAGGCGGGCTTCTCCACGCAGAGCCCCGGCAGGGCCACCGGGGAGCAGGACCCGCAGGTCACCACGGTGTCCAGGACGCGCCGGGCGGCGATTCTCGGTAGGATCAGCTCCCAGAACCGGGCCAGCGTACGGCGTGAGATCCACTCCTTGTCGTCCCGTGCTCCCAGCACCTCAAAACCGACCGTTGCCGCCATGACGGCACACGCCACATCGTCCGGCGACACTCCGTCCGCCAGGCTGCCCTCGGACGCCGCGCTCCGCAGCACACTCTCGATCCAGCGCCGCCACTGCCGTCTCAGGTCGAGGCCCCCGGTGCGCGAGATGTCGCCGCTCAGCTCGAAGCCGGCCCGGACGACCACGCTCTCGTCGAGACCGCGCATCAGCGCGTGAGTGGCGTCGACAAGCAGTTGCAGGGTCTCCGCTCCCTCGGTCCGGCAGCGCTCCGCGAGGAGCCGGACCTCCCGGCCGGCTTCCTCCTCAACGGCCCTGGCCAGGGCTTCCTTGGTGTCGAAGTGAAAGTGCAGCGCACCGTTGCTCACCCCGGCCCGCCGGCTGATCGTGGTGAGCGACGCCGGGACGAACCCCTCGCGTGCGAATACCTCCGCGGCCGCCCGGATCAGCGAGCGACGCGTACGGGCGGCACGCTCCTGCTTGACCATCAACGTCTCCAGATGTCGGGAAGACCGGAAGGCGATGCGCGGTACGCGTCCCGACATTAACAAACCGTCGAAGCGGTTTGTATATGGCATACGCGACTCCGGTCCGCCGGACCCTCTCCGAGGGACCCCGCGACTCAAGAGCGACTCAAGACCTACTGGAGTGCGGCCGGAGAGCGGCTTGATCAAATGAACCGTGCCGAGCGGTGACCGAGTGGCCCCCTCCGTGAATCGGCGGAGCCGTTCGGTCACACCCCGTCAGCCCGTCGGTCACCGCGGGTCAGTGGAGCCGACGCCGGAGCGCCTCAACCGCCGGCCGGCTCCCCGCCGTCCGCGCGGTCCATCGCCTCAGTGGTATCAGCCGCCTCCGACGTCTCCGTCGCGGTGAGCACCCGGGCGGCCTCGACCCGGGCGCCGCGGTCGTGCGCCACGTCCAGTCCGAGCAGCAGACGCGGCATCACCATGCTGGGCAGCAGGTGTTCCCACATCACCGAGACCCGGCGTTCCACATCCTGACGGCCGGCCATGACACGCGAGTAGACATGGATCCCCGTCCAGGCTCCGACGAGCAGCTCGGCGGTCTCTCGCGGATTCACATACGGCAGGAGCTCTCCGCGCTCCTTGGCCTGGACCAGCAGGTCCTCGCTCAGCCGGGACCAGACCGGGAAGGGACCGTCGTCGGAGAAGTCGACCGATCCCTGCTCCACGGCCAGGCGGGTGCCGGCCCGCAGGATCATGTCGTGCAACGAGCGGTGCGCCACGACCATCGTCACATCGATCAGCTCCTGGACCTTCCAGTCGGCCGGGCCCACGACAAGATCCCTGGTCTGAGCGCGCAGCACGCCGCGGGCCAGATCCTCCTTGGAGGGGAAGTGGAAATACAGAGCGCCCTTGGTGACCTCCGACCGTGCGAGAATCTCCGCGATCGTGGCGGCGTCGTAGCCGTACTGATCGAAGACCGAGGCCGCCGCCTCCAGGATCGCAGCGCGCGTTCTGATCGCTCGCTGTTGCTGCGCCATGCGGGGGCTCCCGTCGTGCTGTACGAGAGGTCTTCGCGCCGCCCGTACACGAGACCTCTGCCGTTCCACGTCAAGCCTACCGACTAAACCGGGCGGTCTGTATATTCCCCGGCTCCGGGAGAGCTCGATCCCTCCCGTCCCGCATCCGTGCTCCACGGGGAGACTTCATGTCCGACATGGCATTCCGGATGGACGGCCCTTCGCGCACCGAGCCTCCGGCCCGGCCCGCCGGCGCCGGAGGCCGGGTCCCGGCAGGGCCACGGCTCACCACCACGGTGCCCAGAGAGTTCGTGCACCGCGCCGCGGTGGCGGAGGTGCTGCTCACCGGCTGGCACCGGATCGACGAGACCCGTTTCGCGGTGACGGCCCAATGGCCGCGACTGCACAGCTTCTTCAGCCCGGTCCGGGGCTGCCACGATCCGCTGCTGGCCGCGGAGACGATCCGCCAGGTCGGTTCGCTGCTGGCACACACCGAGTTCGGCACGCCCCTGGGACACCATTTCCTGATGCGGGACCTGTCCCTCACCGTCGAGCCGCGGCATCTCGCGATCGGTGATGTCCCCGCCGGTCTCGAACTCGACGTCACCTGCTCGCGGATACGGCGGCGCGGCAGCCAACTCGCCGGGCTGCGCTACGAGGCCGTCGTCCACCGCGACGGCCGGGCCGTCGCCACCGGCGGCGCCTCCTTCGACTGTGTCGCCCCCGCCGTCTACCGCCGGCTGCGCGGAGAGCGCGCCGACTCCTCCGGCGTGCGGAAGCCGTCGCTGGGGACGCCGGTCCCACCGGGGAGCGTCGGCCGCTCCACACCGCTGGACGTGGTGCTGTCCCCGACCGGAGACGCCCAGGTCTGGCGGCTCCGCGCCGACACCGGGCACCCGATCCTCTTCGACCACCCGGTCGACCACATCCCGGGGATGGTCCTGCTCGAAGCGGCCCGTCAGGCCGCCAACTCGCTTCTGGGCAACGGCCACTCCGTGCTGACCAGCCTCACCGCGGAGTTCCCGCGCTTCGCCGAGCTGGACCTGCCGTGCCGCGTCGAGGCGCGGCACATGCCGGGGGACTTCGCCGGACTCCCCTCCGTCCTGGTGACCGGCCACCAGGAGGACGAAGAGGTGTTCCGCTGCGTCGTCAGCGCACCGCTGCCCGGCTCCTGAGGACGGAGCGGGTCCCGCCGGTGGGGAGCCGTCTCACAGCACGGTGAATCCTCCGTCCACCGGCAGGACCGCGCCGGTGACGAACGAGGCCCGCTCACTGCACAGCCAGGCCGCGGCCTCGGCCACCTCCACCGGATCCGCCGTGCGCGGCTGCGGGGTCGACCGGTGAAGTAACTTCTCCGCCTCGGGATACCGGTCGAACCACTCCTTCACCACCTCACTGCCCGCCATGCCCGGGGCGATCGCGTTGACACGTATCCGCCGGGCGCCGTACTCGGCGGCGGCCGCCCTGCTGAGGCCGATCACGGCGTGTTTGGCCGCGACATACGCGGCGGAGACCGGGGTCGCCACCAGCCCGGCCACACTGCTGCTGTTGACGATCGAACCGCCTCTGCCGCTCTCCAGCATCACGGCGATCTGATGGCGCAGACCGTTCCACACCCCACGGACATTGGTGTCCATGATCGTTTCGTATTCGTCGTCGCCCGTCAGATGCAGCGGGGTCTGCTGGGCGCCCAGGCCCGCGTTGTTGAAGGCCGCGTCCAGCCCCCCGAAACACTCCACCGCCGTCCGCACCGCCCGGGCCACATCGCTCGATCTGGCCACGTCACCCACCACGTACTCCGCCTTCCCACCCGCCTCCCTCACTTTCTCCGCGACGGCCGCGAGCCGCTCCTCCCGCCGCGCCAGCAGCACCACCGACGCCCCTTCGCGGGCGAAGACGGAAGCGGCGGCGGCACCGACGCCACTGCTCGCACCGGTGATGAGAGCGGTTTTCCCGGTCAGCATGAGTGAGTTGGTCGACATGGCCGGATTGTGCCAGTGGGCCGTCCGTCGCGAAGCACTTTGCGGTTTTTCCGGGCCGGACAACCGTTCAGGTACTGTCCGCCGCGTGTTCCTCGACCACGTCGAGGTAGGCGGAGGTCCGGGCCCGCGCGGCCGGTCGCCATGTCGGCGGGACCCTCCGCAGGGCGCGGCGCCGGGAGCGGCGGGTGAGCAGGTCGACGGAGAGCGCGGTCCCCGGCGACAGCAGAAAGGCGCGCGCCCGCCGCCGCGCCCGGTGCCGCAGGGTCAGATAGAAGCCCAGGGCCACCAGGAAGTTGACGGCCACTTTGCCGACGATGCCCCAGACCGAGCTGAGCAGGGGCGAGTCGAAGAACCAGTGCATGGCCATGGCGGTCAGTACGCAGAGCACGGCCGGAACGATCCGTTTGCGTGCGGGCCGGCCGTCATGGGCGAGCAGGAAGCCGATACCGGTGCCGGAGACGGCGGTCATCGCCCAGTGCGAGCCCAGGCCGGTCAGCAGGACCCGGGTGGTGAAGGACTGTGAGACATCGGCGCTCCCGTTCACTCCTCCACTCGCCAGGATGGAGTTCATCGCGTACGTCCAGTTCTCCACGACCTGGAAGCCCAGTCCGGTGAAGGCGCCGAGGAAGAACCCGTCGAGCGGCCCCCGGACCAGTCGCCGCGCGCCCAGGGCGATCAGCGCGACCCCGCTGAGTTTGAGGAGTTCCTCGTTGAGCGGGGCGGTGAGGGCCGCCGCCCACCGGGAGCCGAAGTCGATGCCCGCCTCCTTGAACCAGATACCCTCCAGCCCCGTATTGGCCACGATGGCGCAGCCGGTCGCCGCGGTGGCTCCCCAGGCGACGGCGCTCCAGGTCCACGCGCGGGGCGGTGGCTGGAAGGGCCGCAGCCGCCTCAGCACGGCCACGCCGATGCCGAGAGTGATCAGGAGCAGCGCGAGGGCCAGCACCGCCAGGCCGGGAAAGACCCGGATCACCGCGGCGAACTCGAAGATGATCAGCGCCGCGCCCAAAAGGCACAGTACGGCGCAGAGCCAGGCGACCGGCCGCCGTCGCAGGTGCCCGCGCACGGAGGCGTACGCCGCGGCGGCGACGTCCGTCGTCACAGCGTCTCCTCCGAGAAGGAGACACTGCGGGCCGTGGCCGTGGCGTCGGCCAGCGGGCCCTGCCCGGTCCGCGGCTCCGCCAGCACGATGACCTCCACCGCGTAACTCCGCCCGGGCGAGAGCCACACGGTGGCCGTACCGGCCCGGCCGTCCCGGATCAGCGCGCCGGTACGGCCCACCGCTCCCCCGGCGCTGATGACCGCCCGGGGACTGCCCAGGCGGCTGTCGCCGTCCGCGACGGACTGGACCTTGCGCAGCCCCGTCCACAGCTCTTCGACCCCGCCGGTGCCGGGGAAGTCGACATAGTCGGCGACCAGTTCGACGCCATTCCTGGACAGCGTGTACGCCGAGTCGGGGTCGCTCGACGACTTGCTGAGCGTCCAGCCCGTGCCCACCACTCGCAGGGTGGCGATGTCGTCGCCCGGTCCCAGTTCCAGGATCGTGCCGTCCCGCAGGCCCTCGCCGTTGTCGAGGGTCCGGTCGATCAGCGGCCAGCCGGCCGTCAGGGCGGCCATGACGAGCAGGACGCCGACGACCGGCCACCGGGCGGACCGGAAGGACCGGGGAGGTGAGCGCCGGGTGGCCGATACGGAGTCCATGTCACCCACCGTCGGCCAGGCGCGGCTCCCGCGCAGCGTCAGTGACTCATACGGGTGGCGGCGAGCCGCCGGGGCCCCGGCGGCTCACAGGACGGCCCCGGCGTCGTGCCGCAGCGGTGTCAGTTGTTCGATGTCGTAGCGCAGCCGCAGTTCGGCGATCGCCTCCGGGTCCGGTGGCCCGCCGTCCTTGAGCAGGGCGAGCAGCTCTTCGAAGTACCGCTCGTGGTCGGACGGTGGTGACGCCTGGAAGAACACCGTGGCCGGTCCGTCGCTCCGGTTGGCGAACGCGTGCGGGCAGCCCGACGGTACGACGATGACCGTGCCCGGCGTCGCCCGTACGGCCCTGAGGCCCGACGGGGACTCCCAGTGCCGCCAGTCGCCGGTGAGTACCCGCGGCTCGAAGGCGAGTACGTCCAGCTCACCGTCGAGTACGTAGAACAGTTCCTCGCTGTGCGCGTGCCGGTGGGCACCGACGTCGAAGCCGGGCGGGACGACGACCTCGAAGCTGGAGGCCACCCGCGAGTGTGCTCCGGTGACCTTGAACGTCACCTGCTGGGCCGGGGTGCGGATGGTGGTCCCCCCGCCCGGGGGGACGATCAGGCCCTCGCTCTGCCTCAGCCGGGTCATGGCGCGCTCCAGGACGGTGGGATGCGGTCGTACGGCCGGGCGTCGAGGCCGGGAGTCGTGCCGGGCGCGTCGGCCGTCACAGCCGGCTCACGGTCTCGCTCGCGGGCGGGCGCTTGGCCTTCCCCGTCGCGGTGCCCAGGACCTGGCGTTCCGCCGTGTCGTGTCCGGCCCCGGTCCCCGTGGCGGTCCAGCGCCCCAGGCACATCTCGGCCGTGATGCCGGGTCCGAAGCCCGCGATGATGCCCCGGGCTCCGCCGGCCGCGCCGCCCTCGTCGAAGAGCCTGCGCACGGCGTCGAGGACGACGGCGCTGGCGATGTTGCCGTACTCCGTGAGTGTGCCCCGGCTGAACCGGAACGCCTCGGCCGGCACTTCCAGGAAGTGGCTGAGGTCGTCCAGAATGCGCGGCCCGCCGGCGTGGATGATGTAGAAGTCGAGACCGCCCGCGTCCCAGCCGTGTTCCGCGGCCATCGTCCGGAGCGCCGGAGCCAGCGGTTCCATCGTGGTGGGCACCCGCTTGTCCAGCAGGAAGTGGAAACCGGTCGCCCGGACGCTGTAGGCGATCCAGTCGGTCGTGTCGGGCACCAGGTGCGAGCCGTTCCGCTCCAGCACGACGCCTATGCCGCCCTTGCCGCGTACAACGGCGGCGGCGACCGCGTCACCGAACAGGCCGTTGGACAGCAGCGAGCCGACTCCCAGGTCGGTCGGCTGATAGCACAGCGAGCAGAATTCACACGCGATGATCAGCACGTTGGCTTCCGGGTACGCCGTGCAGAAGTCGTGCGCCCGGTTGATGGCCGCGCCGCCCGCGGCGCAGCCGAGCTGCGCGATCGGAAGCTGCCGGGTGTGGCTGTTGAAGCCCATGGTGTTGATCAGCCAGGCCGTCAGTGAGGGCATCATGAAGCCCGTGCACGAGACATAGACGATCATGTCGATGTCCGCGGCGCGCAGGTCGGCGTGGTCGAGGGCGCGGCGGATCACATCCGGTACCCGTGCCTTGGCCTCGGCCTCGTACAGCTTGTTCCTGTCCTCGAAGCCGGGGTGGCGAAGTGTCTGCTCGATGGGCTGGACGATATGGCGTTTGGCCACCCCGGTGTTCTCGATCAGACGAAGCGCCAGCGCCAGTTGCGGGTGGTCCGCGTGCAGCGAGCGGGCGAGAGCGAGGGTGTCCTCCATCGTGATCACGTGCTCAGGGACCGAGACAGCGGGTTTGCACAGAGTCGCCACGACGCTCTCCTTCACTCGTGTTCGCAGTGAACTGCGGCCCACACTCAGGGCTGCTCCGCCACCCCGCAACCCGGGAAACACGGGCGAAAGGGGTGGTTGCGGGGGTCCTCGGGGAGGGACAGGCACCCGATCAGAAGGACCTTCGCGGGCGCCATCCGGGTGATTTTCGGAAGGGGTGAGCGGGGTGGCGGATCCGGCCGCACCGTCCGGCGCCGGGGCCGGATCCGGTGACGACTGGCGCCCGGACGACACCGGACGGTCCCGCCGAGGACGGGGCGCATGGCCCTGTCCGCCCCGATTATTGTGCGCGGGAGGTGTGACGAATCTCGTTGAGCACTATAGTACGGGGTGGGCGGTTTGTTTTCCGCCGCGGCCAACGCCCGGCCCCTCGGCGCCCGCCCGGCCGCGGCGACCGATGGTTCGGCGCGACCCGGGACCGTAGAGAGGCTTCTCATGGCTACACAGGAGCGCGCCATCAGGACGCGCCTGGCGATCCTGGAGGCGGCCGGCGCGGTCTTCGACGAGTACGGCTACGCGTCCACCACCCTCAGCATGGTCCTGGAGCGGGCTCAGGTCACCAAGGGCGCCCTCTACTTCCATTTCCAGTCGAAGGAAGCCCTGGCCCAGGCGGTGCTGGACGAGCAGGTGCAACTGGGCAGTGTGCCGCCGCAGGCGTGCAAGCTCCAGGAGGTCATCGACATCACCTTCGCCGTGGCTCATCGGCTCCTGGAGAACGCCCTGCTCAGGGGAAGCGTCCGGCTCACCGTGGACCAGGGGGCGCCTCCCGGTGTCGACCACAGCGGGCCATTCCGCCAGTGGCCGGAGCATCTGATCGCGCTGATGGAACAGGCCCGCGAGCAGGGCGAGCTGCTGCCCAGCGTGCAGCCGCGGGACACGGTGGAGCTCCTGGTCGGCGCGTTCGCCGGAATCCAGTTGATGTCCCGTGCGCTCACCCAGCGCGAGGACCTGGGCCGGCGCGTCTCCCTGTTGTGGGAGCACATTCTGCCCAGCATCGCGGTCCCCGGGCTGATGTCCGGCATCGACACCGCGCCCGACCGGGGCGCGCGTGTGACGGCGGCGAGTCTCTCCGTCTGACCGATGATCCTGCTGACCGGAGTGACCGGGACCGTGGGACGGCTGGTGGCGGAGCGGCTGCGCACCGAGGAGCCCGTCCGTCTTCTTTCCCGTGATCCGCGCCGTGTCGCCGCCCTCGCGTGCCCCGGGACCGAGGTCGTGGGCGGGGACTTCACCGATCCGGCGAGCCTGAGAGCCGCGCTGAGCGGCGTCGGAGCCGCCTTCCTCGTCACCTCCGACCCGCTGACCCACGCGCATGACCAGCACTTCGTCGCTGCGGCCCGGGCCGCAGGTGTGCGCCGTGTGGTAAAGCTCTCCGCTCTGGCGGTGGCCGAGCCGGACGCCACCGATCTGATCACCCGCTGGCAGCGGGACACCGAGGACCTCATCCGGGCCTCGGGGGTCGAGTGGACCTTTCTGCGGCCCCGGGCCTTTATGTCCAACACCCTGGGCTGGTCGCGTTCCGTCCGGGAGGAGGGCGTGGTGCGTGTGTTCAACGGCAGCGCCCCGCATGCCACCGTCGATCCCCGCGACATCGCCGACGTCGCCGTGCTGTCCCTCACCCGCACGGACCACGCGGGCCGGGTCCATCCGCTGACCGGGCCGGCCGCGATCAGCGCGGTCGATCAGGTCGGTGTGCTGGCGGATGCGCTGGAACGCCCCCTGGAATGCGTGGAGCTGACGCAACGTCAGGCATACGAGAAGCTGCTGGCCCGGCATCCGTCCGCGGTGGCCGACGCGCTCATGGAAGGCGCCCTACGACAGCGGTCCGGCGCCAAGAGCCGGGTGGAGCTCACGGTGGAGACACTGCTGGGGCGTGCGGCCGGGACGTACCGCTCCTGGGCGCGGGACCATGTCCGGGCCTTCCTTCCCGCCTGAAGAACGCTGCCGGGCGACCGGTGACGCCGGTCGGCCCGGCCGGCCCCTCAGGAGGGACCTCCATAGGAGAGTTCGCTGGCCAGGAGGGCCGCGCCGACAACCCCGGCCCGGGGGCCGAGCTCGGACATGACGATCGGCAGATTCCCGGTGGCGAGCGGAAGCGAGCGTTTGTACACCACACTGCGGATCTCGGCGAGCAGGACATAGCCGAGCCCCGAGAGACCTCCGCCGATCACTATCATCGACGGATTCATAAAGCTGACCAGGGTGGCGAGGACCTGTCCGACGCGGTGTCCGCCGGTCCTGATGAGGTTGACGGAGGTGTTGTCACCGCCGGCGGCGCACTCCCCGACGTCCACCGAGGTCAGTGTGCCCCGGGCGGCGAGCCGCTCGGCCAGCGCCTCCGACTGGCCCGAGCGGGCCGCCTCGGTGGCGTCCCTGGCGAGCGCGACACCACCGAAGTACGCCTCCAGACAACCGGTGTTGCCGCAGGAACAGACGGGCCCGTCGGCCTCGACCTGGATATGGCCGATGTCCCCGGCGCATCCCTCCGCGCCGCGGTAGATGCGTCCGTCGTGCTGCACGCCGGAGCCGATACCGCTGCCGATCTTGACAAACAGCAGATGGTCGACGGTCCTGGCGACCCCGCTGTGTTTCTCGCCGAGGGCCATCACATTGACGTCGTTGTCGACGACCACCGGGCAGCCGTGTTCACGGGCGAGTGTGTCGCGCACCGGGTAACGGTTCCAGCCCACCATGATCGGCGGGGATACGGGGACGCCCTCCCGGAAGCTGACCGGTCCCGGCAGGCCGATGCCGATGGCGTCGAGACGGGTGTAGTGGCCCTGGGCTCGCAGCCTGTGCAGGAGTTCGCTGACACGGTCCAGTACGGCGACCGGTCCCGAGCGGATGTCGGCGGCCTCGGAGCAGGAGGCGACGGGTGCGAGGCCGCCGTCGGTGATCTCGATGTCGATCGAGCTGGCGCCGAGGTCGACGGCGGCGAACCGGAGACCGGGATCGAGCTGGACCAGGGTGGAGCGACGGCCGCCGCGCGAGGCGGCCGGTCCTGCCTCCAGGACCTTTCCGGTGGCGAGCATGCGATCGAGTTCGGCGAGCAGTCGCGGGCGCGGCACCTCCAGCTTGTCCGAGAGCTGGGCACGGGAGAGTGGGCCGTTGTCACGCAGCAGGCTCAGAACGCGGTACTGGATGCTCACGGGCTCACTTCCTCGGAACACCATCAGGATCGGTATCCGCGACGATAGTTGGGGTCGTGCCGGGGCGTCAGGCCGCCAGTGTGCGGCTGCCCGCAACTTTCACACATGTTGCCCGAAGTTTTTTCCGGTTCGACGAAACTCCTGGAGATGCGCCCCTCGGGGCCTCTGCGAGCGGCGCAGCCGGCCGCCCGTTCGCGGAGACACGGCCCGTTCGCGGAGACACGGGGAGGCAGGGGCCGGAGCCCCTGCCTCTGACGGAGCGCCGCCTCGCCCCGGACGGGGGCGGCGCTCCCCGCTTCAGCCGGTCAGGCCCCCCTTCACGGCCAGTGCGTCACGTGCCAGCGCGGCCCGCACGGCCGCGTCGGGCACCAGTGCGGCATCGCCGGCGGCCTGGGCGAACGAGTCCAGGACGGTGGCCGCCCTGCCGGCCCGTCCGGCCTCGGCATGCGCACGCGCCTGGTCGAGCCGGACCGTCAGCCGCTGCTCGCCCTGCGCTGTGATCAGACCGTCGGCGCGCAGTCTCGGGATCAGTGTGCCGAGGTCCTCGAAGGACGCGCGCGTGGTGAAGTGCACGGTCTTCGTGGTGGTGTTGCCGGCCGCGTCGGTGGCCGTGACCTTGAGGTCATGGCCACCAAGTGGCAGCCGCCACAGTTGCAGCGGCTGTCCCGGGGTGATGGCCGCCCCGTCCAGGCCGGTGGTCGCGGTGGCACCGCCGGACACCGCGTCGGTGGCCGTCACCACCGGTACCGGGCGTTCGGAGTCGCCGTAGGCGCCGTCGGCGTCGAGGCCGGTGACCGTCACAGCGGGACCGGTCCGGTCGATCCGTACGGTGAGCACCCCGACCGCGGAGACATTGCCCCCGCTGTCGGTCGCCCGGTAGCGGACAGTGGTGTTGCCCTCCGTGGACAGGGTGACGGCGGCGTTCGCCGACAGCCAGGTGGTACCGCCGTTCACCGAGTACTGGCGGCTGCTGACCGTGCCGTTGTCGGTGGCGGCGACGGTCAGCGACACATTGCCGGTGTACCAGCCGTTGCCGCCGGTGGGCTGCGCCGGATTGAGTGTGGCGGTCACCCTCGGCGGTGTCTTGTCGGCGACGCCCGCGCCCTGGAAGGTCAGGGCGTCCAGCTCGACACCGCCGGACGAGGTGACGTAGAGCCGTCCGCTGCCCGACGGCAGGCCGGCCGGTGCGGTGTCGACGGTCTGCCAGCCCGCACCGGCGGGGACGGACACCGTGGCGAACGGCTCGGCGTCGGCGGACTGCCAGCGCAGGGCCAGGGTGCCGGCACCGCTTGCGCGGGTCCGCACCCCGGTGATACCGGCGAACGACACCGGGTCGTAGGCGATCCAGTCCCCGGCGTCGAAGGAGGTCAGCTTGCGCTGTCCTGACGCACCGGTGTCGTCGGCGATCGTGACTCCGTCCGCCGCGTCGTAGTGCTCGCCCTGCATCAGAGCGGGATTGAGCACCACCTGGGCATCACCGGTGGCCGGCGGCACGCCGCCCGCGCCCTTGTCGGTGTAGGTGATCCCGAGGACACCGAAGACGTTCTCGGTCTCTCCGTGTCCGGCGTCGGCCGGTGTGACGACCGCGCCGGTGCAGCCCGTACCGCTGTTGACCGGGTGTCCGTGCTGGTTGTGTCCGAGGCCGAAGGTCCAGGCGACCTTGGCGCAGTCGACGGCGGCGCCGTCCTCCGGGTCCACGATGTCGACCCCGTACGGCACGGCGTCACCCCAGTTGAAGAAACCGCCGTCGGGCGGTGAGGTGATCTCGACGGCCGGGGCGGTGTTGCCGACCGTGATCTGACGGCTCGTCAGTCCCGTTTTGCCCTGCGGATCGGTCACCTTGAGCCGGGCCTGGAACTGGCCGTTGGCGGGATAGGTACGGGTGGCCGTGGGTCCGGTGGCATCGAAGGTGCCGTCGCCGTCGAGGTCCCACTGATAGGTGAGGTCGCCACCCTCCGGGTCGGTGGAGGAACCCGCGTCGAAGGAGACCGCGAGCGGCGCGTGCCCGGAGGTGGGATCGGCCTTGATCACCGCGGTGGGGGCTTTGTCGCCCTCCGCGTAGTCGATCCGGTAGAGGCCCGCGTCCGGGTTCTGCCGGAAGAAACCGTCGCCGTAGTCCAGCACATAGAGCGCGCCGTCGGGGCCGAACTCCAGGTCCATCGGATTGTCCCAGGGCGGGATGCCGTTCTCGGAGCGCTCGCTGTTGGGGAGCACGTTCTCCAGCTTGCTGACGGGGCCGTCCGGTCCTTCGAGGGTGAGGGCCGCGACGTAGTCCTGGGAGAACTCACCGAGGAACGCCTTGCCGTCCCAGTACTCGGGGAACTTCCCCGGGGCCGGGTTGTCCGCGTCGTAGTGGTAGACCGGGCCGCCCATCGGGGCCTGGCCACCGGGGCCGCCGGGGCCCCGGAACGCGGTCAGCTCGGGCCAGGGCTGGTCGGTGTCCCTGTCCCCGTACCACAGGGTGGCCGGGGCGGCCGGCGGCAGCTCGGTCAGGCCGGTGTTCCAGCGCGAGTCGTTGACCGGCGCGGAGCAGTCGAAGGCCGGGCCCGGGGTCAGGGTGGCGAAGTCGAAGTCCCGGTAGGGACGGGTGTTGTCACCCGTGCAGAACGGCCAGCCGCTGTTCAGCGCCTTGGTGGTGGTGTTCCACTCGACATAGCCCATGGGCCCGCGGTTGGGGTCGGCGTTTCCGGCGTCGGGGCCGTAGTCGCCCCACATCACGGCGCCGGTCTCCTGGTCCACCGCCATCCGGTAGGGGTTGCGCAAACCCATCACAAAGATCTCGGGGCGGGTCTTGGCGGTGCCGACCGGGAAGAGGTTCCCGTCGGGGATGGTGTAACTGCCGTCCTCCTGGACGTCGATCCGCAGGATCTTGCCCTTGAGGTCATTGGTGTTGCCGGCGCCGCGGCGCTCGTCGAGGCCCGGGTTGTAGCCGGCCGCGTCGTTGATCGGTGTGTAACCGCTGACATTGGGGCCGGACGCCGGTGTGTTGCCGCCGGTGGACAGATAGAGGCTGCCGTCCGCGTCGAAGTCCACGTCTCCCGCGACATGGCAGCACTGGCCGCGGTTGGTGTCGACCCGGATGATCTCCTGAGCGGTGGAGAGGTCCAGCTTGTCGCCGGTCCACTTGTACCGGGTGAGGCTGTCGTATCCCTTCCACTGCTGCCAGTACGAGTCGTTCTGCCCGGCGGGCAGCCGCTCGGGCGCCGAGCCGGCCGGGGTGTCGAGCGGCGGCGAATAATAGAGATACACCCAGTGATTGGTGGCGAAGTCCGGGTCCAGTGTGACGGTCTGGAGGCCCATCTCGGAGTTCTGGTACACATCGATGTGGTTGGCGACCTTGGTCACACCACTGCCCGGGTCGGTGAGCCGCAGATCGCCGTTGCGGGCGGTGTGCAGTACCCGGCTGTCGGGAAGCACGGCGAGATCGATTGGCTCGCCGGTGTCCTTGGTCAGGGTCACCTTCTCGTAGTTCGCCCAGTCCAGGGCGTGTTCGTCGCCGGGATGCGCCTGTGCGGTGGGCGCGACGGCCACCCCGCCCAGCGCGGGCAGTGCCGCGAGCAGGACCCCTGTGATCAGGCGTCTCAGGGTACGGTGCACGATGATGCGTCTCCTTGGTCGCTGGCGGTCGGGGATTGCGCGGCCGGGCCCGTCCCGCCGGCCGGACCGTGGCAGCGGTGCGGCGCTCCGCCGGGTGCGGGCCCGTCCGTGTGCGGGTGCCAGAGGCCGCGGAGCGCGGTCGCGCGCCGCGGCCTCGTCGTGTGCGGGGCGTCAGGCGAGCAGTTCCGTCAGGCCGTTGAAGCTGCGCTCGGCGGCACCGAGCGAACCGGGCGGATTCGGCTGGGCGTTGGGGCCGCCGTCGTGCTCCCAGATGCCGACGTGTGTGTCCCGGGGCCCGATGTCCCGGACAAACTTCTCGTACGGCATGTTTCCGGCGCCGAAGTCGACCATGTCATAGCCGTCGCCGCGGGCCGGGTTCGCTATGCCGTCCTTCATGTGGAACAGCGGGTAACGATAGGGCTGGTCGCGCACATAGTCCGCGGGCTCGAAGCCGGGGAAGCGGAACTGCCCGGCGAACGCCCAGTAGACGTCCATCTCCAGATACACATGGCGCGGATCGGTGTTCTTGAGGAAGACGTCGTACAGCCGTACCGAGGGCTGGTCCGTGGCGAAGGCGAACTCGCCCGCGTGGTTGTGCTGGTAGAGCTTGATGCCACGGGCGGACGCCGCGCGGCCCCAGGTGTTGAACTCCTCGGCCGCCGCGAGGTATGCCGAGACGGTGTTGGTGTTCGACGGCGCGCTGGCGGTGCCGAGGTGAGGCATGCCGAGGATCTCCGCCGCGTCCAGTTCGGCCTGGAGATTTCCGCGCAGGTTGCCGAGGCCGACATGACTGCCGACGGCGCGGAGGCCGTTGTCGTCGAGCAGTCGCCTGATCTCCTGGAGAGTGATCTGCCGGCCCAGGATCGAGGTGTTCTGGGTGTATCCGGCGAATTCGATCTCCTGGTAGCCGATCCTGGCCAGCTCCGCCAGGACAACGGCGAAGCCGAGCGAGGTGACCTTGTCACGGACGCTGTAGAGCTGGATCGCGATGCGGTCCCTGGGGATGGACAGACGCGTCGCGGCGGAGGCGGAGGTCGCCGCCGCCCCGGTGACCGAGGCGGCGGCGAGCGCCACGGTGGTACCGGCGGTGGCCCGCAGGAAGTCTCTGCGGTCGAAGAACTTGCGCGGATTGCCCACTGTCACTCCTGGATGAGGGAGCCGGAAAAGGTCGGGGTGCGCTGCTCTTGAGCCCCCGGGCCCGCCGGCCGCCGAGGCCACCGGACGGCGGGCGGAGCGTGCGGAACGGCCGGGGCGGAGTCCGTGGGAAGACGGGGGGCCTGCGAGGTCCGGGCCCCGACCGGCAGTGCCGTGGCGCGCCGGAACGCGGACTGCCGTACGCGGCAGGGGCGGGACAAGGGCAGACCGGGCGACCGCGAGGGCCGCTCCAGGAGCGTTACAGGCCGGAGTCGCCCGCCGCGTGGGCGTCGGCGCGGGCCTCTTCGGCGCGCTGTGCGGCCTTCTCGGCGAGGTCGCTGCCACGGTCCTGCGGGGCGGCCTTGGCGGAGCGGGCGGCCGACGCGCCGGTGGTGGTCTCGCCGGTGATCGCGCCCCGGACCCGGGCCAGGGGGCCCACTCGCAGGGCGGGGGTGTTCCCGGTGGCGGTGAGCCCGCCCCGGACGATCGCGTTGTCGAGCACGACGGTCGCGGTGTTGTCGGTGACCGCGACATCGCCGCCGAAGTAGGTGGCCCCGGCGCAGGAGCCGAGCAGGCCGTCGCCGCCGAGCTGGAGCGTGTCGGAGTTGTTCTTGTATACCGCCTTGCCCTCGACCTCACTGGCACAGAGGACACCGCCGAGGGAGTTCCCGCTCACGGTGAGCGCCCCCTTGACGGTGCTGTCGTAGACATCGGTGTAGAGGTTTCTGTCCCCGGTGAGGGCTCCGCCGAGGGAGCTTCCGGAGACATAGAGCTCGCCCGACGTGGCTCTGACGGTCCCGCCGAGCGTGGAGTCGACGGCGTACACGAACCCCTCCGTCGCGGTGATCCCCGTCTTGACACTGCTGTTCTGCAGATGCGCGCCAAAGGCGGCCTGGGTGGTCAGAGCGCCCTTGACGGAGGTGTCGGTGAGGTCCAGATAGCCGTCCTGGCCGACATTGACCGCACCGTTGAACGTGGCGCCGGCGGCCACGAGATCGGCTCCGGCCTGCACCGTCACACTGCCCTTGACCTTGGTGCCGGTCAGTGTGCACGACTCCCCCGCCGGTACGACCAGGTCGCCGTTGACGGTGACGGCCCCGCCGTCACCCACACAGACGGTGTAGAGCGCGGCCTGAGCCGAGCCGGCGAACGCCACCAGTCCTCCGGAGGCCACCAATGAGGCCGTGGCGATGAATACGCGGATCTTCATATCGCTTCCCCTTCTGCTGCGATCACGACCGCGTCGGTGGCGCGGCCGGGGTCCCCGTGGGTGACGGGGGTGCTGCGGGTTGCGCGAGCGTGCGGCCGCCTCGGGGGCGGTCGCAGCGTCTCGGGACGGGCGACGGCCCGACCGTGGGGGGAGACGTAACAGCCTGGCGTTCCGTGCTGTCCGGTGTCCGAGTGGCGCCGGACGGCTCCGGCGTTACTGCGACGAAACACTTGCCCGGTGGCCCGAGACACTAAGGCGGCCGGTGAGGACTGTCCAGAGGTTTGGAACGAATCTCTGAAACTTCCTCATGATCCATCAAAAGTCGGCGTACGCCGGAGAATTGACCGTACCGATGCCTCGTTTGCGGCTCCGTGTCGCCGCGGCTCCGATGTCGCCACCCGGGCGGGCGGGCCCGGACGTCCTGATGTCCGGGCCCGCCGCCGGGACGCCCCGCTGTTCCTCAGCTCACACGTCCCGGTGACGCACATGGCTTGTGGGAGCGCTCCCGCGAGGGCAGCATGCTTCCCATGCCGTCCGCATCCGTCACGGTCCGCGCCTACCGTCCCGAGGACCGTCCCGCCCTGTTCGACATCTGCGTACGCACGGCGTACGAAGGCCAGGACTCCCGGCACATCTACCCGGACCCCGAGCTGATGCCGAACATTTTCGCCGCGCCCTACGCCGCGCTGGAGCCGGATCTGGCCTTTGTCCTCGACGACGGCGAGGGCCGGGCGGTCGGCTATGTCCTCGGCACCGCCGACACCCCCGCCTTCGTCAGGAGGTTCCGCGATGTCTGGCTGCCGTCAATGACGGACCGTTATCCGGAACCGGCCGGCCCGGCCCGTACCCCGAGCGAGGAAATGATCGCGCTGCTGCACCGGCCCGAGCGGATGGTGCTGCCCGAGCTGGCCGGCCACCCCGCGCATCTGCACATCGATCTTCTCCCCGACTGGCAGCGCAAGGGACACGGCCGGGCGCTGATGCACGCGTTTCTGCGCGCGCTGCATGGCAAGGGGGTGGGCGCCGTGCACCTGTCGATGGTCACCGCCAACGCCCCCGCCCGCGCCTTCTACGACCGTCTCGGCTTCCACGAGATCGCGGTACCGGACCCGGGCCCGCTCACCTTTCTCGGACGCTCGACAACGGTATAGGCCCTGTGTACCGGCCCATGGGGCCGGGGACAGGGCCGGTGTCACGTCCGGGGCGCGAGGTCCCGCCCGCCCGCGGCGACGCCGTGCGGTGCCACGGCGCCGACGGCCGCCAGCTCGTCGGCGGTCAGCTCGACGGCCGCGGCCTCGGCGTTCTGTTCCAGATACGCGCGCCGCTTGGTGCCGGGAATCGGCACGACCTGACGGGCCATCAGCCAGGCCAGCGCCAGTTGGGTGGGGGTGATGTCCCTCGCCTCGGCGAGCCGGGTGATCCGGTCCACCACCGCCAGGTTGGCGGCGATGTTCTCCGCCGAGAATCTGGGCAGACCGTGGCGGGCGTCGTCCGGGGCCAGATCCTCGGGCCGGGTGATCTTCCCGGACAGAAAGCCGCGGCCGAGCGGCGAGAACGCGACAAAACCGATGCCCAGTTCCCGTACGGTCTCCAGCACGCCGTTGTGCTCCACGTCCCGGCTGAACAGCGAGTATTCCGACTGGAGCGCGGTCAGCGGATGGACCGCGTGGGCCCGGCGGATCAGATCGGCGCTCGCCTCGGAGACCCCGATGTAGCGGACCTTGCCGGCCTGGACCATCTCGCTCATGGCGCCGATGGTCTCCTCGATCGGCACCTCCGGATCGACGCGGTGCAGGTAATACAGGTCGATGACGTCCGTCCCGAGGTGCTTCAGCGAACGGTCCACCGCCCTGTGGGCATACGCGGCGCTGCCGTTGTGGCCGTGGGACGTGCCGTCGTCGTCGAACTCGGTGGCGAATTTGGTCGCGATCGTGATCTCGTCGCGGCGCTTTCCGAGGGCACGTCCGATCAGCTTCTCGTTCTCGAACGGACCGTACGCCTCGGCCGTGTCGATATGGGTGACCCCGATGTCGACGGCCCGGTTGAGCGTGGCGACGGCTTCCCGTTCGTCCCGTGGGCCGTACCAGACACTCATCCCCATGGCGCCCAGGCCCTCGGCGGAGACGGAGAGGCCCTGTGAGCCCAGTTTCACGGTTTTCATGAAGGCCGAATGCCCTTTCGATAAAAGTTGATCTTCCGTTCAATGGCAGCCAGATGGCTTCGGGTCTCGGCAAGCTGTTCGAGAACGTGTTCCCGGTGCTGCTCCAGCACGGCCAGCCGCTCCGCCTCGTTGCCCTCGCGCCGGCAGAGCTCGGTGAACTCCCGGATGTCGCGGATCGGCATCCCGGTGCCACGGAGCATGATGATCCCCGCGAGCCAGCCGAGGTCCCGTGCGAAGTACCGCCGCTGGCCCGATGGCGCCCGGTCGGCGGGCGACGCCGTCAGACCCTCGCGCTCGTAGTAACGCAGGGTGTCGACGGAGAGACCGCAGGCCGCGGCGGCCTCGCCGATGGTCAGCCCGCCGCGCGGGATCTCCGTGTCCGGCTCCGGCCGGGGTGCCACAGAACTCATGTGTCCAGCCTCCACCCTGGAGCGCGCTCCAGGGCAAATGGAGACGCGCGGGTCCCGCGCGGAACGCGGATCATGGCCTGCGGGGCGATCCGGGCGACCCTCGGCGTACCGGCCCGAGCCGGGCCGTGACAGTCTGTGTGCCGACACTGACGCGAGGAGGCACCATGGGCGCGAGCCCCACCGGCACGGAGTCATGTCTCGGCTTCACCGACTGGACGTGGCTCAATCCGCCCGCCCACTGGACCCCGTACGACGACGCGCTGGAGGTCACCACCGAGCCTGACACGGATTTCTGGGTGACCACCCACTACGGCTTCGTACGCGACACGGGGCACGCCCTCCTGAGGCCCGTGCCCGGCAGCTTCCGGCTGCGCGTCACCTTCGCCGGTGACTACCGCGAACAGTACGACCAGGCGGGGCTGTTGCTGCGGCTCGACGAGAAGAACTGGATCAAGACCGGCATCGAGTACGTCGACGGCCAGCGGCAGCTCAGCGCCGTTGTCACCCGCGACGTGTCCGACTGGAACGTCGTTCCGCTCGGCGGCCCGGCCGACGCTCCGGTGCCGGTGACCGTGGAGATCCAGCGCGAGGGCGACACCGTCACGATCCGCTACGGCCTCGGTGAGGAACCGGCGACACTGCTGCGGCTCGCGTACTTCCCGCCCGGTGTGACGGCCCAGGCCGGTCCGATGTGCGCCTCGCCGGACGGGAAGGGCTTCTCGACCCGGTTCACGGACCTGCGCCTCGACCTGGCCTGACCCGGCCGGCCGCGGCACGCGGCGGAGGAGGCTGCGGGCCCCGTCGGACACTTCGGCGTGGGCGACGAGGACACGCGCGCGGCGGTCCGCCACGCCCTGGCCACCTCTCGGTAGCTCAGTCACGGACGCCGGTGGCCCCGCACCTCGCCGGGTGCGGGGCCACCGTACTCGCCGGGTTCGCCGGGTTCCATCACCGAAAACGGCCGGTCCGCGTGACGCCACGCGGCCAACATGGTGAACTCCTTCTTCACATCGTCGGTTGCCTCTCTGCCGGTGTTTCAGCCTTTCACCGCCTGTGCGAACGGGCCCAGGAAGTGCGGGTCGCCGTTCTCCACGCGGTAGAGGAAAAGCCCTCGGTCGGGGACGAAGCCGTAGGACGGGGGCCGGAATTCGAGCGTCTTCGCCAGCCCGTCGTACGTGACCGATCGCAGCCTGCGGACCAGGGCGCCTCGTTCGGCCGTCTGCTCCCCCGTGCTGTGGATCCCCCGGGCGAGGAAGAAGACGGCGTCGTACGCCTCCGTCGCATACCGCCCGACCCGGCGGGTGCCGAAGCGCCGCAGGTAGGCGTGTACGAAGGGCTGCGCGCGGGGCAGTCCGGCCGGGTCCACGTAGGTGGTGCAGAACACCCACCCTTCGGAGGCGGCGCCCGCCTCGGTGAGGAACGACCTCTCCAGCACCGGCTGGGTGGCCACGCAGGTCCCCGTGAAGCCCGCCCGGCGCAGGGCCTCGGCGCACGTCGCGGCGCGGTGGGGTGACGTACCGGCGAACACCACGGCCTGTGCGCGCTTCGTGAGGACGGCCCTGGCGGCCGGGCCGAAGTCCTCCGAGCCCGCCGGGACCACCTGGGTGCTCACCGAACCCCGGGAGGGCGGGCTGGCGACGACGTTCTTCGTCGTGTTCCAACTGCTCGTCGTGGTGGCCCTGTCGTCGATGACGACGGTCCTGCGCGCCGACCGTACGTCGGTGAGGTAGCGCACCAGGGGTGCCCAGAGGACGGTGTCGTGGGGTCTGAGCTGGAAGAGGACCCGGTTGACCGTGGTGGTGAAGTGCCCCCGCCGTTCCGGCCGGGGCCCCAGAGGGCGACACCGCCTCCGCCGATCGCGACAACTCCCGCCGCGGACCCCAGGGCCGGCAGCCGGCGGCGCGAGAGGGACCACCGGGCCGGGGCGGATCCGAGGGCGGGTGCCGGCAACGGTCCTGGTTCGGGGCCGAGTTCGGGACGGGTGCCTGAGGGGTGGACCTCGGGGTCGGGTTCCGGGTCGGGCAGGGTCAGTGCCCGGGCGGAGTGTTCGGCGATCAGCCGGGGCAGTTCGGCCGGCAGCCACGGCGCGTCCGCCGCCGGGGCCAGCGCCTGGCGGATCTCGGCGGGTGTGGGTCTGTCCGCCGGGTCCTTCGCCAGGCACTCGGTGAGCGACGGCCGCAGTTCGTCCGGGACTTCGGCCAGGTCAGGGGGTTCGTGAACCGTACGGAACAGCAGTGCGGGCGGGGAGCCCGAGCCAAAGGGCGCCCAGCCCGTGGCCGCGTACGCCAGGACGCAGCCCAGCGAGAAGACGTCGCTCGGCGGCCCGATGTCCGACCGGCTCTGCGCCTGCTCCGGCGAGAGGTAGCCCGCGGAACCGATCACCACCCCGCTGGCGGTCAGGGCCGTCGATCCGGTGGAGCGCGCGATCCCGAAGTCGATCAGCCGGGGGGGGCCGGACGCGGCTCTTCCGGCAGTGCCGCGGCGGGCGGCACCTGCGCCGTCAGATCGTCGATCCGGACCTGGCCCGTGTAGCGCGCCGTCGCCGCGGTCTCCGCGAGAGAGAAGCGGTACACGCTGAGCGGCGCCGGCGCACCGGCCGGTACGGTGAACGTCACCCGCCGCCAGCCGGTCCAGGTGATGTACGGGCCGCGCAGCAACTGGTCGGAGCCGACCGCGTCCTTGAGGTGCAGCGTGGGCCGGGCGCCGTTGCCGTCCCCGTTGATCCAGAGTGTGAAGGACCCTGGCTTGCCGGGGACCGCGATCTGCCGCGGCGGGTTGGCGTAGGCCGCGCGGGTGGCGGTCGACTGGGTGAAGTCGTACGAGAGTGCCAGCCCGGTGCCGGTGTGGCCGTCGGGGGTTGCCGAGACCGAGCCGCTCGCCCGCGCCTGGCTGAAGGTCCAGGAAGCGGCGTCGTCGAAGCCGGAGACCTGCTGCTCGTCGAGTCCGACGCCGACCGCGAGGACGGCCGTGGCACCGCCGGCCTTCGCCGTGATCCGCCCGGCGCCGCTGCCCGTCAGGGATTTCACGGTGAAAAAGCCCACGCCGTTGTCGGTGATCTCGAAGAGCGAGCGGTCGTAGTCCAGTGTCACGTCCTGGGGTTCGATCGGCGCGCTGGTCCCGTGGGAGTCGAGGCCGACGATGCCGAAGGAGCCGGTCGCCGCCGCGTCCGCGAGTCCGATCCGCTGGGTGGTGGGCCGGATCCTGGCAAGGCGGTCGAGGACGGTCAGTTCCGTGCCGCCCTCGGCGTGTCCGCGCTCGGCGCGCACCCGGGTGGTGCCGCCGGCGCGCGCGGTGAAGACGCCGTGGCCGTCGACCCGGCCCACCGAGGGCCGTTCGGAGTGCCAGCGCGGGGCACCGGCGGCCGGACCGTACGTCTCGTCATAACCGGCGGCGGTGAGGCGGCGGGTCAGTCCGGGGAAGACCCGCTCCGGGTGGCCGCCTCTGACGGGATCGACGGCCGGTGCTCCGCCGGCGGGCGTGCGGGGCTCGACCCAGAAGCCCTTGAGCCGTCCGCTGCCGTCCGGCGCGGTGAGGGCGAGCCCGTTGGGGACGGCGCGCTCGGTGCCGTCGGAGGGGCTGTTCTCCACGCGCAGCGTGTCGCTGCCCGGCACCCGGGCGACCAGTGTGGAGGAGCCGCCGCCGTCGAGGTTGAGCGCGTTGTACGCACCGGCCCGCTTCATCATCAGACCGAGTCCGGTGAGGGTGACTCCGCCGCTGGCGGCCTGCCGGCCGTCGACGGTGATCACCTGCATGGTGCCGCCGTCCCGGGAGAAGCCGACGGCGGTGCGCGGCGCGGCGGTGTTGTTGCCTTCGCCCGTGTGGTCCTGCGCCACACCGTCGACGACGAGCAGTTCCCGGCCGCCGACGGCGGTGCGCGGCACCGGACCACTGTCGGTGCGCGGACGGTATTCCAGGGTCACCGGGTCGCCGGGCCGCAGGGCGGCGACGGCCTCGGCGCCGGCCTCCCTGCCGACCAGCATCGTGGTGTCCTCCGGTACCGGTCCTGTGCCCGGACGGTCCGTCACGGAGACGACTCTGCCGTCCCGTACGGCGGCCTCCGCGACCGGTGCCGCGCGGTCGACGGTGAGACTCCGGTCGGCCCGGCCCCAACCGGGTGTGTAGACGCCGATGCCGCCCGCCGGGACGTTCGCCGCGTTGTAGGCGTCCAGTGCTCGTGTCCCCGAGGGGAGAGTCACGGTGCCGTCGAAGTACAGCCGCAGCACGCGTCCGGCGTTCCCGGGGCCGAGGCCGACGGCCCGGTTGGCGCCGGCCGCCGGTGACTGGGTGATCTCACCGTTGGCGATGCCGGGGCCCAGAGGGGCGCCGGTCTCGTTGATGTCGAAGAAGTCGGCGTTGACCGCGGCGACGGTACGGCGGCCCGGCCCCGCGTCGTGTCCGGCGGCCAGCTCGGAGACCGTACGCCGGTCGGAGACCGTGCCCGGGGAGAGATAGCCGGCCTCGGCGCCGCTGCCGCCGAGGTCGACGTAAAGGGCGTCGACGCGCAGCCACTTGCCGGCTTCCAGCCGGGCGTACGAGGTCAGCCGGATGCCGGGGGCGATCGGGCGGGACGCGCGTGCCGTCTCGACGGCTTCGGCGTCGGTCATGGATCCGCCGGTGCCGGTGACCGCGCTCGCGGGCGGTGGCGCGATCTCCGCCGGGCTGAGGGGACGGGAGCCGGGGGTGGTGTCCGCGAAGGACGGTGAGACCGCCCCCGCCGTCAGAGCCGTGACCGCCGCGAACACCAAAGCGGTACGCCTCATGGTGCCTGGGCCCACAAGTTCTCCTGAAGGACGGTGGATCGCGTCTGGTGAGCAGTGTCGGCCGCCGGCATCCTCATGTACGCACCAATGATCCAGGGGCACACCCGAACGACGGGGAGAACACGCGGTGCGGCGCCCCACCGGGCCCGGCCGGAGGATCATGGCGGGCGGCTCCCGGCCGGAGTCACCGTCTCGCGCTACGGGAAGCGCTTCCGGTGGCGGCCGGGGCGGAGGAGACTGCGTGTCTGCACGTCGAGCGCGTGTCACGCTGCCGAAAGAGGACTTCGCTCTCCATGCAGAAACCCGAATCCGCCCCGCGTCCCAGTCCGCTGGACCACCACTACTCCGGGGAGCATCCGCTCCGTACCCTCGCCTATCTCTTCCGCCCCGACCGGCACCGGCTGGTGCTCTCGGTCGCGGTGTTCGCCGTCAAACACATCCCGGTCTGGCTGCTCCCGCTGATCACGGCCAACATCATCGATGTGGTGGTGGACCACAAGCCGGTCGCCGAACTCTGGTACAACACCGGGGCCGTCGTCTTTGTCCTTGTGCTCAATTTCCCGCTGGCGCTCCTGTACGCGCGCCTGATGAGTTCGAGCATCCGCCGGATGGGCCGGGAACTGCGGTCCTCGCTGTGCCGCCGGATGCAGCATCTGTCCATCGGCTATCACGCCCGGGTCAGCGCCGGGGTCCTGCAGACCAAGGTCGTGCGGGATGTCGAGGCGGTGGAGCAGATGACCCAGCAGAGTGCCGACATGGGTCTCGGCGCCATCATGACGCTGCTCGGCGGTCTGGTGGTGATCGGGTTCCGTACCCCCGTGGTGCTGCCGGTCTTCCTGGTCGTCGTCCCGCTGGCCGCCCTGCTGGTACGCCGGTTGCGTTCCCGTATCCGTACCAACAACGAACAGTTCCGGCTGGAGATCGAGCGGCTCTCGACCCGGGTCGGCGAGATGACCACACTCATTCCGATCACCCGCGCCCATGGTCTGGAGCGGACGGCGCTGCATCGCGTCGACGGCACGCTGGAGCGGGTGCTCACGGCCGGATTCCGGCTCGACGTGCTCAACGGCCGCTTCGGTTCACTCTCCTGGATCCTGCTCAACACCATGGCCGTCGGCTGTCTGTCGGGCTCTGCGGTCGTCGCGTACTACGGCTGGATGGGCATCTCGGCGGGCGATGTCGTCATGATCAGCACTTTCTTCACCGCACTGACCGCCTCACTGACGACGCTGATGAATCTGACCCCGATCATCTCCAAGGGCCTGGAGTCCGTGCGTTCGATCGGTGAGGTGCTCCAGGCGCCCGACCTGGAGAGCAACGAGGGAAAGACGTCCGTCGACCTGGTCGAGGGGCGCATCGACTTCGAGCGGACGGGCTTCAGCTACCCGGAGGCGACCGAGCCCTCGGTGCGCGGCTTCGATCTGTCGGTGCGGCCCGGCGAGACCGTCGCCCTGGTCGGGGCCTCGGGCGCGGGCAAGTCCACGATCCTCAATCTGCTGATCGGCTTCATCCGGCCCACGGAGGGCCGCATTCTCCTCGACGGTACGGACATGGCGTCGCTGGACCTGCGCACCTATCGGCGCTTCCTGTCCGTCGTACCGCAGGAGTCGATCCTCTTCGAAGGGACCATCCGGGAGAATGTGACCTATGGCCTGGACGGCGGCGCCGACGAGGCCGCCCTGCGGCGGGCGCTGCACGCCGCCAATGCCATGGAGTTCGTCGAGCGGCTGCCCGAGGGCCTGGACACGGTGGTGGGACAGCGCGGCGCCCGGCTGTCGGGTGGTCAGAAACAGCGGCTCGCGATCGCCCGGGCGCTGATCAGGGATCCGCGGATCCTGGTGCTCGACGAGGCGACCTCCGCGCTCGACAACACGTCGGAGGGGCTGATCCAGGACGCGCTGTCCCGTCTGGTCCAGGGCCGGACTGTGTTCGTCGTCGCGCACCGGCTCTCCACCATCCAGAACGCGGACCGGATCATCGTGATGGACCACGGGCGGGTCGTCGAGGCGGGCAGCCACCATGAGCTGTTGGCGCGGGGCGGGACCTACGCCACCACGCTGCAGCCCCGGCGGCTGGGTTAGGGCGTGGTGCGAGAGTAGCGCCGTCCGCCCGGAGGGCGGGGCCCACGAGACTTTCGCACCACGCCCTAACTCTGGCGGGAGCCGCGTGCTGAGGCCGGCCGCGCCTCGCCCGCCGGGTCGATCCGGCGGGGGCGGACATGCTCGTACGCCATCGTCGTCTGTACGTCGGCGACCTCACGCCGCTCGGTGAGACGGTCGATGACGAAGGCGTAGACGCCATTGACGTCCGGCACGGCGATGTGCAGCAGGAAGTCATGGGTGCCGGAGGTGACGAACAGACCGATCACCTCCGGCAGCCGCGCCGCCCACTCCCGGAACCCCTCGATGACCGGGCGCGCCGGCGGCCGGATGCGGACCGAGATCAGCGCTTGCACGGGGCGTCCGACCGCGTCGAGATCGACGGCCGCGTGGTAGCCGGTGATGACGCCCCGTTCGCGCAGTAGTCTCACCCGCTCCAGCGAGGTGGACGGCGAGATACCGGTCTTGGCCGCGAGTTCGCGGTTGGTCTGCCGTGCATCGTTCTGCAACTCTCGCAGCAGAGCCTGATCGACCGCATCAAATTTCATAGGATACCTCTGCTGCCGCACGATGTGCGGCGGCCGGCGACAGTTCCGGGACGTCTGCCTAGCGTATCGGGATATCCGTACGCGAAGGAGCACCATGTCCCTCCCTCAGTTGACCGACGCAGACGTCACGACTCATGAGCCGACCCGCCGGGCCCGGCTGAAATGGGTGATCGTCGTGGACGAGAACCTCCCGGCCGGACGGGTGACAAACGCCGCGGCCTGCATGGCCGCCGCCGTCGGCAAGGCGCTGCCCGAGTTGCTCGGCCCCGACGGCAAGGACGCCTCGGGCGTCGCGCATCCGGGCCTGCCCTGGGCGGGCTGCTCCGTCCTGGCCGCCGATGCGGCTACTCTGCGTGAAATCAGAACGAAGGCCACCACGAAGGACGATGTGCTGATCGTGGACATGCCCGAGGCGGCGCAGACTTCCCGGGTGTACGACGAGTACCTCGGCGAGCTCGCCGCCACGGCAAACGACGAGCTGGGCTATTGCGCCATCAGTCTGGTCGGTCCGCGGAACCGGATCGACCGGCTGGTCGGCCGGCTCGGCCTGCTCCGCTGATCGGGCGAGATCCGGCGAGATCGAGGCGATCGGGCATCGGTTGCCGCAATCTCCGTTACCGAGCGTGAGTCGCGGCGTTGAAGGGGATGAAGGCCGCACATCGTGCGGCTGCGCTCAAAACGTACAAGGAGAAACTTAATGTCGCGTATCGCAAAGGCAGCCGCTGTTCTCGTCGGCACGGGCGCCGTGCTGGCCGCTGGCGCCGGTATGGCTGCCGCCGACGCCGGGGCCGGGGCCGCCGCCATCGGTTCGCCCGGTGTGCTGTCCGGCAATGTGCTCCAGGTGCCGGTGCACCTTCCGCTCAACGTGTGTGGCAACACCACCAACGCGACCGGTCTGCTCAACCCGGCGTTCGGCAACAGGTGCGCCAATATCTCGGGACAGGTCCAGAGGCCGGTGCAGCAGGTGCACCACGGCTACGGCCGCTGACGGAGGAGCTGAGGCGCGCGGTCCCCGGGCCCCGCGTTTCCGCTGATCCGCACGGTAACGGCCTCCCGCGTCCGCGCGGGAGGCCGTTACGTGTGCCCGGGGCCCTTCCCGGTGCTCACCGTCGCCGCGCCCGCACCTGACGGACGCTCATGTCGCCGGGAGCGGCGGCTCAGGCGTAGCGATACAGCTTCCGGTGGTCCAGGACCTGGGACGGCTTGACGTTCCAGGGCGGCATGGGCTCCCGCAGGCTGATCGCCCGGCCGCGCTGCGGATCACCGGCGCGCAGCTTGTTCCGCGGCACATAACCCGCCTTGGGGTGCTTCCGCTGCCACCGGTCCCAGATCAGGTCGATAAAGGCGTGATGGAGCCAGAAGACCGGATCGTTCGGCGAGGCGGCGCCCAGCATGTGCCCGCCGACCCAGCGGTGCACCCGGTTGTGGTTGCGCCAGCCCTCGCCGCGGCCGGTCGTCCAGCCCTCGATCCGGTTGCGGAAGCCGACGGTGACGGTCGAGTCCCAGGGAGCCGCGTCGTACACCTTCTCCCGCATCGCCGCCGCCAGTTCGGCCTTGCTGGGGAGCCTGACCGGCGAGGACGGACGGCCGAAGTTCCGGGTGAGGTAGCCGTCCTCCGTGACACCGCTCTCGATGGTCCAGTTCCCCGTCTGATAGGCGAACGGCCCGGTCATGACCTGCTGGTCGGACGACCGGCCGTTCCCGCCGAGGAAGTCCTCGGCCCACAGCGACGAGGCGGGTGAGTTGTCCGTCGTCCAGTCCCAGTAGGGGACGGTCACCGCGCGGTCCACGCGCTGGAGCGCGCGCTCGAAGTCCAGCAGGAACTGCCGGTGCCAGGGCAGGAACGAGGGGGCCATGTGCCCGGCGCGCCGGCCGCCCTCGCCGTCGGCGACGTAGTACTGCGTGTGCAGACCGACGAAGTCCTCGTACTCACCCCGGCGTTTCAGCTCCAG
This sequence comes from Streptomyces sp. NPDC006923, assembly GCF_040635655.1. NCBI lineage: Bacteria > Bacillati > Actinomycetota > Actinomycetes > Kitasatosporales > Streptomycetaceae > Streptomyces > Streptomyces sp. NPDC006923. The sequence goes on from NZ_JBEYIF010000008.1 coordinate 274,185, forward strand.
GACGGCGCTGACGAACCTCCTCTTCTCGGCACTGGTGAGATTCCGCTGGTTCTTTCTGGTGTGCACCATGGGGGCCTTCCCGCCGTCAGAGGTGGTGGATCGGTCCGAGGAGCGACAGCCGGGCGCCGCCCAGGTCGTCGACTGCCGCACGGGCCGCTTCGAGCAGCGTGGGGAACGACTCGTAGTGGTTGACCACACTGAGATAGCTGCCGTCCGCACGGCGCATCACATGCAGCGGACGGCCGTCGATCAGGATGTCGAGCACCGACCCGGCAGAGGAGGCGCGGGCGGGGTTTTCGAGGACTCCGGTGCGGCTGTACTGGATGTGCCGCCCCCGGTACGTCTCGTCGATGGCCGCCTCGACACCGGCGCCGCCTCCGACGGGCGTCTCGCCGCCGGTCTCCGCGCCCGATTTGCCGTCCACTCCTCCGGTGCCGCCACTGCCCGCCCTGAGAACGGGCGTCAGCGCTCCCGTGGTGCCCGCGACCACGCCGAGGGTGAAGACGGTACGCAGGAGACGGCGCCTGGAGCGCTCGCCGCGGAGCGTGGGTGCGGCTCCGGCACGGTCCGCGTCCGCCGGCTCCGGACACCGTCCCTCTGGGGAGCCCGGCTCCGCCTGGTTCCTGTCTGGCATGAAAGACCTCCGCTCGTCGGTGGTGCCCACACCGTGCGCAGGGGACCTGGCGGGACCCGGGGCAGGTGCGGGCGCTGTGCTGGGCGGGGCAGGGATCCGGTTCTCGGACGAGGACGCGGGAGACCGTCCGCTGCCCCGGTCGGAACAACGAGACGCCGGCCGAACGGTTGTCCCGCGTTGGGCCGGCTGCCGCCGCCAATAAGGCGATTCAGATGATTCCGGTGACGGTGACGGTCACCGTGGTCCGCGCCTGGTGATCCGATCCCGACAGGACACCGGCGGTCGCGGCTTCGACCGCCTCGCGTATGGCGCGGGTGACATCGACGGTGCGGTAGGCCGCCCTCGCGACCAGTTGGACGTCGATGTGCCAGGCCGGTCCCGCGGTCTGCCGGACGTGTACCCCCGGGGTCCGGCCGGCCCGGCCGGCGGGCCAGGTACGCGGGCGCCCGGTGCGCGAGGCAGCGGAGGCCCGCAGCAGATCGACGAGTCCGGGCCGCAGGAAGGCCACGCCGGGAGTCAGACGCGCGGCGTCGGCCGCCACCCGGGCGAGCTCGTCCTGGATCTCGTGCGGTGTCACCGGTCGCTCCCGTTCCCGTATACGCCGCCCCCGCGCCCCGTCCCGTCCGCGACGGCCACCTCGTCCTCGCCCTCGTCGAGGAGATCGACGACCGCCACATCGATGCCGCTCACCTCGATACCGAGGGCCTCCCGGGCCGCCTCGGTCACCCGTGCGCGGACCGCCTCGGCGAGTTCCGGCAGCCGCCAGTGGAGCCCGGCCACCACTTCCAGCCGGACCCGGACCGGGCCGCGGACGACCGGTCCGGCCGGATCCGCCGACAAGTCGCTCCGGCCGGGCGGGTCCGGTGGACCGATCCGGCAGCTTCCCGCCCGTACGCCCGGCAGGGACTCGGCGGCGGCGCGGAAGGCACGGGCGGCGGCGGCCTCCACGATCCAGGTGTCCTCGTCGTCCGCGCCGAGCGGCAGTGTCCGGCCGGGGCGCAGCTCCAGCCGGACGACATCCATGACGCGGGCCGTCAGACCGGTCAGGACGGCAGGATCGGGGTCGGCGGCGTCGCGCACGTGGCGTACGGCGTCCTCCAGCGCGGCGAGGCCCGCCAGCGCGGCCGCGCAGTGCGGGCACTCGGACAGATGCGGGTCCTCGGCGGTCCGTCCCGCCTCCCACGCCTCCCGGACGGTGCTCGGCTCACGGCCGCAGGGCAGCGCTTCGCCGCCGGCAGCCGTCTCGCCGCCGGTGGTCTCGCCGGGTCGGCCGGGATATGAGTTCAGCGCCATGCGCTCATCGCCTCCGTCAGGGAACGGCGTGCTCGGAACACCCGGCCGCGGACCGCCTGGAGGCTGATCCCGACCACCTCCGCGATATTCTCGTACGGCAGTCCGTACAGCTCCCGCAGTACCCAGCAGGCGCGCTGTTCGGGCGAGAGTCCCGCCATCGCGCCCGCCAGGGCGTGAGTGGCGGCATGGGACTCGGCCACGCGCGCGGGCGAGGACTGGGGGTCGGGGGTGGCCGGTTCCGGGACGGAGTCCAGGTCGGTGGCCAGGTGGCGGGCTCGTAGCTGGTTGAGGCAGCGGTTGGTGACGATGCGGTACATCCAGGTGCTGAAGGCGGATTCACCGCGGAACTCGGGCAGTTTGCGCCAGGCGTTCACAAAGGCCTCCTGCACGGCGTCCTCCGCCTCGGTACGGCTGCCGAGCAGCCGGGTCGCCAGCCGGAGCATGGCGGGACCGTGCCGGCGCACCAGCGTCTCGAACGCCTCCTCGTCGCCTTCCCCGGCCCGCACGGCCAGCAGGCCGTCGTCGGGAAATCCCGGGTCCCGGCTGTAATGCCGCTGCTGGTCAGGACCGCGGTCGCGGTCCGGCGCGCGTGCTGACAGCTTGTTCCCGTCGCCGCGCACTCTCACCGACTCCTCTCGACGCTCGCTGCCGGCCTCCGCCGTCCCGCCCCTCGGTCACTTATTGGACAACTCGGGACGTTCCATCGTCACGTACGAATCACGCTCCGGCGGTGTGCGGCGCGCGCGCCAGGGGATCGGACACTCAAAAAATATGACGAACCCTGCGTGACGAATGCCTGCTCACCGGGTCCAACCATGTGAGAGTCCCCCGAAAGCCGGGCGACCGGACGAGTCAGGAGGTTGTGCCATGACAGCGACCCAGGATGTGTCCCCCGCCGCCGGGCGGGCCGGGACACGGCGGAGCGACGGTTCGGCCCATGCCACCACGCTCGGCGCCGGATCCGCGGGCGCCGGTGAGCCGGCCGCGACGCGCGGCAGGACATCCGTCGCGGATGTGGTGGTCGTGAAGATCGCCGGCACGGCGGCCCGGGAGATACCCGGTGTGTACGACATGGGCGGCGGACTGTCCCGCACCATGGGCGCCGTACGCGGCCGGGTACCCGGCAGCCGTCCCAACGCCGGACGCGGCGTCAAGGTCGAGGTCGGCGAGCGCCAGACCGCCATCGATCTGGATCTGGTGGTGGAGTACGGCGTGCCGATCACCGAGATGGCCCGCGACGTACGGGAGAACGTCATCTCGGCGGTCGAGCGGACCACCGGGCTGGAGGTCGTCGAGGTCAACATCAGCACCAACGATGTGCATCTGCCCGAGGACGACGAGGAGCCGAGCGGCGGAGAGGCGCGCGTCGAATAGCCGATACGACGAGGTGAGTGATGAACGCAGCCTTGGTGGGCCTGGCGGCCGGTATGGCACTGGCCTTCGCAGGATGGTTCGGCGGCTTCGGGGCCTTCGTGGTGGTGGCGGTGCTCGGCGCCGTCGGCTGGGGGGTGGGCTGGTACTCCGGACACGGCCGCTCGCGCGATTTCTTCGAACGCGGCGAACGGCGACGCCGCTGACCGGACATCCGCGCCGGCCCGCCCGGCCTTCTCCCGTTACGACGGGGTAGAAGGGCGGTGCGGGCCGGCGTCGACACGACGGTGTGAGGTCGAGTCCGGCCGGCGCGATAGGGCAAGGTATGCCGAGGCCGGCAGGCCACCACCGACCGCACGGGTGAACAAGCAGGAGGCAGCGTGTCCGCCGAGGAACCAGGACGCTCGGACGGGTCGCAGCGCGCTGGTGCGGACCCGCACGGTGGTACGGAGACCGGGACGCGGGGCGAGGCGAGTGCCGCACGCCATGGCCGGCTCACCGGCGCGCTGCGCCGCACACCGGTCGCCGTATGGCGCGACGACGCCACGGACCGGGCCGCCGCGCTCACCTACTACGCCGTTCTGGCGATCTTCCCGGCGCTGCTTGTCACGGTCTGTTCCATCGGACTCGCCGGCCCGGACGCCAGCGGAAAGCTGGCTGACCAGATCACGGCGCTCGTACCGGCGCAGTCCCGGCTGCTGGTGCACGGCGCGCTGCGGGAGATGGCGGAACAGCGGTCCGCGGCCTGGCTGCTGGCCTCGTTCGGCACGGTCGGTGCGCTGTGGTCGGCCTCCAGCTACCTCGGCGTGTTCCGCCGGGCCCTGCACTCCATGCACGGTGTGGTCGACCACCGGCCGCCGTGGCGTACGGCGCCGCGTATCGCGCTCACCGCCTGCGCTCTGCTCGCGCTGCTGGTCACCAGCGCCTTCACCCTGGTGCTGACCGGCGAGGCGGCGGGCGCGCTGGGGCGGATGCTGGGCATGGACAGCGCGGTGAGTCTGGTGTGGAACGCGCTGAAGTGGCCGCTTCTGCTGGCACTCGCGGCGGTCCTCGTACTGATCGTGTTCCGCACCGGTCCGCCCGGGACGCGCCGGCTGCGGCGCGCCCTGCCCGGTGGGATGCTCGCGGTGGCGCTCTGGCTGCTGACGTCGGCCGGATTCACGGTCTACACGGCCCACGCCGGCACCTACAACCGGCTCTACGGCTCGCTCGCCGGCGCCATCGTGTTCCTCGTCTGGCTCTGGGTCACCAATCTCTCGCTGCTGGCCGGCGCCCATTTCAACGCGGAGCTCTCCCGGGGCGACACGGACAGAGGCGATGACCAGGTGTCCGTGTCGCCGTCGCTGCCGGCGGCGGGGCGGCCGGCCACGGAGTCGCGGCCGGCCGCCGTCGGCCATCGGTCCGGCTGAATCGCGGGATGAGGCGCGGACCGGTCAGGAGTGGCGCATCAGCAGCTCAGGTTGGATCCCGGGGTGGTCCCGAGGATCTGGGTGAAGCTCTGATAGCTGTTGATCCGGCTCTGGACCTGTCCGGGGTTGCCGCCGTTGCATTCGATGCTGCCGTTGATGCTGCGGATGGTCTCGCCGAACCCACGGCCGTTGACCATGGCGTTGTGCGGGGTCATCGTGCCGGGACCGCTCTGGGTGTTCCAGTACCAGAGGGCCGTCTTCCATGCCACGGCCGAGTCGTTCTGCACCAGGTTGGGGTTGCGCAGGAGGTCGATGCCCAGGGCGTCGCCCGCCGCCTTGTAGTTGAAGTTCCAACTGAGCTGGATGGGCCCGCGGCCGTAGTACGCGGCCTGGCCGGCGGGGCAACCGTAGGACTGCGTCGCGTCGCAGTAGTGGGGGTAGTTGGCGGTGTTCTGCTCGACGATATGGACCAGCCCGCCGGTCTCGTGGCTGACATTGGCCAGGAAGGCCGCGGCCTCCTGGCGCTTGACCGTGTCGCTTCCGGTGTTCGCGAAGCCCGGGTAGGCGCTCAGCGCCGCGGTCAGTCCGCCGTAGGAGTAGAAGGAGTTCCGGCTCGGGAACATCTGATTGAACTGGCTCTGGCTGACCACAAAACCGCCCTGCGACGGCGGGGGGTCGGTGGGCGGCGTGCCGGTGCAGGTGTAGGGCTCCCAGTACCAGGTGCTCACGACCGGGTCATAGCCGGGGTTGTCGTGTTCGGCCCGGTAGAGCCTGCCGTCGGTGTACTTGACGATGTCGCCGGTGACATACGCCCGGCCCGCGGCCCAGGCCGGGTAGTCACAGCTTCCGCCGTTGCCGCCGCCGGGGCTGGTGCCGTCGCAGCTTCCCTGGTCGGCCCAGACATCGGCGGCGCCGGGGGTCTCCCCCTGGGTCCACCACTTGGCCGACCAGTTGTGACCGTTGTACGAGGCCGTGGTGCCGCCGGTGTAGACGGCGGACGCGCTCCAGCCCGCGGCGCAGGTCGCGGCGGAGGCGGAAGAGGCCGGCAGGAAAATCGCGAGGGCGAGGGCCGAAACCATCGCCGTGAGCAGTGCCAGGACACGCTGTCTCAAACGACTCACTCCTTCGCGCGGCCAGCGGAAGCCGATGGCCGACATGGGGGGTGAGGGAACCAAACCGGAATCCCGTTCACGTGTCAAGGTCTAGACCAAAGCACGGAGTTGGGCGCCAGGCGCCACAGCGCGATACCGGCCACCGGGGCTCCGGGGCCGTCAGGGACGCGGACGGCGCAGCGTGGAGACCCGTACCACCAGCTCGGGCTGGAGCACGATCCGGCGGTGTCCGTGCCCGGCACCGCTGCGCCGGCCACATCGTCGACGGAGACCGAGCAGCCGTGCGCTTCGGCCACGTCCTTGATCCCCACCGGACGGCGCGTCAGACGGAGACTTCCACGAGTTCCAGACCGGTCAGTCCGGCCACGGCTCGCAGCTCCGGCAGGAGCGCGCCGGTGGCGAGCACCCAGTGATGGCCGACGCCGCTCGCGCTCCACGCGTCGGTCCACTCCCCCGGGTCGCAGCCGAAGTCGACGCGGGAGGTGGTGTTGCCGATCTTCAGCAGGGGGCCCGCCACGACCCTGCCCTCGGCGGCGACCAGGCGGTAGCGGCCGTCGCGGCTCTGCCCGAGTCCGACGAGGGTGACGGGTCCGTGCCGTACGTCGAACTCGACGGAGACAGCCCAGCCGCGTTTGCCGTGGTAGACGCCGAGTCCGCGCAGCAGCGGCCTGCCCTCGCTGATGGCCGTGTGGCCGGGGCCGTCATGGCCCATCTCGACGGCACCGGCCGTGAAGTCCAGCGCCTGGAGTTCGGTGAAGGAGCCGCCGGCGCCGAGCCGGTCGGTGATCAGCATGGCCAGTGAGGTGCGGAGCTCGTACTCACCGCAGGCGGGGACGCCCCGGGCGGTGAGCAGCGAGGAGCCGAGGATCATGCCCGCGCCGAGCCGTTCGTGGATCTCCGCGTCGAGTCCTCGGTGGTAGTACGCGAGCGAATCGAGGTCGAAGTCGGCCACCAGCCGGTCGAGCCCGGCGGCGACCCGCGCGGCCCACTGGAGGTCGTCGTCCACGACGGAGCCGGCGAGTTCGAACACCTCCCGGGTCTCGTCGAGCTTCGCGCGCAGTTCGTTCTCCGTGACCCGCTCCACCCGCACCCGCAGGTCGTCGAATTCGACGACCTCCACGTGGCCGCCGAGGTTGCCGGGCACCATGGTGAGGTCCGTGGAGACGTCGTACATCCCGGGATAGAGATGTCCCATCAGGCCGTGCCGTCCGTTGCGCAGCGCCGCGCGGACCCCGGCGGCGCGGATCCAGCGGCCGATGCGCTCCCAGGCGCGGTCGTCCTCCAGATGCCCGGAGACGGAGCGGAACGGCACGCCGACGCGTTCGAAGGCGTTGGCCATCTCCGGCAGCGGACAGGCACCGCAGTACGCCAGCCACTGTCCGGTGTCGAAGGACGCGTGCTCCATCGACAGCGTGGGCTGGAGATTGATGAGCAGCACGGGCGCGTCGCCGCGCTGCGCGACGGGGACGAGCATGGTGGCCGTCATATAGGTGGTGAGAAAGCCGACGATCAGATCGCAGCCGGCGGCCCGGAGCTTCTCGGCCGCCGCCGCGCCCTCCTGGGCGTCGGAGATGAACCCGGCGTCGACGACCTCGGCGTCGAATTCCCTCATGCGTTCGGTGACCCGCGCCGCCGATCGCCTGAGCTGCGGAAGCAGTTCGGGGAACTGCGGCCAGTAGGCGCCCAGTCCGCCGGCCACCAGTCCGATCCTGGGCCTGCGGGCGACGGCGGGGATACGGGCGGTCATGGCGGCTCCATCGGTCGCTGGGCGGCCCGGGAGGGCCGGGGTGGCACAACTCAGAAGTCGAACTTGTCGATGTTGTTCTTGTCGAAGACGGTCGGCTCGCCGAGGATGACCTCGCCGTCCTTGCCGATGGTGTACTCGCCGAGCCTGCCCGCCTTGAACTTCTCGCCCTCGGCGCCGGTGATCTGGCCGGAGGCCAGGGCGGCGGCCGCGTACGAGCCCAGGTAGCCGAGTTCTTCCGGGTTCCACAGGGAGAACTGCTCGACGGTGCCGTCCTTGACGTACTCGCGCATCTGATTCGGGGTGCCGAGCCCGTTGAGGACGATCCTGCCCTGGTAGGAGGAGTCGCTCAGGTAGCGGGCGGCCGCCGCGATACCGACGGTGGTGGGCGAGATGATGCCCTTGAGATCGGGATAGGCCTGGAGCAGGCCCTGGGTCTGCTGGAAGGACTTCTGATCGGCGTCGTCGCCGTACGCGACCTTCACCAGCCGCATGTTCTTGTACTTGGGCTGCTTCAGCTCGTCCTTCATGAATTCGATCCAGGTGTTCTGGTTCGTCGCGTTCTGGGTGGCCGAGAGAATGGCGATCTTGCCCTGATAGCCGATCTGTTCGCCGAGATGCTGGACGAGGCTGCGGCCGATCTCCTCGGAGCCGGCCTGGTTGATGAAGAGCTGGCGGCAGTCCTTGGCGGTGTCGGAGTCGTACGCGACGACCTTGATGCCCTTCCTCATGGCCTGCTTGAGCGGGCCGCACACCGCGTTGGGGTCGTTGGCCGCGATCAGGATGGCGTCCTGGCGCTGCTGGATGAGGGTGTTGATGTACGAGACCTGCGAGGAGGCGCTGGCGTCGGAGGGGCCGACCTCCTTGCCCGTGCCGCCGTATTCCCTGGCCGCCGCGATGCCGGCCTCGTCGACGATCTTCTCGTACGGGTTGTTGATCTGCTTGGGCAGGAAAGCGAGTTCGAGGCCCTTCTTCAGCGGCGCGGACGGGTCCGCCTTGGCGGCCGTGCCCCCCTTCGAGGTGTCCCTCTTCGCGCTGTCCTTGGTGGTGCCGGAGCAGGCGGTGAGTGCGACGGCGAGGGCGCAGAGGGTGGCGGCGGTGGCTGCCGCGCGGCGCCGGGCGGCGGTACGGATCATCATGGCGGGGCGTGGACCTTTCTGGAGACTCAGCGGGGCTCGGGGGGTTCGGTGCGCGGGGCGGCGCCGGCGGCGCGTCGGTGCCGGCGTCCGGCCACGGTCGTGACGACCCGCGGGGTCAGGACGGAGGCGACGAGCAGCAGCCCGGTGACGATGACCTGGACCTCGTTCGGCACGTCGTTCAGCGTGAGCAGGTTCTTGAGGACCCCGATGAGCAGCACACCGGCGACCGCGCCGAACAGGGTGCCCCTGCCGCCGTCGAAGTCGACTCCGCCGAGCAGCACGGAGGCGATGACGAGCATCTCGAATCCGAGACCGTTGTCGGCGCGCGCGCTGCCGTACCGCAGGGTGAAGACGATGCCGGCGAACGCGGAGACCAGTCCGCTGACCACGAAGAGGATCAGCTTGAAGCGCTTCACCCTGATCCCGGCGAAGTGGGCGGCCTCCTCCTGCGCCCCGATGGCGTACAGCGACCGCCCGAAGACGGTGCGGTGCAGCAGCACGCCCGTGGCCACGGCCAGTACGGCGAAGAGGGCGACCGGGTAGGTGAGGAAGGTGCCCGGGATCGTGGTGGTGTCGACGGCCCAGTCGGCGTACGCCGAGGGGAAGTCGGTGACGGCGTCGCTGCCGAGCGCGACCGAGGCGAGGCCCCGGTAGAGCGCGAGGGTGCCGATGGTGACGGCGAGCGAGGGCAGGCCGACGCGGGTGACCAGCCAGCCGTTGAGCAGACCGCCGGCGACGCCCACCAGCAGCACCACGGGCACGATCATCTCGAAGGCCCAGCCCGCGTTCCACAGCGCGCCGGTCAGGGCGCTGCCCAGGCCCAGCATGGAGGCGACGGACAGATCGACCTGGCCGGTCACCACCAGCAGGGTCATGGGCAGCGCGATCAGGGCGACTTCGGCGATGTCGTTGAACGCGAAGGCGAGGTTCTCGCCGGACCCGAAGCCTTCGGTGGTGCCCAGACCGACGGTGAAGACCGCCACCAGCAGGGCGCCGACCGCGGTGTCCCAGCGCAGAGCGGCGGACCTGGCGAGCGCGCCGGTCCGGGACGGGCCGCCGCCCCGCGCGGGAGGCCGCGGCGCGGTCCGTGTGTCAGGCGCCGTCGCCATGCCGGACGCTCCTCTTCCTCAGTGCGGCTGTCATCCGCAGGGTGACGATCCGGTCGGCGCTGATGGCCGCGAGCAGCAGGGCGCCGGTGATGGCTCCCTGCCAGAAGGCATCGACCTTCAGGACGACCAGGGCGCTGCCGATGGTGGTGAGCAGCAGCGCGCCGAGCGCCGCGCCCCACACCGTGCCGGTGCCGCCCGTGATGGCGACACCGCCCACGACCACCGCGCTGACGACGGTGAGTTCCCAGCCATGGGCGTTGTCCGCGACGACGGTGCCGAAGCGGGCGAGCCAGAGGGCGCCCGCGAAACCGGCCACGGCGCCGGAGAAGGCATACGCGCCGAGGATTCTGCGGCGGACGGGCACGCCCGCGAGCCGGGCCGCCTCCGGGTTGGAGCCGATCGCGTACAGCTCGCGTCCCGACCGGTAGGAGCGCAGGAAGTACGCGGTGACGGCGAGCAGGACCAGGGCGATGAACGGCAGGAAGGGAACGCCGAGGACGCTTCCGCTGCCCAGGTCGAGAATCGGATCGGGCACGTCGGCGGCGCCGATCTGCTCGCCCTGCGCCCACCAGTAGTCGAGCCCCTGGATGATGTAGAGCATGCCGAGCGTGACCACGAGCGCCGGGACCCGGCCGAAGCTGACCAGGGCGCCGCTCACCAGCCCGCAGGCCACACCGAGCGCGATGCCCAGCAGCATGACCGTGAGTACGCCGTGGTCGGTCCCGGCGACGAATTTCCCGCAGGCGAAGGCGGAGAGTCCGACGACCGAGCCGACCGAGAGGTCGATATTGCGGGTGACGACGACCACGGACTGGCCGACGGCCAGCAGCACCAGGATGGAGGCGTTGAGGAGCAGGTCCTTGACGCCCTGGTCGTCGAGGAAGCGCGGGTTGGAGATCCAGGTGCCGAGGACGAGCAGCGCCAGCGCCCCGCCGATGCTGATCTCGCGGGCCCGGAACACGGTGTCGACGAGCGACCTGGCCGAGCCGCCGTCCCTGGCCGTCGCGGTGGGCTCGTCCAGCAGGGTGGTCATGCGGCCGCCCTTCCGGCGCGTCCGGTCGCGGCGGCCATCACCGTTTCCTCGGTGGCCTCCGCGCGGGGTATCTCGGCGGCGAGCCGGCCCTCGCGCATGACGAGGACCCGATCGGCCATGCCCAGGACCTCGGGGAGGTCGGAGGAGATCATCAGGACGGCGAGCCCCTCGGCGGCCAGGGAGGACAGCAGACGGTGCACCTCGGCCTTGGTGCCGACGTCAATGCCGCGGGTGGGTTCGTCGACGATGAGCACGGACGGTTCGGTGGCCAGCCACTTGGCGAGGACGACCTTCTGCTGATTGCCGCCCGACAGCACCTCGACGGGATCGGCGAGACGGTTGTACGTGAGCTGGAGGCGGACGGCCCAGTCCGCGGCCAGGGCGCTCTCCAGGGCCCGGCGCACCATGCCCCCTCTGCCGAGCCGGCCGAGGCCGGTGAGCGCGATGTTCCGCTCGACGGACATCTCCATGACCAGTCCGCGCCGGCGGCGGTCCTCGGGGACGAGCGCGACTCCGGCGTCCATGGCGGCGGTCGGTGAACCGGCGCGCAGCGCGCGGCCGTTGACCTCGACCTGGCCGGCGTCGGCCCGGTCGACACCGAAGAGGGCCTGTGCCACCTCGCTGCGTCCCGCGCCCACGAGCCCGGCGAGGGCGACGATCTCGCCCCGCCGTACCTCGAAGGAGATGTCCCGGAACACGCCCTCCCTGGTCAGTCTGCGTACCGACAGGGCCGTCTCGCCCACCGTCGTCCGCTGTTTGGGATACAGCTTGCCGAGATCGCGGCCCACCATCCCGCGGACCAGGTCGTCCTCGGTGAGACCGGCCAGCGGCTGCGAGGAGATCAGGCGGCCGTCGCGCAGGACGGTGACCCGCCGGCAGAGTGCGAAGATCTCCTCCAGCCGGTGGGAGATGAACAGGACGGCGGCGCCTTCGGCCAGCAGGGTCCTCACGACGGAGAACAGCCGGGCGGTCTCACTGCCCGTCAGGGCCGCGGTCGGCTCGTCCATGATGAGCACACGGGCATCGAAGGAGAGCGCCTTGGCGATCTCGACGATCTGCTGGTCGGCGATGGTGAGTCCGCGGGCCGGCCTGCGGGTGTCGAGGGCCACGCCGAGCCGCTTCATGAGCGCGGCGGTGGACTCGTGTGCGGCCCGGTGGTCGACACGGCCCAGCGTCCGCCGCGGCTGACGCCCCATGAAGATGTTCTCGGCGACGGACAGATCGGGGAAAAGCGTCGGCTCCTGGTAGATGACCGCGATCCCGGCGTCGCGGGCACCGGCCGGGCCCTGGAAGACGACCGGCTCACCGTCGAGCAGCACCTCGCCCGCGTCCGGCCGGTGCACCCCCGCGAGCGTCTTGATCAGAGTGGACTTGCCCGCGCCGTTCTCCCCCGCGAGGGCGTGCGCCTCACCGGGGAACAGACGCAGGGTGACGTCCCGCAAGGCCCGGACGGCGCCGAAGGACTTGCTGACGTCCTTCAGGGCCAGGACCGGGGCTGGGCCCCCGGCGGCCGGGGCGGCGGGGCCCGTGGCGGGCTGGTTCATGAGGGCTCCTCGGCGACGGAAGGCTCGTGCCGCCGTCCGCCGTGAAAGGTTTCAATGAGGTTGCTCGGAAGCTAAACGGCGATCGTCGGCGGCGTCAATGGGCCGTGCGCGACATTTTCCGTTGGATTCAGCGGGTCCGCTCCGGACAATTGCAGCCGCCTCGCGAAGGGTTGACACCTCTTCACGCGTCCCATAACTTCGCCGCGATGAAACGATTCATAAAGAATCGTGTGACTGACTCGCACCGCGGGTCCGCATCACGGGAGCGCTGAGAGATGACCGGTCGATCCGCCGAGTCCGCCGTGAAGGCGGCGCTGAAGTCACAGGCTGTCGAGACGCCGTCGTGGGCGTTCGGGAATTCGGGCACGCGGTTCAAGGTGTTCGCGCAGCCGGGCGTGCCGCGGACACCGGGTGAGAAGCTGGCGGACGCCGCGCGGGTCCACGCGCACACGGGCGTGGCACCCTCGGTGGCCCTGCACATCCCGTGGGACCGGGTCGACGACTACGGCGCGCTCGCGGCCGGGGCCCGGGCGGCGGGGCTCCGTATCGGGGCGATCAACGCGAACGTGTTCCAGGACGACGACTACAAGCTGGGGTCCGTCACGCATCCGGACGCCGCTGTGCGGCGCAAGGCGCTCGGTCATCTGCTGGAGTGTGTCGACGTCATGGACGCCACGGGGTCGCGCGATCTGAAACTGTGGTTCTCCGACGGGATCAACTATCCCGGGCAGGACGACATCTCGGCCCGTCAGGGCCGGCTCGCCGAGGCTCTGTCCGCCGTCTACGAGCGGCTCGGCGAAGGGCAGCGCATGCTGCTGGAGTACAAGCTGTTCGAGCCCGCCTTCTACGCCATGGACGTGCCGGACTGGGGAACGGCGTACGCGCACTGTCTGCGGCTGGGGCCGAGGGCCCAGGTCGTCGTCGACACGGGACACCACGCGCCGGGCACCAACATCGAGTTCATCGTCGCGCTGCTGCTGCGGGAGGGGAAGCTCGGCGGATTCGACTTCAACTCCCGCTTCTACGCGGACGACGACCTGATGGCCGGGGCCGCCGATCCCTTCCAGCTCTTCCGGATCATGTACGAGGTGATCAGAGGCGGCGGATTCACGGCGGAGACGGCCTTCATGCTCGACCAGTGCCACAACATCGAGGAGAAGATCCCCGCGATCATCCGCTCGGTGATGAATGTGCAGGAGGCCACGGCCAAGGCGCTGCTGGTGGACGCGGAGGCGCTGGACGCGGCCCAGCGTGCCGGAGATGTGCTGGCGGCCCACGCGGCCCTGATGGACGCGTTCAACACCGATGTACGTCCGCTGGTCGCGGAGGTCCGCGCGGAACTCGGCGCGGACGCCGACCCCGTCGCCGCCTATCACGCCTCCGGCTACGGCAAGAAGATCATCGCCGAGCGGGTCGGCGGCACTCCCGCGGGCTGGGGGGCCTGAGCCGCCCCAGGCCCGTCCGTCCGGCGCGAAGACCGCACCTCACAGAGGGACATGATGACCGACCAGCACGCAGCACATCCCGTCGTCCATCCCGCGGCGGAGCAGCTCCTGGCCCGCTCGCACCGGCTCGGCGCCGATCCGCGCAACACCAACTACGCCGGTGGCAACACCTCGGCGAAGGGATCCGCGCCCGATCCCGTGACCGGTGACGAGATCGAGCTGATGTGGGTGAAGGGATCGGGTGGCGATCTGGGCACCCTCACGGCCGGCGGACTGACCGCGCTGCGCGTCGACCGGCTGCGGGCGCTGACCGCGGTCTATCCGGGCGTGGCGCGCGAGGACGAGATGGTCGCGGCCTTCGACTACTGCCTGCACGGCAGGGGCGGGGCGGCCCCGTCCATCGACACCGCCATGCACGGACTGGTCGACGCGCCCCATGTGGACCATCTGCATCCGGACTCGGGTATCGCCCTGGCCTGCGCGGCCGACGGCGAGAAGCTGACGGCGGAGTGCTTCGGCGACACGGTGGTCTGGGTGCCCTGGCGCCGTCCCGGCTTCCAGCTCGGCCTGGACATCGCCGCCGTCAAGGAGGCTCATCCGCGGGCGATCGGATGTGTGCTCGGCGGTCATGGGATCACCGCCTGGGGCGCCACGTCGGACGAGTGCGAGCGCAACTCCCTGCACATCATCCGCACCGCCGAGGAGTTTCTGGCGGAGCAGGGCAGACCGGAGCCCTTCGGTCCGGTGCTGCCGGGGTACGAGCCGCTGCCCGAGACGGAACGGCGGGCCAGGGCGGCCGCGCTCGCGCCGCTGATCCGCGGTCTCGCCTCCACCGACCGGCCGCAGGTGGGCCACTACACCGCCACCGGCCCGGTCCTCGACTTCCTCTCCCGCGCCGAACACCCGCGGCTGGCCGCCCTGGGCACGTCCTGTCCCGACCACTTCCTGCGCACCAAGGTCCGTCCCCTGGTGCTCGACCTGCCGGCCGGGGTGCCACTGGAGCGGGCGCGGGACCGGCTGGCCGCGCTGCACACCGCGTATCGCGAGGAGTACCGGGCGTACTACGAGCGGCACGCGGTGCCGGGCTCGCCGCCGATGCGCGGCGCGGATCCGGCGATCGTGCTGGTGCCGGGCGTGGGCATGTTCTCCTTCGGCAAGGACAAGCAGACCGCCCGGGTCGCGGGCGAGTTCTATCTCAACGCCGTCCATGTGATGCGCGGCGCCGAGGCCGTCTCCTCGTACGCGCCGATCGAGGAGGCCGAGAAGTTCCGTATCGAGTACTGGGAGCTGGAGGAGGCCAAGCTGCGCCGGATGGCGGCCCCCAAGCCGCTGGCGACCCGGGTCGCCCTGGTGACGGGGGCGGGCTCGGGCATCGGCAGGGCCGTCGCGCACCGGCTGGTGGCGGAAGGCGCCTGTGTGGTGGTCGCGGACCTCAACACCGACAGCGCGACAACGGTCGCCGGGGAGCTGGGCGGCCCGGACAAGGCGGTCGCGGTCACCGTCGACGTGACCGACGAGGAGCAGATCAAGGCGGCGTTCGACCTGGCCGCGCTCGCCTTCGGCGGAGTCGATCTGGTCGTCAACAACGCGGGTATCTCGATCTCCAAGCCGCTGCTGGAGACCACCGCCAGGGACTGGAACCTCCAGCACAACATCATGGCGCGCGGCTCTTTCCTGGTCTCCCGCGAAGCCGCGCGGATCATGGCGGATCAGGACCTCGGCGGCGACATCGTCTACGTCGTCTCCAAGAATTCGGTGTTCGCGGGCCCCAACAACATCGCCTACTCCGCGACCAAGGCCGACCAGGCCCATCAGGTGCGGCTGCTGGCAGCCGAGTTGGGCGGGCTGGGCATCAGGGTCAATGGCGTCAACCCGGACGGTGTGGTCCGGGGTTCCGGGATCTTCGCCGGCGGCTGGGGCGCCGAACGCGCCGCGGTGTACGGGGTGGCGGAGGAGAAGCTCGGTGAGTTCTACGCCCAGCGGACGCTCCTCAAGCGGGAGGTGCTGCCCGAGCATGTGGCCAACGCGGTGTTCGCGCTGACCGGCGGCGACCTCAGCCACACCACAGGGCTGCACGTCCCGGTCGACGCCGGGGTGGCGGCGGCCTTCCTGCGCTAGGGCGTGCAGGCCAGGGGGACTTTCGCAACACGCCCTGGATGTGTCCGAGACGCCCCGGAGCCGTTCGCCCGCCTCACCCGCAGGCCGACGAGGTCCGCCGATCCACGAGGTTTCCCGTGTCTGTCACCGACCCCCTCCTCTTCGCCGCTGTCGACCTCGGCGCGTCCAGTGGGCGCGTCATGGCCGGACATGTCTCGGGCGACGGCGCCGGAACGGTGCGCCTCCGCCAGGCCCACCGGTTCCCCAACCGACCCGTACGGATCGGCGGCACGTTGCACTGGGACATCCTGTCGCTGTACGCGGGTGTGCTGGACGGGCTGCGGGCGGTCGGCGCCGCGGCGGGCGTGCCGCCCGTGAGCGTCGGTATCGACGGCTGGGCCGTCGACTACGGACTGCTCGACGCGTCCGGCGCGCTGCTGGGCAATCCGGTGCACTACCGCGACACACGCACCGAGGGCGAGGCCGCCAAGGTGGCCGCTGTGCTCGCGCCGCCCGTGCTGTACCGGGCGACGGGCCTGCAGTACCTGCCCTTCAACACGCTCTACCAGCTCACGGCCGCGCAGGGCAGTCCGGCGCTCGGCGCCGCGAGCCGGCTGCTGCTGATCCCCGATCTCATCGCGTACTGGCTCACCGGCGAAGCCGGGACGGAACTCACCAATGCCTCCACCACCCAGCTCGTCGACCCCCGCACCCGCGACTGGTCCCGGTCCGTCGCGGGCGCACTCGGCATCGACCTCGCGCTGTTCGCGCCGATGCGCGAGCCGGGCGATCCGGCGGGTCGACTGTTGCCCGGTGTGCTGGCCGAGACCGGTCTGAGGGACCCGGTACGGGTGACGACTGTCGGTTCCCACGACACCGCGTCCGCCGTCGCGGCGGTCCCGGCGGCGGGCGACCGGTTCGCCTATGTCGCCACCGGCACCTGGTCCCTCGCCGGACTCGAACTGGACGCCCCGGTGCTCACCGAGGAGAGCCGGCGGGCCAACTTCACGAATGAGCTGGGTGTGGACGGCACCGTCCGCTATCTGCGCAACATCATGGGCCTGTGGCTGCTTCAGGAATGCCTGCGCACCTGGGAGGCGGCCGGCACGCCCCAGCGGCTGGACGGGCTCCTGCGCGAGGCGGCCGACGTACCGGGGCTGCGGTCGTTCGTCGACGCGGACGACCCGGCCTTTCTCGCACCGGGGGACATGCCCCGGCGGATCGTGGACGCCTGCCGCCGCTCCGGCAGGCCCGCGCCGGAAGGCCCGGCCGAGATCACCCGCTGTGTGCTCGATTCGCTGGCCCTCGCCCACCGCCGCGCGATCGAGGACGCGCAGCGTCTGTCCGGCCGTGCCGTGGACATCGTGCACCTGGTCGGCGGCGGCGCCCACAACGACCTGCTGTGCCGGCTCACGGCCGATGCCTGTGGGCTGCCGGTCGTGGCCGGTCCGGCCGAAGCCGCGGCCCTGGGCAACGTACTCGTCCAGGCGCGCGCCGCGGGCGCGGTCCGGGGCGACCTCTCGGACCTGCGTGCCCTGCTCCGCGGCACAGGGGAGTTCCGCCGGTACGAGCCCGTCGCCGGCGGCGCGGACTGGGACCGGGCGGCAGCCCTGATCGCCGCCACGGGGACACGGAGGTGACCTGCGGGTCCGGACTCAGCCGACCGTTCCGGCAGCACACACCGCTTATATGATGGTCGACCCGGTCGGGGGGTCGTCGAGAAGGGTCTCCGGCGACAGGGGTCCCGATGACAAGTGACAGGGCAGGCAGCACGCGTGGCGCAGACGGTCGGCATCAAGGACGTGGCCCGGCTGGCCGGTGTCTCGGTCGGAACCGTCTCCAATGTGCTCAACCGGCCCGAGAAGGTCTCCGAACCCACACGTCTGCGGGTGCGGGCGGTGATCCAACAGCTCGGTTTCGTACGAAGCGAGACGGCCCGGCAGCTCCGGGTCGGCACCAGTCGCATCCTGGCCATCCTGGTGCTCGACATGGCGAATCCGTTCTTTGTCGCCGTGGCCAAGGGCGCCGAGCGCGCGGCGCGCGAGGAGGGCCTCGGAGTGATGCTCTGCAACAGCGCGGGGAGCAGGACGGAGGAGGCGGAGTATCTGTCGCTCTTCGCCGAACAGCGGGTGCGCGGAGTGCTGCTCACGCCCGCCGACACGACCGGCGGCAATGTGCGGGAGTTCGCGCGCCGGGGCATTCCCTTCATCCATGTCGACCGGGCCGTGCCCACCGCCGATGGCTGCTCCGTCTCCGTCGACGATGTGGCGGGCGGCGCACTCGCGGTCAGGCATCTGCTGGCGGCCGGGCATCGCTCGGTGACATACATCAGCGGCCCGATGTCCGTTCCCCAGTGCCGGGACCGCCGTACCGGCGCGCTGGCCGCTCTGCGTGAGGCCGGTCTGCCCGAACAGGCGCTGCGTCAGGTGGAGTCGGCGCGGCTGGATGTGGCGTCCGGCATCGACGCGGGGGCGCGGCTACTGGGTCTGGCGGAGCGTCCCACGGCTGTGTTCTGCGCCAACGATCTGCTCGCACTGGGCGTCCTGCAGGCGATGTACGGGGCCGGGGTGGATGTCCCGGGCGACATGTCGATCGTCGGCTATGACGACATCGAGTTCGCGGCCGCGGCTGTCGTACCCCTCACCTCGGTGCGGCAGCCGGCGGACCGGATGGGCCGTACGGCGGCGGAGATGCTGATGGAAGAGACGGGGCCGGACGCGGAGCACCATACGCATCGCTCCGTGGTCCTCCAGCCCGAGCTGGTCGTGCGCCGATCGACGCGGCAACTCGCTTACTGAGAACCACTGAGAAGCACTGAGAAACGCTGAGAAACACCTGGAAGCATCGAGAGGCCGGTTCCGCGCACCCGAGCGGATGCGCCGGCCCGATCAGACCCGACCCAATCCGGCCCGACCCGCTCCTGTCCTGTCCTGTCCTGTCCTGTCCGCAGGGTGGAGCCGGACGCATCGAACATCGAACCCCGGCGCCCGAAGGGGAATTGCTTCAAGAAAGGGTCAACAAGACGCCATCACCAACCCATGGCCAAGGCTGTCACGGATAGTCTCCGGCCGTGATATCGACCAGACAGGCGCATACGCCTCCCGTTTCCACCGCCACGCCACGCCGCACGCTGCTCCGTGCGGCGCTCGCGGGAACCGCCGCCACCGCCGGAGTGGCCCTCGCGGCGCCGTCCGCCGGCGCGGCCACCCACCCCCAGCCGACCCGCCCCCGGCCCACCACTCCGGACGAGGCACTCAGGGAACTCGCCGAGGGCAACCGGCGCTGGCGGACCTTCAGGGAGCAGCACCCGCACGAGACGGAGACCGTTCGGCGGACTCTCGTATCGGGCCAGCACCCGTTCGCGATCGTCCTCGGATGCGTCGACTCCCGGGTACCGCCTGAGCTCGCCTTCGACCAGGGGCTCGGCGATCTGCTGACCGTGCGGTCGGCGGGTGAGGTCCTGGACGAGGCCGTGCTCGGCAGCATCAGCTACGGCGTACTGGAACTGGGCATACCGCTGGTCCTGGTCCTGGGACACCAGTCGTGCGGCGCCGTCGCCGCGGCCGTCAAGGCGGACGACACGGGCGAGGAACTCCCCGCCCACATTCAGTACCTGGCCGACCAGATCAGCCCCGCGATCGACCACACCCAGCAGGGCGACGCGCGTACCGACGCCACCATCACCGCCAACGTCCAGCGGATCACCGAGCGCCTGGCGGCCGAGCCCGACCTCGCGGCCAAGGTGGCCGAGGGCAAGCTGGCCATCGTCGGGGCCCGCTACGAACTCACCACTCAGCTCGTCCACCGGATCGACTGACCACCACGTCCGCCGGGCCCCGCCGGCCCGGGCGCAGTCCGCGCCCGGAGGGGCCCGGCGCGTGCCGCCCCGCCCGACTCAGGCCCGGGCAGGAGGCGCCCAGGTCAGGTCAGGTCAGGTCAGGTCAGGTCAGGTCAGGTCAGGTCAGGGAACGATCGAGTCGATGTAGCCGCCGTCGACACGGACGGCCGCGCCGGTGGTGGCCGACGCGAGAGGTGAGCTCAGGTAGACCACCATATGGGCGATCTCCTCGGGCTCGATAAGGCGCTGAAGCAGGGACTGAGGACGGTGTTCGCGCATAAAGGCGCGCTGCGCCTCTTCCCAGGGCAGCGAGGAATCCACCAGTTCATAGACGAAGTCCTCGACCCCACCGGTGTGGGTCGGCCCGGCCAGCACGGCGTTGACGGTCACTCCGCTGCCCGCCGCCGCCTTGGCGAAACCGCGGGAGACCGCGAGCAGCGAGGTCTTGGACATTCCGTAGTGGATCATCTCGGCGGGGATGACCACCGCGGAATCGCTGGCGATGTACTGGATACGGCCCCAGGACCGCTCGGTCATTCCGGCCAGGTAGGCCCGGGTGAGCCGGATCGCGGACAGCACATTGACCTCGAAATAGCGGCGCCACTCCTCGTCGCCGATCTCCAGCGGCGGCTTCGCGCCGAAGATGCCCAGATTGTTGACGAGGATGTCCACATGAGGCAGCCCGTCGACCACCTGCCGGGCACCGTCCTCCGACGCGACATCGCCGGGCGCGGCCAGGAACTCGCCGTCAGGGACCTCCGAGCGCTGTCGCTCCAGGGCCGCGCCCACGGACTCGGCCGTACGCCCGTTGACCGCGACCCGGGCCCCCGCGCGGGCGAGTCCGGTCGCGATGGCCGCACCGATCCCCTGGGTGGAGCCCGTCACCAGAGCGGTCTTTCCGGCAAGGTCGATACGCACGATTCAAATCCTTCCCTGTGCCCTCGTTGGGCCACGTCATTGTGCGCCAGGGCGACGCCGCCGCCCGGCCGGAGAATCCCGGCGGTGTGTCGCCTCAAGAACCCCCTGTCGGGGATGCGACACCTCAACGCCGCTACCCCTCATCACCCGGCGGATGCGTCCGGACTCGGGCGGTCGGAACACCGGCGGGACTGATGACCGGTCGGGCCGAACCGTGATGACCGGTCAGGCGAAACCGATGATCCGTCATGCGACAAGCCCCGCCCTCTTGATGTGGACCCGACACCTGTGTCATATATGTCTAGACCATTGCCCCCGGATGGAGGACAAGGCCATGCAAAGGATCGCCGGCCTCGCCGCGCTCGTTTCCGCCGCCGTTCTCACCCTGACCGCTTGCGGCTCCGACGACGCCGAGGCGAAGCCGCCTTCGGCGCCCGCCGGAGTCACCGTCCAGGCCGGGAGCGCCAGCTCCGTCCATGTGATGTGGGACCAGGCCGACGACAGGGCCGGAATCCGCGGATACGAGGTCTATCGGGGCAGGACGAAGGTCAAGGTTGTCCCGGCCGCGCAGAACATGATCGATGTCAGCGGGCTGAAGCCCTCGACCACCTACTCCTTCACGGTCCGCGCCCGGGACGCCGATGGCACGCTCTCGCCGCCCAGCGGCGCGAAGTCCGTCACCACACCGGCCGCGGTCGCCGAGGACAAGGACGCTCCGGCCCGGCCCGCCGGGCTCGCGGGAAGGAGCGACGGCGCCCGCGCCGCCCGGCTGAGCTGGACCAAGGCGCCGGACGGCCAGGGCATCACCTCGTACGACATCTACCAGGGCGGTTCCAAGATCCACAGCGTCGGAGGGGACACCGGCACGGCCCGGATCACCCGACTGCGGCCAGGAACGCACTACAGCTTCACGGTCACCGCACGGGACGCCGCGGACAACTCCTCGCCTGCCAGCCGGGCCGTCGAGATCACTACTCCGTACGGCCCCGGCGACGATCCCGACACGGCGCCCATCGGCTTCCGGGCCACGACGCACACCGCCGACGGTGCGCACTATGTCGACCTGTCCTGGCTCGCGCCGAAGACCGGCACCGATGTCCCGTCGTACCAGATCTATCTCGACGGAAAGTTCGCCACGACTCTGACCTGGGGCGACGAGGCCCCCCGGGGCCGCGCCACCTACAGCGTGTATGTGAGCAAGACGGCCGGCGAGACGTACCGGGTGAAGCTCCGCGCCAAGCTGCCCGACGGCAACTGGGGCAAATTCTCGGCGGAACGGACCGTCGTCACCGGCGGCCGGTCCTGAGGTCCGACGTCCGTACGGCGGAGCGGTCAGCGCGGAGCGCCGCCTTCGGCGGGGGCACACCCGGCGTCCTCGGTACCGGACGACCTGATCTCGTCGAGGTGGTTCTCCACCCAGTCACGCAACTGCCCGAGAGGGGTGGCGACTCCCTGACCGAGCGAGGTGAGCGCGTACTCGACATGGAGCGGTACGGCCGGATAGACGGTACGTTCGACAAAGCCGTGGTCCTCCAGCTTGCGCAGGGTGTTGGTCAGCACCTTGGGGCTGACCCCCTGAAGCCGTCGCTGGAGTGCCCCGAACCGCTGCGGACCTGGCTCCAAGGCCCCGATGGCCAGGGCGGCCCACTTGTTCGCCAGCAGATCCAGCACATCCCTGCACGGACATTGCGCCGCGTAGACGTCATGTTCGGCGTGTCGGCCCGTCGTACATGCGATTGCCATCGCATCGCCCTCCAGCCTGGCTTGAGCTGCATGCTTTCCGATGGATAGTAATCGCCCTTGCGGGATACCAGCACCTCGGGGCTAGCGTGCGGGCTGTTGACCAGCAACCGGCCGGGCAGCGCGCAAGTACCCCGGCGCGCCATAACAGGAGAACCGCTATGAGCAGCGAGACGACCATGCGTGGGATCACCCAGGACACCTTCGGCGGCCCCGAGGTCCTCCGGTTCACCGAGTTGCCACGACCGGAGCCGCTGCCGACCGAGGTCCAGGTCAAGGTCCACGCGGCGGGCGTGAATCCTGTCGACCGGAAGACCCGCGAGGGCAGCGGGATGTCCCATGTTCTGGGCGAGCCCCCTTTTGTACTCGGCTGGGACGTCTCCGGCGTCGTCACCAAGACCGGTTTCGGTGTCCATACTCTGCGCGTGGGCGACGAAGTGTACGGAATGCCGTGGTTTCCCCGGCAGGCCGGCGCCTACGCCGAGTATGTGACCGCTCCCTCCCGCCAGTTCGCGCTCAAGCCGGTGTCGATCGACCATGACCGGGCCGCCGCGGTGCCGCTGGCCGCGCTCACCGCGTGGCAGTCGCTCGTCGACGCCGCACACGTCGAGCCCGGACAGCGTGTCCTGATCCACGCCGCCGCCGGTGGAGTCGGCCACTTCGCGGTGCAGTTCGCCAAGCACCTCGGGGCGTATGTCATCGGCACCGCCCGCGCGGCCAACCACGACTGGCTGCGGTCGCTCGGCGTGGACGAACTCATCGACTACACCGCGGTGCGATTCGAGGAGGCCGTGAGCGATGTCGATGTCGTGATCGATCTCGTCGGGGACCAGGCCGACGCGACGAGCACTCGCTCGCTGAAGACGCTGCGGCCCGGCGGCCTCATCATCAGCGTGCCCTCCGGGGCGTCCCCGGACTTCCTTGAGACGGCTCAGGCTCGGGGGCTGCGGGCGATGGCCTTCCTGGTGGAGCCCGACGGCGCCGCGCTGACCCGGATCGCGGGACTGATCGACAAGGGCACCGTCCATGTAGAGGTCGAGGACGTGCTGCCGCTGGCGGAGGCGGGCGAAGCCCATCGCAGGAGCGCGGCGGGCCGGGCGCGGGGCAAGCTCGTCCTGCACGTCGCCCCCTGACACCGGGCCGGATCGCCGGGATATGGGCCCGACGATCCCGCCGAGGTCCTCCGCCCGCCCTGGGGTCTTTCGTTTGGATCTGGCTGGGTCAGGAAGCGGGATCTGGTGCCATGGATCGCAAGGCGGAGGAGCGAGCCGACGCGGAGCGTCGGCGCCTTCCCGCACCGACAACGCCGCGAGACGCGGCGCCCGGGCACACGGGACCAGCACGATCCAAACGAGAGGCCCCACGTGTCTCGCCGTCCGGCCGCCCTTCACCGGGGGACCGTGTGCCCAAGGGGCCGGCGCCTCCCGGCGTACGGCGGTTCGGACGGCCTCGTCGGCCGTGGCACCCTTCCGCCACGGCGCGGCGGGGGCCCCGCGGCATGCGGAGCGGGATCCTGACGGCGCCCGGTGAGGCCCCCGGGGCGCGCGAAGGGGACGGCGCTCCGGGCCTCTGCCAGCAGTGCGGTCAGACTGGCGCGGTACCACGAGATCTCGTCCGGCCGGTCCGCCACCAGCAGGCGCCGCACCGTCGCCTGCGCCGCCTCGGACACCGGGTGGGCCTGGGCGAGATCGGGCCGCAGCCGGTGCAGACAGGCGCGTTCATCCGGATCGGCCACCAGCTCGGCCAGCTCGACCGGGCCCAGCACACAGCCGACCACCGCGGCCCGCTCCCAGGGATCTTCCCTCTCGCGCAGCAGAAGGCCCACCCGCCGGCTGCGCCAGTTGCGCGAGCGGCGGTCTTCTCCCTCATCGAGGCAGGCGCGCAGGGCGGGTGGCAATCGTCCCGCGAGCAGCGTCGGCTGCCCCGCGGCGAACGCCCTGAGCTCCTCGGCCAGATACAGCCATACGACCGCGCGATAGCGATTCAGGGAGAGCCTCACCGGCGTGATGCATCCCGCCCGTGCCAGCCGGGTGAAGCGGCCCGGGCTGACGGTCATCAGCTTCGCTCCCTCGGCGGTGCCCACGGTCCTGACCCGTTCGCGCAGCGCGTCCGGGAAGCCGTCCGCCGCCCGCACCCGCTCGATTTCCCGCCGGGGGACCTGCCGTCGGCCCGCTCCGGGCCCGGCCGTGGTGCGGATGTGCCCGAGCCGCACGGCGAGTTCGAACTCGGTGCGCCTCAGCTCCAGTTCCCGCGCGGCCCGCACCGCGCCGAAAGCGCCTGGTGCTTTCTCGCCCGCCCCCGTGGCGTTCGTATCCCGGATGTCCTGGGCTCTCACCCCGCGCCGGACCCCGGGCCGTGTGCCGTCCCGCACCTGGCAGTCGGCCAGTCTCCGCGCCGGTGCCACTCCCCGCGCCCGAGCCTGTTCCTGACGATCGCTGACGGACATGATGGTCCTCCCCGTGAGACGTCACTACTCTCGGTGATGACCGTAGCGCGGCAGCGATGTTCTCCGCTCGGCCTGTGGACAACTTCCGAGGCCGCGTGGAACTCCCAGTTCAGAGGCCGTTCAGGCGGGTGGAACGGGCTGCCTGGCCGCCACGGCCAAGTGCTCGCCCACCCGGTTGACGAGCAGGGTCATCTCGTAGGCGACCTGACCGACATCGGCCTCGGCCGTGGTCAGTACACACAGACAGCTCCCGTCGCCCGCAGCGGTGACGAACAGCAGCGCCTCGTCGAATTCGACCATGGTCTGCCGGGGCTTGCCCGCCCGGAAGTGGCGTCCGGATCCCCGCGCGAGGCTGTGCAGCCCGGAGGACACCGCGGCGAGGTGCTCCGCGTCCTCGCGAGCGAGCCCCCCGCTGGCCCCCGTCACCAGGCCGTCGTTCGACAGCACCAGTGAGTGTTGTATGTGCTCGACCCGTTCGGTCAGGTCGTCCAGCAGCCAGTCCAGTCCCTTTTCCAGCGGCATTGTTGTTCCTCCCCGTTCAGGTGTTCCCACGTCCCCCGACGCCCGTAGCCTTCCTCACCCGTCGCTCGTGGGCAAGCCGTCCTTGAGCTTCCGGGGCGTCGTGGCGCGCCGGGCCTCCTCGGCGGCAGAGAATGCGCGCATGGCGACACACATGAGCAAAGAGGAGTGGCACGCCTTCGTCTCCGAAGGCACGCGCACCGGCAAACTGTCCACCGTGCGGGCCGACGGGAGCCCGCACATCGCGCCCGTCTGGTTCGTTCTCGACGGTGACGACCTCGTCTTCAACACCGGCAAGGAGACCGTGAAGGGCCGCAATCTGCTGCGCGACAACCGCGTGGCGCTGTGCGTGGACGACGAGCGTCCGCCATTCGCCTTCGTGGTGATCCAGGGGCGGGCCGACATCGACGAGGAGCCTGGGCAGTTGCGCGCCTGGGCGACCCGGATCGCCGCGCGGTACATGGGCCCGGAGCAGGCCGAGGAGTTCGGACTGCGCAACGGCGTGCCGGGCGAACTGGTGGTGCGCGTGCGGATCGACAAGGCCATGGCCTACGCGGGCGTCGCGGACTGACCCGCCTGCCCGATGGGGTCCTCACCGTACGCCGGCGCGGTGAGGACTCGTCCTCCGCCGGACCGTGCGGGGCGGGTGGTCAGGCGGGAGCCGAGAGGCGCCGCACCCGCGTGTCGTACGCGGAACCGAGCACGGCGCAGGCGGCCGCGTAACCGGGGCCCGCGGGCACATCGGAGACGGTCCAGCCGGACGGCGGTTCGGCCAGTCCCGAGGTGCCCAGATAGTCGGCGGCGAGGTCACGTCCCAGACCGGTACCAAGACCCTTGAGGTATGCCTCCTTGCGTGTCCACAGACGGGTGAAGGCAGTCCCTCTTCGCTCCCGGGGCGTGGTGGACAGCTCGGCCTGTTCGGCGGGGTGCAGGACGGCACTCAGCTCGGCGACCGTGTCCGGCGCCGCCACCGGTTCGATGTCGACTCCGACGGCGGCGTCCGCCACTCCGATCAGGACCAGATCACCGCCGTGGGACAGCGAGAAGTGCGGCGCGTGGGACGGTTCCGTGAGCACGGGCCTGCCGTGCGGCCCCCCGCAGCAGGGGCAGACGTCGCGGCCGAAGACGAGATCCCGCGGAGGAAGCCCCGCGTACGGACTCAGGATCCGGCGGAGCGCGGTGTGCGCGGAGGCGTAGCGGACCCGGTCGCGCCCATGGACGAAAGCCCCCGTGCGCCGTCGTTCGTCCGCGTCGAGCAGGGAGAGATCCAGCGACTCCTCTTCGATGCCCGCGGTGTCCAGCAACCAGAGGTCCACTGTGCCCGGACGCGGCCGGGCGGCCGGGTCACTTCGGTGGTCGGCGTCGAACAGGGCGGTCTCCCGGGGGCTCTGACATCTTCTGGCGTGCGGTCGGGAGGCGTGGTGTCCTTACGCTGCCCGGCGCGCCGACCAGGCTACCGCCGGGCGGACGCCGCAGCCGTCCCCTTACCGATCCGGCGGCTCGCCGCCCCGGGCGGCGGGGCCCGGCCGGGCGTCGGCGAGCCGGGCGGCGCGGATCGTGAGGTAGTGCCGCTCCGGGAGGCTGGCCGTACGGCGGGCCGCCTCCATGAAGTTTTCCCGCGCGCCCTGCGCGTCGCCGGCCATGTCGAGCAGGTGGGCCCGCACCACATGGATCCGGTGATGGTCCGCCAGAGGGCCCTCCACCTCCAGGACTTTGAGGAGGTCGAGCCCCGCCGCCGGTCCCCGCACCATGGCGACGGCCACGGCCCGGTTGAGCGAGACGACCGGGTTCGCGGACAGCCGCTCCAGCACCCCGTACAGCGCCAGGATCTGCGGCCAGTCGGTCTCCGCCGCCGTCTCGGCCTCGTCATGCACGGCGGCGATCGCCGCCTGGACCTGATAAGGACCGAGCGGCCCCCGAGGCAGGGCGGCCGTGATGAGCGCGATGCCCTCGGCGACGGCCCCGGCGTCCCACCGGCCGCGGTCCTGCTCCGCGAGCGGCACGAGTTCACCCGCCGGGCCGGTACGCGCCGCACTCCTGGCGTCGGTGAGCAGCATGAGCGCGAGCAGACCGGCGACCTCGCCGTCACCGGGAAGCAGTTGGTGCAGGGCTCTGGTCAGCCTGATCGCCTCCCGGGACAGCTCGACCCGCTGCAAGTCCGGCCCTTCGCTGGTGACGTACCCCTCGTTGAAGATCAGATAGAGGACGTGCAGCACCGCCTCCAGCCGCCGGGCGCGGTCCTTGTCGTCGGGCAGCCGGAACGGGATGCCCGACGCTTTGATGCGCTGCTTGGCCCGGCTGATCCGCTGTCCCATGGTCGCCTCGGGCACCATGAAGGCCCGCGAGATCTCGCTCGTACTCAGCCCGCCGACACACCGCAGCGTCAGCGCGATCGCCGACGAGGGCGAGAGCGCGGGGTGGCAGCAGAGGAACAGCAGGAGCAGCGAGTCGTCCCGGGCCGCCTCGTCGCCGGTGTCGGCGGGCGGTGCCGCCTGCCGGTCGGCGGGCAGGTGCCCGGCCGCCAGGTCCTCGCGGCGGCGGCGCGCCCGCTCACCGCGTACCTGCTCGGCCATACGACGGCTCGCGACCTGGATCAGCCAGCCGCGCGGATTGCGTGGCACGCCCTCCCCCGGCCACTGGACCGCCGCCGCCAGCAGCGCCTCCTGTACGGCGTCCTCGGCAGCGTCGAAGTCTCCGAACCGCCTGGTGAGGACGCCGACGACCTGCGGCGCCAGCGCCCGCAGCAGGTCCTCGGCCGTCTCCTCAGGACCGGTCACCGGACGGATCCGTGACAAGTCGCCGTGGACGTCTCCGGCTTGGCCCCCGGCTGGAGTCTCCGGATCAGTCAGCGCTCACATCTCCTGGGCCGGTGCCACCATCACCTGGCGCACCTCGATCGGCATGTTCAGCGGCTCACCGCCGGGACCGGGAGCCGTCGACACATGGGCGGCCAGCTCCACCGCCCGCTCGGCGGTGTCGCAATCCACGATCCAGTACCCGGCGAGGAACTCCTTGGTCTCAGGGTAGGGGCCGTCGGTGACAACGGGGGCGCCTCCGCCGCCGGCCCGGACGATCTTCGCCTGGTCGGGGCCGGCCAGCCCTTGCGCGTCGACCAGTTCGCCCGCCTCGGAGAGCTTCTTGTTGGTGTCGTGCATAAAGGCGATGTGTGCCTGGATCTCCTCCGGGGTCCAGGTGGTGACCGGCGGGAAGTCCACGGTCTTCTCGCTGAACTGCATCAGCAGCATGTACTTCACGGTGTTCTCCTCACTCCGTCGAGCCCTCGTCGGCGCTTCTCACGGCCAGGTCGAAGCACTCGACGCGATTTCGACATCTTCGGCGAGGTTTCCGGAAAAAGTTTCTGAGAGAGACCGCGCGCCAGCGGTCCGGACGGCACTGGGAGATCATGTCCCCATGGCCGACGACCACACGCATGTGCAGGAATTCTTCGGTGCCCGGGCCGCGGACTGGGACGCGCGCTTCCCCGGTGACGGCCCGTCCTATGCCGCCGCCGTGGCCGAGCTGGGGCTGCGCCCCGGCAATGCGGTGCTGGACGCGGGGTGCGGGACTGGACGTGCGCTGCCTCCCCTGCGGCGCGCGGTGGGAGCACGGGGCACGGTGCTGGGCGCCGACCTGACCCCGGCGATGCTGGACGCCGCCGTACGGGCCGGCCGTCAGCACAGCGGGCTGCTGCTGCTCGCCGATGTGAGCCGTCTTCCGGTGCGTTCGGAGGCGCTGGACGCGGTGTTCGCGGCGGGACTCATCGCTCATCTGCCACGGCCCGCCGAGAATCTGCGCGAGCTGGCCAGGGCCGTACGCCCTGGCGGCAAACTGGCGCTGTTCCATCCCATCGGCCGCGCCGCGCTCGCCGACCGGCAGGGCAGGCAGCTCACCTCAGACGATCTGCGCGCCGAGCCCAACCTCCGTCCGCTGCTGGCCACTGCGGGCTGGCAGTTGGAGACGTACGCCGACGAGGACTCCCGCTTCCTCGCCCTGGCGGTCCGGCGGGACTGAGGTACTGGGGCTGACGTGCCAGGCCGACTCGTCCTGGACACAAGGAGCACGCGAGGAGCCCGGGCGGCCCCTTCCCCGGGGTTCCGCCGCTGGGCGGGCGGCGGCACGCGGACCGGGGGCTTCTGCCGGGGCCCGGCCGCCCGTACGTTGGAGGAGCGGCCCCGGACAGCATCCGGTCCGCACCACACACCAGGCAGCAGGGGGAAGGTGGACCCGGTGTTCAGCAGACTGCGCAGGATCCTTGCGTCGGACCGTGCCGCCGCCCCGGCCGCGGAGCGGCCCCGGACGCGGCAGCACAACATATTCGAGGCCGCCGCCGCCTATGTGTCGGCGTGTGCGGAGGACGACCAGCAGCGGATGGACGAGGCGTCGGGCTGGGTCTCGCCCGAGGCGCTCTCCTTCGGCGTCAGCGAACTCGCCTGCCGGGCGGTCATCGCCCTGGCCCGGGAGCGGAACGAATCGCCGCAGGCCGTGGCCCGGGGCCTGCTCGGTCTGCCGACCGCCTGATCGCCGTGCGCCCTCGGTGCCCCCGTCCGGAGCGGAATCCGGTCCCAGCCATGCTCTCCACGCCCGGGTAGCCGACTGGTCACGGTGCGCCAACAGGCGGTCGCCCGGTACCGGCGGCGTCCGCGGGCCCCCAGGTGCCACCGGTCACCACCCCGTGGCCGGTCCACACTCCCCCGCCCGGTCCACTGCACGGCCGCCGGCTGTGTTGGTGAAACGCACATGCTCGGGCCGTGCGAGATATGGGCCGGGCCCATGGCCGTACGGGAACGGCCCCAGCACGATATGGCGGCGCGCCCCGCCCATCCCGACGTTCACCGGAGACCCCATGCGCCTGTCCCGAGGCATCCCACTTCTCGCCGCCCTTGTGATGGGCCTGTCCTCCGTCGGTCCGGCGGGAGCGGCGGGCAGTGCGCCGCCGGACCGGGCAGCGGACCATTGCGCCCGGCAGCACCGGCTGGATGTGCCGGGCGCCGAACGCCAGCAGAACGCGTGTCTGGGAGATCTGACGACAAGGGCACTCGCGGGCACGCCGTACACCGACACCGCCGACCAGGCAGGACTGTCCGCCGCGGGGACGAAGAACCCCTCCGGAGTGCCCGGGATCCAGATCGACGGGTACTTCCCCGACAATTCGCGCTCCAATGCCACGCACGGCTGGCAGCATGATTCCCAGTTCGTGATCAGGCTGCCCGACCGGTGGAACGGCGGTCTGGTCGTCACCGGCGCGCCCGGCACCCGTAAGCAGTACTCCACGGATGTGCTGATCTCGGACCAGGTGCTGTCGCAGGGGTACGCCTACGCCGCCACGGACAAGGGGAACACCGGCGCCGATTTCTTCACCGACGGCAAACGGCCGGGCGACGCCGTCGCCGAATGGAACCACCGGGTCAGCGAGCTGACGCGCGCCGCCAGGAAGGCCGTGGCCCAGCGGTACGGTCACGGGCCCCGGCACACCTATATGACCGGTATCTCCAATGGCGGCTATCTGACACGGTGGCAACTGGAGAACCGTCCGGAGCTCTATGACGGAGGAGTGGACTGGGAGGGCACGCTCTGGACGACGCGCGGGCCCAATCTGCTGACCAGCCTGCCGGTCACCGTGGCCCGGCAGCTCGGCACGGCCGATGACGCGGATCTCCTCGCGGCCGGCTTCGCGGACGGCTCGCAGTTTCTGTGGCCGTACCACGAGGCGGCGTACTGGGGACTGACCCAGAAAATATTCCGGGCGGAGTTCGACCCGTCGTACGACGCCAACTGCCCAGGATCGTCGGCCGGTTCGACCACCGAGGAGATCTTCGCGGCCTGTCCCTCCGACGCGTCCTACGACTACGCCTCACGCCCCGCGTCCGTACACCGCGCCGTCGCGAAGGTCGCACTCACCGGGCGGATCGGGAAGCCGATGATCACGCTGCACGGCGATCTGGACTCGCTGCTGCCGATCGCCACCGACTCCGATGTGTACGCACGCATGATCGACGCCCGGGGGCGCGGCCGGCTGCACCGCTACTACACGGTGGAGAACGGCTCTCACACCGACGGTCTGTATGACACCTATCCGGAGCGCCTGCGCCCGATCCTGCCGTGCTACCGCTCGGCGTTCACGGCTCTTACGGACTGGGTGGAGCACGGCACCACCCCGCCCGCGGATCACACGATCCGCAGGCCCGCGGCCGGTGACGTGGTCAATTCCTGCGCGCTGAGCAGAAGCAGCCACCGGGCGCCGCCGTCCTGACCGCTGCTGAACAATTCCGCCCCGCCGGGTCCCGGGTCGTCCGGCGGGGCGGAACTCTGCCGCGCCCGTGCCGGGCGGGCCTCCGCCCCGTACCGGCCTGCGGATCCGGCCGGGCCCCGGATCAGCGGCCGAGCTCCTTGCGGTTGATCCGCCGGAGCCTGCGCCGCTGCGAGGGGTCAAGCATCAGATACGCCACCGCGGGCACTCCGAGCACCACCAGCAGCGAGAACCAGAATCCGATCAGCGGGATCAGAAGAAGCCCTACGGCCACTCCCCCGATGGCGACCTTCGCTCTTGCCGACATATCGATGCCTCCTTCGCGGCCATGGCCGCTTCCTGCCACGTGAACGCACGGATGCGTCCGCCAGTTCCACTATGCGCCGACGCGCAGCGGTTCGCCGACGCGATGCAGATGTCCGAGGGCCTGCCGGTACGAGTCGATCAGCCCGGTCTCGGTGTAGGGGACTCCCCGCGCGAAGCAGTGGGCGCGCACCAGCGGCTGGGCGAGCCGCAGGTGGGGGCGCGGCATGCTGGGGAAGAGATGGTGCTCGATCTGGTAATTCAGTCCGCCCAGGAACCAGTCGGTGAACAGGCCGCCGCGGATGTTCCGGGAGGTGAGTACCTGCCGGCGCAGATGTCCCCAGCCCTCGCTGTTCTCCGGGTCCGGCATCTCCATGCCCTTGTGGTTGGGTGCGAAGGCCAGGCCCAGATGAAGGCCGAGGAGCATCTGGTGCAGCAGGGCGAAGACAATGGCCTGGCCCACGGTGAGGGTGGTGAGCAGCAGGGTGACATAGCCGCCGACATGGGCCGCGAGGAGCAGTCCCTCCACCACGCGCCGGCGGACCGGCATCCGGGGGTCCCGCCGGGAGAAGACCGCTTGGAAGCCGTAGACCTTGAGGGCGATGCCCTCCAGTGTGGTCAGCGGGAAGAACAGCCACGCCTGATGGCGGGTGAGCCGGCGGCGCAGTCCGGTGCGGCCCGCGGTCTGCCGCTGGGTGAAGACAAGGATGTCCGCGGCGACGTCCGGGTCCTTGTCGATGTGGTTGGGGTTGGCGTGGTGCCTGTTGTGTTTGTCGTTCCACCATTCCTGGCTCATACCGAGCAGCAGATTGGCGTGCACGAGCTGGATCAGACGGCCCTTGCCCCGGTCGGCGGTGATCTGGGAATGTCCCGCGTCGTGGCCCACAAATGCCATCCGCCCCGACAGAACGGCCAGCGGAGGCGCCAGGAGCAGCGTCCACCAGGAGGGGCCGAGCAGCGCCATCCCGGTGACGATCGCCGCGAGGAAGATCAGATTGACGGAGATTCCCCGGGCGTACCAGGCGACCCGGCGCTCCAGGAGACCCTGTTCCCGGACGGTCCGCAGGAGAGGTGTGAATTCGCTGCCGGAGGTGCGTTCGGCCGTGGGCTCGGGGTGGGGTTCCGCGACGATGGCGGCCTGGGGCATGTCGGTCTCCGGTCTCTGGGGCCGAGGTGGCTGGGGAAGGTACGCGCTGACCGCGCTGGACCTCTAGAAACGTACGAGGGAGTGACCGTCCGGGGCCATGAGGCCACCACCCGGAAATGGTGGGGGCTTCCCGGGGGTCGACGGTGGTGCTGGCCACAGCGGCCGGCCCGGTCTGAGCCCGGTCGCGCCGGCAATGCCCCCGCCCGGGGCCGCGGTGGGGTACCCTCGGCGGCTCCGACCCGAAGTAGTCAAACTTGAGGAATGCGTCTTCGCTGTGCACAGGCTTCCCGCCGCAACACCCTCCCTGGTCTCCGAACTCGCCCGCTGTTCCACGGTCTTTCTCGCCGCGGACCCGGCCCGTACCGGCCGGATCGCCTTCTGGCACCCCGACGGCTCGGAACCGCCCTCCGCTCCGGGCTCCGTGGCGGAGCTGGCCGTCGTCGGTGCCGGGGCCCGCCCGCTCACGGTCAGAGCCCTGTCGCTGCCCGTACCGGACGCGCTCGCCCACCTGACCAGGGCACGCGTCACGGTGGACGCCTCACCGTCGGCGGCGTTCTGGGGCTCGGCCGCGCTGCTCGCCCTGCAACTCGCCGCGCGGGGAAGGATGTTGCCCGGTCTCACCGGGACGGATCACGACGCGTGGCGGGCCGGACCGCTGACGGCCGCCGATCTGGAGCGCATCCGTGTGCTCGCCGCCTCGATGCCGCCCACCGCACACGCCGTCCCGGTCGCCGCGACCCCGGCGGGCACGCTCCTGCTGCCCGAGCCCGAACGGCTGCTGCGTGACTTCCTCGACGCGGTCGTCGACGGTCTGCCGCGGACACCCGCCGCACCGGTCGCCGCCGCCTCGGCCGCGTTCGCCGCCGTACCACCTCACCGGTGTCCCGGACTGCGCGACTGGGCCGCCGAGGTGGCCGCGGGGCACGACACCGGCGTACGCCTCTCCCTCCGCGTCGAACCGCACGGTCTCCCGGACGGCGGGAACGACACCGGCACGGGGCCCGTCTTCCGTGCCGTGCTCCAGATGCACAGCGTCAGCGATCCCACCCTCGTCGCCGACGCCGCCGACGTATGGTCGGACGGGCGCTCCGGCGCCTCTCCCGGGACGGCCTTCGGGCCGCGTGCCCGGCTGGACGCGCTGCTCGCCCTGCGCCGGGCCGCGCACGCCTGGCCGCCGCTCGCCCCGCTGCTCTCCGCCGCCGTACCGGATGCCGTCGACCTCGCGGACGAGGACGTCACCGAGCTGCTGGGCGAGGCGTCCGGGGCGCTCGCGGCCACCGGTGTCCAGGTGCACTGGCCCAGGGAGCTGGCGCGCACACTGACGGCTCGCGCGGTCATCGGTCCGCCGGAGACCTCCCCCGGACCGGGGCCCGGCGGCAGCGGCGTATCCCACCGGGACCGGGCGGATCCGCCCTCCTTCCTGTCGGCCGACACACTGCTCACCTTCAACTGGCGGTTCACACTGGGCGACCGGCCGCTCAGCCGCGCCGAGCTCGACCAACTCGCCGACGCGAAGCGCCCGGTGGTACGGCTGCGCGACCAGTGGGTACTCATCGACCCGGCGGAGGCCCGGCGTGCCCGCGAGAGCCGGGACCGCGCGCTCACCCCGGTCGACGCGCTCGGAGCCGTACTGACCGGCTCCACCGAAGTCGACGGCCGCCACGTGGAGGTACGGGCGTCGGGCTGGCTCGCCCAGCTCCGCGACCGCCTCGCCGACCCCGAGGGAACCCTGGGCACCGAACCCCTGGAGCCAGAGATCGCCCAGCCCGCCGCACTCGACGCCACACTGCGCGACTACCAGCTCCGCGGCCTCAACTGGCTGCACCGCATGACCTCCCTCGGTCTGGGCGGCTGTCTCGCCGACGACATGGGACTCGGCAAGACCATCACCCTCATCGCCCTCCATCTGCACCGGCAGACCGACGCGTCGGCCGCCGGCCCGACCCTGGTGGTCTGTCCCGCCTCACTGATGGGCAACTGGCAGCGCGAGATCGAGCGGTTCGCGCCCGGCACACCGGTACGCCGCTTCCACGGCGCCTCGCGTGTCCTGGAGGGCCTGACCGAGGGAGAGTTCGTCCTCACCACGTACGGCACCATGCGGCTGGACGCGCCCAGGCTCGCCGAGGTGACCTGGGGCATGGTCGTCGCCGACGAGGCACAGCACATCAAGAACCCGTACTCGGCCACCGCCGGACAACTGCGCACCATCGGCGCCCGGGCCAGGGTCGCGCTCTCCGGCACGCCCGTCGAGAACAACCTCTCCGAACTGTGGGCGATCCTGGACTGGACGACACCCGGTCTGCTGGGCCGTCTCGGCACCTTCCGCGACCGCTACGCGCGGACCGTGGAGAGCGGTGAGGACCCGGCGGCGGCCGAGCGGCTGGCCGCGCTCGTCCGCCCGTTCCTGCTGCGCCGCCGCAAGTCCGACCCGGGCATCGCGCCCGAGCTGCCGCCCAAGACCGAGACCGACCGGGCCGTCACCCTCACCAGGGAACAGACCGGGCTGTACGAGGCCGTGGTGCGGGAGACCCTCGCGGCGATCTCGGAGGCGGACGGCATGGAGCGCCGCGGGCTGATCGTCACACTGCTGACCGGACTCAAGCAGATCTGCAACCATCCGGCGCAGTATCTGAAGGAGGAGCATCCACGCATCGCGGGCCGCTCCGGAAAACTGGAGCTGCTGGACGAGCTGCTCGACACAATCCTGGCCGAGGGCGCGAGTGTGCTGGTCTTCACCCAGTACGTACGGATGGCGCGGCTGCTCGAACAGCATCTCGCGGCGCGCGGTGTGCGTACCCAGTTTCTGCACGGCGCCACCCCGATCGCCGAACGCGAGGCGATGGTGGACCGTTTCCAGCGCGGCGAAGCGCCGGTGTTCCTGCTGTCGTTGAAGGCCGCGGGCACCGGGCTCAATCTCACCCGGGCCGAGCATGTCGTGCATTTCGACCGCTGGTGGAACCCCGCCGTCGAGGCCCAGGCCACGGACCGTGCGTACCGCATCGGGCAGAACCGGCCCGTGCAGGTGCACCGGATCATCACCGAGGGCACCATCGAGGACCGGATCGCCGAGATGCTCGCCCGTAAGAAGCGGCTGGCCGACGCCGTACTCGGCTCCGGCGAGGCGGCACTGACCGAACTGACCGACGCCGAGCTGGCGGATCTGGTGGAGTTGAGAGGAAGCGCGCGATGAGTGGTACAGAGGACGACGAGCGTGTCTTCGCCGCTCTGGCGCCGGCCGGTGGCCGGGGTTTCGCGCAGTCCTGGTGGGGACGGGCCTGGCTGAAGGCGCTGGAGGACACCGCGCTCGACGGCGAGCAGCTCAAGCGCGGACGCCGCCATGCCCGCCAGGGCGCCGTCGGTGCCGTGTCCGTACGACCGGGCCGGATCACCGCGGTCGTACGGGACCGGGACGGCACCGCGCACCGCAGCGACGTACTGCTGCAACAGCTCAGCGA
This sequence comes from Streptomyces sp. NPDC006923, assembly GCF_040635655.1. NCBI lineage: Bacteria > Bacillati > Actinomycetota > Actinomycetes > Kitasatosporales > Streptomycetaceae > Streptomyces > Streptomyces sp. NPDC006923. Next base: position 310,728 of record NZ_JBEYIF010000008.1, read on the forward strand.
GGAGGAGTGGGAACGCTTTCTGGAGATGGCCGTTGACCGCGCGGGCCATATCGCGGCGCTGCTGGACCGGGAAATGCCACCGCATCTGGTGGAGGACGCGTCCGGGGCCGGCGTCGAACTGCTGCCCGGCATCGGAGATCTGGAGCCGGAGTGCACCTGCGAGGCCTGGGACCACTGCCCGCATTCCGCGGCGCTCTGCTACCAGGTCGCGAGGCTGCTGGACCAGGATCCGTTTGTCCTGTTGCTCATGCGGGGCCGGACCGAGCGCGGACTCCTCGACGAGTTGCAGGTACGCAGTGTCTCCCGCGCCGCCCGCGCACAGTTGGAGCCGCCGCCCGGCGAGGCACCGGCCGGCGCGGGCGTCCCGGCGGCGGAGGCGTTCGCGGCCCAGGACATCCTGCCGCCACTGCCCGCTCCGCCGCCGCTGCCCCAGGAGGCGGGGCGGCCGCCGGTCCTGGGCACCGCGGCGGATCCTTCCGAGGTCGTCGACGAGGGCGCCCTGGAGTTCCTGGCCGGCGACGCGGCGGCGAGGGCTCTGCGGATGCTCTCCGACGCGCTGTCTCCCGGACATGAACGGCAGCCGCTGGAAACGGAGTTGACACCCGGGCAGGACGCTGTGCGGCTCGCCGCCTCGACGTCCGACGCCCGTCTCACCGAGCGCCTCGCCTCGGGCACCGGCCGGAGCCGCACCGAACTGGACCTCGCGGTGCGCGCCTGGCGGTTCGGTGGTGCGGCGGCCCTGGCCGTGCTGGAGGAGGAGTGGACGCCGGAACCGGAGGCACTCCGCCGGGCGGCGGCCGCTCTCGAAGCGGCCTGGGACGACGGAGACCGGCCGCCACTCCGGGCAGGCGGCGCCGGCCGCTGGACCGTGAAGAACGGGACGGCGCAACTGCGGTACGGACGGGACGGGCGCTGGTGGCCGTACCGCGAGGAGGACGGCCGGTGGGTCCCGGCCGGCCCCGCCGGTCACGATCCGGCGGCGGCGCTGGCGGACGCGCTGGGCGAGGGGTGACGGGCTGAATTCGCGGATCTTGGGCTGAGACGGCGCCGGACCGAGCCGGTGTGCCGGGGCGGCGCCCCGGCACACCGCTGTCTTCCGCCGCCGCACGCCGCCCCCGTACGGTGAGGGCCGCGCCGGCCCACCGGCGGGCCACCCGCCGTACGAGACAAGGAGCAGTCCGCCCATGAGTGACCCCAGGATCCTGACCGTACGGCCGGAGAAGGACGAGTACGCCTGGACGTTCGGCGGCGCCGCGCCCGTCGCGCGCATCACGCCGGGCACGGTCCTGGACCTGTTCACGGAGGACTGTTTCGCCGGCCGCGTCCGGTCCGAGAGGGACCTGGTCTCCGAGGTGTGCCAATTCCCCTTCCTCAATCCGCAGACCGGCCCCTTCCATGTGGAGGGGGCCGAGCCGGGCGACACCCTGGCGGTGCATTTCGTCTCCATCCAGCCCGCCCGTGACTGGGCCGCCTCGACAACCGTGCCGCTCTTCGGCGCGCTCACGTCCACGCATACGACCGCGACACTCCAGCCGCCGCTGCCCGAGGTCGTCTGGATGTGGCAGCTCGACCGGGCCCGGGGCACCTGTCTGTTCAGCGCCCGCGACAGCGACATCGACATCGAGCTGCCGATGGATCCGATGCACGGCACCGTCGGGGTGGCCCCGGCCAATCTCGAGGTGCGGTCCGCTCTCGTCCCCGACGCTCACGGCGGAAACATGGACACGCCCGAGATGCGGGCCGGTGTCACCTGCTATCTCGGTGTCAATGTCGAGGGCGCGCTGCTGAGTCTGGGCGACGGGCATGCCCGCCAGGGCGAGGGGGAGACCTGCGGGGTGGCCGTTGAGTGCGCCACGAACACGGTGGTGATAGTGGAACTGCTCAAGGGGGTCGCGACGCCCTGGCCACGGATCGAGTCCGACACCCACATCATGTCGACGGGCTCGGCCCGGCCGCTGGAGGACGCGTTCCGTATCTCCCAGCTCGATCTGGTGCGGTGGCTGGCCCGCGACTACGGACTGTCCGAGCTCGACGCCTACCAGCTCGTCAGCCAGGCCGGCGAGGCACCGCTCGCCAACGTGTGTGACACCAATTACACCTGTGTGGCGAAGATCCGCAAGGAATGGCTGCCCACGGGTGAGCCGCACCGCGGGCTGCACCGCCACCTCCGCGAGACGGCGGCCGTACTGCCGCGCGGCTGACCCGTCCCGGGCGGCGCACGCGTACAACCGCTGGTCGAGGCCGCATTCGCGCCTCGCGCGGGGCCCCTGTCGGAGCGTGATCATGGGGCCCTCTCGTGGGATCGCGCCGGGCGCGCGTACCCCGGCGCCGCACCTCGCCGCGTTGCCGTCGGTCGCCGGGGTCCCGCCCCGGCCCCCCTGATCCAGCCAGATCCAGCCGAAGGACCCTGGTGCGCGTTGACTTCTACGCCTAGTGCAGATTCACTAGTGACGTACTGGTGCCCACGCACTAAGCCGAGGTAGAGATGCGACAGCCGACAGCGGGACCCCCATCGCAGGACGGGCTCACGGGATGAAGCCGCGCTGCCGAACGCGCCATGCGCTCTCCGAGAGGTGCGCCACGCCGTGACTGCTTCTCACACGTTCGAGTCGTCACATACCGTCAATGGAGCGGGCCATGCGCGGGTGACCGTCGCCGGCGAACTCGATCACGACACCGCTCCGTATGTCCGGGAGGCGGTCGCCGCCTGTCTGGCGAAGCGGCCGAAGAGCCTCCGCCTCGATCTGACCGGCATCTGTTTCTGCGACTGCTCCGGCGTGAACGCCCTGCTGGGCGCGCGGATCGCCGTGCTGCTGGCTGGTGCCGATCTGGTGGTCGAGGGTATCGGTACGCAGCTTGCGCGGCTGCTGTCCTTGATCGGGGCCAGTGACATCCTGACCGAGGGACACGCGAGTGCGGACACGATCCTGGCGCGCAGCGAATGAGGGCCGGCGGTCGTCGGGGCCTGCGGCACCGGCTCCTTCTGTCATGATCGTGCGGCCCGCCACCAGCAAGGATGCACCAATGCTTTCATCACCCTCGCCCAGCCGACCGGTCCGAATCCTGTTGGTCGAGGACCACGACATGGTGGCCGAGGCGATATGCCTCGCCCTGGAGCGCTCGTCCGGACTGGAAGTCGTGGGACGTTGCGCGACGCTGGCCTCGGCTCTGGTCGACGCCGGGCGGCACCAGCCTGATGTCGTACTGCTGGACCGGCGGCTGCCGGACGGCGACGGTGTCTCCGTCATTCCCGATCTGGAGGGCCTCGTGCCGGGCGTGCGTGTCCTCGTCCTGGCGGGTGAGGGCAGTGCGTCGGTGGCGGCACGCGTGGTGGAGGCGGGCGGAGCCGGCATGATCCTCAAGGCCAGTCCTCTGAGCGAGCTGGAGGACGCCGTGCGTCGCGTGGCGGCGGGCGAGGTGGTGTTCAGCCACGCCCTGCTGGGCGACGTGCTGGGGCGGCTGACCGGCAGGGTGTCGACGCCCGGAGCCACGCTCACCCCACGGGAGCGGGAGACTCTCGATCTGCTGGGCGAGGGCTTCACCACGGCGGAGATCAGCGGTCGGCTGGGGGTCGCGGTCAATACGGGACGCAACCATGTCCAGCGGGTGCTGGAGAAGCTGGGTGCGCGCTCGCAGTTGGAGGCCGTGACGATCGCGCGACGTGAAGGACTCCTCCAGTGACGGACGAGCCGGAAACGCCGGAGCTGACACGCAAGCGGGCGGCTCCGCTGTCGGAGGCCGCCTTCACCCTGCTGGTGCAGGGAGTGCTGGACTACGGCATCTTCATGCTCGACCCGCAGGGCTATGTGATCAGTTGGAACGCGGGCGCGGAGCGGATCAAGGGATACAGCGAGGCGGAGATCGTGGGACACCATTTCTCGGTCTTCTATCCGGCCGAGGACAAGGCGTCGAGAAAGCCGCAGTGGGAGCTGGAGACCGCCGTGGCCGAAGGCAGGCTGGAGGACGAGGGCTGGCGCATCCGCAAGGACGGCTCCCGGTTCTGGGCGAACGTCGTCATCACCGCCTTGTGGGACGACCGGGGCGAGCTGCGTGGTTTCGGCAAGGTCACCCGCGACATGACCGAGCGGCGGGCCGCACAGCACGCGCTCAGCGAACGGCGCCGGCTGTTCGACCACCTGGTCCAGGCCCAGGAGACGGAGCGGCGCCGTATCGCGTGGGACGTCCACGACGACACCATCCAGGCCATGGTCGCGGTGGGAATGCGATTGCAGTTGCTGGCGGAGCGGGCGCCGGAGTCGACCTCCGCGGAGCTGGAGCGCCTCGACGCAACGGTGCGCGGAGCGATCAGCCGCCTCCGCAACCTGACATTCCGCCTGCATCCCCCGGGGATCGACCGGCACGGTCTGGTCGAAGCCCTCTCCAACCATCTGAACGACGTGACGGATTCATGGAAGCTGACCGCTTCGTTCGAGCACCGGCTCGACAGCGAGCCCGCGCCCGAGACAGCCATCACCGTCTTCCGCATTGTCCAGGAGGCGTTGCTGAACGTGCGCAAGCACGCCCACGCGAAGAACGTCGCCCTCCGTGTCGAGTCGTCCGACGGGGGCATCCTGACCAGGATCGCCGACGACGGCAACGGCGAGCCGATGTCCCGGGACACCTCCCAGGCTCATTTCGGGGTCATCGAGATGCGGGAGCGAGCCGAGACCGCGGGAGGGTGGTGGTCCATGCGCAGCCGGCCCGGACGAGGGACGACCGTCGAGTTCTGGGTGCCCAGCTCGGATCCGCTCCCCGCGGGTGAACCGCAGCCACCGCGGTGACACCGGCCCACTCTGCGGGCACCCCACTGAGCGTGCTCCTGTGCGACGACAACGTGATGCTGCTGGAAGCCCTGCGCGAGGTCGTGGAGGCGCAGCCCGACCTGGAGGTCGTGGGCACGGCGCTGGACGCGGAGAACGCGATTCGCCTCGCTCGCCGCCACGCACCGGACCTCGTGGTTCTGGACGTCCGCTTCCCCGGCGGCGGCCCCATGGTGGCCAGGGAGATCACACGGTGCTCGCCGGACAGCCGCCTCGTGGCGTTCTCCGCGTACGACGACGCGAGTTCGGTCGAGGCGATGAAGCGCGTCGGCGTCTCGGAGTACGTACGCAAGGGCGTCACCAACAGGGAGTTCCTCGCGGCCCTGCGCCGAGCGGGGAGGACCACCGGGGAGGCGTCCTGACCGGGGGCGTTCCGGTCGGCGGCCGGCCGCGAGATCCGGTGTGCCGGTGGGGACAGCGCACCACGGCCGCTCGGGTGACGGGGCCGCGGCTGACGCTTCTTGTCCCTGAGCCGGGGTACCCGGGCTGTGCGCCGGACGGGCGCCGGCTCTCACAGTGTCCACCTCCCGGGTGCGCACGGCCTCGACGAAAGGCGGTCTCACAGTGGACGCGATCGTGCTGCTCAAGGACGACCACAAGACGGTTGAGAAGTTGTTCAAGGAGTTCGAGAAGGCGGGCGAGAACGCCCACAAGACCAAGAAGCGGATCGCGGACAAGGTGATCGAGGAGCTGACGGTCCACACCTGGATCGAGGAAGAGGTCTTCTACCCGGCCGCCCGCAAGGCGGTTCCCGAGACCGCGGACCATGTCCTGGAGAGTGTCGAGGAGCACCATGTGGTGCTGTGGATGCTCTCGGAGCTGGCCGGCCTGGATCCGGCCGACGAGCGGTTCGACGCGAAGATGACCGTGCTGATGGAGAACGTTCGCCACCACGTCGAAGAAGAAGAGCAGGAGTGGTTCCCCGAGGTCCGCGCCGCCCTGGGCCGCAACCGCCTGGTCGAACTCGGCGAAGAGCTCGCCGCCGCCAAGCCCACCGCACCCCGCGACCCGCTCAAGGTCCCCAGCGCCCACAAGTGATCCGACGGACGGAGGAACGCCGACGCGCCCCAGGCCCTGGTGACAGGGCATTCTGGGGCGCGAACGTGTGTGGATCGGCGACATGTTCGATCTGCGACATGTGTGAAGCCGGCTCCGCGACGGCCAAGCGATCAGCATTGCGGACCGGACGGGCACCGAGAGCGCCGGACAGGGCCTACGAGCGAACGGCCGGTTCTGAGGTTCCTGGGTCCGGTTGGTCGGGGGCGGGGGCCGTGCCCGTGGGGGACGGTGCCTCCGTGGGGGTCGGCGTGGAGGGCTGCGTGGGCTCGGCCGGGGACGACGGATTCACGGTGGGCGAAACGGTCTTGGACGGCGAGGGGCGGGAGCTCGCCGTGGCTTTCCCCTCCTGTGGCGTCTTCTCCTCCGGTGAGGCGGACGAACCGGCCGGCACCGCGCCCCGCGACACCGTCGCCGAGGACTCCCCCGCCGTGGGTTTCGCGGTGGCCGCGGTCTCCGCGTCCGACCGTGTCGTGGGTCCGGCCGCCGGCGATCCTCCCGCGTGGCGCGTGTCCGGGGCCGAGGAGGACGGTGGAGTGGACAGCGGCTTCTCACCGCCGCCGTCGGACGATGTGGCAGCCGCGCCCACGACGACCGCGGCCAGCGCCACTGCCGCCGCACCGACGAACACCTGCGGCCGACGAATCCATGCATTCCGCCGGCCGGCTGGGCGCGCGTGTGTGTTGTCGCCCGGCAGAGTGGGCGAGAGACCGCCGACGGGCTGGTGCGAGGCTCCGGCCCATGTCACCTGCCGTACGGTCCGCTCCAGCGGTATCCAGTCCTCGGCCGCCGAGAGGAAGTCGGCGGCCTGTTCTGCGGTGGGTCGCCGGGCCGGGTCCTTGGTCAGCAGCCGCAGGACGAAGTCGTCCAGGGCGCCGGGCAGTTCGGGGGCACAACGGCTCGGGGGCTCAGGATCCGCCTCGACATGCCGGTAGACCATGACCGCGGGGGTGTCCGCCCGGAACGGCAGGCGGGCGGTCAGGAGTTCGTACAGCACACACCCCAACGCGTACACGTCGGCGGCCGGCCCCGCCGGGCGCCCCAGGGCCCGCTCCGGTGCGAGATACGCGCTGGTGCCGATGACCTGGCCGTTCAGTGTCAGCCCCGCGGTGGAGTGATCCGCGAAGCGGGCGATCCCGAAGTCGCTTATCTTGACGGTGTCATCGGGCGCCAGCAGCAGATTCGCCGGTTTGACGTCCCGGTGGACGACGCCCTGGTGGTGCGCGGCCGCCAGTCCCGCGGCGACCTGACCCCCGATACGGGCCGCACGCGCGGGAGGCGTCGGCCCGTTCGCGCGGAGTTCCTCCGCCAGGCTGCGCCCCTCGACCAGTTCCATCACCAGGTAACCGCGGTCGGCCTCGGTGCCGGTGTCGTAGATCGTCACCACATTCGGGTGACTCAGCCGAGCCGCGGTCCGCCCCTCCAGTTGGAAGCGGGCGATCGCCGCGGCGTCGGCCACCTGCTCCCGGAGCAATTTGACCGCCACGGGGCGACCCAGTACTTCGTCGCGCGCACGCCAGACCTCGCCCATGCCGCCGCGCCCAAGCTGCTCGCTCGTCCGGTATCGCCCAGCCACCAACACAGGCAACGCCCCTTCCGGTGTCCCGGGCACCGTGTGCCCGGGGCCTCTTACCTCGCAGGTCCGTCCCGTAGGCCCTGCCCGCTGGCGACATCGGCTCCGTATGGCCTTGGTGAAACTCGCGCGGCCGTCGGCTCGCCCCTCAGGCTCGCCGTCTGCATCGCGTGCCCCGGGACGCGTTTCCCACACCTCGGGAAGTCACCGGCGGTGCCCAGGGAAACGTCCTGGCCGGCCCCCTTTGTACTGCGGGGCCGGCCAGGACGAAGCTCCGGACGGGGCACGGAGCGGTACCGCGCGGGGTCAGGCGTGCGCGCGGCTGCGGCCCGTGACAAGTCGGTAGATCAGCAGCACGATCACGGAACCGATGATCGCGGCGATCCATGTCGAGAGGTCGAAGAACCCGTCGATCGAATCCACGTTGAAGATCACCTTGCCGAGGAAGCCGCCGAGGAGACCACCGACTATGCCCAGCAGCATGGTCACGATGATCCCGCCGGGGTCCTTGCCGGGAACTATGGCCTTGGCGATGATGCCGGCGAGCAGTCCGATGATGATCCAGGCGATGATGCCCATGGCACTACCTTCCTCAGGTCCTTGAACGCGGAGACTTATACGTTCCTTACGGCCTGGGTGTGACCCGTAAAACCGGACCCAAACGCGGGAACCAAAAAATCCCCGCCGGTCCGGGGATCCGTCCCAGCCCCGCGGTGCCGCCGGATCATCCAGCTTGGCATTTCCACAGGTGTGGACTTACGTTGGTCCACACGTGAGGACATGCCTTGCGTGACGATTCTGTGAGGAACACCATGCCCATTCCCCAGCGCACTCTCGGTGACCTGACGGTCGGTGCCATCGGTTACGGCGCGATGAGCTTCGCCCGGCCTTACGGCCAGGGCCAGGAACACGCCACGGATGACACTGCCGGCGCACTCATCGACCGGGCGATCGAGCTGGGCGCGACGATGATCGACACCGCCGATATCTACGGCGACAGCGAGGAGCGCATCGGCAAGGCCATCGCCGGCCGTCGGGACCAGGTCGTCGTCGCCACCAAGTTCGGCATCGTCCGGCCCATTGTCGGCGACGAGGCACCGGTCATGAATGGCCGGCCGGAGTATGTTCGCGAGCGGATCGAGCGTTCGCTCACCCTGCTCGGTACCGACCATGTCGACCTGTACTACTACCACCGGATTGACCCCGACGTCCCGATCGAGGAGACGGTCGGCGCGATGTCCGAGCTGGTCACCGAGGGCAAAGCGCGCCATCTCGGCCTCAGCGAGGCGGCACCCGAGACGATCCGGCGCGCCCACGCCGTCCACCCGATCACCGCGATCCAGACCGAGTGGTCACTGTGGTCGCGCGACATCGAGAGGGAGGTCGTTCCCCTCGCCCGCGAACTCGGCATCGGTGTCGTGCCCTACAGCCCGCTGGGCCGAGGCATGCTGACGGGCACGATCACATCCTTCGACGACCTGCCCGAGAACGACTACCGGCGGGGGATGCCCCGCTTCGCACGCGAGGCGTTCGAGGCCAACCTCGCCGCCGTGGAGGTGGTCAGGAAGATCGCCACCGCCCATGACGCGACTCCCGGCCAGGTCGCGCTCGCGTGGCTGCTCGCCCAGGCGCCCGGCATCGTGCCGATCCCCGGCACACTGCATGTCTCCCGCCTGGAGGAGAACATCGGTGCCGCCCGGCTGACACTGGACGGTGCGGAACTCGCCCGCCTGGACAGCCTTCAGGTCGTAGGGGAACGAGAGACACGGATGGACTACAACTGGTCCTACGGCGTCACCCCGCCGCTGAGCTGACCGGCCGCGCCGCGCGCACACGTCCGCCGACCGGCGCATGCCGGCGTGGCCCGCGAACACTTCCCCGACGTCACAGCGAAAACCACTCCTCCGAAAGGCACACCACCAGAGCCACAGGCGGCGACCGGACCCCGGGTGGCACAAACCTTGCCACCCACGTGAGTCGCCACAGAGGGATCCTGGACATGGGTGCCGGCTCGGCAGCCGGAAGATTTCGTGGGAAGAGAAAAATGACGAAGACCTGGTTCATCACCGGTGCCGGCCGCGGGCTCGGCCTTGAGGTCACCCGCGCCGCACTGGCGAACGGCGACAACGTGGTGGCGACGGCGCGCAAGCCGGAGCAGGTGCGGGAAGCGGTCTCGGGCCACGGCGAGCAGTTCCTCGCTGTCACCCTGGACGTCACCGACAGTGGCTCCGTCGGACCGGCCGTGCAGGCGGCCCTTGACCGTTACGGACGGATTGACGTGCTGGTGAACAACGCCGGTTACGGCCAGCTCGGCGCCTTCGAAGAGCTGTCCCCCGAGGCGATCGAGCGGCAGTTCCAGACCAATGTGTTCGGTGCCTTCCATGTCACCCGCGCGGTGCTGCCCACCATGCGCGCGCAGCGCTCGGGCCATGTCATCACGATCTCGTCGCTCACCGGCATCATCGGCATCGACGGTTCTTCCATCTACTGCGCCGCGAAGTTCGCGGTCACGGGCTGGTCCGAGTCGCTCAGCCGTGAACTGGCACAGTTCGGCGTCCGGGCGACGTCGGTGCACCCGGGGATGTTCCGGACCGACTTCCTCGACCCCAGCTCCGTCAGCCATGGCGATGTCGAGATCGAGGACTATCACCAGTTCCGCGAGGACCGGCGGACCTCGCTGGACGCCAGCAACCACAACCAGCCGGGGAACCCCACCGCGTTCGGCCCGGCGGTCGTCCGGCTCGCCGAGGCCGAGGAGCCCCCCGCGCGGTGGGCCGCCGGCAGCGACGCCGTCGACGCGTTCCGGCAGCGGGCCGCCGAACTGCGGGACAACGCGGACGAGTGGCTGGAGCTGTCGAAGTCGACGGACATCAGGTCGGACGGGTGATTCCGGGGGCATCCCTCGCCACGAGTCGTGAACAGGAAGTGTGCCGTATGGATGAGGCGGTCGTGCAGTTGGGCGCCATGCTGCGCGCGTGGCGGGGAAGGCTGTCCCCCGCGGACGTCGGCATGCTGGGCGGCCTCGGCCGCCGCACCCCGGGTCTGCGGCGCGAGGAGGTCGCGGCACTGGCGGGTATGTCCGTCGACTACCTCGTCCGCCTGGAGCAGGGCCGGGCGAAGCCGTCGGCCCAGGTGGTCGAGGCCATCGCCCGGAGTCTGCAGCTCACCGTGGAGGAGCGGGACCATCTGTACCGCCTCGCCGGACACCAGCCACCGGCGCCGGACCACGTCCCGACTGCCGTCCCCGCCGAGGTGCAGCGCCTTGTCACCCGCCTCGGTGACAACGCGATCTCCGTCTTCGCCGCGGACTGGACGCTGATCACCTGGACGCCGCTGTGGGCGGCGCTCATGGGCGATCCCTCGTCGCGAGAACCGTGCGACATGAACCTCCTGCGCGTGATCTTCCGACGTGACGACACCAACGCGAGCTTCGGTGACCACCCGGCCCGTGTGCTGAGCGAGACCACCCAGTACCGCGCGGACCTGGTCGCCGACCTGCGCGCCGCCACGGGGCGCTATCCACGGGATCCGCGGTTGGCGGCGCTGGTCGCGGAACTGAAGGCGGAGAGCCCCGAGTTCGCGAAGCTGTGGAAGCGGGGCGCCGTCGCCCGCCACGACTCGACACGCAAGGTCATCTCACACCCGATCGGCGACATCACCATGGACTGCGACACAATCACGGTCCCTGGGGCTGACCTGCGGATCCTGGTGTACACGGCTGCCGAGGGCACCCGCGACTCGGAGCTGATCGACTTCCTGCGCGTCACCCGTCCCGCCTCGGTCGTGGACCGTTTGCGGTGACGGGGCCAACCGCCGCCACGGGGCGGTCACGCCCGGTCCACCACAGCAGCGCCGGCGTCTCGGGGGGACGCTGCCCGTTGTATGACAAGGTCCTGAGGGGCAGCGTCGGCAGCTTCCCGGGGCCGGCCTCGCGGGTATACGCGACAAGAGGGGAGTCCGGGCGTGGGTGTTGAGCTGCTGCCGGTCGACAGCCTGGAGGAACTGCGGCGTCGGCGCAGCGCGAAATGGCGGGGCCACCCGCCGGACGTGCTGCCACTGACGATCGCCGAGATGGACTTCGGACTCGCGCCCGCCGTACAGGAGGTGCTGCGCACATCCGTGGAACACTCGGACACCGGCTACGGTTTCGCCGGGTCCGAGCTGGCCACCGCGCTGGCAGGGTTCGCGGGGCGTCGCTGGGGCTGGGAGGTCGATCCCGCCCGGGTCGTGGCGACGACGGACGTGAGTACCGGCGTTGTCCAACTGCTGCGGGTGATCGCACGGCCAGAAGAGGCCGTGGTGATGAACACGCCGGCGTACCCACCGTTCCCCACCTGGCTCGACGAGGCCGGCGTCCGCCGTATCGAGGTGCCCCTGGCCGGCGCGGGGCTCGATCTGCCCGCGCTGGAACGGGCCTTCGCGTCGCGCCCGGCCGCCTACCTGCTGTGCAACCCGCAGAACCCGACCGGACGCGTGCACCGGCCCGAAGAGCTGGCCGCGGTGGTCGAACTGGCGCGACGCCATTCGGTACTCGTCGTCAGCGACGAGATCCACGCGCCGCTGACGCTTCCGGGCGCCACGTTCACACCACTGCTGACCGTGCCCGGCGCGGCCGATGTCGCCCTCAGTGTGATCTCGGCCAGCAAGGCGTGGAACCTCGCGGGTCTCAAGTGCGCCGCGATCGTGACCGGTTCCCCGGCCACCACGGCGGTCACCGACCGCCTGCCCGAGGACACCCGCTGGCGGATCGGGCACCTGGGCGTGCTGGCCTCGATCGCCGCCTTCACCGAGGGCGAACCGTGGCTCGACCGGCTCCTGTTCACCCTGGACGACCGACGACGGCTCCTCGGCGACCTGCTGCGCCGGGACCTGCCCGCCGTCACCTGGCGGCGGCCCGAGGCGACGTTCCTCGCCTGGCTCGACTGCGGCGCCCTGCCGACCGGCGAGGACACTGCGCGCGTTGTCCTCGACCGGGGCCGTGTCGCCCTCGAACCGGGGCAGAGGTTCGGCCCGCACACGGCCGGCCATGTGCGGCTCAACTTCGCCACCAGCGGCGAGATTCTGGCGGCGGCCGTCCATCGGATGGCCACCGCCGTCACATCGGCCTGAGCTCGCACCCCGTGCGCGGGGGCCTACTCCGCGGCGTCCGGGTCGGACGGGACGGCGGCAACAGCGTCCAGGGCGGTCCTGAGGAGCTTCGCCAGCACCTCGGGATCGCCGTCGACCAGGGCGCTGTTCTGGAGCACATTGCGCATGAACTGCACCCCGGTGCAGATGGCGACGAGCAGAGCGGCGCGGGAGACGGCGTGCGGCCCTTCGAGCTCGTCGGCGAGCGCCTGCTGGAAGTTGCGTTCCAGGCTGGCGCGCATGATCTCGGCCGCCCGCTCACTGGGGGCCGAGCGGATCGTGAGGAGCATCCCGTCCCGGTGGGCCTGGGTGGGGTCGGTCAGCAGCGTACGCGCGGTCTCCGCGTTGGCCTCCGGCGTCATCATCAGGTGGTTGCCGTAGGCGTCGGCGACCACCTGCGTGAAGAGCAGTTCCTTCGAACCGAAGTAGCGGCCGATCAGCCGCGGGTCGACCCCGGCGAGGCCGGCGATCTCCCGCAGGCCCGCGGCGTCGTACCCAGAGCGGGAGAAGACTTCGCGGGCGGCATCGAGAATGGCCAGCTTGGTGGCGGCCGAGTCCCGTTTACGGGGCGGGCGATCGGGGGCGGCGGATTCGTCGGTCACCCCGTCAGGATAGGGAATCACGGCCATCAGGTCGTCAGAGGTCCAGGACACAGCGAGTGAAACGGTCACCGACTTGCATGTCCTCGCTCGTGGACATACCTTTGTCCTCGGGCGTGGACATAAGCGCACGCCGGTTTGCGACCTCTCCTTCGAAGGATCCGATGTGACCATCTCCCAGCGCAGGCTCGGCACCGGCGGTCTTGAGGTCGGTGCGATCGGTTATGGCGCGATGAGCTTCGCGGGCGCCTACGGCCAGCATGCCGCCCCGACCAAGGACGACCCCCGGGACCTCGTCGGCCGCGCGATCGAACTCGGCGCCACGATGATCGACACCGCCGACGCATACGGCGACAGCGAGGAGATCATGGGCAAGGCCATCGCCGGGCGGCGTGACCAGGTCCAGATCGCCACCAAATTCGGCATCAAGGCCATCCCCTCGGACGGCAGGCCACCCGTCATCGACGGTTCCGCGGCATATATGCGCCAGCAGCTCGAGCGCTCACTGCGCCTGCTCGGCACGGACTATGTGGACCTGTACTACATGCACCGGATCGATCCCTCGCGGCCCATCGAGGAGACGGTCGGCGCCCTGGCCGAACTCGTGGCCGAGGGCAAGATCCGTCACATCGGACTGTCGGAGGCCGCTCCCGACACACTGCGCCGCGCGGCGGCCGTGCACCCGATCGCGGCCCTGCAGACCGAATGGTCACTGTGGGCGCGTGACATCGAGAACGAGATCGTCCCCACCTGCCGGGAGCTCGGCATCGGTGTGGTGCCCTACAGCCCGCTCGGCCACGGCGCCCTCACCGGTACGCTCACCGCACGCGGGGAACTCGTGGACGGCGACCACCGTCGTGGCATGCCCTTCTTCGCCGAGGAACACTTTGACCGCAACATGGCTTCGCTGGACCTGATCCGGAGCATCGCGGCCGCGCACGAGGCGAGCCCCGGCCAGATCGCGCTGGCCTGGCTGCTGGCGCAGGGGGACGACGTCGTCCCGATCCCCGGCACACGGCGTATCGCCTACCTCGAAGAGAACACGCTCGCGGCCACCGTGTCCCTCACCGCCGAGGAGATCGCCCAGCTCGACACCATCACGGTCGCGGGCGACCGCCACCCCGACCGGCAGGGCAACTGGACCGACGGCATCACCCCTCCCCTCAGCGCCTGATCCCACCAGTCCGGCTCACGGCGCATCGCGCGGAGGCGGACAGCGGATGCGGCGAACCGGCCGCGCACGGCCGCGGGAGCCGCGGTGACGGCCGGGGCCGGACCGTCGCCGGCCACGTTCTCGGTGTCCTCAGCGCTGACGTGATACAGGACCGGGCAGTGGCACGTACCACTGCCCGGTTGTGCGCTGGGTCACGCGAATGGCCGCGGGGCAGGGGGTAGCTTCGACGGACATCGCTCAGCAAGGACATCGGACAGCCCGTGCAGACAGATCTTTCCCCGCTCATCGCGGCGACCGCGCAGTGGCTCGGGCGCGCCTTCCCTTCCACGGGCGGCGCCGTGGCGGCCGCGCTGTCGGCGCTCCAGGTACGGCAGGCCGTCACGGTCGCCGCGTGGCTGCGCTATCCGACGTCCATGGATGTGGCCGTGGTGCTCCTGGCCGGCCCCGGCGGTTCCGCCCGGCTCGACCGCGTCGCCAGTGGTGCGGAGGGCGCACGGCAGTACAACGCCGCCGAGATCGCCTGGCGGAGCTGGGTGGATGAGGTGGTGGCCAGTTGGGCGGCCTGTCTGCTGGCCGATCCGGCGCTGGCGCGGGCCGCCGTATCCGCTCTTGCCGGCTCCGATCACATGGGTGGCGCGCCCATGGAGTTCCGGCGCCTGGTGGCGCCGGACTCACATGACCTCGCGGCTGCCGCTCTTACGCGCCACCCGGACCTGCTGGAGCCGATAACCGAGCTCCACCACGCCGGCCTACTCGACCGGCTCGGAAGCGGCCGGTCCCTGGCCCGCTGACGTCAGTCTCGTTTTCCCATGGCGTGGCGTACGGCGTCCTTCGTACGGTCCATCAGCGCGGCGACCGGTCCGAGCACGGCATTGGCCACGCCCGATTCCACTCCCGGGTGGGGGCGGGTCGGCGCCATCGCCTCGGCGGCCCTGACGGCCTTGGCCATCGCGGCCAGACCGGTGACATCGGTGCTCCGGCGGATGTGCGTGAATTCGTAGCGCTCCTCCGCACGTGCGTGTTCCTGGACGTCGGTACGCAAGGCCCGCAGCCGTGGCAGGAACTCCGCGTCGTCGGTGTCCATGCTGTCCAGGTCGGACAAGGTCTCCTTGGCGGCGCGTTCCTCCTCCAGGCGGTCCTTCACCACATCGGCGCCGCCGGGAAAGGCCCGTCTGGCGAAGGGGTGCACGACCTCTTCCTCCGCGGTCTCGTGCACGGCCAGGAGAGCGACCAGCCGGTGGAAGGCGTCGCGGCGTTCGGCGCCGGTCGCCGCCTCGACCTCGTCGAAGAGATTGCGGATGTCGCCGTGCTGGCGGATCAGCAGCGCCACGACGTCGTTGTCGGGAGCACGGTCGGCGCCGGCTCGGGGGGTGCGGGGCTCGGGCATGTGCGGGTCCTCACTTCTCGCGCATGGCGGGGTCGGGGTGCTCGCCCTCGGACTGGACGCGGTAGTCGCGGCCGAACATCTCGTCGTGTTCGGTCATGACACGCTCGCTCGGCGGTGCTTCGCCTCCGTTGATCCGCTCCTGCATCTGCTCGAACCGTTCGTGTGCCTCGCGTACATAGCCGGTGCCCAGGGTGGTCAGGTCCATCTGGGTGTCCAGCAGCCCCCGCAGGTACTGCTTGTTGGGCTCGAAGGTGAGTACGTTGGGCAGCTCGGGCGCCAGGACCTCGGACGGCTCGCGCCCGTCGTGGCGCCGCATCAGGTCGCAGGCGGTCTGCAGGTGTTCGAGCTCCATGTTCAGGTGCAGTTCCCAGATCGCCCTGACCTTGGGATCGCTTTCCTGCTCCATGAAGGAGTAGTAGAGGTAGCACTCGTTGTACTCATGGTTGACCAGCTGTTCCCACCATGTCTCGCCCGGATCCACGAGGGACTCGTAGTGCGTGACGTGTTCCTCCTCGATCAGCCCGATCTCCTGGTAGAGCTGGCGGGCGATCGGCTCCATATAGGTCGGCCCGGTGTTCATGTAGAAGTTCATCGTCTGCTGCTCCGCCGACATGATCGTCAACGCGTGCAGCTTGGACAGCGGGTCGGTGCTGTCCCTGGCATAGGGATCACGCACATTGTCGACCGGATCGCGGTGGTGGAACTTGGTGGGCCGTCCCGGCATGACCTCAGTCAGTCCGTCGACGATGGACTCCGCCTTGCGGTGTTCGATCATCTCGTAGAGGTTCGCGTAGCGGTACAGGTGGTCGAAGTCCTCCAGCACACCGAACTGGTACGCCTGCTTCAGATACGGGTCCGGCTCCATGCGCGCCACCCAGGCGGTCAGGTCCACTGCCACCTGCTCATACGCGATGGTCGTCTCCAGCACCGACGACACCCCGGGCAGCAGCCAGTTCACCGCCTTCTGCTGCTGTGCCTCGATGTAGCGCGTCCTCGCCAGCTTCCGCTTCACCTCCGGGTCCGGCGTATGCCGCGCCATCTGATGGCTGAAGATGATCGCCTCGACCTCGATACCGTTCATGGTGATGATCCGGCAGCGGGTGTACGGATCGCACCGGTCGGGGTCGATCGGCTGCACGTTCAGTTCACGCCAGTTGCGTACCTGGCGATCCAGCGGAATGCCCCGTTCTTGCAGGGGATTGAAGGTCACGGTGTGTCTCCTTCGAGTGGGTGGGAAAGCCCCACCAAGCACCGCCGACGCATCGCGTCCGGGGGCGTGCACGGGGGTAACCGCATGCTCCGATGTCCCCGCGCGGCGGGCCACTCCTCGCACCCATGCAGGTCGCCGAGTCGCTCCAGCGCACCATCATCCGCCGCCCCGGTCACCCACCGGAGGCGCGCGGCGCCTCCGCGACCTCGGCCGCACCACCGCCGTCGCACCGGCCGCCCGGGGCTATGTCACCGGGAGACGGCCAGCCGTTCAAGAATCGCCAGGACAGCCGCGTGGTCCGCCGCTCCGAGTGGATCCACCAGATGTCGCCGGACGGCAGCCGCGTGGACCGGACGGGCCTTCTCCGCGGCGCGGCGCCCCTCATCCGTGACGACGACGTCCACACCGCCGGCCGCGGGCTCGCGGGTTGTCAAACCGCGTTCTTCCATCCGAGTGAGGTGATGGGACAGCCTGCTGCGATGGAAGCCCATGAGTTCGGCCAAGCGGCTCTGCCGCAGCCGCCCGCCGCCCGTCTCGACCACACGGGTGAGCACGCCGAAGTCGGGGTCCGAATCAGCCGAGGGCGCCGTCGCGGCCGGCCCGCAGGATCTCGTCGGAGAGCTCGGGCCGCACATGACGTACCGCGCGGGCCAGCATCAGCCCGCCGACCAGCTCGCTGAGCAGCCGGACGGCCCTGCGGCGCGCCTCGTCCGGATCGGGCCGCTGCCCCTTCTCCTCCGCTTCACGCAGGAACTCGGCGCTGAAGCCGGCGAGGTAACCCTCGACGCCTTCGGCGTACGCGCTCTGTACGGCGTCGGTGTGCCGTCCGGCGTCGGTGACCAGGGAGGCGGAGGGGCAGCCGCCGTCCTCGGCGTCGCGGTGCGCGGTGGACAGGTATCCGGCGACGACCCGTTCCAGCGGCGAGCCGGCCTCACTCGGACCCTCCTCGACCGCCCGGGCCAGGCTTCCCAGCGAGGCGGCGAAAGAGGCGCCGCACACCTCCATGGCCAGGTCGTTCTTGGAGGCGAAGTGGTTGTAGAAGCCTCCGTGGGTGAGTCCCGCTTCCTTCATCAGCTCAGCGATGCCCACCGCGTCTATGCCCTGCGAACGAAACATGCGGCCCGCCGCTTCGAGGATGTTCTGCCTGTTGCGGGCCTTGTCCTCCTTGGTGATCCGCGGCATGGCCGTCCTCTCGCGTCTCTCGATTTGACCATTTTAATGACGCCTCTCATCATACTTATTATTACAATGATGCCCATCATCAATAGTTCCGGGGCTGCGGGTGCGCTCCCGTCGACCTCGGCGGCCCGAGCCGAGGCGGGCGCCTCATGCCCCCTCGCCCGGACATACCCGGACGCCGTACCAGAAGGATCCGCATGACCACCCAGCCCCAAAAGTCCACCGTCCAGCCCCTGCTGGAGCCCGTCCGCCTGGGCGCGCTGGAGCTGCGCAACCGCGTCGTCATGGCGCCCATGACCCGCGCCCGCGCCCACAACGCGGAACTGGCTCCCACCGATCTGCACGCGACCTACTACGCGCAGCGCGCCGGCGCCGGCCTGATCGTCACCGAGGGCACCTGGGTCAACGACACGGCGATCGGCTACATCAACGTGCCCGGTATCTACACCGACGCGCAGACCGCTGGCTGGGCGAAGGTCACCCGAGCCGTCCACGAGGCGGGCGGACGGATCGTCTCCCAGCTCGGCCATGTCGGCTCGGTCACACACCCCGATCACCTCGGCGGACGCCTGCCCGCCGGACCGTCGGCTGTCAATCCCGGCGAGAAGTCCTTCACCCCGACCGGGATGAAGGACACCGTCACCCCGCGCTCTTTCACCGCCGCCGAGATAGCCGACACCATCGCCGCCTACCGGCACGCCGCCGGGAACGCCCGCCGCGCGGGGTTCGACGGACTGGAGATCCACGCTCAGGGCGCCCACCTGATCCCCCAGTTCCTCAACCCCCGCCTCAACCAGCGCACCGACGCCTACGGAGGCAGCGGCGAGAAGCGGGCCCAGTTCCTCCTTGACGTCCTTGACGCCGTCAGCGGCGTATGGGGCAGCGACCGCGTCGGTGTGAAGCTCTCCCCGTACTGGACCGGCGGAGCCTTCACCGCGGACGAGGAGACGCTCGCCGACTACGACCGGCTGCTCAAGAAACTCAACGACGGCAACCTGGCCTACCTGCACCTCCTGGGCACCGCCGAGGCAGCCACCGGCGGCGCCGAGGAGCGCTTCGCCCCCTTCGCCCGCTACCGCACGCACTATCAGGGGCACATCATCGCGAACCTCGGCTTCACCCAGGCCACCGGTGACGAAATCCTGGCGCACCGGATCGTCGACGCGGTGTCTTTCGGCGCCCCCTTCATCGCCAATCCCGACCTGGTCGAGCGATTCGCCCGGGGGTACCCGCTGGCCGAGGGCGACCGGGACACCTACTACGCCGGTCACACCGAGGGCTACACCGACTACCCCGTTGCCACCGCGACGGGGCGCGAGTAACAGCGGCTGATGGCCTGTCGGCCGCACGGCGGACTCGGTGATGGATCACGCCCGTGCGGCGGAGCCCGGTCGGCCACCCGCACACCGGCCGGACGAGGGATCAGCGGGTGCCGGCCTCGGCGGTGTCCAGGCCCCGGTCGATACCGTGCGCGACGACATGCTGGCCCGGTTCCGGTTCCAGGCGCTTCCCGTCGAGACAGACCTCGACCAGATCAGGCTCGAAGGACACCATGTCGTTGATGCGGCCGACTTCGGTGTAGGCGTCCCGATACGACCATGCCGCGCGGTGCACACCACCGATGTCGTAGTAGTCGCAGAGGCCCTTGTAGGGACAGAACGTCTGCCCTTCCACGAGTTGCGGACGGCTCTCGTCGATGTCCGAACGGGGAACGTACCAGCGCGGCGCGAATCCGGACTCGTACAGCACGACCGGGTGCTCGGAGCGGGCCACCAACTCGCCTTCGGAGCGGACTTCCAGCACCCGGGACGTGTCGCGGATGTCGATGCGGTGGTACTGGTCCGCGGCATGTCCCAGGATCCGCTCGTCCTCCTCGTAGAAGGCGTCCATCGCCCGCCAGGCGAAGGCGATCCTGCCGCTCAGCTCGCGTGCGTGCTCCGGCAGGCCGGTGAACTCCCAGGCCGCACGCTCGGCCGTACCGTCACCGGCCCGCACGGCGTACCAGGAGGTGTCACCGAGGTCCTTGTGGCGGGTGATCCGGTCGCTCGCCATCAGCGCGTCGGCCCGTACACCCGAGCGCGGGAAGTACGCCACCGGGTAGCGCCCCGGCTCGTGCAGCAGGATCACATCCTCGCTGTCCGCGATCCACGCGCCACAGAAAAGCACACGCATCCGCCGGCGCAGCGGCTCGGCGAACAACAGCCGCTCGGGCAGCGGATCAGGTGTCAGAAACCGTCCGATCCGGCTGGAGGACAGCGGGCCCTGCTGCCATGACAGTCCCATGACCGCTCCTTCCATCGGCGGGTCCGAGGCTGCCCGTTGTCCAGGATGCACCCGGTGGGTGGTCTGCGCGACCCGACATGACTAATGCATAAGATGACGCAACAGCCATTACTTTCGAGAGGCAACGCCACCCCGGCGATCGAATCCACCCTGAGACAGCCGCAGGAATGGATCACTGGACGCCACGCCACCTAATGGTTACTATCCCAGAATGGGCATTAAGGTGAGTGTCGAGGAGTTGCAGGCGGCGGGCTTCCCGATGGGAGGTGAGCCATTGGTCGCCCTGGATCTGGCGGACACGGTCATGACCGTCAGGGACCCCCCGGTCGATCTGATCGGCGACCCCGCCGCCAGTACCGCCTGGTGGACCATCCAGGCACGTCGCCTGCCGCTCGGCCCCACCCCCGATCCCATCGCGGTACGGCGGCTGCGTACCGCCGTCCGGGATGTGCTCGACGCCCAGGTGCGAGGCCGCGCGGCCGACCCGGCCTCGGTGGAGGACATCAACGCGACGGCGTCCTCGGTCCCGCGCAGCCCGCGCCTGGTCACTACCGGACAGGGTGCGCGCCAGGAGACCCGCTGGCATGTCGAACACGGCGGGAACGCCGCGCTCGCGGCCATTGCCGGTGAGGTGATCGGGCTCCTGGCCGACCCCGAGCGACTGGGGCTGGTGCGGATCTGCGAGAACCCGGACTGCTCGATGCTGTTCCTCGCCGAGAACAAGCGCCGCAAGTGGTGCGTGGGCACCATCTGCGGGAATCGTGCCCGAGTCGCCCGCCACTACGGACGCACCCACTCCCTGGACACCTGAGCTCGCAAACCGCCGGCCGTCCCGCAAGGCGCACGGCAGAGCGGTATCACTCACGACATCGCGAGGAGAGACGATGACCACCACCGGGTTTCACGAAGGCGAACGGGCGGTCCAGCTCCGGGCCGGAGTCCGGACGGACGCCACACGCTTGGAAGGAATGCTCAGGCCCGCCCGTCTGAGCGGAGGAATGGCCACCTTCCTGTCCCAGCGCGACCTGGCCTTCATCACCGGCCGGGACCGCTCGGGCCGGTTGTGGACCTCCCCCCTCCTGGGCGCGCCCGGCTTCCTCGACGGCCGGAACGACACCCTCCTGAAGACCCATGCCGCACCCGCGGAGGGCGACCCGCTTTTCGATCTTCCCGCCGGTCAGGAAGTGGGCCTGCTGGTCATCGACTTCGCCCTCCGGCGCCGGGTCCGGGTCAATGGCACGCTGACACGGTCCGAGCGGGACGGACTGACGATCGAGGCCGATCAGGCATTCGGCAACTGCCCTTCCTATATCCAGAACCGCACGATCCTCGTGGCGGATGCGGGCGCGGACGCGGTCGCTGAACCCGCGGCCGGCACGGAGACGGATGGGGTGCTCACCGCCGACCAGAGGCATCTGATCACCGGCGCGGACACCTTCATCCTGGGAACCACACACCCCACCCGTGGCGCCGACACCTCCCACAAGGGCGGATCCCCCGGCTTTGTCCGGATCGACGGGGACACCCTGTGGTGGCCCGACTACTCCGGCAACAACATGTTCAACAGCATGGGCAACATCGCGGTCGACCCCACCGCGTCCCTGCTCTTCGTCGACTTCACCACGGGAAGAGCCGTATATCTGTCCGGTACCGCGGAACTGCGGTGGACGGCCCTCGGCTCCCCCGGCGACGACGATGGTACGGGCCGTCAGGTCCGCTTCCACCCGGAGCGGGCCCTCACCGCCACGCTCGCTCTCCGCGCGGACCACGAAATCGGCCGCTCGCCGCACAATCCGCCGCTGAGGGGCTGAGACACCGAGCACGTCCCGCCGTTCCGCGCCGCGCACTGTCGGCGCGCTACCGCTGCCGCGCCACGAGCCACAGCAGATAGAGACCGCCGATCGCGCCGGTCACCAGGCCCACCGGTATCTGGAACGGGGCGAGCAGATGCTGTGCCAGCAGATCGGCGGCGGAGAGCATGGCCGCACCCGTCAGCATCGCCGACGCGATCGGAACACCAGGCACGCGGACAATGCGGCGCGCCAGTTGGGGGGCCGCGAGGGCGAGGAATCCGATGGGGCCGGCGACAGCGATGGCCCATCCGGCGAGAACCACGCCGAGCAGCAGACTCACCGCGCGGACCCGTGCGACATTGATCCCAAGAGCACTCGCGGTGTCGTCGCCCATCTCGATCTGTGTGAGGGGTCGGGTCAGGGGCACGGTGACGGCCGCCAGTAGTGGCAGGGCAAGGGCCAGCGGGAGAACGTACGGCCAGGTGATGGCGTTGAGGCTGCCGAAGGTCCATGCCTTGGCCTCCTCCGCCGACTCGATGTCGGCGCGGGTGATGAGGAAGTCGTTGACGGAGGCCAGCATGGCGCCGACGGCGATGCCCGTGAGCAGCAACCGGTTGCCCGCCACGCCGCGGGAGGCGGTGAGGAGGTAGACGGCTGTCGCGGTCAGAAGCCCGCCGAGCACCGAGCCCGCGCCGATGCCGAGGCTCGCGGAGTCGCCCCCGGTGAGGATGACGACCAGGGCGCCGCTGGCGGAGCCGGTGGTGAAGCCGATGACGTCCGGACTGCCGAGCGGGTTGCGGGACAGACTCTGGAAGAGCGCCCCGGACAGCCCCAGCGCCGCGCCCACCAGCAATGAGGCGCTCACCCGTGGAAGCCGCTGGTCAAGGATGATGAAGCGGTCGGCAGCCGCTCCGTGGCCCAGCAGAACATCGACCACCTGGGACGTCCGGATGGTGTACGTGCCGGTGAAAAGCGCGAGCCCGGCCGCCGCGCCGCAGACCACCACGAGGAGGGCGGCGACGAGGGCCGCCCTGGGCGCGTAACGCAAGGAGATACCACCGGGCAGGCGCAGCACCGCACGCGAACGGGTTGGTACGGCACGGGCATCCGCTGTCGCGCGGCTCTGCCCCGGGCTCACGCGTGCACCGCCTTGCGGCGCGCGACGAGCCACAGCAGCACCGGGGCTCCGACGAAGGAGATGACGATACCGGCCTCGATCTCCCCGGGTGGTGCGATCACTCGGCCCACGATGTCACCGGCGAGCAGAAGCGCCGCCCCGCCCGGTGGCGCGAAGGCCAGGAGCCACCGCAGGTCCGGGCCCAGCATCAGACGCAGGACGTGCGGTACGACCAGGCCGACGAAGCCGATGGGGCCCGCGGCCGCGGTGGCGGCGCCGCACAGCAGCATGATGGCGAGGAAGCCCGCGGCCCGCACCCGGGCCACACGCAGTCCGAGCGCGGCCCCTTTTTCGTCGCCCAGCGCCAGGGCGTTGAACGCGGGCCCGAGTACCAGGGCGATCAGCGCCCCGACCGCGATGAAGGGCGCGATGGCGACCAGGGCCGTCGTACCGCGGTTCTCCAGTGAGCCCACCACCCAGAAGCGGTAGGAGTCGAATGCCTGCGTGTCGAACATCGTCAGAGTGCCGGTGCAGGCGGCAAGCGAGGCCGACAGCGCGGTACCCGCCAGGACGAGCCGGGTGTGCTGGCCGGCGGCGCCGCTCCGTGACGTGAGTGCGTGGACGAGCACTGCCGCCAGGACGGCCCCGACGAAGGAGGAGTAGAGGTAGCCGGTGATCCGGGTGATGTGGAAGACGGAGATGGAGACGACGACGGCGAAGGAGGCACCGGCGTTCACGCCCACAAGTCCGGGCTCCGCGAGGGGGTTGCGGGTGATGGCCTGCATCACCACTCCGGCCACCGCGAGGGCCGAGCCGACCATGACGGCCAGCGCCGTCCGGGGCAGGCGCAGTTGCCATACGATCACGGCGCCGGGGCTGCCGTCGTGGTGTATCAGTACGCGCCACACCTCGGCGAGGGGAACGCTGCGCGCGCCCACGCCGAGACTCACAAAAGCCAGAATCGCCGCTACGGCGCAAGCGAGCACGAGCCCCGCCAAGCGGGCCCTGCAGCGGTTGTGTTGGCCCTTGCCCCGTATACGCGGGGCGTTCCCACGGTGGAGGTGAGCGCCATCCGGAATGTGATCCACCGCATGATGGACCCGCCTGTTTTTCAGCACTTAGGTAAGCCTAAGCTAATAAACGTGAACCGAATCAGTGATCTGCCTCTCAACCGCCTCCTGGGCGGCCTCGCCCTGGCGGGCGCCCTGCTGCTGACCGGCTGCTCGGCCGACGCGACAACCGCCAGGACCACCGGCGCCCCGACCGCCGCCGCCGCGGCCAAGACCACCCATACGGCGCCCCGAACTCTCCCCGCCGGTATGGGCAGCGGCAAGCAGGACAATGTTTTCCCGCGCACGGTCGGGCACTTCGAGGGCAGGACGACACTCAAGGCCCAGCCGAAGAAGGTCGTGGTCATCTCCACCGGCCAGGCAGACGCGCTGCTCACCCTCGGTACCGTGCCCGCCGGTTCGACCCGGGGCGACGGCGCCGATCTCATTCCGCGATATCTCAAGGACGGCTTCCCTCAGGACGCGGCCCAACTGGCTCGCGTCAAGGACGTGGGCTCCCGGTTCGAACCGAGCCTGGAGGCCATCGCGAACGTCAAGCCCGATCTGATCCTGATGAACATCGCGGGCAAGAAGGCCAAGGCGCTCTACGGTTCGCTGTCCGCCCTCGCTCCTACCGTCGCCACCCGGGGAACCGGGCTGTACTGGAAGCAGGACTTCCTGCTCGTGGCCGACAGCCTCGGCAAGACCCAGCAGGCGCAGAAGATCCTGGACACCTTCCAGAGCGACGCCGCACGACTGGGCCAGTCCCTCGACAAGCCCGTCACGGTGTCCTTCCTCCGGCTCAACGGAGACCGGCTGCGTGTGTTCGGCGTCCCCTCCTTCACCGGCACCATCGCGGAGGACGCCGGTCTCGGACGGCCGCGGTCACAGCGGTTCAACGACACCTCACAGGACATCAGCAACGAACAGCTCGACCGGGCGGACGCCGACTGGCTCTTCTACGGAGTCCAGGGCGGCGCGGGCAAGACATCCGCATTGACCGAGGCACCCCTGTGGCCGAGCCTCACCGCCGTCGCGAACAAAACGGCCGTGGCGGTGGACGACGATGTCTTCTACCTCAACACCGGCCCCACCGCTGCCCGCCAGGTCCTCACCACACTCCAGGACCGTCTGCGGCCCTGACGGCGGCCACCACCGTGAACACACCGGCACCTCGGGGCAGGTCTTCCGATCGGCCCCGAGCACGGTGTGACTCCGGGTGTTCATCGGATCAGGCGGCGTCGTGGAAGACGAGGCCGAGGGTGTGACGGCGGCCCGAGCGCACGGCGGACACGCCGTGGCGGACGGGGGCGGCCGACCACCCTCGCTTGGACCTCACCGGCCGGTCGCGGGTGGTGAAGATGAGCCCGTGCCCCTGGGGAACAAGGGTGGCCGTCGCCCGGGACTGTGCCCGAGGGCGCTGCTCGACCAGCAGGAACTCGCCGCCGGTGTGGTCCTCACCGGGCGCGTTCAGGTTGATGACGACCTGGAGCGGGAAGACCTTGTCACCGAAGACATCGCGGTGCAGGGCGTTCCAGCCGCCCGTCTCGTAACGCAGCAGGATGGGTGAGGGCCGTTCCTGGCCGGCCCGGTGGCAGATCTCCAGCCACTCCTCGAGCGAGTCGGGCCATTCCGCTTCGCGGCCGAGTTTGGCGTACCAGTCCCGGGCGATGGGCAGCAGCCGGGGGTAAAGCGCTTCGCGCAGCCGCCGCACCGGGTCGGGGAAAGGCCGGTCGAAGTAGCGGTACTCTCCCTCGCCAAAGCGATGACGCCGCATGTCGACCGTTGCCCGGAACAGATCGGCCCTGTCGTACAGCTGGGTGATGTCCGCGCACTCGCCGGGGGTGAGCAGCCGCGGCAGCAGCGCGCATCCGTAGTCGTTGATCTCGTCAGTGACCGCGGGCCAGTCGGCACCGCCGATCCGCCGGGCGAAGGTGTCCTTCGTGTTCCTCATGGTGGTCATGCCGCTGCCTCCAGGGTGAGCAGGATGTTCTTGGCGTCCTTGCCACCGACGTACTGCCCGGCGGTGCCGTCGGAGCGCACCACCCGATGGCAGGGCACGATCAGCGGCAGGGGGTTGGTGGCGCAGGCGGTACCGACGGCGCGGACCGCCCGGGGGCTGCCGGAGGCAAGAGCGACCTGCGCGTAGCTCTGTGTGCTTCCGTAGCCGATCTGAGGGAGGTGGCTGAGGACTTCGCGCCGGAAACCCCTGCTCAGGCGCCAGTCCAGCGGGAGGTCGAAGCGGGTGCGGCGTCCTGCGAAGTACTCGTCGATCTGCCGGGCCGCTTCGTCGAGTCGTGCGGGTGCCAGCAGGACGCGCGGGCTGATGGTGTCGGAGAGCTGCTGGAGTACCGCGGTGTGGTCCTGGACCGCGTAGGCGATCTTGACAAGTCCCTGCTCGGTGGCTGCCAGCAAGAGGGATCCGACCGGGGTGTCCACGGTGCGGTAGGCGACGTCGAGAATGCCCTCCTGCTGTGCCTTCGAGGCGAGTACCGCTCGCAGGCGCGTCATGGCGTCGTTGTCATAGCGGGGCAGCGCCGCGAAAACGCGCTCGTTCTCGGAGTCCGGTGCGTTCGTCACCTTCGGGTCGCTCCCATCTGATCGTTGCCTGTGGAATATCTGCTGCGCAGAGACTTGATCCCGTCGGCCGCCGCCCGGCGCGCGGCGTCCGTGCTGCCACCCGTCAGGGCGGCGATCTCTTTGTAGGGCAGCCCGGCCACGTAGTGGTAGGCGACCGATTGCCTCTGCCGGTCGGGGAGTTCCTTGAGCGCCTGCCACAGGTCACCGTCCCAGTCCTGTGGCCGGCCGGTGCGGCTCGGGTGCTCGGGCAGTTCCTCGACGGGAAGGGGCCGCCGGGCGTTGGTCCGGGTGATGTCGATCGCCTTGCGGTGGGCGACGGTCACCAGCCATGCCTCCATATGGGTGTCGTCCGGCAGGCCCGGGTATGCCTTCATCGCCGAGAGGAACGTCTCTGACCAGGCGTCGTCCGCGTCGTCCGGCCCGAGAACGGCGCGGACGACACGGAGCACCATGGGTCCGTGGTCAGTCACGATCTGTTGGAAGGGTGGCTTCGTCACATCTGGTAAACGATCCAGCGGCGCCGAATGTGAGACGGACACTTCAGAAAAGCCGGTCGGCCGTGTCCCCGGCGGGCTGCTCCAGATCCAGCAGGCGGCGCTTGCGATCGAGACCGCCCGCGTAGCCCACCAGCTTCCCGTCGGCACCGATCACCCGGTGGCAGGGGATGAGGACACAGAGCGGGTTGCGGCCGTTGGCGGCGCCCACCGCCTGGGCGAGCGACGGATCCCCCAACTGACGGGCCAGATCACCGTAGGACCGTGTCTGCCCATAGGGAATCTGCCGGAGCAGTTCCCATACCCGCCGCTGGAACGCGTCTCCGGCCGGGGCCAGTGGCAGGTCGAAGCCGCGCCGCTCACCGGTGAAGTACTGGCCGAGCTGCCGCCGGGTCTCCTCGAAACGCTCATCGCTTCGTGTGCCGAGGGCTTCGGCCGCCGGACGCCCGCGGTGACGCTCGAAATACAGGCCCGTCAGCGCGTTGTCCTCGGCGACCACGGTGAGACCGCCAAGAGGCGAGTCAATGATCGTATGGGTCCTCATGGCGTTGATTTCCTTTCCTGGATGCCCGATCCACATCAATCGGTGCTCACAGGCCGTAGACGCGTCGGCCGTACGAAACGTGAGATCGAACGGCCCGCAGGCGCGCTTCTCCGGCGCGGCGGCCTCCCCAGATGCACACGGCCCGGCTTCGGAGGAAAGTTGGTGGTCAGGGGCTCATTGAGCCTCCTGCCGGAGTGCGATCCAGGCCACGGCCCGGGGTCTGCTCGGGAACGGCCTTCTCGGGAGGCCTCGCGACCAACGCGACCAACACGAGGTGCAGCCATGCTGATCATCGGGCTTCTACTGGTGGCGGCGACCGCCGCTTTCACAGCACTGCTCATCGCCTTCAACCTGTCCGGAGGGCCCGACTACGCGGTGACGCTCTTCGGTATCCAGCCATTCACGATCAATGTGCTGGGCGCCTTCCTGAGCGGGATCGCCCTGATGCTGATTTTCGGTCTCGGACTCTGGCTGATGCTGGGCGGGGCGGCCCTGATCGTCCGCCGCAGCCGGAGGCGCCGCACAACGCGCCACGCGGTGACCGAGCGCGATGAACTGAGGGACCGGCTCGACCGCCCTCGTCCGGAGGCACCCCCGGCGGATTCCCCGGGGAGCGGCGCCGCGCCGGGCTCGCGTCGTCCGGCACACCGCTTTCACCTCCTGAAACACGGACACTGAGGGCCGTCCCGCACTCACACCTCGTCGCGGGTGGGGTCCGCGCTTGGGCGGCAGTTCGCGGTCACAGCCGGGCCCGCAGAACGGCGGTGCCACTGCCGGTGAGCCGGGGCAGGGCGTGGCGTCGGCCGGCGAGTACGGAGACGAGGTGTTCGGCGGTGCCGGCGATGTCGAGGTCCTGGTCGCCGGGGTGGTGCCAGTCGGTGTCGGTGGTGCGGAGGGTGAGGCCGCGGGCTCGGGCCCGGGCGGGGATGAACGGGTTGGGGATGGTGGTTTCGATCTTCAGGACGGCGTTGCTGACCTCGGGAGCGACACGGGCCGGTCGGCCCAGGGCGAGAGCGATGTCGAGGTGATGGACGGTGTGGTCACCGAGCATGAGCGGGGTGGGCAGGAGCCGTCCGATGCCGCGGGGACGTGCCCGGGCCCGGTCGAAGGCGTCGAGCAGCTCCCGCGGAGTGTGGCGGCCGGCATGGCGGCGGGAGAGGTCCTCGTTGGCGCTGTCGAAGGAGCCCCGGTGGCTGCCCATGGCGACAAGCAGCCTCCGCAGCGGAAGCCGGAGTCCGAGGACGAGGTGGGCAAGGACGTCCTGGTTGGTCCACCCGGCGCACAGACTGGGGCGGCGCCACTCTTCGTCGGTGAGGCTGTGCGCGAACGCCGAGAAGTCGTCGTCCTGGCGGGCCAGGAGCGCGGTGTGATCAGTCACGGCCGGCCTCGCTGAGCGCCGCCGGCCTCAGATGCCGGGTCAGGAAGGCGACTTGGTCGCGGATGATGCCGTCCACGAGCGGCGGGTGGTAGACCTCGAAATGGTCGGCCGGGTAATGCAGGGCGGTGCCCCGGGGCGCGCGCTGTGCCGTCCTTACGGCTATCCGCGGGTCCATCAGGGTCTCGCGGTCGGAGACGCAGACCAGGAGCGGAGCCTGGATCGACGCGGCCCTGCGGGAGGCGTTGAGCCTGATCAGTTGCAAGCCGACGGCGGCGGTGACGCGGTTGTCGAACGACGCACCGGGCGGAACCATGCCGTACCAGCCGTCCTTGGCACCGGGCGCGGTGACGATCGCGGTGGTGCCTGGCTCGTCGACGATGGGAACGTAGCGGCGCGGCAGCCGGAGCGCGGCGCGGACCAGATCGCCGGCGACGGGGACGATGAGCCTCGCCATGGCGGCGAGCCCCGAACTGGTCGCGGCGTTCCTGGTGTCGGCGACGGGACACTGCACGACCGCGGCGGCGAGCTCGGGGTCGTCGGCCGCCGCGAGCAGTACATGGGTGGCACCCAGGGAGGTGCCCCACAGGGCGACACGGGCGGGGTCGACACGCGGGTCGCGGCGGACGAAGTCGAGCGCCGCGTCGATGTCGGCCCGCTGACGGGGGATGGAGATCTGCTGCCGGGGCGTGCCCTCGGAGGCGCCGAGGTGACGGAAGTCGAACGAGAGCGTCACCATCCCGGCGGAGGCGAAAGCCTGCTCGTACTGGTCGAGCCGCATGTCGTGGGTGGCGCCGAAGCCGTGGACGAGGACCACGGCCGGATGAGGACCGTCGCCCGCCGGACGGGTGATCCACGCGGCGCATCGCTGCCCGTGGGAAAGGAACGAGGTGGTGCGGGTTTCGGGCATGGGGGTGTCCTTGAGGAGCGGATACGTACATCGTACGTGTAGTAGATTCAGTCACGTACAACGTACGTGTCAAGCAGGGAGTCGATCATGAAGGCCCGGTTCACCCTGGCGGAGATCCAGCAGCACGCGCTGGCCATCGTCGATCGCGAGGGCCTGGCCGGGCTGACGATGCGCTCCCTGGCGGCGTCGCTGCACACCGGCCCGATGACGCTCTACAACTACGTCAAAGGCCGCGAGGCGCTGGAGGAACTCGTGGTCGACGCCGTCGCCGCCCGCGTGGACACACCGGCCCTCACCGACGACTGGGCCGCTGACACGCGGGCCGCGGCCGGCGCCCTCTGGCGCACGGTTCGTGCGCACCCGGCCGCCGTGCCCCTCGTCCTCACGCGCCGCACCTCCAGTGCGACAGGTCTGGCCCCGGCCGAGGCCCTGGCCTCCGCCCTCACCCGCTCAGGTCTCGCCGACGCCGATCTGCTCGCCGCCTTCCGGGCCGTCATGGCCTTTGTCATGGGGCTCGCCCAGGCCGAAGTCGCCGGCCCGCTCGCGCCCGAGGGCGCCGCGGCCGCCGAGGCAGAGCGCATCGGCGCCCTCACCGAGGGCACACTCCCGGCCCTCTCCCGGCTCAGCTCCGTCAGCGCCGCCCACGCTCACGAGGAATTCGACCGGGGCCTCGCCCTCGTCCTCGCGGGGATCCAGCAGGCCGCGGAGGCGCGCGTCGGCACCTGACCATGAGGTATGTCACAGCGTCGCGAGCGGGCCCTGTCCCCCGGCGGGCCCCGGCGCGGCCAACGGCCCACCACTGCCGGTCGGTTCCCGTCATGCCCTGTCCAGGCGCACGGCCCCGGGCCGCGCGGGGCGGCTCAGGGCCTCTGGTAAGAGTAGGGAGTTCCGTCAGCCCACCGGAAGTCTCGCCATGGACCAGGACCACACCACCGGCCTCATCCCCTTCACGATCGACCTGACCTTCGAGGAGGCCAGGCGACGGGCCGAGTTCGTGACAGCGATCGGTCCCGACTGGGATCCGATGGCCGCCCTGCGGGCCCAGGACGAGGCATACGCGCTCCTCTACTCGGGCCTGGACGCCGAGCAGCAGCACACCTATGACCTGCTGGTGACGGCCGGGGTGCTGCCGGGAGAGGAGCCGGGCCGTGCGGCTGCCGATTGATCCGCGGGCGGACCTCGCCCGCCGCGCCTGGGTGGCCTGCCCCGTCTGCGACGACGCACGCCACTGTGCGGCGTGCGCGAGCCGTCGTAACTGCGCTCAGCACTGGCGCTATCTGATCTCCAACGACGGGCCGGTCATCCACGTCCAGTGCCCGCGATGCGCGCACCTGTGGTCCCTGGACACCCGTCCCGCCGTCACCTGCCGCGACGGCGCGGCCCCCCGCCCCTGACCACCGTCCACGCGGCCTCGGTCGTCCCCGGCGTTCACACCCGTCCCGCCGATGACAAGGTGGGCCCGGTCGGCGGGTGCGGTCAGCGGAGGGCCTTGGTGACCGTTCCGGCGGCGTAGTCCCAGAGTCGGTCCGCCGCCTGGTGGTCCAGCGCGTGAGCGGCGACACCGCCGGGCCGCTCCTGAGGCCCCTCGACGGTCCGCGCTTCCTGATTGTCCTCGAAGTACCGTCCGGTCACACCGTTGAGCAGCGGTGACGCGGCGAGCAGTACGGATGTCGCGGCGCCCTGGGCGGGCTCCTTGTAGTAGGGCTGCGGGATGATGTTGCCCTCGTCGTCAATGGCGCCCAGGGCGCGCATGGTGTCGTCGTCGATGTGGCGCTGGAGATTCGTGCTGATCCAGCCGGGGTTGAGCGCGTTGGCCGTGATCCCGTCCGAGGCCCAGCGCCCGGCCCCCACAGCGAACAGCACGTCCGCGGTCTTGGACTGGCTGTAAGCCGTCCAGCGGTCGTACGGGCGCCGCTCGAACTGCGGGTCCTCGAAATCGAACGCGGCCGTCAGGTGCGCACCGGAGCTGACGATCACGACACGGGCCGAGCCCGCCGAGCGCAGATTGCCGTGCAGCGCGGTGGCCAGGGCGAAGTGGCCGAGGTAATTGGTCGCGAGCTGCAACTCCCAGCCCTGGGCGGTGACCAGGCGCTCCGGGACGGCCATGATCCCCGCGTTGGCGACGAGGATGTCGAGGGGACCCTGCCAGGCGCGCGCGAAGGCGTCGACCGACGAGAGATCCGCCAGGTCGAGCGCCGCCACCCGCACGGACCCGGCCCCGGGCACGGCCGTGAGGTCACGGACGACCTCCTCGGCAGAGGCCGGGTCGCGGGTGGCGACCGTCACCTCTGCTCCGGCGGCGGCCAGGGCCCGGACGGTCTCGACACCGATACCGGAGGCGCCCCCGGTAACGATCGCGCGACGTCCGGTGAGGTCCACACCGTCGATGACTTCGGTGGTCGTGGCGTGCGAGTGGAACGGCGTGGTCAGGAGGTCGTGGTCGTACATGTGACGTCGCTTTCGGAGGGAACTGTTGGGGCTTGTCCTTGACGCTACCGACCACGCGGTGGACGATCTATGGCAGAGAGTCCGACAAACTTGCTCGATCGTCCAGCAGGAGGGCGTCAATGGATCCACTGGAGGATGTGCTGGCGCTGCTGGACACCAGAAGCCATCTCTCCTCGAGCCTGCTGGCGGGAGGAGAGTGGGCCGTGTGTTTCGACGCACCGTCCGGGGTGAAGTTCAACGCCGTCCGGCGAGGCCACTGCCACCTCGAAGTCGAGGGGATCGGCGAGCCGATCGCACTGGCGGCCGGAGACTGCTATCTGCTCACCCAGCCCCGGCGGTTCACACTGCGCAGCGGCCCCGAGGCCGTAGCCGTCGACGCCGAGCGCATCTACGCGGCGGCCGAGGACGGCATCGCGCGGGCGGGCAATGGCGACGGCGACGTGCTGCTCGTGGGCGGCCGTTTCTCCTTCGGTGACCGGGCACGGACACTGCTGCTGGAGGGTCTTCCCCCCGTCATTCACGTACCTGCGGGAACACCACAGGCCGAGACCCTGCAATGGGCGCTCACCCAGATCGACCAGGAGTTGCAGCGCAGGCCGATGGCCTCGACGCTGGTTGCCGAGCATCTGGCAGTCGTGATGCTCATCCACATCCTGCGCCTGCACCTCGCCCGTGAAACGAACGCGGCGTCGGGCTGGCTGGCCGGCCTCGCGGATCCGGTGGTGGCCGCGGCCCTGACCTCCATGCACCACCGGCCCGAGCATCCCTGGACGGTGGCCGAACTGGCGCGGGCCGGTGCGGTGTCCCGGTCCACCCTCGCCGCACGGTTCAAGGACACGGTCGGCAGTGGGCCGCTCGACTACCTCACCCGGTGGCGCGTCGAACTCGCCTCCCGTCATCTGCGGCAGGGCACGGGCACGATCTCCGCCATCGCCCGCGCCGTCGGATACAGCTCCGAAAGCGCGCTCAGCACTGCCTTCAAGCGGGTCACCGGCGTCTCCCCCAGGGACTACCGCAACGCCTGCCAGACGACGTGAGCCCTCGGCACACGCCGCCGCCCGTGCGGGTGCGGAGCCCGGGGCGTTGTGACCCCGGCTGCATCACCACGCCGTGACTCGGCCGTCCCCTGCCGAAACCCCTTCACCGCATCGAGTGATGAAACCGCACGGCCGTTGACGCGCCGTTTCCTTGTCATCGGATTTCCGGTTGAGATGCCGAGCGTACTTACTGGTTCGGCACTGGGGGTCGGAATGGAAGTGAGGGACCTGCATCACGCCTACCGTCGGCGCGAGGTCCTGCGGGGCATCAATCTGGACCTCGCATCCGGCGTGCTGGCCGGGATCGTCGGCGAGAACGGCGCGGGCAAGACAACCCTGTTGAAGATCCTCGCCGGCGAACTGCGTCCGCTTCGCGGCACGGTGCGCCACCAGGGCCGGTTCGGCTACTGCCCCCAGGATGTGGTGCTCAACGACGCCCTCACCGTCCGTCAGCACCTCGACTTCTTCAAGACCGCCTTCGCGCTGCCCGATCTGCGTCACGCCGAGGAGATCATGGAGATTCTGCGGTTCTCCGAGTATGCGGACGCCCGCGCCGGAGTACTCAGCGGCGGCACCCGCCAGAAGCTGAACCTCACTCTCGCCCTGATGCACGACCCCCAGGTGCTGCTGCTCGACGAGCCCTACCAGGGCTTCGACTGGGACACCTACCAGCGGTTCTGGGACCTGGCCGGCCGGCTGCGCGACGCCGGCCGCTCCGTCCTCGTGGTTTCCCATCTCGCCTACGACACCGAACGCCTCGACGAGCTCTGGCGCTTGGACTCGGGCGCTCTGTGTCAGGACACGGCGGGGTCCGCGTGAGAGATCTGACGCCTTCCGGCAACTGGCTCACCCGGATCACCCCCCGCAGAGCAGGAGCGCGGGCAGGACCAGGCACGAAATCGGCCTCGAACCCATACGCGGCCCAAGCCCACCGGTCACCCAATCGGAGGATATTAGTGTTATCTACGACTGGCCGAAGTACGGGTGCCGCATGCTCACCACCAGGATTTCCCCATCCTCGAAGGAGCAGCCATGAGCAGTAGCGCCTCGGAGACGGTCCAGTCCGGTCCCCTGACACGGCCAAGTGGTGCGCCGCGCTTCTACTATCCCCTGCCCATGCCGGAGATTTCCCACATCCCTACGGATGTCGCGACGCGGGTCGCCGCCTGGAAGGAATCTTACGGATTCCGCGAGGAAAGTCCGGCGTCCCACATCCCGGGCACCATCCTGACCTGGTCTCTCGGCAGGTTCTCCACGAAGGAGACCAACAAGGCGGTGCTTTACGGCATTGGCTGCCTGATGGAATGGGCGCTCGCCCTCGACGACGATGTGCTCGATCACGCCGAGGCCCGCAGCCGGCCCAGTGAACTCATCCGCCTCGTATGCGAGATGATGCGCGTTCTGGAATCCCCGGGATACCACGCCCAGGGCGGCCAGAACTTCTTCATCGCGGCAGGACATGACGCCATGGAGCAACTGCGCGCCGAGTGCACGCCGACACAGATGGACCGACTGAGCGCAGGACTGCGGCGGTTGCTCACCAGCGCCGTGCACAAGCTGCATACCGAAGAACCCAGCGAGGACGAGTACCTCTCCCTGCGTTTTCAGGACTTCGGCAGCTCCGTCTACGCCGTTTTGATCGACATGTGCGGACCGGCACCGACGCCGGACGAGGAATGGAACTCACCGGCGGTCCAGGCCGCCGTCGAGTGCGTAACTTTGTTGTGCGCACTGGAGAACGACATTTTCTCCTTCCACAAGGAAAAATCGGAGGGCCAGCCGGCTCCCAACTTTCTGGATGTCCTGCAAACGAATCGCGGACTCTCGTTCGACGAGGCCGTCGCCACGACAGTGGAGATGCGCGACCGCCTGATGCTTCTTTTCCTCCGCCTGCGGGAGCGCCTGATGCCCTCGGCCGGGGCGCCACTGCGGAATCTTGTCGAGCACCTCGGCCATCTCGTCATCGCCAATACCGAAGTCACCCTGTGCGCCCCGCGCTACAACCCGCCGTCCACGCGAACGCTCGCACTGGAAGACGTCATCAAGACGCCCGCGTGCTGGGCACCGTCACCGTCGACCACCGATCCCAGCCCGCTCCCGTACCCGAGCATTTCCTGGTGGTGGGACCACTGCTGAAGGCGCCCCCCAAGGGGTCCCGCAGACGGTCGGCGACGGCGTCCGAAAACCGGTCTCCGCCAGGTCGCGCGGGAAGTCGGCCGTGCCGGAGCGATCACCGCTTCGGGTCTGCCCCGGCCGGCAATCCCAGGATGCCTCTCACCCATTCGGGTATTATGGTCCGCATATGCCTGATGTCCGATGTGGTCGGCTCGACGGCCCTCTGACGGAGCCGGACGGTGACTCGCGGCGCCGCCGACAGGCGCGCACGCGGTCGGAATCGACAGTCCGGCACCACTGGCCGGCCTCCGCAGAGTGCCTCCGCCGACGGAGGCACTCGCTTCTTTCCGCGTCACCTGGGGTGGCATGAGCGTCGGAGACCACGAAGCCCGCACCGCGGCGGAAGTCGATCAAGCCCTGGCGGAGTTGGTACGGGCCACGGGCGCGCACATTGCCGCCGTGTATTTCCTGGTGCCTGAGGACCAAGTACTGCGCATGGCCGTGGTGACGGGCGTGTCCCAGAATGTCGCCAGTCCGTGGTCCCGGGTGGCGCTGGCCGCGCCCGTTCCGGTGGCCGAGGCGGTGCGCGAGAAGCGGCCGGTGTGGGTGGCCACGCACACCGAGCTGGCCCATCGTTTCCCGCGTACGGCGCTCGCGCTGCCCTATCACGTGGCCCTGAGCGTCGTGCCGCTGTTGTCCGGAACCACCTGCTGGGGCGCCGTGCTGCAGATATGGCCCGGTACGCGGGCACCCGAGCCCTCCCCGCAGGAGACACGGGCGACCGACGAGTGCTCCCGCCGCATCAGCCGCCTGCTGCGGCTGGCCTCGGAGGACGGCCATCCGCTGCGGTCCACGGAGCTGCGTACAGTGGGCCCGCCTCCGACCCGGCACGAACAGCCCGGAGCGGAGCTCACAGAGCGCTTCCCGGAAGGCATGTGCGCCCTGGACCTCACGGGCCGCATCACATTCCTCAACAGCAAGGCCGCCGAACTGCTGGGCGGCAGCCTCCGGGATCTGCTGGGAGCCAGGCCCTGGGACGTCCTGCCCTGGCTGCACGATCCCATCTACGAGAATTCCTACCTGGCGGCGCTGTTCAGCCGACTCCCCACATCCTTCATCGCTCTGCGGCCCCCCGACTACTGGCTGGTCTTCACCCTCTATCCCGACGCCACCGGCATCAGTGTGCGCATCACACCCACCGAGGCGCCCAGCGAGGATCACCAGCCGTTTCTCACCCCGCCGACCGCGGCGCAGGCCCGCCCCGGCGCCCTCTTCCATCTGCTGCATCTCTCCTCGGCGCTCACCGAGGCCGTCGGGGTCAGGGATGTGGCCGAGGCGGTCCTCAACCAGATCATGCCCGTCATCAATGTCCAGGGTCTGGCGGTGCTCACAGCTGACGAAGGAAGGCTCCAGGTCATCGACGCCCGCGGTTTCCCGGAAGGAGTCGCGGAGTATTTCGACGGCCTTCCGCTGACCACGGAGGCCGCCAGCCTGCGGGCCATCCGGACCGGTGTTCCCGCGTTCTACGCGAACACCGAGGAACTCCGGTACACCTATCCGCACATCGACCTGTACGCGAACATGGCCGCTTTCGCCTACCTGCCGCTCTTCGCCTCCGGCCGGACCATCGGCTGCTGCGTGCTGGGCTACGACCAGCCGCATCCCTTCTCGCCGGAGGAGCGCGCCGGTCTCACCTCACTGGCCGGTGTGATCGCGCAGGCGCTGGAGCGGGCCCGGCTCTTCGACACCGAGAACCAGATCGCCCGGGGTCTGCAGGCCGCTCTGCTCCCGCACGACCTGCCGCGGATCCCCGGCCTGGAGGTCGCCGCCCACTATCTCCCGGCGACCCGGGGCATGGACATCGGCGGCGACTTCTACGACCTCATCCGCCTGGACGACACCTCGGCCGCCGCCGTCATCGGTGATGTACAGGGCCACAACGTGAATGCCGCCGCTCTGATGGGACAGGTCAGGACCGCCGTCCACGCCCACGCGAGCGCGGGCGCTCCTCCGGACGAGGTGCTCGCGCGCACCAACCGCCTGCTGATCGATCTGAGGTCCAACCTGTTCACGAGCTGTCTCTACGCCCATCTGGACCTGCGGCACAACCGGGCCCGTCTCGCGGCCGCCGGCCACTTGCCACCGGTGCTGTGCCATGGCGACGGCCATACGGAGGTCCTGGACATACCGACCGGACTGCTCCTCGGTATCGAGCCGGAGGCCGAGTACAGCACCGTCGATGTCCCGCTGCCCCCCGGCGCCGTCCTCGCCCTCTACACCGACGGCCTGGTGGAAGTGCCGGGGACAGATCTGGACATGACCATCAAAGAACTCGCTGCCCAGCTCGCGGAAGCACAACCGCAACCGCTGGATCTGCTCGCGAAGAAGCTTGTCCAGCACGCCAGGCGGACCCAGCGATCCTTCCGCGGCAGCGACGACATCGCCCTCCTGCTCATCAAACCGGAGAAGCACGGCGGCTGACGTCACCAGGGGACGGGGCCCTCGGCGTCGAAATGGCCTCCGGTGGGGCCGTCGGGGCCCACCTGTGCCATGCGGACGATGATCGCGGCGCCCTGTTCGACGGTCTGGGTGCCGGTGTTCCCGTTCAGGTCGGTCTTGGTGTAGCCGGGGTCCACCGCGTTGATCCGCATCTCCGGGAACGCCTTCGCGTACTGCACCGTGATCATATTGAGGGCGGCCTTCGACGCCGGGTAGGCGACGCCCGGATAGGCGTAGGTCGGGGTGCCCTGCGCGGTGACCCTGGCCAGTGAGGCCAGACCGCTGCTGACGTTCACCACGACCGGGGCCGCGGAGCGCCGCAGCAACGGCAGGAACGCGTGGGTGACGCGCACCGTGCCGAAAACATTCGTCGCGAACGTCCGCTCTGTGATGTCGGCCGTCACATCGGCGGCGCCGATCACATGGTTGCCGGCGTCCCGGCCCTCGACTCCCGCGTTGTTGATCAGTACGTCCAGGCCGCCGCCGGCCTCGACGACCCGGGCCGCGGCGGCGACGGACGCGTCGTCGGTGACGTCGAGAAGGATGGCACGGGCCCCCAGCCGCTCGGCGGCGAGGCGTCCCCGCTCCGCGTCCCGGCTGCCGATGTAGACGGTGTGGCCCGCGGCGACGAGCTGACGGGCGGTCTCATGGCCCAAGCCCTTGTTCGCTCCGGTGATCAGTGTTGTTGTCATGCCTCCACGATCCGGCGGCAAAAGGGGATCAGCCAGGCGTCTGGCCTTCCTGGGACTACGGGTACCAGGAAGGCGAGCGGCCGGCGAGGCACACTGCTGGGTATGGCAACGGCGGAATTCGGAAAGACGGTACGGCGCTGGCGCGACCGGGTCTCACCCGAGGCGTCGGGCCTGCCCACCGGTGGAAAACGACGCGCTGCGGGACTGCGCCGTGAGGAATTGGCCATGCTGGCCGGGATCTCCGTCGACTACGTCACCCGCCTCGAACAGGGCCGCGCGTCCCACCCGTCGGCACAGGTCGTCGAAGCCCTGGCTCGGGCGCTGCGGCTGTCGGTCGAGGAGCGAACGCACCTGTTCCGGCTGGCCGGGCTGGCGCCGCCGGGCCCGGAGACCATCCCCACCTACATCACGCCGAGCGTCCAGCGGCTGCTGGACCGGCTGACCGGGACCCCGGTCGCGGTGTACGACGCGTCCTGGACGCTCCTGGTGGCGAACCAGCCGTACGCGGCGCTGATGGGCGATCCGTCCGGCTGGCGCGGCATCCAGCGCAATGGCGTGTGGCGCAACTTCCTTGGCCCGGCCGGTCGCGTGCTGCTCACCCCGGAGGCCCGGCGCGCGCTCGAAGCCACGTTGGTGGCCGACCTGCGTGTGGCCGCCGATCACTATCCGGCCGACCAGCGGCTGCGCCGGCTGGTCGCGGAGCTGCGGGCGGGCAGTGACCGGTTCGCCGCGCTGTGGGACGCCGGTGCCGTCGGCCGTCACGAGGCGGCGCGCAAGACCATCGACCATCCCCATGTGGGCACCCTGACGCTGGACTGCGACGTGCTCACCGTGGAGGGCAGCGACCTGCGCGTCATGGTCTACACGGCCGAGCCCGGCACCCGGGAGGCCGATCGTCTGGCCCTGCTCACCGTGCTCGGCACCCAGGCGCTCGTCGGGTAGCCGGGCGCCGGCCCCCTTGCGAGCGCTCGACGTGTCATCCGATGACGTTCTTGAGGAATGTCGCCGCGATGGGCCCCGCGTCGGAACCACCCGACCCACCGTCCTCCAGCAGCACCGCCCAGGCAAGATTCCGGTCACCCTGGTAGCCGATCATCCAGGCGTGCGTGCGCGGCGGGGTCTCGGTGCCGAACTCGGCCGTGCCCGTCTTCGCGTGCGGCTCACCGGGGAGGCCCTTGAGGGCCTCGGCGGCACCCTCGGTGACGGTCGCGCGCATCATGCCGCGCAGCGCGTCGACGACTCCGGCGTCCAGCCGGGAGGGGGCTACGTACCGGTTCTTCACGGCGTCGGGCACCAGGGTGGGTTGCTTGAAGACGCCCTCCTTCACCGTTGCCGCGATCGAGGCCATCACCAGGGGCGACGCCTGCACCCGGGCCTGTCCGACGGTGGCGGCGGCCTTGTCGTTCGCGCTGCCGGCGACCGGGACGCTGCCGTCGTACGTCGTGGTGCCCACGTCCCAGGTGCCGCCGATACCGAACGCCTTCGCGGTGTCGTGCAGGGTGGACTCGGACAGCTTCGCGCCGGAGTTGACGAAGAAGGTGTTGCAGGAGCGCGCGAAAGTGTCCCGGAAGGTCGATCCGGCGGGCAGTGTGAACTGGCCCTGATTTTCGAAGCGCTGACCGTTGACGATGGCGAACTTCGGGCAGTCGGCCCGGTCCGACGGCTTCATCCCCTGCTTCAGCAGAGCGGCGGCCGTCACCACCTTGAAGGTGGAGCCGGGCGGATAGCGGCCCTCCAGCGCACGGTTCATCCCGGGTGGCATGTTCGCGGCGGCGAGGATCCGGCCACTGGAGGGGTCGATGGCGACGATCGCCGCGTTCTTCTCCACTCCGGCCAGGGCCGCGGCGGCGGCTCGCTGGACCCGCGGATCAATGGTCGTCCGCACCGGCCTGCCCCGGCTCGCCCCGGCGCCGGTGAGCGTCTTCACCACATGGCCGGACTTGCGGTCCCTGATGACGACCGACTTCGACAGGCCCGAGCTGCCGATGAGCTGTCTGTCGTAGAACGCCTGGAGGCCCGACACCCCCCTGCCGGTCCTGAAGTCGACAACGCCGACGAGAGAGGCGGCCTCCAGTTCCTCGCCGTTCTTGTCGAGGATGGCGGCGCGGTCTCTCAGCTCAAGAGCGAGCGTCTGCCCCGGCACCATCTCCGGATGGACCGTCTCGGTATGGAATTCGACTTTCCATTTTTCGGCCCGCCCGACGGCCTTCGCCTGTGAGTTCCACGAGTAGTCACCCGCCCCGGGAATAGTCATCTTCACAGTGAATGGAATGTCGACTTCCCCATCCGCCTTCCTTTCACCGGCACCGGCGCTGATCTCGGTCTTCGACGGCTCAAGGTTCGTCATGACGGATGTGATCAGCGCCTCGGCCTGGTCCGGGGTGTTTGTCACCCGGCCGGCCCGCCGTGCGTCGCCCGCCTCCCAGGCATCGAAGAACTTTTCGAACTCGGCTGTCGCGGCCACCACTTGAGGGTCGTCCGGTTCGGCCGTCAGAGTCGAATATCCCCAGTAGGCGATTCCCGACGTCACGGCGAGCGCGGCGGCCCCCCAGACAATCGTTTGGGATCGACGCCCGCGATACGACGAGTAGCCACCATGGCTGCCGGAATGCGTCATGAGCCCCAGGTTATGCCAGGACGCTCTCCCGGCCACTCCCCCGCACGCGGCGCACAGAACAGCCCAGGAGTACGGAGAAATCATTTCCCCCGAAAGGCGCTGACCGGCCGGAGTCGCAGGTAAGCAGCCGGCGGAGGGGATCTCCGGTCCAGGGGTTGTCCCGTAATCCCTGGTGGATCAGCGAGGGATCCCTGAGGGCACAGGCTCCCACCGCGCGAGGGGTGCCCACGCCTCACCCACGCCACCGGCCACCGATCCCTCCCCGCGCCCCAGACCGCCACCGGTCATGCGCCACGAGCGGCCGCAGGACATCCGGAAGCCCGTTCCGGCCGGTGGAAGCGTCTTTGACCAGCCTTCACCGACGACATACAATTCGTTGCACAACGAACTACTATCCGGCGGCTTCGGTCATCCGATGCTCCGGGCCAGGTGCCGGCCGCGGAGGCGGTCCCGTCCGTCGGCCTCGCCGACCGGCCGTGAACCAGCCCTCTCCCCCTCGCACCCCATCCGTAGAAAGGCGGCCACCATGGCCTTCGAACTCGGCATCTTTCACTTCGGTGAACTGACACCGGACCCCACCACGGGCATCCCACCACGACCGGGTGCCCGGCTGCGTGAGCTGATCGAGCAGGCGACGGCGGCCGACGAGGCCGGCCTGGACGTGTTCGCGGTCGGTGAGCACCACCGTTCCGACTTCGCGGTCTCGGCTCCCGCCGTCGTACTGACCGCGATGGCCGAGAGGACCCGGAACATCAAACTGTCCAGCGCGGTGACCGTGCTGAGTTCGGACGATCCCGTCCGGGTCTTCCAGCAGTTCGCCACGCTGGACCTGATATCGGAGGGACGCGCCGAGATCATCGCCGGGCGCGGCTCGTACACCGAGTCGTTCCCCCTCTTCGGCTACGACGTGAGCGACTACGCGCAGCTCTTCGCGGAGAAACTCGATCTGCTGCTGCGGCTGCGCAGCGAGCATCCGGTCACCTGGCGGGGCTCCCTGCGGCCGGCCCTGCGGAACGCGGACATCAGTCCGCGACCGGATCGCGAGCTGCCTGTGTGGGTGGCGGTGGGCGGGACACCGGCCTCGGTCGTACGGGCGGCCAAACTGAACCTGCCGCTGTCGCTCGCGATCATCGGCGGCAGCTACCGCCAGTTCGCCCCCTTCGTCGATCTGTACCGCAAGAGCGCGAAGGACTTCGGTCACGACGCGTCGAAGCTCAAGGTGTCGATCAACTCTCCCGGCTTCGTGGCCGCCACCCGACGTGAGGCCATCGATGTGTCGCACCCGTATTTCCAGGCGGGCTGGATGGCCAACCACCACCAGCGCGGCCAGGGTGTGCCGATGCCGCGACTGGCCTATGAAGCGCAGGCGAGCGGCGCCGGGGCGTTCTTCCTCGGCAGCCCCCAGGAGATCATCGACAAGATCATGGCGCAGTACGAGATCTTCCGTCACGACCGCATGATGATCCAGATGGGATTCGGTGACGTGCCCCAGAAGGAGATGCTCAGGTCCATCGAACTCTACGGCGGCGAGGTGGCACCGGTGGTGCGCAAGGAGATCGCCGCTCTCCAGGAGTCGGCCGCACGGGCTTCGGGACAGGAACCGGTGGCATGAGCGATGCACTGCGCGTCGTCGCCCTGGTCGGCACCGTGCGCTCCCCGTCGAAGACCAAGGCCCTGGTGGAGCTGATCCTCCGGACCATCGCCTCCCGGACCCCGATCGATGCACGGATCATCGAGGTCCACACCCTCGGCCCGGGGTTCAGCGGAGCCCTGGAGCGTGATCAGCTCGACGCGTACGCCGAGGACGCCGTGCGGGCCGTGGAGAGCGCCGACCTCGTCATCGCGGCGACCCCGGTCTTCCGCGGCTCATACACCGGCCTGTTCAAACACTTCGTCGACTTCGTGGA
The DNA here is from genome assembly GCF_040635655.1 of Streptomyces sp. NPDC006923. NCBI lineage: Bacteria > Bacillati > Actinomycetota > Actinomycetes > Kitasatosporales > Streptomycetaceae > Streptomyces > Streptomyces sp. NPDC006923. The sequence continues at coordinate 354,313 of NZ_JBEYIF010000008.1, forward strand.
CCAGTACGCCCTCGCCGCCAGGCCCGTGATGCTCGCCGCGACGGGTGGCAGCGACAGGCACGCGCTGGTCATCGAGCACGCCCTGCGGCCTCTGTTCGCCTTCCTCCAGGCATGGACGGCACCGGCCGGGATCTATCTGAGCGCCGGTGACTTCGACGGCACCACGATCCTCAATCCCGAGGTGTACGAGCGGGTCGAGATGGCCGTCGACGACGTGGTGCCGGTCGCGAAGGCTCTGGCCGCCGGGCGGCATTCGCTTCCCGGCTGACCCGGCCGGTTCTTCACCGGCCCAGCACGGAAGAGACCCCCGCACAAGCAGGCCGTGCGGGGGCCGCCTCCGGTGCCCGCACGGCCTGCTGAACCCCTGCGGAGTTCAGACGTGGATCCCGAGCCGGTCCAGCGGGCCGACGAGCTCGGCCTCCTCGTAGTCCAGGTGGGAGGTCAGAATCCGGTCGAGGTGATCCGTGCGGCTCCGGACGTCCCCGATCGTGCCGTCACCCCGGACGAGTGCGACCAGGGCCTTGTCCAGTGCGGTCAGCGCGTCGGCGATGATGTCGTGCTCCGCCTCCAGCCGCCGCACCACCGGCCCGAGCGATGCCTGGCGGGCCTCCAGCTCGGGGAACATGACCTGGTCCTCGATGGTGTGGTGGGTTGTGAGAGTGCGGCAGTAGCCCGCGCAGAAGGAGCCCAGCGTCCAGTAGTTCTGCCGCAGGGTGAGGCTGTTGATCAGCGATCGCGTGGCGGCGGGATCGCTCGCGCCGACCGCGATCTGCGCCACCGCGTCCTGGATCTGCGCCATCTCCTGACGGAGCCCGGCGTGGATACGTATCAGCCGTGCCCCGGTCCCACCGGGGTACGGCTCCGAGGGCGCGGTCTCCGCGGCGGAGGCTCTGGGCGCCCGGGGGCGGGTGGCCTCGTCCAGGGACCCGCCCGGCCGCAGTCCGCTGTGTTCGCCGGACGCGGCGGCAACGGCGGCAGGGGCGGGTTCTCTCGGGCTGTCCAGGTCGGTCATGGGTCGGTACGTTCCTTTCACGGGCATGGATGGCGGGCCCGGGAACACACCGCGCGTACCCGGGAAGGTCAGACTTCGGCGCCGGGCTCGTCCACGCCGAGGGTCTTCCAGATCTCACTGAGGGACTGAAGCTGCTCCGCGCTGAGCTTGTCGAGGAACTCCTTGCGCAGGTTGGTCAGATGGACCTTTCGCGCGCGGCGGTAGGCGGTACGGCCGGCCGCGGTCAGCACCGCGTCCATCCCGCGCGCGTCGGTGGGGCACTTCTCGCGTGCCACATAACCCTGGCGTTCGAGGTCGTCGACGATGCGGGTCAGCCCGCTGCGGCTGATCAGCAGGGAGGAGGCGATGTCCTTCATCCGTACCCGGCCCTCGGGAGACTCCGCCAGGCACAGCAGCACCTCGTAGGAGGACATCGCGATGCGCTGGCTGTCCAGGAGCTTCCGGTCGAGGGTGCGAAGCAACTGCAGGTGGGTGCAGAGGAAGCCGAGCCACACGTCCCTTTCGGTCGTGCTCAGCGGCCTGGACGGAGAGAGTGCTGCCGACGGGGACGGCTCGGCCCCTTCCCGCGACGCGCCGTCCGCTTCCACGGTCCCGGCCGGCGCTCCTTCATGGGCAGAAAGATCCACAACCACTCCAATCATTCGTTACTCAACGAATTGTACGGCCGGGGGCAGGTCACTCGGACAGGGCGCGGGAAGGGGCCGCCGGGGCCGGGAGGCCGTGGATTCCGCGCTCTCCCGGCCCCGGCGAGTCCCGGGTTCAGGACTCCTGCGGGATGATCCGCTTCTCGAACCCGGTGACCATGCCGTACTCCAGGCGGAGCGCCTCAAGGATGGAGTAGGCGTGGTACTTCGTCATCACGTCGGCGCCTGCCAGGCGTTCCGCCCAGTTCTGGCCGTTGTCGGTGACCTTCTCCAGGGTCTTCTTGGTGACGTAGTTGGTCATCTCGTTGAAGTAGTTCTCCCACAGCACCCAGGCGTTGCTGAAGCCGTTGCGCTGGATGAACTCCATGTCTTCCGCCTGGTCGAACGCCTCCTTGGCGAACTCGACGATGTCGTTGGTGTACGCGCGGGAGGCGACGGCGTCCTCACGGGTGCCCCAGCGGTTGACGTGTCCGGAGACGACGGCCTTGAAGTCGTAGTCCAGGATCCAGTCGTGGGCCTCGGCCCAGCCGCGGATGTTCTCTGAGGCGTCGCAGTGCTTGAAGGCGCTCCAGCCGGGGCTGATGATGTCGATGGCGGCGAGGACCTTCTGCTTCGGCGCGTAGATGAAGATGTTGCCCGGAGTGTGATTGACACCCTTGTAGTCGAGTTGCAGCTTCACACCGCCCACGTCGAGGGTCTCGTTGGTGGAGAACGTCTCGGTCGGCACGGGCAGCCCCCGGCCGCCGCCCAGGTCGGGCCAGCGCTGGATCATGTCCCGCGTGTACTCGTGGGAGATGACCTTCACATCCGGTCCGAAGATCCCGGCGGCGCCGATGTGGTCGGAGTGCCAGTGGCTGTAGATGAGGTGGGTGACCGGCGCGTCCGTGACCTCCTTGATGGCCTTGAGCATGTTCGTGCCGAGAAGCGGCGGGGCGTCGACCACGACGACTCCGCTGCCCGTCACGACGAACATCGCGTCGTAGGCACCCGAGGTGACGTAGTGGACGCCGTCGTTGATCTCCTCGACGTGGTAACCCTTGGCGAGACGGTCCGGAAGGAACAGGGCGCCGTAGGAGTCGGCCGGTATGGGGCGGTAGTCCGCGAGGGTGTTGAGCGGCATTCCGGCCGCGCCGATCCCGTAACGGTCGGTCGGCTCGCCGGGCTTGTTCTGCTGGTGGTCGTTCATGGCTGTTCTCTCTTGGGTGAGTCGGGCAGCGGCTGGGGTGTGTCGCGAAAGTGGCGTCGTCCGCCCGCAGGGCGGGGCTTCACCACACGCGACGGCCGCTACGAGTGGATACGCAGGACCGGCTTGATGACCTTGCCGCTGCGGGTGTCGGCGACCGCCTGGTTGATGTCGTCGAAGTCGTAGAAAGCGACGAGGCGGTCGAAGGGGAACTCGCCGGCCTTGTAGAGGTCGATGAGCCGGGGGAGGAAAAGCTGCGGGACGGAGTCGCCCTGGGCGATTCCGCGCACCGTGCGGCCACCCAGAAGGGTGTTCATGTCCACCTGCGCCCGGGTGCCGGCGGGGGCCCCGCCGATGAGGGCGGCGGTGCCCAGCGGGGCGAGCGCGTCGACGGCCAGGGTGAGCATCTCCGGCCGCCCGGTGATCTCCAGGACATAGTCCGCGCCGGTGCCGGTGATCTCGGCGATGCGGGCCGCGGTGTCCTCTTCCTTCCCGTTGACCGTGTGGGTGGCGCCGAGTTCGGCGGCCAGGGCCAGCCGCTCGGGAATGACGTCCACCGCGATGACGGAGGCGGCGCCGGCCACACGTGCGGCCATGACCGCGGCCAGACCGACCGCGCCGGCCCCGATGACGACCACGCTGGATCCGGCGGAGACCCGGAGCGAGTTCAGCACCGCTCCGGCGCCGGTCTGCATGCCGCAGCCGAGCGGACCGAGCAGCTCCAGCGGCACACTGTCGTCGACCTTGACCACATTGCGCTCGGTGGCCAAGGAGTGTGTCGCGAAGGACGACTGGCCGAAGAAGTGCCCGTGGACCGGGGCGCCTTCGGCGTCGCTCAGGGCGTTGGTGCCGTCGAGTCGCGAGCCGCCGAAGTTGATGGGAAAGGCCGACTCGCAGTACGTGTACTGGCCGCGCAGGCAGGGGCCGCAGTGGCCGCATGCCTGGTACGACATGATGACGCGGTCACCAGGGACGACAGTGGTCACACCGCTGCCGACCCGCTCGACCACTCCCGCGCCCTCGTGTCCCAGGACGGCGGGCAGCGGAGTCGGCAGGGCCTGGTCGCGTACGTGCACATCGGTCTGGCAGACGCCGGTGGCGACGACTCTCACCAGCACCTCGTCGGGGCGCAGCGCCGTATCGAGTTCGAGTTCCTCGAAGAGGAAGGGGCCGCCTCCGTCACGGACCACGGCCGCTCTGACGGCCTGTGACGAAGGGGTGGAACGGCTGGTGTGCGGGGAGGGAGAGCCCTCTTCTGCCGCCATGGTGATTCTCCAAACCGGATGTCCGCGACACTGCCAGGTGCGGGTGCGTTCCTGGGCGGGGCGGGGGTCCATCAGCCACTGCCGCGGACCTGAGAAGTGAACCTGCGATGGCCGACGTGCTGCGCTCCCCAGGGGCCGCACCGTCCACCATCTAGTTCGTTGTGCAACAAACCATAAGTCGCCGCCGGGCACTCGTCAAGCCGCGCCCGGAGCCCCCTCCCCCACCGCCCCCCCCGTCGGGCCTCCCCCCAGAAACAAGGGGGACCACTCAGCGAGGCGCCAGGAAATACGAGTGCTACCATTCGTTGCGTAACGAACGATCTCCAGAGACTATGGTCCTCCTGCCAGCGAATATCCAGCTCCGCCCGCCATAGAAATCCAAGAATCCGGCGCACGGTGAGCTGGCTACTCCCAGGGCGCGTCGGCGCTGTCCGCCCGACTGCGGACGAGCCGGCACGGTGGGCTGCTGGAGGTCCGGAACCCCGGGAGCGGCACCGGACCGGCGCGCACGGAAGCGCACACACTCTCGCGTTTCGGTCACGCCCCGAACGGACGCCCCACGCGGCGGACAGCCGTATCCACTCACCATCCACCGGCACACTCACTGCCAGGAGACACCTTCATGTCCCCCTCTTTCCCTCGCCCGGTACACGCTCGGAATCTCATCGACGGGGCCTGGACTGACTCCGCCAAGTCCACCGAATCGCTCAACCCCGCGACCGGGGCGGTGCTGGGCACCTTCGCCGACGGAGGTGCGGACGAGGCCAGGGCCGCCATCGACGCCGCCCGGCGCGCTTTCCGCGCCGGTGACTGGGCCCGCGACCGTGATCTGCGCGCCACGGCACTGTTCGAGCTGGCCGACAGGATGACGGAACGGCGCGAGGAACTGATCGAGCTCCTCTCCCTCGAAAACGGAAAGATCCTTCCCGAGGCCACTCTGGAGATCGATCTGACCATTTCCAAGATCCGCTACTACGGAGCGCTGGCCCTGACCGACTCGGGCCGGGCCGCCGAGGTCAAGCCGGGCCTGTACTCGATGACACTGCGCCAGCCGGCCGGGGTCGCCGGGGTCATCGCCCCCTGGAACTCCCCCATGATCCTGTCCGTACGCTCCTTCGCACCGGCCCTGGCGGCCGGCTGCACCGTCGCGATGAAGCTGCCGGGCCAGACCGGCCTCACCAACGGGCTGCTCTACGAGATCCTGCGGTCCACCAGGAGCCTGCCCGCCGGGGTGGTCAACACCTTCACCGAATCCGGCAGCGCGGGTGCCCGGCTGCTTGTCGCGGACCCCGGCGTGGACGTGATCAGCTACACCGGCAGCACCGGGGTCGGACGGAGCATCATGTCCGACGCCTCCCGGCACCTGAAGGGCGTATCACTCGAACTGGGCGGCAAAACGCCGATGATCGTCTTCGACGATGCCGATCTCGACGCGGCCGTACCCGTCCTGACCGCGGCGATCACCACGTTCACCGGCCAGTTCTGCATGACCGGCAGCAGGATTCTGGTCCAGCGGGGCATCGCCGACGAGCTGCGCACCCGGCTCTCGGCCGCGCTGGAATCGGTACGTGTGGGACCGGGCACCGACCCGGCCAGCCAGATGGGCCCGCTGATCGACAAGGCGAACGCCGAACGTGTGGACCGGATCGTCGCTGACGCCGGTGCCTACGCCAGCATTCTGGTACGTGGCGGTGTCGTCACGGAGGGCCCGCTGGCCGCGGGCGCCTTCTACCGTCCGAGCCTGGTGGAGACGGACGACGTCCAGCTCCCCATCGTCCAGCAGGAGGTCTTCGGGCCTGTCGCCACCTTCGAGGTCTTCGACGACGAGGCCGACGCGATCGCGCGTGCCAACGCCACCGATTACGGGCTTGCCGCGAGTGTGTGGACCCGCGATGTCGACCGGCCGCTGCGGGTCGGCCGTGAGCTGGAGGCCGGCACGGTCTGGGCCAACACCTGGGCCGTCATCGTGGACCAGATGGAGGAAGGCGGCTTCAAGCAGAGCGGAGTCGGCCGCCTCAACGGGGTGCGCGGACTGGAGGAGTTCCAGGAGACCAAACACATCGTCCACCCCGCTCCCCGCGCCGCCTGATGCCCCGTGGCGGCCGGCCTCGCGCGGTTCGGCCGCCGACCGGGAGCCGGGATGTCCGGTGCCACGCGGAAGTCCCGCCGCTCGGGCCCTGAGCGGCGGGACTCAAGCACGAGGCGTGTACGCCTCGCGAAGCGCTGTTACGGGACGAGCCTGAGCAGCTTGTTGGGCGAGCCGGAGCCGACGCCGGACAGGACGTTGGACGTCGCGCCGTTGGTCAGCGCGGTGGCCACGGCCGCCGGCGAGGCGCCGGGGTGGTTCGTCAGGTAGATGGCGGCGGCGCCGGAGACGTGCGGGGCGGCGAAGGAGGTGCCGTCGCCGGTCAAGGTGGCCGTGTCGGAAGTGTTCCAGCCCGCCGTGATGGCGGACCCGGGAGCGAAGATGTCCACGGTGGAGCCGTAGTTGGAGTACGAGGCCCGCGCGTCCGTCCTGGTGGTGGCGCCCACGGTGATCGCCGTGGGCACACGGGCGGGCGAGTAATTCGCCGCGGGGGCACCCGCGTTGCCGGCCGCGATGGAGTAGGTGACCCCGGACGCGATCGAGTTCCTCACCGCGTTGTCGAGCGTTGTGCTGGCTCCGCCACCGAGCGACACATTGGCCACGGAGGAAGCGACATGGTTGGCGGTTATCCAGTCCACGCCCGCGATGACACCGGCGGTCGTACCGGAGCCGTCATTGCCGAGGACCCGCACGGCGACGATCTTCGCCTGCTTGGCCACCCCGTAGGTCGTACCGGCGACGGTTGTAGCGACGTGCGTGCCATGACCGTAGCCGTCCTGGGCGGTCGCGTCGTTGTCGACGAAGTCGTAGCCGTAGGACGCCCGGCCCGCGATCTGCTGGTGGGTGATGCGAACACCGGTGTCCAGGACATATACGGTTGTCCCGCTGCCCGCCGAATCGGGGTACGAGTAGGTGCCGTTCAGCGGGAGGTTCGCCTGGTCGACGCGGTCCAGGCCCCACGGGGCGTTGGTCTGCGTACCGGTGGCGTAGACCTTCTGGTCCTGCTCGACCGAGGCGACGGCGGGGTCGGCCGCCAGACGCTTGGCCTCCGTGGCGCTGAGGGTGGCGGCGTAGCCGTTCAGTGCGGACGTGTAGGTCCGGTTCACCTTGCCGCCGTACTCCGCGACGAGCTCCTTGCCCTGCGCGGCGGAGGCCTTGAAGCCCGCCGTCTTCTTCAGAGTGACGATGTAGCTGCCGCTGATCGCCTCGGCGGCGCCGGCGTGCAGGACTCTGCCCTCGGCCGGTGCGGCCTGGGCGGGAAGCGCGGTGCCTGCTCCGACGATCGCCGCCACGGTCGCCACTGTGGCGATTGCCGTGGCGAGCCGCCGCTGGGGGGTACGCGCTGCTGCCATGGAGTTGGTCCTCCTCGATCGGTGGCGCGCCGCTGTGCTGTGCGCGCTCAACTCGGCTGCGGCGTACGGGAGTCGGACGCCGCACAACGACGATGGACCGGGCCGTTCGAGGGCAACAAGGTGTATCCGGGAGATGTCATGACCCGGACATGGAGCGTTACGGTGCGTTTCCAGGGCGTCACAACTCGGCAATCAATCAGCCAAAGTCCCTTGGTGACTGGCCCTCAGATGCCGTGCACGAAAGGTGAGTTGTCGACCACCGGCGTGTGCGGGGTCCGGGCCCGGTACCCCGCGCGATGTGGGGTACGGCCGGCCATGGCCTTGCGGAGGCGCCGTACTGCTCCGGATCACCGTGAGGCGGCCGGGCTGTTTCTAAACCGCGAGCCGGCGCCCCAGGATCTGTTCGGCGAAAGGACGGACGTCGTGCTCGACCATGCTGATGTCCAGCTCGATATCAACCTCCGCCCCCACAAAGATCGTTGCTCCCGGCAGCGGCGGCAGCCCCGAGACTCCGAACTCGCGGCGGTCGACCCTGGCGCGCCCGGTGAAGGCCAGACGGCGTCCTCCTGTGAACGGGAAGATGTCCTCGCCAAGGAATTCACCGACGAGCGTCACCGGCCGGGTTGTACCCGCGATGGTGAGGTCGCCGTCCATGGACCAGTGACCGGCCTCGCGGCGGACGTTGTGACCATGGAACTCCATGACGGGATGGTTCGCGGAATCGAAGAACTCCGCCGAGCGGAGGTGCCGATCGCGCGCGGGCACCCCGGTGTCGACCGTCGCCGTGGCGACGCGCACCTCGGCGCTGGAGTCCTCGGCCGGGTCCGTGATGTGGAGAGTGCCCTCGACGTCCGAGAAGCGGCCGCGGACCCGCACAAACCCCAGATGCCGCGCGACGAATCCGACGCTGGAGTGCAGCGGATCGATGTGCCAGGTCCCGGTGGGCGGCGTGGCCGGGGTCACGTCGGTGGTCGCGGGATCGGTCGGCGAGACGGTCACCGCTGTGCTCCTTGGTCCAAGGGCTGACGAGGGAGCCGGACACGCGGGGCGACCTTCTCGGCGAAGAGTGCCGCCTGAGCCTCGCTGTCCGCGTTGACGGGCCAGAAGAGGAAGGAGTCAAAGCCCAGTTCCTCGCGGTACCGGAGCAGTGTGTCCACCCAGAATCCGGGCGGGCCGACAAGGTTCTGCCCCTCGAAGACGGGGCTGCCGTCACCCGTGATGGTTCCCATGACGTTGTAGATCCGCTGAACCGACCTCGGGTCACGGCCCGCCGCGGTGGCGGCCTCGTCGATCACCCGCTGAAGCTCCGGCACCCGCTCCGGCGGGGCGTAGCCGTTGGTGGGCAGCCAGCCGTCACCCAGCCGTCCGGTGATCCTGAGCATGCGGGGCCCGTAGGAGCCCACCATGATCGGGACTGGCTGGGCGGGAAACGGTCCCGGGTGCGCGCCGCTGATGTGGTGGTACTTCCCGTCGAAGCGTACGGAGCGCCGCGCCGGGTCGCTCATGGCCTTCATCACCTGCATGGCCTCCTCGAAGGCGCCGGTGGCCTGGGCCGGGCTGTACTGGGGTCCGCCGTACGCCGCGGTCGCGGGAGGCGCGGCTCCCGCGCCCACGCCGAGGACGACTCTGCCTCCGCTCAGGGTGCTGAGTGTGGAGGCGGCCTTGATCAGTTGCGCCGGCGGCCGCAGCACCGTGTTGGCGACGTTGGTCATCAAGGTCACGCGCCGCGTGGTGGCCGCCAGCGAGGTGATCAGTGTCCAGGCGTCGAGGAACTCCGGGTGGTAGAGGTGGTCCTGCACGCCGACGAAGTCGAGCCCGGACTCGTCCGCGCGGTGTGCCAGCCGACGTGCTGTTTCCAGGCCCGTGGCGGCGGGGTCGATGTTGAGTCCGACGGAACCGGTCGGGATTCCCATGGTCTTCTCCCTGCTGTGCGCGCCGGCTGTGTCGGCGCCGGCGCTCCGATGTATCTGCCGGTGCAACTATTGTGGGTACAGATATATTTCCCGGGTGGAGCGGAGCCGATGTATGCACGACGACGAACTGGACCGGCGGGCCCTGGGCGCATGGCGGGATTTCATCCTCGCGTACCACCACATCACCCGCGCGATGGAGCGGGAGATGAGTGAGCGGGCGGGGCTCACGTTGTCCCAGTACGACGTGCTGCTGCGGCTGTCGGAGTCGCGCGAGGGCAGGATGCGCATGAGCGACCTCGCCGACGCCATTGTCTACAGCACCGGCGGCCTGACCCGCCTGTTGGAGCGTATGGACAAGGCCGGTCTGGTGGAGCGGCTGCACTCGGCGGAGGACCGCCGTGTCGTCCATGCCGTGCTCACCGACGACGGGCGCCGCCGGCTCGCCGAAGCCTCACGCATCCACCTCGAAGGCATCAGGCATCACTTCACGCGGTACCTGCGGCCCGAAGAGGCGCTGCCCGTCAGTGAGTTCATGCACCGGGTGCACGGTGCCGCCCGGAGGTGACGCGGCAGGCGCACGCGGGCGGACCAAGGGCGGAAGCACTTGGTCCGCCCGCCTCCGGAACCGGCTCGCTCAGTGCCCCTCCGTCCGGCGCCCCAGGGCCCTCTCGCGGTACCGGAGACCGATGACGCCTGCCAGCGTCCAGGCACTCAGTACCGCCACGGCCCTGGCCACACCGTCCCCGTGAAAGAACGCCAGGCCGTTGACGGCCCGCACCCCCACCCCGACGGGCAGGACGAAGGAGAACGGGTGGAGCCAGCCGGGAAGGAAGTACGCGGGCAGACTCCCACCGCTGGTCGCGTTGCCGAGGGTCATGAACAACACTGCCGCACTGCTGGAACCGACAACACCAAAGGTGCGTACAAGGGTCATGGTGGCGGCCCCTACGGCGAGGGCGACCAGTGCCACCAGACCGGCGACACCGAGAAAAGGCGCGGGCAGTACATCGAAGGCCCGGACCACGGCCGCCACGACCACTCCACCGCCGGCCCCGAACACGGCCAGGCTGGCAAGCCGTTGGCGCAACGCGATGCGGGGCGCCAACTGGTAGGTCATGATGCCGAACAGATAGCCGGACAACACCAGGCCGAATGTCGTGTAGAACACAACGAGTCCACGGGTGTCCCGGGGTGATGCCGGGACGACATCGAGGCTCTCCGGCCTTTCGCCGTCGGTGGCGGCCCGGGCGAAGGCGTCCGTCACAAGGCCGGTGACCGACGGACCGTGCGCACCGGCGTAGAGCACCCGAGGACCGGCCGCGGCGCGTGGCTCGTAGACGGCGAAGACCTCGCCGTGCTCGACGGCGGCGCGCCCCGCGCTCTCGTCCGGCAGCGCTCCGACCTGGAAGGCATGGGGAGCCCGGTCCCTCAGCAGTGCCTCCATGCGCTCCGCGTCGGCAGCCGTGCCGACGACCGCGACGGGCAGATCGCGCGGCACCGGCGCGTGGAAGGCGGCGAGATACACACTGATGAAGATCGCCCCGATCACCACCACTATGGCGACCGGCGCGAACACCGCTCTGTTTCCGCTCAGCCCCGTCCGGACAGGAGCGGACCCGATGTGGCGCCCCATGGCGGGCAGGGAACGGTCCTCGGTGCCGCGGGTTCCGATGGGCGTGACGGGCATGTCGTGGTCCTTGCTGGTGAGCGAGCCGGGCCGAGCGCGAGGGCTTCCGACGTCGGTGAAGCGGAAGGGGAGAGCCTCATCGGCGGAGAAAGTGAGCCCGACAGCGAGACAGGATGTTTAGTTCGTTGCGCAACGAACTATACACAGCTCGTCGTGCGCCACACCCGGCCGGTGAGGCGCACGCCGGGGAGGCGCGGCTACGGCCTGACACCGGAAAAGGGCGCCCGACCAGGACCGAAGCCCGTCAGGCGCCCCTTCACCACATCCGCGGATCGGTCCTCGGCGTCAGCGCGATCCACGGACCGAGCAGATCGCCGAACCGATCACCGAGGACACGGCGTCCGGATGAGAGATGAGCGTCAGGTGAGAACCGCCCTGGAACTTCGTGACCTTGGAGTGCGCCCGTCGCGCCATCATCTCCTCGGACTCCGGAGTGATGATCTGGTCGCCGGTACTGATGAAGTACCAGGAAGGGATCTTCCTCCACGCCTCGTACTTCGACGGTGTGCTGAACGCCGCGCTGGAGGCGGCCCGCTGCGTGGCCCAGAGGTCGGCTGCCTGACCGGCCGGCAGGTCCCCCGCGAAGTTCTTCAGGAAGACGTCCTTCTTCAGGTACAGGTCCGCCGCGCCACTTGGCGCTCCCGGATACGGCACCTTGTCGTACAGCTCCTCGGGAGGGGACGTGTTGAGGGCCGATGTCTCGCCGCTGAGTTCTCCGGTGGTCTCGCCGATCGCCGGCGCCGCGGCGTCGACGTAGACAAGAGCCTTGACGTTGTCGGTCTGGGCCGCCGCGTTGGTGATGACGGAACCGCCGTAGGAGTGGCCGGCCAGCACGACCGGGCCCTTGATGGTGCGGAGGAACTCGGCGACCGTCCGGGAATCGCTGGTGAGATCCCGCAGTGGGTTGCCGATGGCACGTACGGGATAGCCTGCCTCCCGCAACAGCCTCACTTCGCCGCTCCAGCTCGAGGTGTCGGCCCAGGCGCCGTGGATGAGGACGACGGTGGGCTTTCCCGTCTTCGGTGCCTTGCAGTCCGCGAGTTCCGATACGAGCGACGTGGAGGCGTTGTGTTCTTGGGCCGCGGACGCGCTCGATGTCGTCAGCGCGGCGGCTGTGAGACATGTGCAGAGCGACGTGACGATCGCGGCGAGGCGCAACGAACTGCGCGACACGTGGCAGGCCATGGAAGAACCTCCCGGCTTGTAGCTGCGTCACTGGGGCAGACGCCGTGGGACTCATAGTGGGGCGCGGCGCCGCATCCGGCGAGCCGGAGATCTCCGGCCGCCACAGAGCGGCCCGCGCCGTGCTGACCACGGCGCACTCCTTCCGGCACGAGTCCCGCGCCGGAAGAGCCGCACCCCGTGTCACCGGCGGGCAAGGAGACCGTTGTCCCCGATGGTGTAGGCCATCCAGGTGGCCGCATGGATGACCCGGGACGACGCGTCACAGGGAAATGGCTCCGTCCCCAGCGCGCTGGAAGGGCACCGCAGCGCGACGATCGCCCCGCGCGGCGTCCCGCACCACCTCAAGCGCGGTGCGCGCGAAGACCCGGACGGCGCCGGTGTTGTCCCCGGCCCGCCACACCAGGCCGTATCCGATGGGATCGGCGTCCTCGAACGGCAGATACGAGACACCGGGCCGGGTGTAGTACGTGGCGGTGTGCGCGGCCGACAGCAGCGCTCCCCTGCCGCCAGCGACCAGCATGAGGGCCTCCTGCATATTGGTGACCGCCGGGCCCCGGCCGATCGGTCTGCCGCTGGGCGTGTGCGCCGGCACCTGGTGCTCCAGGCGGTAGTCCGGGACCTCGCCGGCGATGGTCAGCAGCGGCACACCGGCCAGGTCTTCGAGGGAGACCTTCTCTCCCTCGGACAGCGGGTGCGCGCTGGAGATCGCCAGTACGCGCTCCTCCATGAGCAGCGTGGGCCCCCCGCCCAGATCCTTCTCACGCACGGGAAGTTCCGAGAGCTGGACGTCGAACTCGCCCTTGCGCAGCTGCCCGAACGGGTCCGAGAGCGGCACCTCGCAGATCTCGACGCCCAGCTCCGGGTGGCTGGCGCGCAGCGCCTCCGCGGCCTTCATCACGATCTCCCCGGCCGGCGGCCCGGAGAACCCGACATGCAGCACCCCGTTGATGACGCGCGCGGCCGCGGCGGCCCGCGCGACGGCGGCCTCCACCGCGCGGTGGTGCGGTTCGAGGTCGTCGCGGAGCTGCCGGCCCAGGGCGGTGAGGGCGACGCGGCGGCTCGTACGGACGAACAGCGGGGCGCCGACGCGGCGCTCCAGACGCTGGATGAGCTGGCTCACCCTGGCCCGCGACAGACGCAGCCGGTCGGCCGTACGGCCGAAATGCAGCTCCTCGGCGAGGATGAGAAAGCATTCCAGTTCAACGCGTTCCATGGATGTCCCCAGATCGGTAAGCCTGGCTGAACGAACGTTGCGGCCTTCCCCGTTGTTCCCTTCCCCGGGGCTGATCGATGGTGGTGGGGCCAAGAACTTCCCTACACCATCGAGGAATTCAGATGAGTGCGCGTGACTGGGGCGTGCTGTTCGTCCTGTGCGGTGCGATCTTCCTGGAAGGCATCGACGTGGCCATGCTCAATGTGGCCCTGCCGTCCATCCGCTCCGACCTCGGCCTGTCCACCGGCGAGCTGCAGTGGGTGATGAGCGCGTACGTCCTCGGCTACGGCGGTTTCATGCTGCTGGGAGGGCGGGCCGCCGATCTCTTCGGCCGGCGCCGGATGTTCGTCTTCTGGCTCACCGTCTTCCTGCTCTTCTCCGGCCTCGGCGGATTCGCCACCGACGGCTGGACGCTGATCGTCGCGCGATTCGTCACCGGCGTCGCCGCCGCCTTCATGACCCCGGCCGGGCTCTCGATCATCACGACGAGTTTTGCCGAGGGCCCGCAGCGCGACAAGGCCCTGCTGGTCTACTCCGGCACCGCCGCGGGCGGCTTCTCGATCGGTCTGGTCGTCGGCGGGCTGCTCGCGGCGGCCGACTGGCGGTGGGTGTTCTTCGCCCCGGTCGTCCTGTCCTCCGTCATCCTGGCCGCCGCGCTCGCGCTCCTGCCGCGCTCGCCCCGGACGGACCGGGCCGGACAGGGCGTCGACCTGGCCGGATCGGTCAGCATCACCGGCGCCATCGTGCTGCTCGTCCTCGCCGTCGAACGCGCCTCTCACACGGGCGTCGGCTGGACACTCGGGACATTGGCGGCGGGTCTGGTCCTCCTCGCGGCCTTTGTCGCCGTCGAGCGGCGCTCGCCCTCCCCGCTCGTGCGCCTGGGCATCCTCCGCAACAGTTCGCTGGTCCGGGCCAACCTCGCGGGGCTGCTGTTCGCGGCCGGCTTCTTCGGGTTCCAGTTCATCGTGGTGCTGTACCTCCAGGAACTGCGCGGCTGGTCGACGCTGCAGACGAGCTTCGCGATGATCGTCATCGGCATCGACGCGATCCTCTCGCCCACACTCACCCCCAGGCTGGTGCGCCGGTTCGGCAACGCCAAGGTGATCTCCGGCGGACTGCTGCTGGCCGCGCTCGCGTACGCCCTGTTCCTGCCCGTCGGGGCGGACTGGACGTATCCGGTGATGTTCCCGGCGCTGATCACCCTTGGCCTCGCCTTCGCGCTGGCCTACGGCCCTCTCACCATCGTCGCCCTGGACGGTGTCGAGGAGCGGGAGCAGGGGCTGGCCGGCGGCCTGCTCTACACCTCCTTCCAGTTCGGCGCCGCTCTCGGGCTCTCCACCGTCACCGCGGTCAATGTGGCGGCGACCGATTCGGACGCGCCGGCGGACCTGCTCGACGGCTACCACGCCGCCCTGGTCGTCCCGCTCGCCGCCGCTCTGCTCGCCCTCCTGGTCAGTGTTTTCGGGCTGCGGTCGCCGAGGGGCAAGGCACTCGCACACGACGACGTCCCGGGCCGGGCCGGCACACCCGCTCCCCACTGATCGCGCAAGGAGCCGTTCATGACCGCCAAAGCCACTGACTTCGCCGACATCAGAGAGACCTTCTTCAGCTATGTCCGCAGTATCAAATACGCCACGATGATCACCGTCGACGGGAAGAACCGCCCACGGGCCCGGGTGCTGCTGCCGGTCTGGGAGGTCGTGGACGGCCGCCCGATCGGCTGGCTCGCCGCCTACCGGACCCTCGTCAAGACGGCACATCTCGCGGGCAATCCGCACACCACGTACTCGTACTGGAGCCCCCGTCAGGATGCCGTCTTCGTCGACAGTCTCTCGGCCTGGGCCGAGGACAAGGAGACCAGACAGCATGTCTGGGATCTGTACCTCAAGGGCGGTCCGCCGGGGGTGGGTTACGACCCGGTCCAGTACTGGCCCGGCGGCCCCGATGATCCCCAGTACCACGTGATCCGTATCGATCCCTGGCGGATCCAGCTCGTCCGGGGCTCGGACCTGAGCAGCACCATCTGGTATCTCGACGGCTGAGCCGATGCGTCCGGCAGGCGGCGGTCCCGGTCGCCGGGGTGGTGTGCCGGCGCGGGCGCCGACCGTGACCGGGCCCTCGTCAGCGCCCGTCGCGCTGAACGGCGGTCGCCTCGCGCAGGGCGTCGAGCAGTCTGCGCACGGCGGGCTGGACGGGCGTCGTGTCCCGTACCGCGGCGTAGATCGTTCTGACCGGCTCCGGGTTGCGGATCGGGCGTACGACCACACCGGGGTGGCGGCTGCCGAGACCCATGTCCGGGATCAGGCTGACACCGAGCCCGGCGGCGACAAACCCCTGCGCCGTGGCGTAATCGCCGCTCTCCACCACGAAGTTCGGACTGAAACCGGCCGCACCGCAAGCGTCGAGAACGGGGGCGAGACAGGGGCCCGGCTGATCGTTGCCGACCCATGGCTCGTCGGCGAGATCGGTCAGATCGAGCTCCTGCTTGGCGGTGAGCCGATGCCCCTCGGGCAGCACGGCGAAGTACCTGTCGTCGAGCAGACGCACGAACCGGATGCCATCGACGGAGAGCTGTGCCGGAGGCCGGACCACCAGCGCTATGTCTGCCAGCCGGTCCCGCACTTCCGGCAGCGGGTCCTCGGGATCGCTCAGCTTCAGTTCGACCTGTACACCGGGCCGCCCGCGACGGAGCGCCGCGACGGCGGGCGCCACCAGAGTGGCGCCCGCCGTCGCGAAGTAGCGGACCACCACCCGGCCCGTGCGCCCGGCCCGCAGCTCGGCCAGCGCCACCTCCGCCTCGGCGAAGTGCCGGTCGATGACGGCCGCGTAATCGGTGAGCAGCCGCCCGGCGTCCGTCGGGCGCACGCCTCGGCCGGTCCGCTCCAGCAGGGTGATGCCTGCTTCCTTCTCCAGCACGGCCATCTGCTGGCTGACCGCCGAGGGGGTGTATCCGAGATTCCGTGCCGCCGCGGTGACCGATCCACTGGTGACCACCGCCCGCAGCAACTGCATACGCCGTCTGTCGAGCATATAGAAGAGCTTAACTCTTCCTCCAGATCTTTTCGCTTGTCTTACAGCAGCCATCAAGGCACCGTACGACCAGGACCCCTTGGACCACCTGCCGGGAGGCGGACAGTGCTCAGCGGCTCACGCGGAACTCTCCTACGTATGGCGGTCCTCGCCCTCCTGTGGGGGTCGGGCTTCCTCTGGATAAAAGTCGCCCTCGACGGCGGTCTGTCGCCCCTCCACATCACCGTCATCCGGTGCGCGCTGGGAGCGCTGGTCCTCCTGGTGCTGGCGCGGTCCGCCCGCCAGCGGCTGCCGCGCGACCGCAGGACATGGGGCCATCTCGTCGTGGCCGCCTTCTTCTGCAACGCCCTGCCGTTCTTTCTCTTCAGCTACGGCGAACAGACCGTCGACTCCGGTGTCGCCGGTGTCCTCAACGCCACAACTCCCCTGTGGTCCTTCGCCATTGGGGTCGTACTCGGCATGGAGCGCGGCTTCCGTCCGCTGCGGCTGACCGGCCTCCTGCTCGGCTTCGCCGGCGTTCTGCTCATCTTCGCGCCCTGGCACCAGACCGGCCTGACCGGCAGGGGCGCGCTGGCCCTCCTCGCGGCGGCTCTCAGTTACGCCGTGGCCTTCGCCTATATGGCCCGCCATCTCATCGGCCGGGAGACCGCCCCGCTTGCCCTCTCGGCGGCCCAGCTCGTCATGGCGACCGGGCTGACGATATCCGTCCTCCCCGCGGCTCCCAGCGCCCCGGCCACACCCACACTCACCGCGTGGATCGCCGTCGTCGTGCTGGGCATCTGCGGCACGGGCATCACGTTCCACCTCAACTCCCAGCTCATCGCGGACGAGGGCCCGACCGCCGCCGCGACCGTCGGCTATCTGTTACCGGTGGTCTCGGTGGCCCTGGGCGCGATCGTGCTGGACGAAGAGCTGGGGCTCCGCGTCATCGCGGGGATGGCCGTGGTGCTCCTCGGTGTGGGACTGACGCGCGGCCGGAAACACAGCCCCGGTCCTGCCGCCGAGGTCACCACCGCACAGCGGCGAGGCACCGGCTCACCGAGCGAAGCGATCTCCGGATCAACCACCGGATCAACCACCGGAACGACCACCGGATCAACCACCGGATGAACGGATCATGCAGTCCAACTCCCCCTGGCGGAACGCCGACTTCCGCGCACTGTTCACCGCGACCAGCCTCAGCCAGTTCGGCACCAACATCGGCTATGTCGCCGTCCCTCTCATCGCCGTGTCCGCTCTCGACGCGGGCCCCGGCCAGGTCGGCGCGCTGGCCACACTGAGCACCGTCGCCTTTCTCCTCATCGGTCTGCCCGCCGGAGCGTGGGTGGACCGGATGCGCCATACGCGGGTGCTGATCACCGCGGACCTGGCACGAGCGGTGCTGTCCGCCTCCGTCCCGCTGGCCTGGTGGCTGGACACCCTGTCCCTCTGGCAGTTGTATGTCGTCGTCGTGCTGAACGGCTGCGCCACCGTCTTCTTCGACGTCGGCTCGCAGAGCGTGCTGCCGAAACTGGTCGGCCGTGACGGTCTGGTGCAGGCCAACTCCGCGGTGATGACACTCATAGCCGTCGGCAATGTGGCCGGACGGGGTGCGGGCGGCGGGCTCGTCCAGCTCCTCACGGCGCCCGTGGCCGTGGCGTGCACCGCCGTGAGCTATCTGGCCTCTGCCCTGCGCCTCGGTGTCATCCGCGGCACGGCGTCCCCCGCGCCGCCGCCCGGCCGGCCCACCCGGCTTGCGGCGCAGATCGGAGAAGGGCTGCGCCATGTCTTCGGCAACAGGGAGCTACGGGCTCTCGCGCTGACCGCGGCCCTCACCAACTTCGGCTACCAGATCATCAACACCATGCTGCCCGTGCTGTTCGTCCGCGAACTCGGCCTCTCCGCCGGGGCCCTGGGGCTGTTCTGGGCCGTGGGCGGAGTCGGTCTGCTCCTCGGCGCCCGGTGCGCCCGCCCCGTCGCCCGGCGTCTGGGGTACGGCCGCACTCTGGGCCTCGCCGGGCTGTGTCTGGCGCCCGCCGGATTGCTCATACCGCTCATCGACCGTGGCCCCTGGCTGTGGGCGGCGGGATTCGGCTGGACGCTGGCGATGTTCAAGACGGGGATGGACAACGTGCTCGGTGTGAGTCTGCGGCAGCACATGACAGCCGATTCCCTCCTCGGCCGTATGAACGCCACCTTCCGCTTCCTGCTCACCGGCTCTCTCGCCATCGGCTCCGCCGTGGCGGGCGTGATCGGCCAACTGGCCACCGTGCACACCACGCTGTGGGTGGGCGGCGCTGTGGTGGCGACGGCTTTCCTGCCCGTCTTCCTCTCTCCGGTCCGCACCCGCCGGGAACTGCCGCAGGACGGCGTTCAGCCGGAGCGTCCGGTACGAGAACGATCCTCCGCCGTGCGATGCGCCGCACCGGACGCCCCGGGCTGATCCACGAAGGCCGACGGAAGAGCGGCTAGTCAAATCCGACGCGGGCGGCGATGGGCAGGTGGTCGCTGCCCGTCGCGGGCAACGACCAGACACGTGCCACGCCGCCCGAGCGCACCATGATCTGATCGATCCGGGCCAGCGGAAAGGACGCGGGCCAGCTGAACGCGAACCCGGAGCGTGGCGTGTTCAGTCGGTCGGTGACCGGAGCCAGACCGCGGTCGTCCACCGTGCTGTTGAGGTCTCCGAGCAGAATCACCCTGTCCAGCCGTTCAGCGGCCAGCGCCGCCCCGAGCAGAGCGGCGCTCTCGTCCCGCCTCGCCGAGGTGAGGCCCCCACTCAAACCGATACGAACCGACGGAAGGTGGGCGACATACACTGCGACATCGCCGTGCGGAGTCCTGGCGGTCGCTCTCATCCCACGGTCCCAGCCCTCCTCGATGCCCTCCGGCCTGATGTCCACCCGTCGCACATCGACAAGAGGGAACCTCGACCACAGTCCAACCGTCCCCACGGTCGCGTGATGGGGATAGTCCGGCGCCAGAGCCGCCGCGAACTCCGGCAGGGCGGGCGGTGTCAGCTCCTGCAGAGCGATGAGCCCGGCTCCGGGCCCGAGAAGCTCTCGGGCAGTGCCCGAAGGATCCGGGTTCTCATCGCTGACATTGTGCTGGACCACGGTGAGGTCCGGCGCCGGTCCCGTACGGGAAACCAGCAGGCCACCGAAGAGACTGACCCAAGCCACCACGGGCAGCAACGACGCGCAGAACACGACGACCGATCGGCGCAGCAAGGCCAGAAGGAGGAGGACCGGGACGCTCAGCCCGAGCCAGGGAAGAAAGGTCTCAAGAAGACTTCCCAGCCTGCCGGCCTCATTCGGCACCGCGGTGTGGAAGACCAGCAGACTTGCCACCAGCACAGCGAGCAGGACCGGGACACGGTCCCACATCCCCTGACCGAGGAACCGCGAACGGGACCTCACCATGCCTGTCCCCATGCCGCCCTTCCCGCCTGTCCCCGTCCGCGCGTTGCCGTGCGGCCCACGCGTGTCACGGCCACGAACACGAGCCGCACGATACGACGACGCCGGGACCGCCGATCCGGTTCCCGGCCGCGCCTCGCCACGCGGAGCGGAGACACGTGCGTACCGCCGTACGGGCCGGGGCCCGGTGCGCAGCTCGGCCCGTACGGCGGCGAGACCTGCGGAGACAACCGGGGCCCGGCGGACGCGCCGGCCAGAACGAGCGGGCGCCCCCGGGATCACCCGGCGGCCACGGTCGGCCCCGGCACCGGACCCGGTCTATGCCTTGGCGACCGGCCGGTAGGTACACACATTCACACCCGCGCCGCTGGTGACGGTGGAGACCAGTTCCAGCGTGCGCAGCACACCGTCGTCGAGGAAGATCCGCTTACCGCCGCCGAGCAGGACCGGCATGATCATGAGCCGGAGTTCGTCGACCAGGCCCTCACTCAGGAGAGTACGTGCGAGCGTGGGGCTCCCCATGACCAGCAGGTCGCCGCCGTCGGTCCCGTGCAGTTCCCGGATGTGCCCGATGGCCTTGTCACCGGGGATGCGCGTGGTGTTCTCCCATGTCAGCCCGGTGTCGTCCAGCGTTCTGGAGACGACGTACTTCGGGATGGCGTTCATCCGGTCGGCGAACGGGTCACCGGCCCGCTCGGGCCACGCGGCGGCCATCGTCTGCCAGGTGCGGCGCCCGAACAGCAGCGCCCCGGCATTGGTCATCGCGTTGTCGAAGGCTCCGCCCACCACCTCCGGGTCGAAGAACGGGTGCGACCAGCCGCCGTGGGCGAAGCCGCCGTCGGTGTCCTCCTCGGGTCCGCCCGGCGCCTGCACAACGCCGTCCAGGCTCATGAATTCACTGATCACCACGCGCATGGGGACCGCTCCTGTTCCTCGTTGGGGAGTTACGGTGACTGAGACCGCCGCGACGCTCCGAAATCATCGCGGCCACTCGATCACACGGTGGTGATCCGGGCCACATGGTTCAGTGTTGTTGCGGGGGCTCATGGATCCGGCGGAGTTCCAACGGCGCGGGCCTGGGCAGGGGTTCGGCGTGGTCGGCCCGGAAGGACTGGAGGAGATAGGCGACCAGTCGCCGTGACGCGGCCAGTGAGACCTCGGGCGACTCTCCTTCAAGACCGCCGTTGGCGAGCAGCAGGAGGGTGATGTCGCTGCGGTCGAAGTCCTGGCGCAGCTTCCCGGTCTCCTTGGCGCGCCGCACCAGTTGGTCGATGCCCTCCTCGGCGCGGGCGCGTTCGCGGTCGTAGTCGGCGCTGCCGGGGAACTGCGAGAGGAACGCACCGGTGAAACCGCGGTCGACGGCCTGCATCGTGCACACCCTCTCGATGACGGAGCAGAACCCCCGCCAGGGATCCGGGTCCTCCAGCGCCTCGTCGAGCACCCCCAGGCAGAGTTCCATCTGCTCGGCGAACGCCTCGGTCACCAGCGAGGCACGGGTGGGAAAACGCCGGTAGAGGGTGGCGACGCCGACACCGGCCCGCCGGGCGATCGCCGAGATGGGCACGTCGATCCCGTGAGCGGCATAGGCATCGCGGGCGGCCCGGAGAATGCGCTCGCGGTTGTGCCGGGCGTCGGCGCGCAACTCCCTCGTCGCGGGGCCCCGGTCGGAACCGGCGGCGTCGGCCTCTTCCTTTTGAGAGGGCTGAGCAGGCATGTCTCTCACTTTAACGGAAGTGGAGGGGAGCAACCGGTTACGCCGTTAGCCTGGAAATCCAAGTGGCGGCCTCCACCACTTGTGTGTGCCGCACCGGCACCGGGCAGCAGAGAACAGGACCAGACATGAACGAGATGCGCGCGGCGCTCTACGACCGGTACGGCCCCCCGGAGGTGCTGTACGAGGGCAGAGTCCCCGTACCGGTCCGCAAGCGGGGCGAGGTACTGGTGCGGGTTCACGCCGCCAGTGTCAACGGGGGCGAACCGTACGGACGGGCCGGACGGGTGCCTCTGGTGACCGGCCGCCGCTTTCCCAAGCGTACGGGGATCGACTTCGCCGGTGAGATCGCCGAGGTGGACGCGGCCGTCAGCGGGCTGCGCGAGGGTGACCGGGTATGGGGCGCACTGCCGCGCCGGTTCGGCAGCGCGGCCGAGTACGTGGCCGTCCACCCGAGGCAGGTCTCCCTCGCCCCTGAGAACCTCACTTTTGAACAGGCCGCCTCTCTTCCGGTCGGCGGCACGACCTCCATTACGGCGCTGCGTGTCAAGGCGCGGCTCAAGCCGGGTGAACGTCTTCTGGTGCGTGGCGCCGGCGGCGGAGTCGGCAGTGTCGCCGTCCAGCTCGGCAAGGCACTCGGCGCCCATGTCACCGCGCTGGCGGGCCCGAAGAGCCTTGATTTCGTCAAGGACCTGGGGGCGGACGAGGCCATCGGTCACACCACCACTCGCCTGTCCGACCTGGGCACCTTCGATGTCGTCATGGACACCGTCGGCACCGGGCACCGCTCCTTGCGGCGGCTGCTGGCGCCGGGCGGACGCATGGTGGCCATCGCCTTCGACGTCCATCACATACCTGCCAGTGTCGGCTACATTCTCGTCTCCGCCGCCCACGGCCCGCGCAGGGTGCGCTTCTTCAGCGGCAACCCACAGCGTGAGCTGTTCGCAGAGCTGACCCGGTACGTGGAGAGCGGTGCCATCCGCCATGTGGTGGACACCGTGCACCCGCTTGCCGGCATCGCCGCCGCCCACCGGGCTCTGGAGGCCGGTGGTGTACGGGGAAAACACATCATCCGGATCGTGTGACACCGCCGCCATCAGCGACCGCGCGGCCTCGGAACCGCCGTCGCGCCCCTATCCGTGTCAGTCGGGTGAGCGGGGCGGCTACGGGGTGTTTGCCGGGGCACCGTCCCGTACGGAAGGGGAGCCGGCCAGGTGCTTGCCGAAGAATTCGGTGAGCTTGGCGACGGCGGGGGTGACATATGCGCCCTTGTCGTACAGGTCGATGTGGGTGGCGCCGTCGATGACGACCAGTTCCTTGGGCTCGGCCGCCTTCTCGATCGCTTCCCGGCTGAAGTAGGCGCTCTCCGCCTCCGAACCGACGATCACCAGCAGGGGACGGGGCGAGATGAGCCGGATCATCGCGTACGAGTCGTACTGGGCGAGCAGGTCGACGCCGCGCAGCACCGCAGCACCCATCCCTGGTTCGCGCGGGGGTGGTGGCCGCGCGGGGTGCGGTAGAACTCGAATGTCTCGCGGAACTGCCTGGTGGCGGTCTCCAGCAGTTCCTCGGCGTTGTCGAGTTGTCGCTTCAGGACCCCGACTTCCGGCGGTGGTGGGGCGCCCACCATGTCGCCGGCCCGGGCACGGGCACAAAAGTCCTGCACCATCCGATCGCAGGACAGCTCACCCTCGACTGGTCCTTTCTCACCTGCACCACCGATCCCGACCAGCAGCTCATCACCCTGACCGCCGAGCCCGGCACTCCCAGCCACGACCGTTTGAGCATCCTCGCTTCATGGACCGAGCGATCCGCCGGCCACTCCGCGCCAGACCGCTGAGACGGACCGCGCCGGCCGCCCGGCCCGGCGGCTCGCACCCGCCCTACGCGGCAGGCGGCCGGACGGCGGTGGATTCGCGGACGACGAGGCGGTATCCGGGCCGGGGCCGCCTGGGCTCGGGCAGGGCGGACCCCGCGAGCCGTTCGACGAGAATGTCGACGGCGAGCCGGGCGATGGCCTGTTTGTCCGGTGCGATCGTGGTGAGGGTGGTGGCGCCGTAACGGCACTCCTCGATGTCGTCGAATCCGATGACGGCCACGTCCTCGGGGACCCGCAGTCCGCGTTCGGTGAGTGTGCGCATGGCGCCCATGGCGATGAGGTCGTTGTAGGCGAAGACGGCGTCGGGCTGTTCGCCGCGGTCCAGCAGTGCCGCCATGGCCGCGGCGCCGTCCCCCCGCCCGTATCCGTCGGTGACCACCACCAGGGCTTCCTCGGGTGTGACACCGGCCGCGGTCAGTTCCTCGCGCCAGCCACGCAGCCGCAGATGCGCGGGCTGGCGCTCGCGGCCGGTGCGTGAGCCCAGGAACGCGATCCTGCGGTGGCCCTGGTCGATGAGATGCCGCACCGCGGTGCGGGCCGCCGCGACGTTGTCGATCGCGATGTGGTCGTAAGGGGCCTCGTACTCCCGCTCGCCGAGCAGCACCAGCGGCGCCGTCTCGGTACGGGCCATCAGGTCCTCGGTCTCCAGGTGGATCGGGCTGAGGATGAGTCCGTCGATGACATGGGACCGGAATCCCTGGCTGACCAGGAGTTCCTTCTCCCGCAGCCCGGCGGTGTGATCGACCAGGACGGTGTAGTCGTGCCGCGCCGCCGCGTCGACGACCGCGCCCGCGAGCTCGGCGAAGTACGGGTTGCCGAACTCCGGGACCGCCAGCGCGATAATGCCGGTGCGGCCCTTGCGCAGATGGCGGGCGGTGAGGTTCGGGCGGTAGCCGAGTTCATCGATGGCCTGCTGCACTTTGGCCCGCATCTGGGGCGTGACGTGCTGGTAGTTGTTCACCACGTTCGACACGGTCTTGATGGAAACGCCCGCCCGCTGCGCAACGTCCTTGAGGCTGACGCCCACGGCACTCCTTGGTTCGACATGGCTCAGTTCGGCATGACCCGGCCGGGTCCCGGCCGGGTCAGGTGGATCCGCGGCCTCGCGCGAGACAGCGCTGCGCCACAACGACGACAATAAGGAAACCGCCGCTGACCACCGATTGGTAGGAGGAGTTGAGCGAGCCGATCTGGTTGATCAGGTTCTGGATGACGGCCAGCAGCAGCACACCCCAGAGGGTGCCGCTCACCGTACCGGCACCGCCTATGAGCAGGGTGCCGCCGATGACGACGGCCGAGATCGCGTCGAGCTCCATGCCCACACCGACGATGGTCACGCCGGAGGAGAGCCGGGCCGCGCTGAGCGCTCCGGCGAGTCCGGCCAGCAATCCGCTCAGGGTGTAGACGAGGATCTTGGTGCGGGCGACGGGCAGGCCCATCAGAGTCGCGGCGTCGCCGCTGCCGCCGACGGCGAACAGCGTCTGTCCGAATGAGGTGCGCTGGAGCAGCAGGCCGCCGGCGCCGAACAGCGCCAGCGCGATCAGGACGGGATGGCCGAAGCCGCCCACGCTGCCCTGACCGAGTTCGGCGAAAGCGGAGCCCTTGGGTACCAGATAGGTGGTCGCGCCCTCGTCGGTGACGGCGAGCAGCAGGCCGCGCGCGGCGAGCAGGGTGGCGAGTGTGACGATGAACGGCGCCATTCCGGCGCGTGCCACGAGGAGTCCGTTGAGCAGGCCGATGCCACCGCACACCACGAGGGGCACCAGCAGCGCGGGCAGCAGTCCCCACTGCGAGGCCCAGGCCGCGAGCACGCCGCCGAGCGCGAATACGGACCCGACGGACAGGTCGATGCCACCGCTGATGATGACCAGGGTCATCCCGAGGGCGACCACGGCCAGAAAGGACGCCTGTACGGTCACACCGCGCGCGTTGTCGAGGGTGGCGAACGTCGGGTAGACGTATGAGGCGACGAGCACGACGGCCAGCAGCACGGCGAGGACACCCTGGCGCCGGACGAGTCCGGCGAGGCGGCGCACCCCGCCCGGCCCGGTACCGGCCGCCGGTGGTGGTGTGATGCTTCCGGGCGCGGCGGTCCCCGGGCCCGGGGACCGCGTCCCGTCCATGGGGACGGATGTGGTTTCGTTCATCGGGACCGACGCTCCCGGGCGACATAGACAGCGGCCACGATGATGGCCGCCTGGGCGATCTGAGCGGTGGAGTCGGGCAGGTCGTGCTTGACGAGAGTGGCCCGGAGCAACTGCATCAGCAGGGCTCCGGCGACGGTGCCGAGCACACGTACGGAGCCACCGCTGAGCGGGGTGCCGCCGACCACGACCGCGGTGATGGCGGAGAGTTCCATCAGAGTGCCGAGGGAGGAGGGATCGCTCGCGGTGAGCCTGGCGGTGGCGAGGATGCCGGCGAGCGCGGCCAATACGCCGCAGAGCACATACACCCCTGTCAGAACACGGCGGACCGGCAGTCCGGCCAGCGCGGCGGCGGACCTGTTGCCTCCGACGGCGACAAGCCGGCGGCCGAACGTGGTGCGCCGCACCAGCAGGGCGACGGCGACGGCAAGCACTCCGGCGATCAGGACGACCAGGGGGACGCCGAGGAAGGAGCCGGTGCCGAGCGCCAGCACATCGGGGTTGACGATCTGTTTGAGCCGGCCGTCGGCCACCACCAGGGCCAGCCCCCGGCCGCCGACGAACAACGCGAGGGTGGCGACGATGGGCTGTAGCCCGATCACCGAGACGAGCGCCCCGTTGACCGCTCCGACGACCGCGCCCGCGAGCAGTGCGACGGCGAGCGCGGGCACCAGCCCGTAGCCGAGATAGAGCGGCAGCAGCGCGGTGGCGAGCGCCATGGTCGAGCCGACGGACAGGTCGACGCCCTCGGTGCCGATGACCAGGGCCATCCCGAGGGCCACGATGACGACGGGGGCGACCTGGACGAGCTGGGTACGCAGATTGCCGGCGGTCATGAAGTGGTCGGTGAACAGCGCGTTGAAGAGCAGCAGCACCGCCACGGCCATGTACACGCCGTACTCCTGGTACCAGGAGGGATCGCGCAGCCGCGCGAACGCGCTCGCCGGCGGCGAGACGGTGGCCTGGGCCTGGGTCATCGGGGGTCCTCCTCAGCGGCCGGTGTCCGCTGCTCGGGCGCCGGCGGCCGGTCGGCGAGCACGGCGAGGAGCCGGCTCTCACTCACCTCGTCGCCCACCAGCTCGCCCGCCGGGGCGCCGCCGCGCAGCACAAGGATCCGGTCGGCGCCCTCGACGAGTTCCTCGATGTCGGAGGAGATGAGCAGCACGGCGAGGCCCTCCCGGGCGAGTTCGTCGATGAGGCGCTGCACCTCGGCCTTGGCGCCGACGTCGATGCCCCGGGTGGGTTCGTCCAGCAGCAGCACTGTGGGTTCCAGGCAGAGCCAGCGCGCGAGCAGCACCTTCTGCTGGTTGCCGCCGGAGAGTTCGCCGACCTTCTGTTCCGGGCTGGACGCCTTGATCCGCAGGCGTTTCACAAAGATGTCGACCACGCGGTCCTGCCGGGAGCGGGAGACGATTCCGGCGCGGGAGAGGCGGGGCAGGGCGGCCAGCACGATGTTCTCGCGCACGGAGAGCCCCGGGACGATGCCTTCGGCCTTGCGGTCCTCGGGCAGCAGGCTGATGCCCGCGCGGACGGCGCCGGCGGAGGTGAGCCGGCGCAGCCGCCGTCCGCCGACGGTGAGTTCCCCGGCGTCCAGGTCGAGGGCGCCCGCGAGTGCCTTCGCCGTCTCGCTGCGGCCGGAGCCCAGGAGGCCGCCGAGGCCGAGTACCTCTCCCGCGTACATCGACAGTGAGACGCCGTGGAGCCGGTGGCGGGCGGCCAGGCCGGTGGCGGTGAGCACCGGAGCGCGGGCGGCGTCGTGCCCCTCGGCGGCGAAGCTGGTCACGCCGGTCCGCCTGACCTCGGACAGGTCCCTGCCGAGCATCATCGACACCAGCCGCATCCTGTTGATCCCGGCGAGGTCGCCGGTGTGGATGTGGCGGCCGTCGCGGAGCACGGTGACCCGGTCGCAGATCCGGTAGAGCTCGTCCAGGCGATGGCTGACATAGAGCACGGCTGTGCCGCGTGCGCGTAGCTGGGCGATGACCCGGAAGAGGGTCTCTACCTCGCGGGGTTCCAGTGAGGAGGTGGGTTCGTCCATGACCACGACACGCGCGTCGAGGGAGACGGCCCGGGCGAGCGCGACCATCTGCTGGGTGCCGAGTCCGAGCCGGCGCAGGGGGCTTCGGGGATCGACGCGTATGCCGAACCCGTCGAGCAGTCCGACGGCCTCGCGGTTCATCCGGGCGAAGTCGATCAGCCCCAGCCTGTTCCTCGGTTCGCGGCCGAGGAAGATGTTGCGCGCCACGCTCATCAGCGGGACGAGGTTCACCTCCTGGTAGACGGTGGAGATGCCGGCTCGTTGTGCCTCGGAGGGACGGGCGAACCTCACCGGCTCGCCCGCCATGCGCAGTTCTCCCCCGTCGGGGCGGTAGACGCCGGTGAGCACCTTGATGAGCGTGGACTTGCCCGCGCCGTTCTCCCCGACAAGGGCGTGGGTCTCCCCGGCGCGCAGGGAGAAGGAGACGTTGTCGAGCGCGCGGACGCCCGGGAACCGTTTGCTGATTGAGCGCGCTTCGAGCACCGCGCCGGTCCCGGCGGGCGCGTCCTGCCGCCGTTCCTGGGGGTGCGATTCGGGTGGTGCCATGGGTCGTCTGGCCTTCCGCTGTCCAGAGGGATGGCGCCGGCGGCCGCCGTGACGGTCGTACGGGGCACAACGGCGGTGGAGGAGCCGGGCGCGTGGATCAGTAGGCTCCGCCGAGCGACGCCTTGGCGTTGGACTCGTCGTACGCGCGGTCGCTGATGATGACGTTCTCCGGGATCTGCTCACCGGCATAGAACTTCCGGGCGGTGGCGAAGGCCAGTGGTCCGAAGCGGGGGTTGGACTCGATGACGGCGTTGTACTCGCCGTTGACGAGGGCCTGGACCGCGTTGCGGGTGCCGTCGACGGAGACGATCTTCACGTCCTTGCCGGGCTTCTTCCCGGCCGCCTTCAGCGCGGTGACGGCGCCGAGGCCCATCTCGTCGTTCTCGGCGTAGACGGCGGTGATGCCGGGCTTGGACTGGATGAGCTGCTCCATCACCTGCTGGCCCTTGTCGCGGGCGAACTCCCCGGTCTGCTGGGCGACGATCTCCAGCCCGGGGGCCTCGGCCGCGATCCGGTCGACAAAGCCCTTGGTGCGATCGGTCGTGACGTTGTTGCCCGAGGCGCCGAGCAGGATGGCGACCTTGCCCTTGCCGTCGGTCGCCTTGATCATCGCGTCGGCCGCGCGCCTGCCCTGCTCCACGAAATCGGAGCCGAGGAAGGCCACATAGTCCTCGCAGGCGGTGGAGTTGACCTTGCGGTCGATCGTGAGGACGGGCACCTTCTTGGCGGCGGCGGCCTTGAGGGCGGGCTCCAGACCGTCCGAGTTGAGCGGCGCGACGATCAGGAACTGCGCGCCCTGCGCGAGCATGTCCTGGATGTCGCTGATCTGCTTGGAGAGCTGCGACTGCGCGTTGGTGGTGAGCAGTTTCCCGACTCCGACCCTGGCGGCCTCGTCCTTGATGGACTGGGTCTCGGCGATACGGAAGGGGTTGGCCTCCTTCTCCGACTGGGAGAAGCCGACCACCGCGTCCTTGAGGTCGAGCGCGGGCGCGCCGTACGTCCGGAGCGAACAGCCGCGACCTGAGCCGCCGTCAGGAGTGGTGGCCGCCTGTGCTTCCTGACCGCTGTCACCGCTGTCACCGCCGGTGGTCTCCGACTTGGCACATCCGGAGGCGGCCAGTGTGGCGGTGGCGGCGAGGAGGCAGGCCGCGGCGAGGGTACGGGATCGGCGCTGGGTCATCATGCTCGGGACGCTCCTTGACGGGATGACCGCACGCCGTCCGGCGTGCGTCGGGGCATGGCGGAACGATGTGCGGGCCGGGTCCGCGGCCGGCTTCGGCGCACGCTCCACGCCCGTGTCGAACTGGGTGACACCACGGTCGTGAGAGCCCGCGCGGCCTGTCCGCGACTCGGTTTACAACGTTATATATGCGGTGTGACACAGGCGGCAAGAGAGCGGTGGACGCCTTTCCACAATGTGCCGGCGCCCGGGTGCCGGGGGTGTTCCCGGCGGCACGGACTCCCGTCCGCGCCGCCGGGGCCTTTCCCGCCTACGGCGTGTCGCCGTCGTACAGCGCGGTCACCTCTGCGGCGGTGAGCGCCGTGTCGTACACGCGCACCTGGTCGACCGCGCCGTTCCAGTAGTCGCCCTTCTGCCGGGCGTACTGGGCACGGCCGACGGAGAGCGGCCCTGTGCTGACATCGGCCGGGCCCGCCTCGGCGGTGGCCGCGACCTCGCCGTCCACGTACAGCGTCAGCAGGCCGGCCTCGCGGACTCCGACGAGGTGGTACCAACGGCCCAGTTCCGGAGCCGTCTCCAGCCGGGCCCGGTGGCCGCCCGGCGTGCTGAAGGCGAACGCGCCCTGCCCGTACTGGAGATAGAACGGATTCTCGACGCGCCGGCCGTCCTGGCTCACCGCCGTCGCGTAGTTGCCGGGCAGTTCGTCAAGGGTGACCCAGGCCGACACCGTGTAGTCCTTCGTGGTGTCGACGACCGGGCCCCGGGTCTCGGCGTACTGTCCCTGACCGTTGAACCTCAGGGCGGAACCCCGGACTCCGGGGGTCCAGGCCGCGCCCTCGGTGAGTGTGAGATCGCTGCGGTTGGGGCCACTGTCGCGGGCTGTGCCGCCCTTGCCCTCGTCCAGCGCCCAGTCGCCACCGCCGCGCAGCGCCTCACGGTCACCGGCGGCGGCACCGGCCGCGATGACCTGCTGGTTGATCCGCCGCACCGCGCGCGCGTCGACCTTGATCTCCCTGCGGTCGTACGTCCACAGCCCGTTCAGCTCATTCTCCAGGTCGGTGACCTGGGTGTAGACCGAGCCGGAGAGTTCGGCGGCAGCGGCGGCGAGGTAGTACGTACGGGTGTTGTCGACGTAGGTGGCCGTCAGCGCGGCCTTGTCCGCGACCCCGCTGTAGATCGCGGCGGGCGCGCCCGGCCACATGTGCCCGGGCGTGCGGAGGGTGAATCCGCCGTGCTCGCCGTCCATCGCGGCCCGGCGGTCGTCCGGGAAGGGCGCGTCGTTGTTGAGGTAGTCGTGGTGGTCGATGATCTCGCCCTTGCCCGAATCACCCTTCGACGAGCAGCAGTTGACGCCGCTGTGCGCGTTGACGACACGGGAGGGGTCGGCTGCCTTGACCGACTCGGCGATCCGCCCGGTCTCGGTCCTGTCCCATTCGCCCCAGCCCTCGTTGAAGACGATCCAGCCGCCGATCGAGGGCGCGTTGTGGAGCTGTTTCATCGCCTCCCGGCCCTGGGAGAGGAACGCCTGCCGGCCCTGCTCGTCGGTGATGTCGCCGGAGACGAAGTCCTGCCACACCAGCAGGCCGAGCCGGTCCGCGTGGTAGTACCAGCGAGGCGACTCCACCTTGATGTGCTTGCGCACCGCGTTGAAGCCGAGGTCCTTCTGCGCCTTCAGGTCGAAGGCGAGCGCCGCATCGCTGGGCTGCGTGTACAGGCCGTCCGGCCAGAAGCCCTGGTCGAGCATGGCGAGGGAGAAGAACGGCTTTCCGTTGAGTACGAGCTTCTGGTAGCCGCCGACCTTCTTGATCCCGAGGGAGCGCATACCGAAGTAGCTGCCGACGGTGTCGGTGGACCGGCCGTCCGTCAGCGTCACATCGAGGTCGTAGAGGTAGGGCGTGTCCGGGGTCCACAGCCGCTGATTCCTGACCGGCAGACTCAGCTCGCGGTTGGCCGGTCCGCTGACGGTCCCGACGATGTCGCCGCTCCGGTCGCGGGCGACGGCCTTGATACGGGCCCCGGGCGAGGCCGTGCTGGAGTTGACGGTCAGGGCGAGGGCGCGTGCGCCGATGTCGGGGGTGGTGGTCAGGGTGTCGATCGAGACGGGGGCGACCGGCTCCAGCCATACGGTCTGCCAGATGCCGGAGGACTCGGTGTAGACGATGCCGCCCGGGTTCTGGGACTGCTTGCCCTTCGGCTGGTCCGGACCGGTCACATCGGTGACCGCGACGACGATCTCCTGGGGGCCGCTGCCGCGCAGCGCGTCCGTGATGTCGGCGCCGAATCCGGTGTAGCCACCGGTGTGGTCGGCGACCCGCACTCCATTGACCCAGACCCGGGCCTGGTAGTCGACGGCACCGAAGTTGAGTTTCAGCCGCCGGCCGCCGTCGCGCCCCTTGCCCACGGACCAGTCCCCGGGCACCGTGACGAGCTTGCGGTAGAACATGTGGTCCTCGTGGCGTTCCAGCCCCGAAAGCTGGGATTCCACGGGAAACGGCACGGTGATCCGCTCGTCGAGCTTCTGACCGAAGACGGGCTGCTCACCCTCGGAAGCGGCGGCGAACTCCCAGGGGCCGTTGAGGTTCTTCCACTGCTCGCGCACCTGCTGCGGCCGGGGATATTCGGGCAGCGGACGGTCGCGGTTGAGCCTGTCGCCCCATGGCGTGGTCAGCCGGTGCGTGGAACGGTTTCCGGCCGTACGGCTGATCTCCGGGACCGTCTCACCGCCCGCCCGGAGGCCGCCTTTCCCGTCGTACGCGACGCGGACCCGCTGGTTCTTCTGCACCGGGGCCGCCAGTGTGACGACCAGGGACTTCGGGTCGCCGGACGCCCTGGCGACCGATGTGAGCGGCATCGGCGTGGTGTCGGCCTCTATGGCGAGGTGGTCCTTGACCCCGCCGGTGTTCGCGACGGTGTCCTGGAACGTGGCCCGGACCCGCAGTCCGTCCTCGGTGACGCTCAGCGCGACCGGATACACCTCGAAGTCCGCCGGCGGGGTGAACGCCTCCTCGGGCACAAGCTGCTTCTTGAGATTCGCGCTCGACCAGCGCAGGAACATATTGGCGCCGCCGGTGTCCTGGAACATTTCCAGCCGGAATTCGTGCGCCTCCCCGGCCCGCAGCGTCACCGGCTCGCTGGTCTGCTCGTTGTCCCAGTCCGGTATCCAGTGGTCGATCACCGTCTCGCCGTCTATGTACAGCCGGAAGCCGTTGTCACCGCTCGCGGCGAAGGTGTACTCCCCCGTCTCCGGCGCCTCGACGCGGCCGGTCCAACGGGCCGTCGTGTGTTCGGTCCTGCCGGTCATGGATTCGAACGTGCCGGTGAGCGCGGGGAAGTTGACATCGGGGTCGAGCGCGACTCCGCCGAGTTCGGCGAAGTCCCGGGCGCCCGGGGCGGACATGCTGAAGTACTCGCCCTTCAGCCCGTGCACCTCGGGTGCCGGTTCACGCGCGGTGGACGAGCTGACGGAGGCGGTACGGGAAGGAGCGGCAGCGGCCGGAACCAGCGTGGCCCCGACGGGGAGCAGCAGCGCGGCGGCACAGGCCAGAGCCCTGAACAGGCGCCGGGGGCTTAACGGTTGTCGATGCAAGGCGTCGTCCTTGTCGGATACCGCGGTGCCCCGTCCCTGTGAGGCCCCGCACATAACCGAACATTGAGCCACAGCGCCAAACGCATAACAACGGTCGCGCACCCACAATTTTCAACGATGCAAAATCGCTTCGGCCGGGGTGCCGGCAGGGCCTGTCGGCCGCGGACGGTACATACCGCGCCTTCGGCCCGGAACGAGTACGGAACGGGATCAGGCGGCCGGACTCACACCCGTACGAGGGGTGTGTCCACGAGGTGCTCGGCCAGGAACCAGCACTGGAGCTCGCCGGTGCGGATCACCTCGGAGACAAGGAGGTCATTGGTGCCGTCGTCGCCGAGTTCCTCCGTGCGCGCCGCGATGTCGTGCGCCTCGATGAGAATGATCTCGTGCGCCTCCAGAAGGCGCGACAGCATGGCAGGCACTTCCTCGACACCGTCCGGAGGCCGGGGCACGGAGGTGATCTCGGCGGCATGCCGCGGGTCTCCGACGGCCACACCGCCGAGTGTCTGCATTCGTTCGGCCAGGGCGTCCACCAGTTCGAGCTGCTCGCTCGCGTGCTTGTCGAGCAGGAGATGGAGCTGGTAGAAAGTCGCTCCCCGCATCAGCCAGTGGTGCTTCTTGTACAGGGCGTAGAGCATTTGTGTATCGGCCAGAACCCGGCTCAGACGCTGGCAGGAGTACATTCGCGCGTCGTGCGACAGCCCGAGCGGGAATTGTTTGACGGTGCCGAATTCCTGAATGACGCCGCTCTTCTGGTGAAGCCAGGGCTGGCTGCTCTGCTGAGATTTTGGCTTCTGCTTCGTTCCTCTGTTCTCGCTCATCGCATTACTCCCCGGAACCGCTTCCGCGGCGGAATCATGGCACAACACCTGGTCATGCCGGCGGCACCTGAACTCCCGTTTCATGCTACTGAGACGGTGCGATTCCGGCCTGTCGGGAGAGGCCGCATCCGGGTGACGCGGGCCGACGGCTTCGCCGGTCGCCGAGGGCGGCCTCCGACGCGTGGCGTTGGCCCCGGACGGCCTCACCAGTGGATACGTTCCCCCCGGACACGCGGACCGCTTCCCCCAAGGAGACGACGGACATGACAAGGCCGTATGGCGTCGGGTTCAGCCGCCGGACGCTGCTGTCGCTGGTGGTCACGGCGATCGCGCTGATGGCCTCTCAGGTCTCGGCGCCGGTGGCGCACGCGGGACCACTCTCCTGCCGGTCCTCCGTGCCGTACCGCTCGGGCGACGGCGGCTATCACACGTTCCGGGTGCCGGCCGCACTCCAGGTGCCGGGCGGCGCGCTGCTGGCCTTCGCCGAAGGGCGGCGAAATTCGGCCGCGGACGACGGGGACATCGACCTGGTGCTGCGGCGCTCCCTGGACAGGGGCTGCACCTGGCAGCCGCTGCAAGTCGTCGCCGACGCGGGGCGCGACACCGTGGGCAACCCGGTGCCGGTGATTGATCCGCGCAGCGGGGACGTGGTGCTGGTGACCTGCCGGACGATCGGCCCGGCGACGGAGCGGCAGGTGAGGAACGGGGCCGTGCCCGGCTCGGTGCGCCGGGTGTACGTACAGCGCAGTACCGACGGCGGCATGACCTGGTCGGAGCAGCGGGACATCACCGGATCGGTGAAGACTCCGGAATGGCGCTGGTACGCGGTCGGCCCCGGTCACGCGGTGGCCCTGCGGCGGGGTCCGCACCGCGGCCGGCTGCTGGTGCCGGCGAACCACAGCCTGTCCGGGTCCGGCAAGATCGGAGCGCACTCGATCTACAGCGACGACGGCGGGCTCACCTGGCGGGTCGGCTATGTGACCGATGCTTCCGCCGGGCCTCTGGAACTCAACGAAAGCACCCTCGCGGAGCTGCCGGACGGCAGGGTCTACATCAACACCCGTGAGCACAGCAGCCGTCCACGGGGAAGCCGCGCGGACGCCTACAGCTCCGACGGCGGCGCGACGCTGTCCGTGCCCTTCCGCGCGCAACCGCAGCTCACGGGTCCGGTGGTCCAGGGCAGCGTGATGTGGGTCCCCGGTCCGTCCCTGACCGGGCGGCTGCTGTACTCCGGTCCCGCGGACGAGACCCGGCGGATCCGTATGCAGGTACGCGCGAGCGACGACGGCGGGGAGTCATGGCGACCGCTGTGGACGGCGTCGGAGGACCCGGCCGGTTACTCGGATCTGGTGCGGATCCGCGCGGGCGTGACCGGTCTGCTGTACGAGACTGGCTCCCCCTCGTACCACGAGACGATCCGGTTCGCACTGCTCCCCCCGCCCTTCACCGGGTCCCTCTGAGGTGTGTCGCGAAAGCGCCGCCCCGCACTCCGGGCGGGGCGGCGTCACCTTCGCAACACACCCGAGGCCGTGCCCAGTTCACGGGTTGAGGCCGCTGACCACCCCGGCGGTGGTGGAGATGCCGTTCGCGATGGTCGGCGCCATGCTGGTGCCCGCGAGGAAGAACCCGAGCAGTACGCAGACCGTGGCGTGCGAGAACTTCAGTCCGCCGGTGCGCATGAAGATCACCGCGAGGACCACCAGAAGCAGTACCAGTGAGATCGAAATAGCCATGGACAACCTCCTCCGCCGCACTGGAATCGCGGCATTCGGCGGCCAGTGTGGCGGAGGAGAAGGTCCGTACGGCCGACTGGCATGGCCCCCGTACGGGTGGTTGTCCGCGGCGGCCCCGGTTGTGGACACCAGTCACACCGGGAAGCGTTCGAGCCCCGCAAAGCCGTCCGAATCAGGAGGCCGAAAGCGCGCCTTCGGGCCGGTCTTCGGCCATCAGCCGGGCGGCGCCGGTGCGCGACGAAGTCCTACGGCTCCGGCAGCGCGGCCAGTTCCGCCAGTGCCTCCCTGTGCCGGCCCGGTGAACCGAGCGCGATCTCATCGGACTTGGCGCGCTTGAGGAAGAGATGGGCGGGGTGCTCCCAGGTCATTCCGATCCCGCCGTGCAACTGGACGCACTCCTCGGCCGCGTGTACGGCCACCCGTCCGCAATAGGCCTGCGCCACGGCCACGGCGAGGGGGGCCTCCAGGCCCCGGGTGGCGAGCGCGTCGGCCGCGTTGCGGGCCGCGGCGCGCGCCGAGACAACCTCCAGCCACAGCCCCGCCATTCGGTGTTTCAGCGCCTGGAACGAGCCGATGGGGCGGTTGAACTGGTGCCGGTCGCGAGTGTGCCTGACGGTCTCCTCCAGACACCACTCGGCGATGCCGAGCTGTTCGGAGGCGAGCAGCCCGGCCCCGGCCAGCAGCCCACGCCGCACGGCCGTTTCCGCCGCGGGGCCTTCGGCGATACGGACCCCGGCGCCCGCGCCGACGGTGACGGCCGCGAGGGGACGGGTCAGGTCGAGCGGGGTGAGCGGCTCGACGGTGACCCCGTGGGCGGCCGTCTCGACCGCGTACAGCCCGTCCTCCCCCAGTACGAGCAGGACGTCGGCGCGCTGGGCGTCGGCGACTCCGCTGACCGTGGCGCCCGTTGTCGCGCCGACGGGCAGTGGCGCGTGGGGAGCGGTACTGAACGGCAGGGCCAGTACGGCGACCCGATGACCGTGGGCGAGCGCGGTGAGCAGCCCGGCGACATCCGTGTTCTCGGTGTCGCAGGCGAGCAGCGTCTCGGTCGCCATCACCGAGCTGGTCAGACAGGGCGCCGGCGTGACGTTCCGCCCCAACTCCTCCAGCACGACGGCGGCCTCACGATGGCCGGCGCCCTGGCCGCCCAGGATCTCCGGGACCAGCAGTCCGGCCGCGCCGATGTCGGCGGTGAGCGACGTCCACAGTGCGGAGTCGTACGGATCGCCCGACTCGGCGCGGACAAGCGCCGCCGATACACCGCCGCGGTCGCTGAGCAGCGACCGTACGGCCGACCGCAACTGGTCCTCGGTGTCGGAGTAGAGCAGATCCGGGGCGGCGCCGGAATGGGGTGTCCGCGTCTTCATCGGGCCAGGTCCTTCCATGCGGCGTCCTTGTCGTTGCGTGGTTCCGCGGGCAGACCCAGGACGCGCTCGGCGACGATGTTCAGCAGCACCTCGCTCGTACCGCCCTCGATGGAGTTGCCCTTCGAGCGCAGATAGCGGTAGCCGGCGTCGCGACCGGTGAAGTCGACCAGTTCGGGCCTGCGCATGGTCCAGTCGGAGTACAACAGCCCCTCCCCGGCGAGGAGTTCCACCTCCAGTCCGCTGATCTCCTGGTTGAGCCGGGCGAAGGCGAGTTTCAGACCGCTGCCCTCGGGGCCGGGCTCGCCCGCGGCGAGCCGCTGGCGCAGCCGCTCCCCGGTCAGACGGGCCACCTCGGCCTCCACCCAGAGGGTGAGCAGCCGCTGATGGAGATCGTGGGTGCGCAACTCGGGCCGCTCGCGCCAGGTGCGGGCGACCGGGCCGATCATGCCGCCCTCGCGCGGCAGCGGGGCGCCGCCGATGGACACCCGCTCGTTCATCAGGGTGGTCTGCGCGACCTTCCAGCCCTCACCCACCTCGCCGAGCCGGTGCGCGTCGGGGATACGTACGTCGCTGAGGAACACCTCGTTGAACTCGGCCTCGCCGGTGATCTGGCGCAGCGGCCGTACCTCGACGCCGGGGTCGGTCATGTCGCAGAGGAAGTAGCTGATGCCCCGGTGTTTGGGCAGGCCGGGGTCGGTGCGGGCGATGAGGATGGCCCAGCGGGCGAGATGGGCGCTGGATGTCCAGACCTTCTGCCCGTTGACGATCCAGTCACCGGACGGGTCGTCGCGCACCGCGCGGGTGGCGAGCGCCGCCAGGTCCGATCCGGCGCCGGGCTCGCTGAAGAGCTGGCACCACACCTCCTCGCCGACCCACAGTGGCCGCAGAAAGCGTTCCTTCTGTGCCCGCGTACCGAAGCGCAGGATGGTCGGCGCGGCCATGCCCAGGCCGATTCCGATCCGTCGCGGGTCGTTGTCGGGCGCCCCGGCCGCCGCCAACTCGGCGTCCACCACGGCCTGGAGTGAGCGCGGCGCGTCGAGTCCGCCGAGCCCGGCCGGATAGTGCACCCAGGCCAGCCCGGCGTCGAAGCGCGCCTTGAGGAAGTCGGTGCGATCCGTGTGGGCCGGCGGGTGGGAGGCCAGCAACTTGCCGGTCAGGAGGCGCAGTTCGGCGGCGTCGGTCATCGGCCGTCGCCCTGCGGGAGGACAACCACACGGCCGGTCGTGACGCCGTCGGCGACCCGCTGGACCGCGTCCGCCCCGCCCTTCATCGCCACGCGCTCGCTGATCAGCGGTTTGATCGCGCCACGGGCCGCGAGTGCGGTCAGTTCCTGGTGGCAGCGCGCCACGGCGGCCGGGTCCTGTGCGCGGTAGAGGCCCCAGTGCAGACCCATGACCGAGTAGTTCTTCACCAGCGCGTGGTTGAGCGCGGGGCTGGGTACGGTGCCGCTCGCG
This sequence comes from Streptomyces sp. NPDC006923, assembly GCF_040635655.1. Classification (NCBI taxonomy): domain Bacteria; kingdom Bacillati; phylum Actinomycetota; class Actinomycetes; order Kitasatosporales; family Streptomycetaceae; genus Streptomyces; species Streptomyces sp. NPDC006923. The sequence goes on from NZ_JBEYIF010000008.1 coordinate 392,740, forward strand.
AAGCCCACGACCACGATGCGGCCTTCGAAGGCCACGCATCTGGCGGACTGGGTGTAGGCGTCGCCGCCCACCGGGTCGTAGACGACATCCGCGCCCCGGCCTCCGGTCGCCTCCTTCACGGCCGCGACAAGGTCGTCCGTGCGGCGGTCGACGACCAGATCACAGCCCAGTTCCCGGGCGACCCGGGCTTTCGCCGGTCCTCCCGCGACACCGATGACGGTGGCTCCTGCCGCCTTGCCGAGCTGTACGGCGGCGCTGCCGACCCCGCCGGCCGCCGCGTGCACGAGCAGGGTCTCGCCGGCCCGCAGGCCCGCCCGCCGGTGCAGGCCGAACCAGCCCGTCTGGTAGCCGATGTGCAGAGCGGCCGCCTCGGCGTCGTCCAGTGACTCGGGCGCGGGCAGGACCGCCGCCGCGTCGGCGAGGACATACTCGGCGAGACCGCCGTCCGGCAGGGCGGGCGTCGCGATGACCCGGCGCCCGTCCGCTGTCTCCGCGCAGACCTCCACACCGGGGGTGAAGGGCAGTGGCGGCCGCACCTGGTACTGGCCGCGGCAGAGCAGGGCGTCGGGGAAGTTGATGTTCGCGGCACGGACCAGCAGCCGGATCTGTCCCTCACCGGGCTCCGGCCGCTCCACCGTTTCGAGCCGCATCACCTCGCTCGGCTCGCCGTTCCGGTGCACTCGCCATGCCTGCATTTCGGAGCCTCCACCTGTGGGCCACTACCGCGGTCTCCCGCATACTAAGCGGTCGCTTGCCCACGTGGAACACTTCCGGTGCCGACTCGGCGGCCGGGCCGTACTGGTGCGGCGTGCCGGACACAGGACGCCCTTCCACCAATCGCGCAGGACACAACAGCGCCACCGCCGCGTCTGCCACGGGCCGGGGAACCGGTCCGGGCGCAGTAGCTCGCAGCGGTGGCGTCATAAGAGAGAAGCAATCGATCGCACAGAACACACCGAACGCACCGGCACACCAATGGCCGGACCACGACCCAGTGTTGTGGGCGCGCCCGGCGAAGCCGTCAGTCAGTCGTGGGCTCCGGGCCCGACGCTCTCCGTACCGTCCTGGAAGGTACCGTCCTGAAAGACCGGGACAGGCCGCGTCCGGCGAAGGTACGCCTCCGCCTTGAGGATCGCCTCGCGTGCGGTCCGCTGGCCCATCAGCACACACAGCGTGTACGCCACGTCCTCGAACCGCCTGCGGGTGGTCTCGTCCAGTGGATCCGCGAGAACCAGCCGCTCCCACTCCCGGTAACGGCGCAGCAGATCGACGACCAGATGTCTGTCCGGTAGCAGCATGTGCACCACTCCCAGCGTCGGAGTCCGCCCGTTCACCGAGGACCCGGTACGCCCGGCTCACGAAAGCGGTACGGCGAGGACCGGCGCGCACAGCGGGACACCAGTCCCCTGAAAGCCATGCTCCCACCAGTGCGCCGCATCCGCACTCCGGTGCCCGGAACCCCGGGCCGCCGGCTATGTGCGCCCGCGGGGCCCCGGGCATGCGGGCCGGGTGTCACAGCTCGTCCCGCGCGAGTGCCAGCAGCCGGTCCAGGACCCGCGGTCCGCTCGCCCGTACCCCGTCGTGCTCGTACTCGTCGGTCACCCAGGTGCGCAGCCCTCGGATGCCCCGCGCCGTACGCAGGGAGTGTTCCGTGTCGACATACATGTCGTCGTGGTAGACGGCGGCGGCGACCGGGACCTCGTTGGCGGCCAGCCGGCCGGCGTCGTAGAGCTGGGGCCAGTCGGTGCGGGCGGCGAGCGTCTCGGCGGTCTCGCGCAGCGGTCGCAGCGCCGGGTCGCTGTCGAAGTGCCAGGGGTGCACGCTTTCGCCGGTGAAGTACAACGGCCCCTCCCCCGCCAGGGTCTTGTCCGCGTCGAACCGGGCGAACTCGGCACGGACCCGCTCGGCGGCCCAGGAGGTGGACCGGTTGCCCTGCGCGTAGATCGCTTCGTGGAGCACGGCGTAGAGCGGATGGCCCGCGTACGAGAGGGCCGATGCCACGCCCTCCTGGAAGGCGTCCGAGAGTGCCTGGCCGCCCGCCGTCCGGACAAAGGCGTTCTCCAGCAGATAGTGGAGCTGATGGCTGCCGTCCCCGGCGCCGAGCATACCGCCGAGGGACTGGAATGCCTCGGGTGTGAGGGTGTATCCGGTGGGCAGGACGGTGCGGTGTTCGGCCAGATGCGCGGCGATGCGGCGGGCGCGGCCGATGTCCTGCGGATAGCGGGCGTAGTGCGCCTCGACCTTGCGCGCGATCCTGGGATAGGCCGCGCGGTAGACCTCGTCGGCCGTGGCGTCCAGGGAGGGCAGACCGCCGGTGATCAGTACCGCTCGCAGGCCCTCCGGAGCGGCGGAGAGATAGCGGGTGGCGCAGAAGCCGCCGAAGCTCTGGCCGAGCACCGTCCAGGGGGCGCCGCCGGTGAGCTGCGGCCGGATGGCCTCGCAGTCGCGGACAATGGAGTCGGCGCGGAAGTGCGCCAGGTAGTCGGCCTGTTGGCGCGGGCCGCCGCGCAGGGGCAGGGTCTGCCGGTTGGCGGGAGTGGAGAGTCCGGTGCCGCGCTGATCGAGAAGGAGCACCCGGAATTCCTGGAGTGCGCGGCCCAGCCAGGCCTGCCGGCCGACGAACCGGCGCGCGCCGAAGCCGGGACCGCCCTCCAGATACACCAGCCAGGGCAGGTCCGCGTCGGCCTTCGCACCGGCGACGACCTCGCGGGCGTACAGCTCGATGCGCTCTCCCGACGGGTCACCGTGATCCAGCGGGACCGTGAAGCGGTGGTCGGTGAGGACGACGCCGGGCTGGTGATAGCTGGTCAAAGGTGCTCCTGTTCTCGGGCGCCCCCGCCGGGGCAGTGACGCCGAACAGTTCAGCACATCGTGGCCCGGCGTTCGCGCGGAGGGCCGAGCGGCTCGCGGCGGGCCGGGAGCCCGGGCCGGGGCGGGGCGGGGCCGGCTGCGCCCTTCGCGCCGGGCGTGGACGGACCGCCCGGACGCCCCCCGTCCGCCGTGCTCAGTCCTGGTGGTGGCTGGACGAGGTGTCCTCGGGAGGTATGGTCCGTCCGCCGTCATTGCCGCTGATGACAACGGCGAGGAGCCCCGCGATCACGGCCGCCGCGGCGAGGCGTCCGCCGAGGCGCAGTGTCCAGCCGCTCTTCGAACCGGCGGCACCCGGGCGGGTCAGCCGTTCGGAGCGGCGCGCGGGACGCAGCAGCCGTATCAGCAGGAGCGCCGCGATGGGGAGTTGAAGCAGCCAGATGGTGGTGCGGAACCAGCCGTCGTACCAGACGTTCGTCCCGTACAGGAGGGTGTGCCACACGCTCAGGACATAGACGACGATGACGAATCGGTGCAGAACGCGCCATGTCCTGGGGCCGATGCGGTGCCGGACGTAGAAGAGCAGGCCGAGCGGGACGGCCACATAGAGCGCCGCCTGGCCGACGGGGATGGCGATCTGGCCGGTCCCTGAGGTGTAGCCGCCCGGTACGAACGCCTCGACGAAGGCGGTGTACAGCCGGGAGTACCAGCGCGAGGTGTCGTGCCGCACCAGCTCCGCCGCGAACAGCAGTGCGTGCGCGGCGATAAGCGCGATCGTGTTGAGACTCGTGGTGCGGTGGAGTCGCTCCAGGCCCGGACCGGACAGGGGCAGCCACCGCGGGCGGGGCCCCGAGAGCAGCAGCCCGAGGACAACGGTGGTCCAGGCCCACAGGAGCGCCGCCCAGCCGAACGCCTGGCTGAGGAAGTACATCCAGAAGCCGCCGACGTCGGCCATGAAGGGCATCACGGTCACGGTCGACGAGGTCTTCGCCTTGATACGGGCATAGAGCAGGGCGAACACGGCGGCCGTCACAACGAGGGCGATCAGGCCGTCGGGGATGGACGCCCTGAGGTCCGACCGGAGTGTGATCCGGCCCGGCTGCCGGCTCGTGGCGGTCGAGGGCCGACTGTCCGGCTCTGGTGCGGCGGGCGCGGGTGGCTGCTTCATCTCTGCGGCCTCTTCGATGACGTCGGCGGGTGGGAGTGCGTTGTTGGCGGGCGGTCACACGTGTGCGTCACCCAGGAGTCGGGCGCCGCGAGGGAAAAGTTCCCGGCATCTCCATGTGACATGGATCACACGATCTGGGTGTCGTCCTATAGCGGGCGAACCATCGACGTATCCGGATCACCGGCTCTTTTCCGCTGCTCCGCCACGGGTGGCACGATGACGGCCATGAGAGCCGGGGCCTTATTCCGCCTCACACGTGCCGTGGTCTTCGCGGCCGTGTGTGTTGTGGTGTCCGGCCTCGGTCACGCGCTCCAGTCCGGTACGCCACTGCCGCTGCCGGCCCTCGCCCCGGCCTTTGTCGCGATGAGCGGGGTCGGCTGGTGGCTGGCGGGAAGGGAGCGCGGTGCGCTTCTTGTCGCGGCTGTGAGCGCGGCCGGTCAGGTGGGGATGCACGGCCTGTTCAGCCGGCTGCACCCCTGTCTGCCGCACGGAGTGACTCTTCCGGACGGTCTCTTCGGAAAGGGCCGTTCCGCGGCCGGGCCGGTCCACTCGCATCATGGGAGCACGGGCGAATCCGGCATGGATCTGGCCGGTTCCTGGGCGCCGCTGATAATCCCCGACCTTCCCTCGCTGACCTCCGGCATGGCCGCGGCGCATCTGGTGGCGGGGCTGCTGTGCGGCTGGTGGCTGTGGCGAGGCGAGGCGGCGGTCCGCCAACTCGGCCGCTCGCTGGCCCTGTTCGTCTGTGCGCCACTGCGGCTGGCCTGGTCCTTGCTGTCCAGGACCGGACACCTCCCGCCACGGCCGGCGAGCCGTACGCCCCGCCGGCCGTACCGACGCCCGAGCCGTCCTGTGGTGCTCCAGGGCATCTCCCGGCGTGGACCACCTCCTGTCCCGCTCTGCGGCTGACCCTTCGCCCGGCCGTTCACCGGCCGGAGGGTCCGCACAGTCATGCCGGTCACCGGCCGCGTCGCGGCGGACCGGCCCACTGAGGGAGCCGCGCCGTGTCCCGGTACGGCTCCGCGAGGAGCGAAGGACCAAGCGTGATGTTTTCTCCACCGATCTCCACAACGGGCCGGGCGACCGGCGCGCGCCCTGCCGCCGGGTCCCGCGCCGGGCGGACCGGCGCCGGATCACAGCTCCGCGACGGGCAGATCACCGCGTGGGCGATGGCCGCGGGAAACGGTGACCGGGAGGCCGCCGAGCGTTTTGTACGGGCCACGTACGACGATGTACGACGGTTTGTCGCCCATCTCAGCGCCGATGTTCCCGGGGCCGACGACCTGGCCCAGGAAACCTATCTGCGTGCTCTGACCAGTCTCACGAGGTTCGCCGGCCGGTCCTGCGCCCGCACCTGGCTGCTGTCGATCGCGCGTTGTGTGGTGATCGACCGCTACCGCAGCGCGGCGGCCCGGCCCCGGCTCGCCGACACCGCGGACTGGCAGACGGCGGCCGAGCGCGCCCAGCCACGTCATGCGCCCGGCTTCGACGAAGCCGTGGCGGTGTTCGCCGTGCTCGACACGATGGACGGGCCACGGCGGCAGGCCTTCGTACTGACGCAGATACTGGGGCTGTCGTACGCCGAGGCGGCTCTCGCCGGTGACTGTCCCGTCGGTACCGTCCGCTCCCGCGTCGCACGGGCGAGACGTGACCTCACCTCGGTGTGGCGGGCGGACGAGGCGCTCTGCCCGCTTTCCGGTCCCGCCGTGTGACCACGGCCGCTTCGCGGCGGGCGGTCGCTTTCCGAGCGTCCTCCGGAGGACCGGTGCGCGTCGTCCCCAACGGCGCGCGCCGGCCGCCCGCACGGCTCACAAGGACGACGACCGCGCGGCCCGGGTGCGCCGCGCCGTGACACCGGAGCGAGCGCGGCGCATGGCCGAGGTCAGCAGCAGGGGCAGCACCACACACTGGAGCGACACCGCCAGCCAGAACGCCTCCGCCCTGCCCGCCTCTTCGGCCATCCCGTAAAGCTGCCCGCCGACCACACCGCTGGCGAACGCTCCGATGCCCGCCGCCAGCCGCTGGCGGCCGAACACCACGGCCGGCTCGGCGGACGACCTGGCCAGCGCCTCCAGATCGTTCTTCAGGAAGAGGACGATCTCGCCGAGGCAGATCAGCGCGGCGCCCGCGCCGATCCCCGCACGCCCGCCCCAGGCGATGGCCGCGGTCCCGGCCGCCATCGCCGAGAAACCCACGCGCATCGCACTCGGATAGCTGAGTCCGGCGATCCAGCGCGGAAGCAGCGGCTGCGCGATCACGATGAGGCCCGCGTAGGCCATCAGCACAATGCCGTAGAACGACGCGGAGGTGCGCGGGACGGCGTACAGGGCCAGATAGTGCTGGAAGAACATGAACACATACACACTCACGACGGTCACCACGAAGGGCAGCAGCGCGTCGGCCGGGCGTCCCGCCGACGACTCGGCGCCGGACGGCACACCGCTCGGCCGGTCCGTACGGGGCAGCGCGGCATGCCCGATTCCGACGGCGGCGAACACCGCGGTCACCACGGCGAACAGGACACCCGGCGAGCTCAGGACAAAAGGCGCCGCCACCGGTGGTCCGAGCGCGATGCCCGCGTTGAACGCCGCACCGCTCAGGGACAGCAGCCGGGCCCGTTCCGCCTCCGGGGCCCCGGCCACCAGATATGCCTTGTTCGCGGGCAGATACAGGGCCGCGCCGCAGGAGACCAGCAGCAGGGCGCCGACCGCGACCACGGGACTGCCGAGCCCGGGCACGAACGCGCCGAACCCGGCCGTGCGTACGGCCAGCGCCACCAGCATCGTGCCCCGCAACCCGATCCGCCGGGCCAGCGCGGCCCCCGCCACACCACCGGAGAACTGCACCAGCGAAGCGACCGCGAGCACCACACCGACCGTGCCGAGACCGAGCCCGAGCCGGTCGTGCAGCAGCACCGACATGTACGGGAGTACGGCGAAGCTGCCCAGGGTGATCAGGAACGAGGCGGCCAGCAGGAATGTCCGCGGGCCGGCCGGCAGTCCCCGGCCGGCCCCTGGCTCACGGCCCACCGTCGGCCACTGAACCCCCGGGCACAGCGTGGCCGGCCAGGGCGGCGCCGGTGGCGAGGAGGGGACGCACACCCCCGGCGGCGCTCAGCGCCCGGTGCAGGGCCAGCTCCGCCGTGGCCGCCTCCGCCAGCACCATCCCGGTGCAGCCACGCTGGTCGTCCACGTGCGGCACCGCGTCCCCGGGTGCTTTTGTCGGGTACCACCGCACGCCGCCAGGACAGTCCGCCAGTTCGCCGAGCCCTCGCCAGCCCGTCAGGACGCCGGGGCGCGCCGCGTAGACCAGGACGAATCCGGTGGCGGGGCCCGTATGGCCGAGCGGCCCGTCCATGAGCCCGGGACGGCGCCCGAGGGCGACGCTGATCATCGCCTCGTACACGTTCGTACGCAGAGAGCGGCAGAGTGCCTCTCCCACCAGGGCTCCGCCGATCCTGCGGTTGATCTCCACCAGTTCGGGGCCCTCGGTGGTGAGGATGAACTCCACATGGGCGAACCCGTCATGATGACCGGCCGTGTACAGCACACGGCCCACCCAGTCCTCGATCGCGGTCAGCTCACCGTCCGGCAGGGCGACCGGGAAGGCCGCGGCCTCCTCCCGTACCAGTGGTTCACGTGAGGTCTGCCGGCTGAGCACACCGAGCAGCCGGGTGTCGCCGGCCCAGCTCAGTGTCTCCGCGCTGTAGAGCGGCCCGGCCAGGAAGGGCTCCGCGAACAGCTCCCCGGCGAGCACCTGTTGGGCGGCTGCCAGGAGTGCGGCGCGCAGTGCGTCCTCGTCCCTGACCACCCAGACATTGCGGGAGGAGGTGCCGGCGGAATCCTTGAGGACGGCCGGCAGGCCGGTCCCGCGCAACACCGCGGCGGTGGCGCCCTCCGGGTCCGGCGGCAGCCGCACCGCACCGCTTTTGCTCAGCCCGTGGCCATGCAGAAGATCACGCACCCGGGACTTGTCACGCAGCAGCCGGACCGCCGCCGGATCGGGCCCCGGCAGTCCGAACTCGGCCGCGAGGTCGGCGGCCGGCACGCTCCAGGTGTCCGTGGTATTGAGGAGGCCGGCGAGATCGGGCAGGGCCGCCAGCGCACGGCGGGTCGCGGCCTCGTCGAAGGTGTCGACATCGACCACGGAGAGGGCGCCGTCCGGCAGTGTGCCGAGCTCGTGCCGGTACACGGACCGGTCGCGGGTGAGCAGACACAGCCGGTGCCCGGCGGCGGAGGCGGCGTCCGCCATCCGGCCGAGCCCGAAGGACAGAGATTCCAGCGCGGCAATGGTCATGACGGCTCCGTTTCCGCTGTGCCGGGCATCGGATGGGACCGGCGTGCCCACTCCATCACCGACCAGGGGGGTGAGAGTTCGTCCAGTGTCTGGATACGGCGCGGTCGCAGGGTACGGCGGTCGAGGGCCTCGCGGTGCCGGGCGAAGACCCGTTCCGTATAACGGTGTCCGGTGTCGGCGCCGATGACGAGATGCTGCCGTCCCGGGTCGTGGGCCGCCTCCCAGGAGGCGACCAGATGGGCGGCCCCGGCGGAGAGACCGGCGAAGACGGCGTGCTCCCGCAGGAGGCCGACCGCACCGGCCATGGCATGGCGGAAGTCCACCCAGTGCAGGGTGTCGTAGAGATCGTGGCGGACGTTCCCGAAGGGGATGGAGCTGCCGATCCCGGCGATGATGGCGTCCGGATCGCTGAAGCGTTCGCTGCCGAAGGTCACACTGCCGAACGGCTGGATGCCGACGAGGCGCACCTCGCGCCCCGAGTTCCGCAGCGCCCCCGCCAGCCCTCCGGTGGACGCGCCGGTGCCCACGGCGCCGACGACGGTGAGTGCGTCCGCGCCGGGCAGCGCCGCGGTGACCAGGTCGGCGAACTCGCGGTATCCCGCGTAGTGCACCGCGTCGTGGTACTGCCGCATCCAGTGGTAGTCAGGCCGGCGGGCCAGCAGGCCGTGTATGTGGCGTACGCGCCGTTCCTGGTCGAGCCGGAGGCTCTGCGAGGGCGGCATCTGGTCGACCGTCGCGCCCAGGACCTCCAGTTGCGCCCGCATCACGGCGTCGACGGTGGTGGAGGCCACAATGTGACAGCGCAGCCCGTAGCGGTGGCAGGCCATCGCGAGGGCCAGGGCGTAGATGCCGCTGGAACTGTCGACGAGTGTCTGACCCGGCACGATGCTGCCGCGCCGCAGCAGTGTGCGGACGGCGCCGAGCGCCGCGTAGACCTTCATCGTCTCGAAGCGCGCGAACACCACACCGGCTCCCAGCCGGACAAGATCGGGTGCCTTCATCGCGTCGGTGATGTGCTCGTGGACGGGTGCGGCGGCCATGGTCGGGGTGGGCGGGGCGGTCATCGGACAGCTCCCCGCCGGGTGGCGGACCGGCTGGTGTACTCGTGGTGCGGCGGCATGACGTACGGATCCTCCTGGGCTGCGGGTGCCGGTGTCGGTGATCCACGCGCGGAACCCCGGTGGTGCGCGGCAGGCGTGCCGGGCGCCGCTCATTTCTTGGTCCCCCGCACGATCAGGCGCCGGGAGTGCTGGTCGTACGCGGCGCCGTCGAAGCCTCCGAAGCACTCGACGCCGGTGAACCCGGCCGCCACGAACAGATCGTGCAGTTCGGCTCCGCTGTAGAGGAAGGAGGTGAGGGAGGCCGTACGCGCGGTGGAGCCGCGCACCAGGGTCCAGTCGGTCCTCAGCCGGCGCCAGCCGTCGAGCACGGTGTCCCGCTGGACGACATACGCACCGTCGGGCAGCTCCACCACCTGCGGCCGGCCGATCCAGCCGGCCAGGACCTCCTTGCCCATCACATCCACCAGGAGCTGTCCGCCCGGCGCGAGGCTCTCGTATGCGTTGCGCAGCACCTGGAGGTTGTCGTCCGGCTCGTCGAAGTACCCGAAGGACGTGTACACGTTGAGCACCACGTCGAAGGTGTGCGGCTCGACGTAGGAGGCCATGTCCGCCCTGACCAGCCGGGCGTCGGCCCCGGCCCGCGCACAGGCGGTCCGCGCCCGGTCCAGCATGGCCGGACTGAGATCGACGCCGGTGACGTCGTATCCGCGCCGTGCCAGCGGAACGAGGAAGAGTCCGGGCCCGCAGCACAGGTCGAGCACCCGGGAGCCGGGGGGAAAGTCCAGAAGCGGGGATGACGCCACCAGATCGGCGACCGCCTCGCCCCGGTCGGCGGAGAACATCGTGGGCGCGAAGTCGGACCAGAGGGAGTCGTCCTCGTACCACTTCACAACCGCAGCCTCCTTGGGGGCTCAACGGCCCCTGACGCGCGTCCAGTTGACGTCCGGAGCGTGCGCCCCGTCCGGCCTTCGCCTCAGTAGTCGGGCGGCACCGCGCCCCAGTTCCCGCCGACCGGAAATCGCGGCGCGGCCGGGTGTCCCGGCCGGCCCCGCGAGGGCATGTGGCCGACTCTGCGAAAAACCTTGGCCAAATCTTGAATTGGCTGATCGGACCGGCTGCCTGAACACTGGGCTCTTCACACGGGGGGAGAGCCGGGATGGCGGTGGAGTTCAGCTTGCTGGGCGGCGTCGAGGCGCGTGCCGACGGCCGGCCGGTGGAGCTGGGGCATGCCCGGCAGCGGTGGGTGCTGGGGGCTCTGCTGGTCGATGCCAACAAAGTGGTGCCGGTCGCCCAGCTCCTCCAGCGCGTCTGGGGGGACCGGTCTCCACAGCGGGCTCCCGGGACGCTCTACAGCTATCTCTCCCGGCTGCGCCAAGCCCTGACGTGCGCCCGGGAAGAGGTCCGTATCACGCGGCGGTCCGGCGGCTATGTCCTTGAGGTCAACGCGTCCGCCGTGGATCTGCACCGCTTCCGGCACATGGTGGAGCAGGCCCGGACGACCGAGGACAGCGAGCGAGCCGCGGCGCTGTTCGAGCAGGCCCTCGGTCTGTGGCGGAGCGAGGCCCTGCACACCCCCGACACCCCGTACTTCAACGCCTTGCGGGAGACGCTCTGCCAGGAGAAATTCGCGGCCGAGCTGGATCTGGGCGATGCCGGACTGCGGCTCGGCCGCCACACCTCGCTGCTGGCCGACCTCTCCGCACGCGCCGAGACGCATCCGCTCGACGAGCGCCTGGCCGGACAGCTCATGCTCGCCCTGTACCGCAGCGGCCGCCCGGCCGACGCTCTCCACCACTACCACCAGATGCGCTTACGCCTGTCCGAGGAGCTGGGTACCGATCCCGGCGTACTGCTCCAGCGGATGCACCAGCAGATCCTCACCGCCGACGAGGCACTCGCCACCGGCGCCGGTTCCACGCCGGGACCGGCAGCGGCGGCGGTGCCGCGTCAACTTCCCCCCTCGCCACCGGTGTTCACCGGCCGGACCCAGGAACTCGAACAGCTCACCGCTGCCCTCGACGCCCAGCGGAGCGGGCGGAGCGTCGCCGTGGTGATCTCGGCGATAGGCGGGATCGGCGGGGTCGGCAAGAGCTGGCTGGCGATGCGGTGGGCGCACGAGAACGTGGAACGATTTCCCGACGGCCAGCTCTATGTGAACCTGCGCGGCTTCGATCCGTCCTCGGAACCCCTGCCCACCACCGTCGCCCTGCGGGGGTTCCTCGACGCGCTGGGCGTCGACCCCGACGCCGTCCCGATGGATCCGCAGGCACAGTCCGGGCTCTACCGCAGCCTGGTCGCGGACAGGCGCATGGTGATCGTGCTGGATGACGCCCGCGACGCCGACCAGGTCCGCCCGCTCCTGCCGGGCAGCCCCTCGTGCACGGTGCTGATCACCAGTCGCGACCGCCTCACCTCCCTGGTCACCACCCATGGTGCCGGACCTCTCACCCTCGATGTCTTCCAGGAGGACGAGGCACGCGAGCTGTTCGACCGCCGCCTCGGTACGCCCCGGGTCGCGGCCGAACCCGAGGCCGTCAGCGCCCTGTTGGAACACTGCGCGAGGCTGCCCCTCGCCCTGGGCGTGGTGGCGGCCCGGGCGGCCACCCATCCCGGCTTCCCACTCGCCGTGCTCGCCGAGGAACTGCGCGAAGCCACCGGCCGTCTCGACGTACTGGATGTCGGCGATGTGACCGTCAGTCTGCGCGCGGTCTTCTCCACCTCCCACCGCGCCCTCACCCCTGGGGCACAGCGGCTGTTCGCCCTGCTGGGGTCGGTGCCGGGGCCCGACATCGGCCTGGCCGCCGTCGCGAGCCTGGCCGGCCTCGCTCCGGCCGGCGTCCGGGCGCCGCTCGGCGAGCTGGAAGCCGCCCATCTGGTCCAGCAGCACCGTCCGGGCCGCTACCGGATGCACGATCTCATCCGGCTGTTCGCCGCCGAGGCGGGCGGTCGGGAGGTGGACACCGACGCCGCGCTGACCCGGCTGATCGACTTCTATCTGCACACCGCCTTCGCCGCCAACGAGCTGCTGGACGGCCCGCACAGCCCGTTCCAGCCCGAGTTGCTCCCCCCGGCCCCGGGCTGTTCCCCGCTCCGGCCCGCGGACACGGCCGACGCTCTGGAGTGGTTCGACACGGAACGTCCCTGCCTGCCGGCGGTCCAGGGCCTCGCTCTGGCCCAGGGTCAGTACGCCCAGGTGTGGCGACTGGCCTGGACACTGGTCTCCTACCATGTGGGCGGCCATCACCTCCAGGACTACCTCACCGTCTGGCGCAGGGCCCTCACCGCAGCCGAGCGGCACGGGGACTCCCCCGCGCCCAGGGCCCTCGCCCACTGGCGGCTGGGGCACGCCCGTACCCAGAGGGGAGAACACAACGAGGCTCTCGACCATCTGAACCTCGCCCTCAGCCTCTCCGAGCAGACCGACGACATCGCGGGCCAGGCGCATGTCCACCGCACCCTCGGCTGGGCCTGGGAACAGTGCGGCGACGACGAGCGCGCCCTCCACCACGCCATCCAGGCGCTGCGGCTGTACCAGACGCTGGACAACCCGGTGTGGCAGGCCAATCAGCTCAACGCGGTGGGCTGGATGCATGCCCAGCTCGGCCGCTATCCGGAGGCGCTGTCCTACTGTGAGCAGGCCCTCGCCCTCTTCCGCAAGGACGGACGCCCCGGTGACGAGGCGTCAACTCTGGACAGCCTCGGCTACATCGCCCATCACACCGGCCGGTACCCCGACGCGCTGGACCACTACCGGCAGGCCCTGACCCTCGTGCGCGGTCTCGGCAACCCCCACGACGAGGCCGACACCCTCACCAACCTCGGTGAGACCTACCACGCCATGGGCCGGTCCGCGGAGGCCCGCGACACCTGGCGGCAGGCCCTGTCCCTGTACGAGATCCAGCGCCGTACGGCGGCGGCCCAACGCCTCAAGGACCGGCTGGAACTCTCCCCGGAGACCTGAGCGCAAGCCGGTCGCGGCCCGGAGTGAGTGCCGGACCGCGGTATCGGCCGCGGTGAACGGCGCCGTCGCCGGACCCGTCTACTCCTCGATGGCCCCGCCGATCCGCCGGAGGTGCCGGCGGAAGGTGTACGCCGGATCCGCCGCGCGCCGCGCCAGATAGTCGTCGAAGGCCGTCTGCCGGCGCAGGGTCTCACCGGCCCCGATCCGGCGGGCCTGTTCGCGCTCGGTGTCGCGGATCCGGTGTGCCGTCGCCAGCACCTCGTCGGCGCGCTCCGCGGCGACGAACAGCACCCCGTCCTCGTCGCCGAAGACGATGTCGTCCGCGCTCACCAGGTGCGGCCCGAACCGCGCCGACTCCAGGGCCTCCGGCTCTCGTTCGTCGAGCCGTACCGGGCCTGGCGGGTAACTGCCGTAGCTGAACACCGGCAGCCCGATCGCGGCCAGTTCGGGGGAGTCCCGGTGCAGCCCCCAGATCACCACGCCCGCCACCCCTGTCGCCTGCGCCTCCAGTACCGCGAGGTCGCCGACGCACGCCTCGTCCCGTCGCCCACCGTTGTCGATGACCAGTACGTCGTCGGGCTCGGCCCGGCCGAACGCCTCCAGGAACACGTCCACGCTGCCGTAGTGACGTACCGGCAGCACACGTCCGGCGATCCGGTGTCCGCCGACAACCGCGCCGATACCGGGCGGCACGACGCGCAGCGGCACGCCGGCGCGCACGCAGGCGTCGGCCACCAGTGGCGTGGACAGGTCGGCGAAGCTCTTCAGCACGGCGGTCTCCCTGGCTCGGTGCGCCGGCGCCGGCGGGCGCACGGACGCGGTGGGCGGCGCCGAGATCCTAACCGCGGTCGGACCGGCTCGGCCATGTCGGCGGGACAGCCGCAGGCTGCCCCTCCCCCGGTCGGGGCACGGCCGGTGCGCGCCCTTTGACGATCTGGTTAGTCACCCCGGTAAAAATCGCGCCGCCACGTCGATACGACCGTGATCAGCCGACGAGACATGGCCGTATCAAACGGGTCTCGCACATGCGGTACGGTTGACTAACCAGTTAATTCGGCTGGTAGAGAGCGATGAGAAGAGAGCCTGATGACCGTGTACGACAAACTCTTCATCGGCGGCGCGTGGGCGGCCCCGGTGACCGGCGAACTGCTGGAGATCCGCTCACCCCACGACCAGTCCCTGGTTGGGCGGGCCGCGCAGGCGTCCCCCGCCGATGTGGACCGCGCCGTGGCCACGGCCAGAAGGGCCTTCGACGAGGGGCCGTGGCCGAGGCTGACGCCGCAGGAGCGCCAGGGCTTCGTCAAGCGCTTCAACGATCTCCACACCCGGCGCGCCACGGAGATCGCCGCGCTGATCACGTCCGAGAACGGCACTCCGGCGTGGTTCACCTCGTCCCTGCAGTCACAGCTTCAGGAGCAGACCAACGCGTACCTACGGGCCGCGGAGGACCTCGCCTGGGAAGAGCGGGTGGCCGGTCCGGCCGGAACGTCCGTCCTGGTCCGCCGTGAACCGGTCGGCGTGGTCGCCGCGGTCATCCCGTGGAACGCACCCCATCAGTCGGCGCTGGTGAAAGTCGTCCCGGCGCTGCTGGCCGGCTGCACGGTCATCCTCAAGGCATCGCCGGAGACCGCCCTCGACGCGCTGCTGCTGGCCGAGATCTTCGAAGCGGCGGGCTTCCCGCCCGGCGTGATCAGTGTGCTGCCCGCCGACCGCGAGACCAGCGAGTATCTGATCTCCCACCAGGACGTCGACAAAGTCGCCTTCACCGGCTCCACCGCGGCGGGACGCCGGATCGCCTCCATCGCCGGGGCACAGCTCAAGCGCGTCAGCCTCGAACTGGGCGGCAAGTCCGCCTCGATCATTCTCGACGACGCCGACCTGGAGCAGGTCGCGGCGGCGGTTCCCTTCCTCGCCTTCGGCAACAACGGCGAGTCGTGCGCCGCCCACACCAGGCTGCTCGCTCCGCGCAGCCGTTACGAAGAGGTCGTCGGCCTCGTCAAGGCCGCAGCGGAGAAGGTCACCGTCGGGAACCCCTCCGACCCGCAGTCCTTTGTGGGCCCCCTGGTCACCAAGGCGCAGAAGGAGCGCGTCGAGTCCTACATCCGGAGCGGGATCGACGAAGGCGCACGCCTCGTCGTCGGCGGCCCCGGCACACCGGAGGGCCTTGAGGCCGGCAACTACGTACGTCCCACGGTCTTCGCCGATGTCGACAACGCCATGCGTATCGCCCAGGAGGAGATCTTCGGTCCCGTGCTCGTCGTCATCCCCTACGAGGACGAGGACGACGCCGTACGCATCGCCAATGACTCGCCGTATGGTCTGAGCGGTGGCGTATGGACGAGCGACCCGGAACGCGGCCTCGCAGTCGCCCGGCGCATCCGCACCGGCACCTTCCTGGTCAATGGCGCCTCCTTCGGCTTCGACGCCCCCTTCGGCGGCTACAAGGCCAGTGGCATCGGCCGCGAATTCGGCCCTGTGGGTCTCGGCACCTACCTCGAACACAAGACGATCAGCATGTGACGCCACGGAGGCCCCGGGCGGGACAGCCTGCCCGGTCCCCCTGCCCCGGAACCGGCCGCCGCGTCCGGCGCCCAACGGGGAGGAGCCGGCGGGGCACGAGGAACCGTCACGGTAAGGGTGGGGGCCTGGGCTCCCCCGAGCGGCCAAGGCCCCCACCCAGCTTTGGGATCCGCCGGCGACTGGATCCCGCTGACGGTGTCTCTCATCTCTTCCAACTCCGGCCACCATGGCGTCGGATGACATCCACCGCGAACTTTTTTTCGCCGGCCCTGCGGGCCACCGGATCCCAACAGCGCGCGCATGGGGGCATTTCCGGCGATCCGCGGTTTCAACGCGGACCTGGCCATCACCACGCACACACGGGCACAAGCAGCACCGGACGCGCCACCGGGACAGCCGCCGGTGCGCGCCTGGGCTCAACTCTGCCCGCGGCAGCTTCACTTCAGCCCTCACTGCCGTCACACTGCCCTCAGCAGGCAACTCCGGCCCAGATCATCCACCCCCCTGTATTGGCTGATCTTTCATCGCTCCGACACCTGTGAACGCTCGGCGTGTCAATGCGGGCCGGTGAGGCTGAGCTGGGCATGCCAACCAAGCCGTGCGCCCCCACGCCGCGGTCGATCAGGAGGACGTAGTGAAGAAAAGCTCACGCATCCGCAAGGTCTCACTCACGATCGCCAGCGCCTTCGCGCTGGTCATCGCCTTGCCGGGCAGCGCTCTCGCCGATCCCCCGCAGGCCCTGCCCGCCAACGCGGACGGAATGGAGCAGACGTTCCAGCCGGCGTACGACTACGACACGGACGGCTGCTACCCCACTCCGGCCATCGGCCCCGACGGGACCATATCCCCGGGACTCAACACGACCGGGGCCGTCAACGGCTCGTGCCGTGACTCCTGGGACCTGGACAACACCAACGGCTACGCGCGCTACAAGTGCAACAACGGCTGGTGCGCGATCATTTACGGCCTCTACTTCGAGAAGGACCAGGCCGTGGCCGGCAGCGGGCTCGGCGGCCACCGCCACGACTGGGAGCATGTCGTGGTGTGGGTGCAGGACAACGAGGCCAAGTACGTCTCCACCTCCGCCCACGGCAATTTCAACATCCAGACCCGTGACCAGATCCGCTGGGACGGCACGCACCCCAAGATCGTTTACCACAAGGACGGCGCGGGCACGCACTGCTTCCGTCCCGCCAACAACAACGACGAGCCGCCGGAGAACCACTACCACGGCTGGCAGTTCCCCCGGCTGGTCGGCTGGAACGGCTACCCCGCCGGGCTCCGCGACAAGCTGAGCCAGGCCAACTTCGGCAGCGCCGTCTTCGGCCTCAAGGACGGCAACTTCAACTACCACCTCGAACGGGCCAAGCCGGCGAACATTCCGTTCGACCCCAACGCCTGACCTCAATGACGTACGGCGCCGGAGGGCGGACGCGGCACATCAGCGGCCACCCGCCCTCCGGACCGCCGGTGCGTACGCGCTCCCGGCCCACCGCTGAGCGGTGTCGAGTTCCCGGGCCGGCTGCCCCGGGGAGACGCCCCCGGCAGCGGCCGTTCTCCCTTGGTGGCGGATCGTTTGCCGCCGGGATTCCGGTGTCCTATCGTCGGAGCAGGCCGCCGGGGCGGCACGCATCCGGAAGAAGCTCTGCCGTCCGCACCCCCACGCGACCCCCGCCGACAGGCCGGAGGAGGGCAGGAAGAGCGGCGCCGCACCACGCTCCGCGGACGGCTCGGCAGACGCGTTCCCGTTGGGAATCAGCATCCTGATCGCCTCCTCAAAGGAATGGCGGAGACATGCTTCTGCGACGACGCCACACCCTCACAACGGTGGCCGCCCCCGTGGCGCTGGCCCTGTTGCTGTCCGGCTCCACCCTCAACGCCTCCACGGCTCTCTCAGCGGCCTCCGGACGCGTGACCAGTGAGCGGCTGGAGTCCGTCGCCGCCTTCGACGGTGCCATGCCGACAGGCGTGACCATCTCCCGCACGGGCCGGATCTTCGTCAACTTCCCGCACTGGGGAGACAAGGTCCCGTACTCGGTCGCCGAGATCCGCGACGGCAAGCCCGTCCCCTATCCGAACCGCGAAATCAATGTCGCGGACACCGGTGATCCCGCGGGTCACTTCCTTGGCGTCCAGAGCGTCGTGGTCGACGCCGCCGACCGGCTGTGGGTGGTCGACACAGGACGGATCGAATGGGCCGACGCCCCGGCCGGTGGGCCCAAACTGGTCGCGGTGGACCTGCGGACCAACAAGGTCATCCGCACCATCGTGCTGCCGCCACAGGTGGCCGGGCCGCTCAGCTTCATCAATGACGTCCGCTTCGACCTCACCCGGGGGAAAGCCGGCACCGCGTACCTCACGGACGCGTCAACGGACGGCCCGAACGGTCTGGTCGTGGTCGACCTCGCCACCGGCGAATCCCGGCGCCGGTTGAACAACGACCCGTCGACCCTGCCCGTGCCCAACTTCGTCCCCACGGTCGAAGGCCGGCCCATGCTCAACCGGCCGCCGAACGGGCCCACCAGTCCCATCAACGTCGGGGCCGACGGCATCGCTCTGAGCCCCGACGGAAAGTGGCTGTACTACTGCCCGCTCTCCAGCCGGACGCTGTACGCCGTCAGCACAGACGCGCTCACCGACTTCCGCCGCAGCGACGCGCAGGTCGCGTCGACCATCCGCAACCTGGGCACGAAGGGGATGTCCGACGGTCTGGAGACCGACAGCGCGGGCCGGGTGTACGGCGGTGACATCGAGCGCAATTCCCTGGTCCGCCGTGACACCGACGGACAGTTCCGCGTCCTGGTCCACGACGACCGGCTGATCTGGCCGGACACCCTGTCGGTCGGCTATGACCACTATCTCTACGTCATGGCCAACCAGCTCAACCGCCAAGCGGTCTACCACGAGGGTGTCGATCTCCGGCGCAAGCCCTACATGCTCTACCGCCTGAGGATCGACAGCGGCCCCGCTCGACGCTGAAGTGGTCCGGGCCACGGCAGCGCGTCCGCGGGCGCGTTACGCCAGGGCCGCCGTGGCCCGGGTCAGCCGCCGCTCGAAGCAGGACGGCGGACGGCGCCCCGTCCCGACCCGGCGGGCGATCCGTCCTCACCTCACTGGGACACCTGAGCGACAGCGCTGTCATGGCGGTCCAGCAGGGTGAAGACGACGCGCGCGCCGGGGCTGTGGGCGGGGTCGATCTCGATGGTGCCGCCGTGGTATTCGACGATCTTTCTGCACAGCGCGAGGCCGATCCCGTTTCCGGGGTACTCCTCGCGTGTGTGGAGCCGCTGGAAGACCACGAAGACCCGCTCCGCGAACTCCGGCTCGATGCCGATGCCGTTGTCCGTGACGGCGAACTCCCAGGCCCCCTCTGTCCGACGGGCGCCGAGATGGATACGGAGCGGGCGGTCCGGGGAACGGAATTTGATCGCGTTGGTGATCAAGTTCTGCAGGAGCATGCCGAGTTGGGTCCGTTCGCCCTCCAGCGTGGGCAGCTCGTCATGGGTGACGACGGCGTCGGACTCCTCGACGGCCATGCCGAGTGAGTCGAGGGTGTTCTTGAAGAGTTCGTCGAGGTCGACCGCGACATGATCGGTCAGCAGCCGTCCGACCCGGGAGAAGGCCAGCAGATCGTTGATGAGCCCCTGCATCCGGTTGGCACCGTCCACCGCGAAGGCGATGTACTGACGGGCGCGGTCGTCGAGCCGCTCGCTGTAGCGGCGCTCCAGCAACTGGCAGAAGCTGGCGACCTTGCGCAGCGGCTCCTGCAGATCGTGGGAGGCGACATACGCGAACTGTTCCAGCTCGGAGTTCGAGCGGCGCAGTTCGGCGGCCTGAGCGGCGAGGCTCGCCTGTGCCGTGTCGCGGAAGGCCAGTTCTGCCGCGAGTCCGGCGCGCATGGCGTCGACATCCGCGGCCAGCAGCCTGAGATCCGCCGGCCCGGAACCGGACACCACATGGTTGAAGTCGCCCCTGGCGACTCGCCGGGCGTCCGCCGACAGCCGTTCCAGATGCGTGGTCACGCCTCTGCGCAGCGCGACAAAGATCAGAGCCGTCAACGCGAGAATGACCAGGGCGATCGCGGTGAACGTCCAGTTGCGCAGGGACCGCGCGGCCTGCAGGTCGCGTCGCGCCTGGTCCCGCTCGGCCTGCAGATGCGTTTGCTGGTCGGCCATCGCGTCCCTGACGGCGTCAAAGGCCCTTCGCCCCTCCTCGGCCCGGTCCTGCGCCAGCGGAACCGGGTCGGCGGAGTCGGCGACCGGCTGAGCGATACGGGACTGCCAGCGCGCGGCCCGGTTCTCCACCTGGTCGAGATCCCGTTGGGCGGTGGTGTCGCCACTGAGGGCTCGTAGCTGCCGCACCGCGGCCTTCTGCTGCGCCAGACCTTCGCGGTACGGGGTGAGGAACTCGGGGCGGCCGGTTATCCCATAACCGCGGATCCCGGTCTCCTGATTGACCAGTGCGCTTTCGAGACGTACCGAGGCGATGAGCGCGGGAGAGGAGTGGTCGACAAGACGGTTGTTGATCGCCGTGGAGCGCGCGAAGATCCAGGCCCCGCACAGGACGAGTCCGAGCAGCAGGGTCAGCGCCCCGGTGGTGCCGATGCCCAGCCAGCGCCGGGTCGTCCATCCCGATGACACCGGACGCGGAGGGGTTCCGCCCCGCTCGGAGTCGTCCTGGCCCACGGTGTCCACGGCGTGCTCTCCTTTTGACCGAGCCCGGCAGGCATCCGGGCCGGAACAGCGTACCGGCGCACGACAACAACTGTTGTCGGGGGTGGCGCGCGGCACCTAGAGTGCTGATACGGGCCGACCGCCGCGGCTGCCCGGAGGCGGGTGCGGAGGAGTCCCGCAGCCCGGTGGGACAGGGGGCACAGACCGGCGAGGCGGCCGTCATCGCCGGCCACGACAGTCCCTCCCCACCTCTCACGTCCCCCCTCGACTCCCCGAACGCAGGAGCTCCACCGTGAACGCCTTCGCCGCCGACCGTCCCTACCGGATCTTCCTTGTCGAGGACGACCCCGCCGACGCGCTACTCATCGAGGACGCGCTGGTCGAACGCGGCATGGCCCGTACGATCACTCAGGCGACCGACGGGATCGCCGCCCTGGAATACCTGCGCGACGCGGGCAACGAACGTCCCGACTTGATCGTCCTCGATCTGAACATGCCACGGATGAACGGCCGGGAACTGCTCGCCGTCCTCAAGGACGACCCGGCTCTCGGCTCCATCCCCGTCGTGGTGCTGACCACCTCGGCCGCGCCCGACGACATCCAGGACGCCTACCGCCAGCACGCCAACGCCTATGTGACCAAGCCCGTCAACCTCGACGAATTCATCAGCGCGGTCCAGGGCATCGACACCTTCTTCCTCGACACCGCCGCGAAACCGCCCCGCGGCTGAGCGTTCCCGGTGCGGCGGAAAGCGCCGGAGGCTCCCGTCCGCCTGAGCGGGCGGGGGTCCTGGGCTGTCCGGCGGAATATTCCGGTGACCCATTCCGCCGATGGTGGGGGTCTTCCCTGACCGGGGTTCACCCGATCTCCTTACGCCATTGTTTTTGTCATGGCGTAAACAATCATTGGTCAGTTCGGTGCCGCCCCTTGACCGTCCAAAACCTCCGATGTTCACTACGTCTGACGCAGTGGCCGCCCCCTCGTCAGCAATCGTCAGTCATCACCCGTCACCCCCGGGATCCGCGGCCCCGTTCCGCCTGTACCCGTACCTCAGCCGGCGCCTCCGGGCGCTCCGAGAGAGGACTGGAAAGTGCGCCTTGTGTCCCGCACCGCGATCGCGCTCCTCCTGTCTTTCCTGTCCCTGGCCGCCATGGCGCAGTCGCCCCGGGCCGCCGAGGCTTCCGCCGCCGCGCCGCTGACCAAGGTCCTGGTGTTCTCCAAGACCGCGGCATTCAGGCACTCGGCGATCCCCGCCGGCGTCGCCGCCGTGCGACGCCTGGGCGCGGCCAACGGTTTCTCCGTCACCGCCACCGAGGACGCGGGCGCGTTCACCACCGCCAACCTGGCGCAATACCAGGCGGTGATCTGGCTCTCGACCACCGGGGACGTCCTGAACCCCGCGCAGCAGACCGCCTTCGAGACATACATCGGCGCGGGCGGCGGCTTCGTCGGCGTCCATGCCGCCGCCGACACCGAGTACGACTGGCCCTGGTACGGCGGGCTCGTCGGCGCGTACTTCGCCTCGCATCCGGCGACCCAGCAGGCCACCGTCGAGATCGAAGACCGGTCGTCGGCCTCCACCAGTCATCTTCCGCAGCGCTGGACCCGGAACGACGAGTGGTACGACTACCGCGTCAATCCACGCTCGGCGGTGAAGGTGCTCGCGAGCCTCGACGAGTCGTCGTACAGCGGCGGCAACATGGGCGATCATCCGATCACCTGGTGCCAGAACTACCGCGGCGGGCGTTCCTGGTACACCGGGCTCGGCCACACCGAGGAGTCGTACACCGACCCGGCCTTCACCGCCATGCTGCTCGGAGGCATCCAGACGGCCTCCGGGGCCCGAGCCGCGGACTGCCGCCCGGAGAACGGCTACACCCCCTTGTTCGACGGCACCCAGGCCGCCCTCGACCGGTGGCGGCAGGCGGGCCCCGGCGGATTCACGCTGGCGGACGGCACCCTCACCTCGGTCGGCGGCATGGGACTGCTCTGGTATCCGGTGACGCCGTTCAGTGACTATTCGCTGAAGGCCGACTGGATGATGCCGGGCGACGACAACGGCGGTGTGTTCATCGGATTCCCCGATCCCCAGGGCGATCCCTGGCGGCCGGTCGATCTCGGCCACGAGATTCAGATCGACGCGACCGACGCCGATCCGACCCGTACGACGGGCAGCGTCTACAGCTTCAAGGCTCCCGACACGGCCGCGCGGACGGCGGCGCTCAACCCGCCGGGGACCTGGAACAGCTACGAGATCTCCGTGCACGGCCGCCATGTCGAGATCTATCTGAACGGCGTGAAGATCAACGACTACACCAGCGCCCGGGACATCGCGACGGGATACATCGGCGTACAGAACGACGGCGCCGGAAACGACATCAGCTATCGCGACATCAGGATCAAACAGGACACGGCACCCGCCGCCGACCTGGCGCGGAACCGTCCGGTCTCGGTCTCCAGCGTCGAGCCGGGCAGCTCACACGTGGGCGCCAACGCCGTTGACGGCGATCCCGCGACGCGCTGGGGCAGCGCCCATGCCGACCCGCAGTCGATCACCGTCGACCTCGGCGCCGTCCGTACGCTCCAGCGGGTCCGGCTGACCTGGGAGACGGCGTACGCCAGGGCGTACACGGTCCAGGTCTCGCCGGACAACGTGACCTGGCGAACCGTCCACACCACCACGGCGGGCGACGGCGGTCTCGACGACATCGCCGTGAGCGGCACCGCTCGCCATGTCCGGGTCCAGGGCACCGAGAGAGCCACCCAGTGGGGCTACTCGCTGTGGGATCTCGCCGTGCTCGGAAACTGACGACACCACTCGCACATCGCCCGGTCGCCCTCCCGGCACCGCGGCGCGGACACCGTACTCGAAACCGAGTCATCGATCGACCTGTCCCCGGGGGCCGGTGAGCGTCGGGCCGACTGCCTGTGGCCTCCGCCCACCAGGCCATCGGGGCATCCCCCACCCGCGATCGGCCCTTGGAGGTGCCGTGTTGTCGCGCGCCGTTTCGTTGTTCGTCGCACTGTTCACCCTGTCCGCCCTGCTGCTCTCGCCCGGCACCGCCGCCGCCGCGCCGCGGGCCGCCGCCGCTCCCCCGCCGACGGGCGGATTCGAAAAGGTCAAACTCGACAGCGGACTGCAGATGGGAGAGCCGATCGAGCTCGCCGTACTGCCGGACCAGAAGGTCCTGTACATCAACCGGGGCACCACCGCCTCGGGCGGCCAGGTCCGTGTCTACAACCCCGCCACCCAGTCGACGACGGTCGCGCTCACCCTGCCGCTGGACGCCCGGTTCGAGGACGGCCTGATCGGCATCACCCTGCATCCCCGGTTCGCCAGTACCGGCTGGGTCCTGCTGTTCTACTCCCCGAAGGTGACTCCGCTGGTCAACCGGATCTCCCGGTTCACCTTCGACCGCACCACCAACACGATCCCGGCCGCCAGCGAGGACATGATCATCGAGTGGCCGACCGAGCGGGAACTGTGCTGCCACTCCGCCGGCTCCATGTCCTGGGACAGCGCCGGAAACCTGTACTTCGCGGTGGGTGACAACACCAATTCCGGCGGCGACTCGGCGGGCATGGCCCCCATCGACGAACGGCCGGGACGCAGCCCGCAGTACGACGCGCAGCGCACCTCGGGCAACCCCAACGACCTGCGCGGAAAGATCAACCGGATCCATCCCGAGGACAACGGGACCTACACCGTCCCCGACGGCAACCTCTTCCCGAGGGGGACCGCGCGGACGCGCCCGGAGGTCTATGTCATGGGCGTGCGCAATCCCTATCGCGTCTGGGTCGACAAGAAGGCCGGCAACACCCTGTACTGGGGCGAGGTGGGCCCCGACGCCGCCGCGACCGTCGCCAACCGGGGCCCGGCGGCGTACGACGAGTTCAACCGCGCCACCGGCCCGGGCAATTACGGCTGGCCGTACTGCGGCGGGCCCAATGTGAGCTACAACGACTGGGACTTCGCTGCCAACGGACCGCGCGGCTGGTTCCCCTGCGGGGGCACGGCCGGGCCGGTCAACAATTCCCCGCGCAATACCGGAATCCAGCAACTGCCGCCCGCCAAGCCCGCTCTGGTCTGGGAGCAGCACGGCGGCAGCAAGGAGTGGCCGCAGCTCGACAATCCCGGCGGCTGCGGTTCGCCCAATCACACGGAGGTCTACCACTACGACGCCAATCTCGCCTCCGACGTCAAATGGCCTCAGTACTACGACAACAAGCTGCTGATCTCCGAGTACTGCCGGAACTGGATCAAGGAAGTGCAGTTCAGCAACGGCAATCCGGCCACCGGCACTCCGACCGCCATCGAGCCGGTACTCGACGGAATGCGCTTCGTCCACCCGATCGACTCCGAATTCGGTCCGGACGGCTCGCTGTATCTCCTCGAATACGGCAGTGGCTATTTCTCGGGAGCGGAGGACGCCGGCCTCTACAAGATCAATTACGTCCAGGGCGGCCGGTCTCCCCTCGCCAAGGCGTCGGCGGACCGGGACAACGGCCTCGCGCCGCTGGCCGTGACGTTCTCCAGCGCCGGCAGCAGCGATCCGGACGGCAATCCGCTCAGCTACGCCTGGGACTTCACCGACAACGGCAGCACCGACTCCACGGCGGCCAACCCCGTCTTCACCTATCCCGCCAACGGAAGCTTCCAGGCGAGACTCACCGTCAGCGACGGCACCGGCCGGACCGGCACGACGACCGTCCCCGTGGTGGTCGGCAACAACCGTCCCTCTCTCACCATTTCCTCCCCACCGGACGGTGGCGCCTACGAGTGGAACGAGAACGTGACCGTCACCGCGTCCGCGACCGACCCGCAGGACGGCCCGATCGACTGTTCCAAGGTGATCGTCCGGATCGCCCTGGGCCATCAGGAACACGCTCATGAGGTCGCCGAGGGCACCGGCTGCTCGACCACGTTCAACACCGGTCCCATCCACTCCGGGCTGGATGCCACGCAGTTCTATGTGGTGCGCGCCACCTACACCGACAGGGGGGCCGCCGGCACGGTACCGCTGACCGGCGAGCGGCAACTGACGCTGTGGCCCAAGCGGTGGCAGGCGGAGCACTTCGTCCAGCTCTCCGGGCCTCAGATCATCACGGCGGCGGGAGCCGAGGGCGGCAAGCGGCTGGGCGACGTACAGAACAATGAATGGGTCCGGTACCACCCGGTGAGCCTCAAGGGCGTGACGGGGCTGAAGGCGCGGGTCTCTTCGGACAAGGCCGGCAATGTCGCGACCTTCCGCTACGACTCCGTCACCGGTCCTGTGGTCGCTCGGGTGACGGTGCCGAACACCGGCGGCTGGGAGACATATACGGAGATCAGTGTGCCGGTCACCGGCGCCGACGAACGGCCGCGCGACCTCTACGTGGTCTTCACCGGCGGCTCCGGTGCCATTCTCGATCTGGACAGCTACACCTTCACCGGCCCCGGTGTGAGCCGTCCGCTCACCGGCCGCCGGGCCGACGCGCCGTAACAGGAGGACAGCCGCCGGCCGCACGTCCCGGTCCCGCTCGTGCCCACCCGGCGCGGGCGGGACCTGCCACGGCTCAGCGGCACCGGGGATTCACACTCCCGCACCCCGGTGGTCCAACCGTGCGCACTTAGTCTAGCCTTACCTAAGTTGTCAGCGGTCCGAAGCTGCTGCGCCGCGGGTCCGGAGGGGTGCGATGGGTACTGGCGGTCCGTCGGGACGGGACGTCCTGAGAGGCGCGGTGAAGGGCCAGCGGCGCGATGTCGTGCTCGGCTCGGTGCTGGGCGCGGGACACCAGGCCGGTGAGGCGCTGGTCCCGGTGCTCATCGGTGTGGTGATCGACCGGGCCGTCGCCAGGAGTGACGGCGGCGAACTCCTCCTGTGGGTCGCGGTACTGGGCGTCGTCTACATCGGGCTGTCCTTCAGCTTCCGTTTCGGCGCGCGGGCCGGCGAACGCGCCGCCGAAGTGGCCGGGCACCAACTGAGAGCCGAACTGGTCCGGCGGGTGCTGCATCCGTCGGGCGGCGCGGACGACGGACGGCTTCCCGGCGCCCTGACCAATATCGCGACCGAGGACGCCCGGCGCGTCGGAGCCGTGAACATGGCTCTGCTGACCGGACTTGCGGCCCTGACGGGCCTCCTGGTCAGCGCCGTACTGCTGCTGCGGATCTCCCTGCCGCTCGGCATCACCGTCCTGCTGGGCACGCCGCTGCTGCTCTGGCTGGGCCACCTTCTGAGCAAACCGCTGGAGCGGCGCAGCGAGGCGGAGCAGGAGCGGGCCGCGCACGCGTCGGGCATCGCCTCCGACCTGGTGGCCGGGCTGCGGGTGCTCAAGGGCATCGGCGCGGAGTCGGCGGCAGTGGCCCGCTACCGGCGCACCAGCCGCGACTCGCTGACCGCCACGCTGCGCGCGGCGCGTGCGGAGGCCGGGCAGAACGGCATGGTGCTCGCCCTCACCGGCGCCTTCATCGCCGTCGTCGCGCTCGTCGGCGGCCGGCTGGCCGCACGGGGTGACATCAGTCTGGGCGAGCTGGTCTCGGCGGTCGGACTGGCGCTGTTCCTGCTCGGTCCGCTCTCCGAATTCTCCTGGGTCAACTCCGAGTTCGCTCAGGGGCGCGCCTCCGCCGCCCGGATCGCCGATGTCCTGGCGGCCCCGCCCGGCGTGGCTCCCGCTACCGGGGTGCTGCCGCGTCCCGTCGAGGGACGCGTACGGCTGCGCGGTGTCTCCTACGGCACCCTGCGCGATGTCGATCTCGACGCCTCGCCCGGCGAGGTGGTCGGAGTGGTCGCGATCGATCCCGCGGACGCGACGGCGCTGCTGCGCTGCCTGGGCCGGCAGGGCGATCCGCACGGTGGCTCGGTCGAGTTGGACGGGGTGCCGCTGGCCACGCTGGATCCCGCGGACGTCCGTACCGCGATCCTGGTGGCCGAGCACGACGCGCACCTGTTCGAGGGCAGCCTCATCGGCAATGTCTCGGCCGCCACGTCCGATTCCGCCGGTATCGGGCGGGCGATGGCCGCCTCGGGCGCGGACGAGGTGGCGAAGACGCTGCCGCTGGGCGGCGACACCAAGGTGACCGCGCGCGGCGGTTCGCTCTCCGGCGGCCAGCGCCAGCGTGTCGCGCTGGCCCGGGCGCTGGCGGCGGATCCGCCCGTCCTGGTGGTGCACGACCCGGCCACCGCCGTGGACGCGGTCACCGAGGCCACGATCGCCGCCGGGATCCGGGACGTCCGGCGGAACCGCACAACGATCATGGTGACCACCAGCCCGGCGCTGCTGGCGGTCACCGACCGAGTCGTACTGGTGGAAGGCGGCAGGGTGGCCGACACGGCCCTACACGCGGATCTCGTCCGGAAGCACGCCGACTACCGCGCGGCGGTGCTCTCATGACGGGCCCGGCCGGGGCGGGCCGGGAGCTGCTGCCGACCGCCACTCCGGCGCGCACCCGGCGCGCGGTGGGTGAACTCCTCCGCCCGCACCGCCGCCTGGCGCTCGGCGGCTTCGCGCTGATGGTCGCCGCCACCACCGTCGGCCTGCTCACCCAGCCGCTGCTCGGGCGCATCGTCGATCTGGCCGCCGCCCGGCGGCCCGCCGACGCCATCACGCTGCCGGTGGTCCTGCTGGTGGCGGTCGCCGTCGTGCAGGGCGTCACCACCGGCTTCGGCCTGTCCCTGATCTCCCGGCTGGGCGAGACGGTGCTCGCCCAGTTGCGCGAGCGATTTGTCGAACGCGCGCTGGGGCTGCCCCTGGAACAGGTGGAGCGGGCCGGATCCGGCGATCTGACCGCACGGATCACGGGTGATGTGTCGCTGATCGCCGGGGCCGTGCGCAACGCGCTGCCGGAGCTGGCCCGTTCCCTGCTCGCCATCGTCCTGACCCTGGGCGCCCTGGCGGTACTGGACTGGCGCTTCCTGCTCGCGGCGCTGATCGCGGCGCCCGTCCAGATACACACCGCGCGCTGGTACATACGGCGCGCCGTACCGCTGTACGCGGAGCAGCGCGTCGCGGTCGGCGCGCAGCAGCAGCAACTGCTCGACACCATCGGCGGCGGTTCCACCGTGCGGGCCCTGCGGCTGGAGAAGGAACACACCGAGCAGGTCACCAAGCGGTCCTGGTCCGCCGTCGAGGTGACGATGCGCGGGGTGGGGCTGGTGCTCCGCTTCTACAGCAGGCTGCACATCGCCGAGTTCGCCGGTCTCACCGCGGTCCTGGTCACCGGCTTTCTGCTGGTGCGCGCCGGGGCGGTGTCCATCGGTACGGCGACGGCAGCGGCGCTGTACTTCCACAGCCTGTTCACTCCCGTCAACGCCGCTCTGGTGCTGCTGGACGATGCCCAGTCGGCCACGGCCGGTCTCGCCCGCCTGGTCGGAGTGGCCGATCTGCCGCTCCCCGGACAACCGGAGCGGCCCGCGGTCCCCCGCGACGCCTCCGTCACGGCGACCGGTGTCGGCCATGCCTACCAGGCAGGGCACCCGGTGCTCCACGAGGTCGGTCTGACGCTTCGTCCGGGCGAACGGGTGGCCCTGGTCGGCGCGAGCGGCGCGGGCAAGACGACCCTGGCCAAGCTGGTCGCGGGCATCCACCGGCCCACCGCCGGGACCGTCCGGCTCGGCGAGGTGGACCTGGACGACCTGGGCCGGGCCGAGGTCCGCCGTACGGTCGCCCTGATCACCCAGGAGGTCCATGTGTTCGCCGGGCCGCTCGCCGACGACCTGCGGCTGGCCCGGCCCGAGGCGACGGAGAACGATCTCCGTGACGCCCTGGAGAAGGTCGACGCGCTGTCCTGGGCGGAGGCGCTGCCCGACGGGCTGGCCACCGTGGTCGGCGACGGGGGGCACAGGCTCAGCAGTGCGCAGACCCAGCAGCTCGCGCTCGCCCGGCTGATCCTCGCGGATCCGCCCGTCGCCGTCCTCGACGAGGCGACCGCGGAGGCGGGCAGTTCAGGCGCGCGCGTCCTGGAGAAGGCCGCCGCCCGCGCCGTGGACGGCCGTACCGCACTGATCGTCGCCCATCGCCTGACCCAGGCGGCGAGCGCCGACCGGATCGTCGTCATGGCGGCCGGGCGCATTGTCGAGACCGGTACGCACGACGAACTCCGGGCAGCCGGCGGACGGTACGCCTCCCTGTGGGAGGCGTGGTCGGACACCCGCGACACCGGCTTGTAGTACTCCTCGTCCCGTTCGCTGTCACAGGAACCCGCCGTAACAGAAATCCCGACTCAGAAGGAATTCCCGATGTCCCGCCCTCTCACAGGCCCCCGGCTCGCCGCCGCGCTCGCCTCCGTCCTGCTGCTCTTCGGCACCCTCACCGCCTGCGGGGGTGACTCGGCCCCGGAACCGGCCGCGACCGCGAAGAACTCGGCCGGTGACACCGCCTACCCGGTCACGATCCCGCACAAGTACGGCACCACCACGATCCCGTCCGAGCCCCAGCGGATCGTGACCGTCGGCCTGACCGACCAGGACGCCGTACTGGCGCTCGGGAAGGTGCCGGTCGGCACCACCGAGTGGCTCGGCGGCTACCCCGGCGCCATCGGCCCCTGGGCCAAGAACAAGCTGGGCGGCGGCGCCGTGCCGACGGTGCTCAAGGACACCGGCACGGGCCCGCAGGTGGAGAAGATCGCCGCGCTCAAGCCCGATCTGATACTCGCCCTGTACTCGGGGCTGACGAAGGAGCAGTACGAGACGCTGTCCAAGTTCGCTCCGGTCGTCGCCCAGCCCAAGGAGTACAACGACTACGGCATCCCGTGGCAGGAGCTGACGAAGTCGGTCGGCACGGCGCTCAACAAGGGCGACGAGGCGGAGAAGCTCGTCAAGGACGTCGAGGCGAAGTTCGCCGCGGCGGACACGGCGCACCCGGAGTTCACGAACTCCACCGCGTTGATGGCCACCCCGTACGAGGGCACGTTCGTCTACGGCAGCCAGGACGCCCGTTCGCGGATCCTGACCGACCTCGGCTTCAAGCTGCCCGCCGGACTGGACAAGGCGATCGGCGACAAGTTCGGCGCCAACATCAGCAAGGAGCGGACCGATCTGCTCGACCAGGACGCCATCGTCTGGATCGTCGGCGATCCCGCCAAGGATCCCGCGAAGCTGCACAAGGACGCGTCCTACGGGGACCTGGGCGTGGTGAAGAACGGCCGTGAGGTCTTCATCAAGGAGAGCGGCGACTACGGCAACGCCACCTCGTTCGTCTCCGTCCTCAGCCTGCCCTATGTGATCGACCGGCTGGTGCCGCAGCTCACCGCCGCCGTCGACGGCAAGCCGGCCACCAAGGTCGAGCAGCCCGCCGGCTGACCCCCGGGGTCATACGGAAGGGGGCGGGGCCGCGAGTCATGACGGTGTCCTCGGCGAAGGCGGCAACCGCTTGCAGATATGCAGCCTCGACCGGTCCGTGGTCGTTGGTCGTGTCCTCAGCGCCGATGTAG
>NZ_JBEYIF010000009.1:0-292272 GCF_040635655.1 Streptomyces sp. NPDC006923
TCATTTCATTCTGTACTTCGTGTTCCCGACTCTATCAGATGCTTTCGTATCCGATTTCCCCGGCCGGCGGGGCCGCCTTCCCGGTTCCCGCTTTCACGTTTCCCTTTCCAGCGATTCCGACTCTACCAGATCCTTTCGGACCTGATTCCCAGTCAGCGGGCCTGTCTTCCCGGCCACTCGGGCCGTTCCGACGAGTGAGACTTTAGCGGAATCTCCGGCTCCGACGCTAATCGGGGCCCTGTCCCTTCGGACTCTGATTCCTCATTTCGCAAAAGCACATGTAAAACAATGCGACCAACGGCCGCCTGCTTGTCGTGTGTCCTGCGGAATGGCTGTCCGGGGACCGGCCTGAGCCGGTGCTCACGTCGGACAGCTCGGAGAACATTACGGATCTGTGTTTGGCGTGTCAACTCGGGGGAACACCGGCTAGCCTGGGCTCATGACAACGCATGCGTGCATCCTTCAGTGGTGGGCCGCCTGACGGCGGCCGCCAGACACGCATGCACTTCACGGCCGCCGCTTCGGCGGCCGTTCGCGTTTCTCCCCCGAGGAGCCCGGCCGCAGGAGGCGGCGGCTCCCATCAGGAGGGCGAGAAGAGATGACGCGGATCTTCAGCGGGATCAAGCCGACGGGGCATCTGACCCTGGGCAACTACCTCGGGGCCGTACGGGGGTGGGTCGATGTCGATCAGCACCGGGCCGACGCGCTGTTCAGCGTGGTGGATCTGCACGCCCTGACCGTCGAGCACGATCCGGCCCGGGTGCGCAGACTCAGCCGGCAGGCCGCCACGCTGATGCTGGCGGCCGGACTCGATCCGGACCTCTGCACCGTATTCGTGCAGAGCCATGTGGATGAGCACGCGCGGCTCTCGTATCTGCTGGAGTGCACGGCCACGGACGGCGAGCTGCGGCGCATGATCCAGTACCGGGAGAAGAGCGCGCGGGCACAGGCGTCGGGCCAGAGCGTGCGCTTCTCGCTGCTCTCGTACCCGGTGCTGATGGCCGCGGACATCCTGGCCTATCGCGCCGATGAGGTGCCGGTCGGTGAGGACCAGACCCAGCATGTGGAGCTCACCAGGGATCTCGCGGTGCGGTTCAACCAGCGCTACGGGCACACGTTCGCCGTTCCGAGGGCCACCCGGCCGGCGGTGGCGGCTCGCGTCATGGATCTCCAGGATCCGATGTCGAAGATGGGGAAGTCGCACGAGTCGGGTGCCGGCATCGTCTACCTGCTCGACGACGCCGATGTGGTGCGGAAGAAGATCATGCGGGCCGTCACCGACAGCGGGCGAGAGGTCGAGTACGACCGGAAGGCCAAGCCGGGCGTGGCGAATCTGCTGGAGATTCTCGCGGCGTGCGAGAACGGGAACCCGGACGAGCTGGCCGGTGCGTATGACTCTTACGGCGCGCTGAAGAAGGACACCGCGGAGGCCGTGGTCGAGCTGCTCCGGCCGTTGCGGGAGCGGCACGCGGCCCTGGCCGCGGACCCCAGTTATGTCGACGGAGTGCTGAAGGAAGGTGCTGAGCGGGCCAGGGCCATGGCCCGCCCGGTGGTGGACGCGGCCTATCGGGCGATGGGGCTGCTGCCGGCCGGCTGAGCCGCCCGCGCCCTGTCTGACAAAGGGGGCGGCGGGCCCGCTTACGGGTCAGCCGTTTCCGGAGGCCAGGGCGCGGCTGCGGTCGCGGGCCGCTTCGATGGCCGCGATCAGTGCGGCTCGTACCCCGTGGTTCTCCAGCTCCCTGATGGCGCTGATGGTGGTGCCGGCCGGGGAGGTCACGGCCTCGCGGAGCTTCACGGGGTGTTCGCCGCTGTCGCGCAGCATCACGGCCGCGCCGATGGCGGCCTGGACGATCAGATCGGCGGCCTGTGCCCGGGGCAGGCCGAGGAGGATGCCGGCGTCGGTCATCGCCTCGACGAGGAAGTAGAAGTACGCCGGGCCCGATCCGGAGAGCGCGGTGGCCGCGTCCTGCTGGGACTCGGGGACGCGGAGGGTCTTGCCCACGCCGCCGAAGATCTGCTCGGCGTGGGCGAGATGTACGGCCAGGGCGTGGCTGCCGGCCGAGATGACGGACATGCCCTCGTCGACAAGAACGGGGGTGTTGGGCATGACGCGTACGACGGGGGTGCCGGCGGCCAGGCGTTCCTCGATGAACGCGGTGGTGATACCGGCGGCGGCGCTGATGATCAGGCGGCTGCTGGTGATGTGGGGCGCGAGTTCTTCAAGGAGCTTGCCCATGTCCTGCGGCTTGACGGCGAGGATGAGGATGTCGGCGCGCTTGGCGGCGTCGGCGTTGGTGACGGTTTCGACGCCGTAGCGGTCGCGGAGCTCTTTCGCCCGGTCGTCGCGGCGCGTGGTGGCCAGCAGGTCCCCGGGGCGCCAGCCGGCCCGCATCATGCCGCTGAGCAGGGCCTCGCCGATCTTGCCGGTGCCGAGGACTGCGACTGTCTGGGCCATTTCGTGGTCACCTCGCCGGTGGGGTGGTGCGGCTGCCGTACGCAACCCATCCTCGCACCGGGGGCGGTCGGCGGACGTGAGGTGTCCGAGGGGCGGTACGGCGCACCGTCCCTGGCCGTGCGTACCCGCGGCGCCGCCCTACGCGGTGCGGCGGCGCAGGGTCGCGGCACCCAGGCCGAGGACAAGGAGGGCGCAGCCGGCGACGATCAGCGCGTCGCGGACGAAGCCGGCCGTGATGTCGGGGTGGGTCAGGACTT
Organism: Streptomyces sp. NPDC006923; assembly: GCF_040635655.1. NCBI lineage: Bacteria > Bacillati > Actinomycetota > Actinomycetes > Kitasatosporales > Streptomycetaceae > Streptomyces > Streptomyces sp. NPDC006923. The sequence goes on from NZ_JBEYIF010000009.1 coordinate 2,713, forward strand.
CGTTCATCCCGTCGACGGCGTACGACATGGGCAGGAGGGTGGAGAGCGTCTCCAGGACGGGCTGCATGTTCGGGCGCGGTGTGAACAGCCCGCAGAGCAGGAGCTGGGGGAAGATCACGGCCGGCATGAACTGCACCGCCTGGAATTCGGATGCCGCGAAGGCCGAGACGAACAGGCCGAGCGCGGTGCCGAGCAGCGCGTCGAGAAGCGCGACCAGCAGAAGGAGCCAGGGGGATCCGGCCACATCCAGGCCGAGGGCCCAGAGCGCGAGCCCCGTGGCGAGCGCGGACTGGACGACGGCGAGCAGTCCGAAGGCGAGGGCGTAGCCGGCGATCAGGTCGGTCTTGCCCAGCGGCATGGCGAGAAGGCGTTCCAGGGTGCCGGAGGTGCGTTCGCGCAGGGTGGCGATCGAGGTCACCAGGAACATCGTGATCAGCGGGAAGATGCCGAGCAGTGACGCCCCGATGGAGTCGAAGGCGCGCGGGCTGCCGTCGAAGACGTACCGGAGCAGGAAGAGCATGACGCAGGGCACGAAGATCATCAGCGCGACGGAGCGGGGGTCGTGGCGGAGCTGGCGCAGTACGCGGGCGGTGGTGGCCAGGGTCCGGGCGGCGGAGGCCGTGGTCGCGGTGGTCATCGGGCGCTCTCCTGGAGTGCGTCGGCCTGGTCGATCAGATGCAGGAAGGCCGCTTCGACGGTGTCCGCGCCGGTACGGGCACGGAGGGCGTCCGGGGTGTCGTCGGCGAGGATCGCGCCCTCGCGCATGAGGAGGAGCCGGTGGCAGCGCTCGGCTTCGTCCATGACGTGCGAGGAGACAAGGATCGTCACCGCTCGGTCGGCGGCGAGGCGGTGGAAGAGGTCCCACAGGTCCCGGCGCAGGACGGGGTCGAGGCCGACGGTCGGCTCGTCGAGGACGAGGAGTTCGGGTGTCCCGAGCAGGGCCACGGCGAGGGAGACGCGGCTGCGCTGGCCGCCGGAGAGCCGGCCCGCCAGCGAGTCGGTGTGGGAGGCGAGGCCGACATCCTCGATGGCGCGGCTGACCGTTTCCCGGCGGGCGTCGCGGCGGGACCGGCCCGGGTCGAGCACGGCGGCGAAGTAGTCGAGATTCTGATGGACAGTCAGATCGTCATAGACGGAGGGGGCTTGGGTCACATAGCCGATCCGGGCGCGCAGCGCGGCGTCGCCGGCGGGCCGGCCGAGTACGTCGAGCGAGCCGGTGACCTTGGCCTGGGTGCCCACCACGGTCCGCATCAGGGTCGACTTGCCGCAGCCGGAAGGCCCCAGAAGGCCGGTGATCCGGCCCGGCGGCACGGCGAAGTCGAGGCCCCGCAGCACGGTGCGGTCACCGCGCAGGACGGTGAGGCCGTGGGCGCGGACGGCGGCCCCCGAGTAATTCATCATGTGATGAATAATGTGGGCCCGGAGCACCCCCGTCAAGGGCGTCCGGCCATAGGGGGAAGGGGATATGAGAGGGATTCACGGGGCGGGCGTGCTGGGCGCGCGGAGCACGACGGTGAGCTCCACGGCGTACGCCTCTTCCACTGTCCCGTCCGGGAAGAGCGCGAGCAGTTCGGCGCGCTCCCGCTCCAGGAAAGAGGCCGTGGCCTCCTCGCCGAGCACCCGGAAGACCGAGTGGCTGGCGAGATTGGCGAGGTGGAGGTCGAGCGGGACACGGCGGCTCCAGGGCACCCGGCGCTCCCTGGGGGCCAGTTCGGGCGGGAGGTTCCGGCCCCGGCCGGGGGCGCTGTGGGCGCCGTCGCCGACCTGGCGGCGCAGGCGTTCGTCCTGGGCCGCGATCCAGGGCACGCCGCCGTCCGAGACGTTCCACCAGAGGGCCAGCGCGCCGCCGGGCCCGAGCACCCGCAGGGCCTCGGGGACCGAGCGGCGCGGGTCGGTCCAGTGCCACGCCTGGGCATAGGTGATCAGGTCCGCGCTGCCGTCGGCCAGCGGGAGGGCGTCTCCGAGGCCCCGGACGAGCGGCACGCCGGGGAGTGAGCGACGCAGCCGGTCCGCCATACCGGGCCCCGGTTCGACGGCGGTGACACGGGCGCCGCGCTCACGCAGCAGCCGGGTGGCGATACCGGTACCGGCGCCGACATCGACGACACGGGAGCCTTCGAGGGCGCGGCCGGTCAGTTCCTCGACGGCGTCGAAGAGAGCGGGCGGATAGCCGGGGCGGGCGGTGTCGTACTGGTCGGCGACGGCGTCGAAGGAGAGGGCACGATTCGTCATACCTCTCATCCTGACCCCGGAGACCGGACGAGGGGCGGCCGGGTGCGCCGCGCCCGAGGCGCCGCTGTCCGAGGCGGCGCGCGCGGGCCTCTTCTCAGCCGCGCTTGGGCTTCCTGCCCCTGCCTCCGCGCCGGGCTGCGGGGTTGCCCGCGCGGGCGGTCCTGCGGCGCTCGTACTGGGTGACGGCCGTCTCGTACTCGCCGCGGCGCAGCCCCTCCCCGGGGGCCTCGGCGAACGAGCGCAGGAAGTACGCGATCAGCGAGCCTATGAATCCGATCATCTTGAGAGTGCGCAGGGACTCCTCACGACCGGGATCGGCCGGCCGGCGCACGAAGCCCTCCCACGTCCTGCGGAACGCGATGGCACTGCACACCGCGAACATCACCACGACCAGCACATCGACGAAGGAGCCCACCTCCGCGGTCTCCAGCCCCTCGTACGCGAAGCGGAGCACGAGGCAGGAGGCGAGGGCGGCGGCCAGCGAGCCGAGGGCGGCCCCGACCCGCCGGAGCCCGTAGCCGCCGTCGTGCGCGACCCAGGTCGTACCGAAGAAACGGATCGGCTCGGGCTCCGGGCCGCCGCGGCCACGACCGCTCTCGGCGGCCGTGGCCGCGGCGGCGTCGGACTGCTCGTTCTGCTCGGGATGCTCGCTCACGGGGTCGATTATCCCTGGCGGATCGCCGACGGGTCAGGAGCAGCGCACAGCGATGTAGCCATCACTGCCGGTGTGCACATAGGCGTCCGAGACGTACTGCCCGTTGGCGATGTTGTCCCAGAGGTTGGAGGTCCCGTACGGACCTGAGACCCACTCCCCCGGCTTCTGGCAGTTGACCGGGACGCTCGCGTCGTACGCCAGCACCCTGACGAGCTGGTAGTTCGTGCCGGGACCGCTGCGGACGTTCACGCGATAGCCCGGCGCGACCGGGTAGCGCGTGGCCGCCAGCGTCTCGACAGCCGGCTCCGCCACATCCCCCGTGGTGCTCTCGACTTCTTCGACCGACATTCGTTCCTCCCCCAGTGAAGGTGCGCGCTCTGCTGAAGGCGCGCACGCCGCGCAGGCTAGCAAGCGGTGGCTGGATCGCACGCATCATCGACTAGGCTCCGTGCGTCGCGCTTGCGCACGAATACACGGGGGTGGGCGGTGCCACCACTGCGCAATACCGGTCAGGCTCCGGAAGCGGAGTGTCCGGAATACGCCGGTCGCTATCTGCTCGAGTCTGACCTGGGTTCGGGCGGAATGGGCGTGGTCCATCTGGCCACGTCCGCCTCGGGGTTGCGCCTGGCCATCAAGGTCATTCATGCCCATCACGCCTCGGATCCCGAGTTCAGGGCCCGTTTCAGGCAGGAGATCGCAGCCGCTCGCCGGGTGAGCGGGGCGTTCACCGCGCCGGTCGTGGACGCCGATCCGGAGGCGGAACGGCCCTGGATGGCCACGCTGTTCATCGACGGTCCCACCCTGTCCGAGCGCGTGAAGCGGAACGGCCCGCTGACGCCCGGCGAACTGATCGGACTCGGGGCCGGGCTGGCCGAGGGGCTGCGGGACATCCACCGCGCCGGCGTGGTGCACCGCGATCTCAAGCCCAGCAATGTCCTGTTGGCGGCGGACGGCCCCAAGGTCATCGACTTCGGTATCTCCCGTCCGGCGGACAGTGATCTGCGCACCGAGACGGGCAAACTGATCGGCACCCCGCCGTTCATGGCACCGGAGCAGTTCCAGCGGCCCCGCGAAGTCGGGCCCGCGGCCGATGTGTTCGCCCTGGGCGCGTTGCTTGTCCACGCGGCGACCGGACGAGGCCCCTTCGACTCGGACAGCCCCTATATCGTCGCCTATCAAGTCGTGCACGACGAGCCGGACTTGGCCGGTGTGCCCGAGGATCTCGTCCCCCTGGTCTCACGGTGTCTGGCGAAGAATCCGGTGGACCGGCCGACTCCTGACGAGTTGATGGCCGCGCTGCGTCCGTCACGCCGGGGGACGACGGCCCTGGTCACGGCGCAGCGCGGGCCGGGCCCCACAGCCGGAAAGACTCCCGCCACCCACCCCGGAGCCGCTCGCCCTCGCGGTGAACGGCCCTGGAGGACGGTCCTGACCGGCCGTCGCCGGCCCGCCCGCCGGACGGTGATCGGTGCGGTGGTGGCGGCGCTGGCCCTGGGCGGCTTCGCCGGTGTACGCGCCACGGGGGACGGCGGGAGCGCCGGCGTGCCCAAGGGACCGCACACGGCCTCGACCAGCCAGGCGTTTCGTCCCTGGCACCTCGGCCTGGCCACCGGCAGGGGTGAGAACAGGATGCCCGCCTGCTCGGCCGGCGGGCAGGGCGTCTACTGCACGGCTCCGGGCGTCAAGGCCGCCAGGATCGATCCGGTGGACGGCCGCGTCGAATGGTCGGTGAAGGACGGCCGCGCCGTGGCGGACGCCGCCGAAAGCGCCACGCCGGTCCTCTCCGGAGGGCTGCTGCATGTCGTCGTACCCGGCGAGGCCCGGCTGGAGGCACTCGACCCCGTCTCGGGCGCCACGCGCTGGGACGTGGACATCTCCTCGTACGCCGCTGTCCGCCACACCACGGATTCGGTGCTGCTCGTCAGCTACGACGGGCTGGTGCGATCCCTGGACAGTTCGACGGGGGCCGAACGCTGGACGGGGCGGCGGGGCGGGACGGGCTCCCTCTGGGCGGTGGCCGGCGGCGCGGGTGCCCCGCTGTTCGCCGTGACGCCGTCGCCGGACGGCACAGCCACCGAGGTGAGTTCCATCGACCCGGCGAGCGGAGCCGTGTGGTGGAAGCGGCGACTGGTCGGCACCCTGACCCCGGCGGGCGCCTCGCGCGGGGCGCTGTTCCTGCTCTCCACCGGCACCGCTGATCTGACCGACGCGGTGGTACGTCTCGACACGTCGAGCCGGGCCGTACGGCGTGTCCCCCTGCCGGTGCCGGTCGACCAGGCCCAGGCCGCCGTGGCCGGCGACACGGTGTATGTCGTCGGATACACGGGGTCGCTTCTCGCCGTCGACATGCGCGAGACCGCGCCGGCGGGATCGGCCCAGCTCTGGCGGCTGGAGACGTCGGTCACCCGGTCGTCGCGCCCGGCGGCCGAGGGCAAGCGCCTCTATCTGAGCGCGGGGGACGGACGTCTGCTCGCCGTGGACGCCGAGCACGGCGTACTGCTGGGACAGACGAAGCCCCGGATGGACGACGGCCGTTACACGTTCACCGGGTCCCTGCCCGCGCCCGTGACCGCCCCCGGCAGGGTCTTCGCCACCGCGCCCGACGGATCCGTGTTCGCCGTCGACAGCCGGGACCCCGCGCGCTGGTGAGCGCGGGCCGGACAGCCGCGCGCCCCGGATCCCTCGACGGGTCCGGGGCGCTACGGGACGCGGAGGTCAGCCCAGGCGCGTGACGTCCCGGACCGCGCCCTTGTCGGCGCTCGTCGCCATCGCCGCGTACGCGCGCAGCGCCGCCGAGACCTTGCGGTCGCGGTCGGCGGGGGCGTAGGTGCCGTTCAGGGCTTCGCGACGGGCCGCCAGTTCGTCGTCGGGGACGAGGAGTTCGATCGCACGGTCCGGGATGTCGATCCGGATCCGGTCACCGTCGCGGACCAGCGCGATCGTGCCGCCCGAGGCCGCCTCCGGCGAGGCGTGGCCGATCGAGAGGCCCGAAGTGCCACCGGAGAAGCGGCCGTCCGTGACCAGCGCGCAGGACTTGCCGAGGCCCCGGCCCTTCAGGAAGGAGGTGGGGTAGAGCATCTCCTGCATACCGGGGCCGCCGCGCGGGCCCTCGTAGCGGATGACGACGACATCGCCCTCGGTGATCTCCTTGCGGAGGATCTTGTCGACGGCCTCCTCCTGCGACTCGCAGACGACGGCCGGGCCCTCGAAGGTCCAGATCGACTCGTCGACACCGGCCGTCTTCACCACACAGCCGTCGACGGCGAGATTGCCCTTGAGCACCGCCAGGCCGCCGTCCTTGGAGTAGGCGTGCGCCACATCGCGGATGCAGCCGCCCGCGGCGTCGGTGTCGAGGGTGTCCCACCTCTCGGACTGGGAGAAGGCCTCGGCGGAGCGGACACAGCCCGGCGCCGCGTGCCACAGCTCGACGGCCTCCTCGGACGGTGAGCCGCCGCGCACGTCCCAGGTCTCCAGCCAGTCCTTGATGCTCGGCGAGTGGACGGTGTGCACGTCCTCGTTGAGCAGACCGCCGCGGTACAGCTCGCCGAGGATCGCGGGGATGCCGCCGGCCCGGTGGACGTCCTCCATGTAGTACGTCCCGCCGGGCGCGACGTTCGGCGCGACCTTCGCCAGGCAGGGCACCCGGCGCGAGACGGCGTCGATGTCGCCGAGGCCGTAGTCCAGCTCGGCCTCCTGGGCCGCGGCGAGCAGATGCAGGATGGTGTTGGTGGAACCGCCCATGGCGATGTCGAGCGCCATGGCGTTGTCGAAGGCCGCGCGGGTGGCGATGGCACGCGGCAGGACCGAGTGGTCGTCCTGCTCGTAGTGGCGCTTGGTGATCTCGACGACCGTGCGGCCGGCGTTCTCGTACAGCGCCCTGCGGGCGGTGTGCGTGGCGAGCACCGAGCCGTTGCCCGGCAGCGAGAGGCCCATCGCCTCGGTCAGGCAGTTCATCGAGTTGGCCGTGAACATGCCGGAACAGGAGCCGCAGGTCGGACAGGCGTTCTCCTCGATCCGGAGGATGTCCTCGTCCGAGACGTTCTCGTTGACCGCGTCCGAGATCGCGTTGATCAGGTCGAGCTTGCGGACCGTGCCGTCCACGAGCGTCGCCTTCCCGGCCTCCATCGGGCCGCCGGAGACGAAGACCGTGGGGATGTTCAGGCGCAGCGCGGCCATCAGCATGCCGGGCGTGATCTTGTCGCAGTTGGAGATGCAGATCAGGGCGTCCGCGCAGTGCGCCTCGACCATGTACTCCACGGAGTCGGCGATCAGGTCGCGGGACGGCAGGGAGTAGAGCATCCCGCCGTGGCCCATCGCGATGCCGTCGTCGACGGCGATGGTGTTGAACTCGCGCGGCACGGCGCCCGCCGCCTTGATCGCCTCGGAGACGATCCGGCCGACCGGCGCGAGATGGGTGTGGCCGGGCACGAACTCGGTGAACGAGTTGGCCACCGCGACGATCGGCTTGCCGATGTCCTCGCTCGCTACGCCCGATGCCCGCATCAGGGCGCGCGCGCCCGCCATATTGCGGCCGTGGGTGACAGTGCGGGACCTCAGCTCGGGCATCGTCGCTCGCTCCTTCAGCAGAAATGACTTCTTCGAGCGTACGCCCCGCCTCCAAGATCTGGACACTACGTCCGGCATACGGGACAGGCGTTCAGCTTTCGGTCAGGTAGCGCTGGAGCGTCGGCGCGACGATGGTGATGATCTCCTCGGTGTCCGCGGAGGCCAGCGGCTCCGCCTTGATCACATAGCGCAGGAACGCGATCCCGATCATGTGTGAGGCGGCCAGCTCCGCGCGGAACGTCGGATCCGGTACGTCGAGGTCCTCCGCGATCCGCGCCAGCAGCCGCCGCAGCACAAACACCCGCAGCACCTTCGCCGCCGCCTCATGGGTCAGCGCGGAACGGATCACCGCCAGGAGCGGGGCCCTGGTCGCCGGGTTCTCCCAGACACCGATGAAGTACCGGGCGAGGCGCTCGCCGACACCGTCCGGATCACCGGCCAGCAGCGCGGGCGCCACCAGGGCCGGTTCGAAGGAGACCTCGATGGCGGCCGCGAAGACCTCGTCCTTCGTACCGAAGTAGTGGTGGACCAGCGCGGGATCGACACCCGCGGCCTTGGCGATGCCCCGGACGGACGCCTTGTCGTAGCCCCGCTCGGCGAATTCCGTACGGGCCGACGCCAGGATCTTCTCCCGGGCGCCCGGACCCGTGCCCGTGTCCCCGCGGGCGGGCCGGCCGCGGCGGCGCGGGGCCGGACTTGTCATCGGTGCGCCGCGGTGGTCATGACGGCCGCGCGCCCGACGGGTCGGCTCCGGGGCCCGCCGAGGAGCCGGAAGAGGCACCGGAGACGGGTGACACCCGGCCCGCCGGCGCGGTGCGGGGCGCGGTCCCCGCGGAGGCGAGGTGCAGCCGGGCGAAGGCCAGCGCCTCCGCGAGATCCGCCTCACGCTCGGCCGCGGACATCGCGCGCCGGGTGTTGACCTCGATCACGACATGGCCGTCGAACCCGCTGCCCGCCAGCCCCTCCAGCAGCTCGGCACACGGCTGGGTGCCCCGGCCAGGCACCAGGTGCTCGTCCTTCGCCGATCCCCTGCCGTCCGCGAGATGGACATGCCCCAGCCGGTCGCCCATCCGGTCGATCATGGCCATGGCGTCGGCGCGGGCGGTCGCGGTGTGCGAGAGATCGACCGTGAAGTGCCGGTAGTCGTCCTTGGTGACGTCCCAGTCGGGGGCGTACGCGAGCATCTCGCGGTCCCGGTAGCGCCACGGGTACATGTTCTCAACGGCGAAGCGCACATCCGTCTCGCCCGCCATCCGCCAGATGCCGCTGACGAAGTCACGCGCGTACTGCCGCTGCCAGCGGAAGGGCGGATGCACGACCACGGTCGAGGCGCCCAGCCGCTCGGCCGCCGCCCGCGCCCGCTGGAGCTTCACCCACGGGTCCGTCGACCACACCCGCTGTGTGATCAGCAGACATGGCGCGTGCACGGCGAGTATCGGGACCTCGTGATAGTCGGAGAGCCGGCGCAGCGCCTCGATGTCCTGGCTGACGGGATCGGTCCAGACCATGACCTCGACGCCGTCGTATCCCAGGCGAGCGGCGATCTCGAAAGCCGTCGCCGTGGACTCCGGATAGACCGAAGCCGTCGACAGGGCGACCTTCGCATCCGGGACGCGCGTCAATGGTTCTGCCACGGGGACAGGGTACGGGCCGCGCCCGGGACCTGTGCGGCGGATCTTCGTCGGCTCGGATCACCCGGCGCCGCGCCGTCCGGATGGCCCGGACATGTGCGGCATGTGGGCATCCGGCCCTCGTACGACGCGCCCTCCGGACGCGGCTCGCCCGGCTCCGGGGAACGCCGGAGGGACCTCAGGTGGCCGGGAGTTGGTCGAGCCGGCGCAGGATGATCCCCTCGCGCAGCGCCCAGGGACAGATCTCCAGCACCTCCACCCCGAACAGGTCCATCGCCGCCTCCGCGACCAGCGCTCCCGCCAGTAGCTGGGAGGAACGGCCCTCGGAGACACCGGGAAGTTCCGCGCGCCGGGCCGCGTTCATGGTGGCCAGCCTGGGCACCCACTCCTCCAGCGAGGCGCGGCTCAGCTCACGCTGTACGTACAGGCCCTCGGCGGAGCGGGCGGCGCCGCCGAGCCGCGCGAGCTGCTTGAAGGTCTTGGACGTCGCGACCACATGGTCCGGCCTGCCGAACCGCGTGAACTCCCCGACGGTACGCGCGATCTGAGCCCGCACATAGCGGCGCAGCGCCTTGACGTCGACCGGGTCGGGCGGGTCGCCCGGCAGCCGGCCCGCCGTCAGCCGGCCCGCGCCCAGTGGCAGCGACACGGCGGCGTCCGGCTCCTCGTCGAGTCCGTACGAGATCTCCAGTGAGCCGCCACCGATGTCCAGGACCAGGAGTTTCCCGGCCGACCAGCCGAACCAGCGGCGGGCCGCGAGAAAAGTGAGCCGGGCCTCCTGCTCGCCGGTGAGGACCTCCAGGCCGATCCCGGTCTCGCTCTTGACCCGCGCGAGGACCTGCTCGACATTGCCGGCCTCCCGCACGGCGGACGTGGCGAACGCGAGGACGTCCTCGCAGCCCTTGTCCTCCGCGGCCTGGAGCGCGTCGGCGACCGTTGAGACCAGCCGGTCGACGCCCTCGGGGCCGATCGAGCCGTCCATGTCGAGGAGTTCGGCGAGTCGCAGCTCCGCCTTGTGCGAATGCGCGGGCAGCGGACGCGCGCCGCGGTGGGCGTCGACGGCCAGCAGATGGACCGTGTTCGAACCGACATCGAGGACTCCGAGTCTCATGGACCGAACGCTACTGCGACCGCGCGCATACGCTGGAGCTGTGCCAAAGACGAAAAAGGCGAAGCCGGGCAAAGCCGATGGCCCGAACAAGCAGGACCAGCAGCGCGAGGCGCGCAAGGCCCGCGGCAGGGCCCCGGACATCTCCCGGACCCGAGGTGTACCCGACGAGAAGGGCCTGGACTTCGCCCGTGCCTGGGTCGAATTCCCCGACCCGGCCGACGACGAGCAGGTCTTCCGCTGCGATCTGACCTGGCTCACCTCACGGTGGGCCTGCATCTTCGGCAGTGGCTGCCAGGGCATCCAGGCGGGCCGCGCCGAGGACGGCTGCTGCACCCTGGGCGCGCACTTCTCCGACGAGGACGACGAGAAACGGGTCGCCGGACATGTGGCACGGCTCACTCCGGAGCTGTGGGAGTTCCATGAGGAGGGCACCACCACCGGCTGGACGCAGACCGACGAGGACGGCGAGCGCCAGACCCGCCGCTGGCAGGGTTCCTGCATCTTCCAGAACCGTCCGGGCTTCGCGGCGGGCGCGGGCTGCTCGCTGCACATCCTGGCGCTGCGGGAGGGGCGTGAGCCCCTGGAGACAAAGCCGGACGTCTGCTGGCAGCTTCCGGTCCGGCGTACCTACGACTGGATCGAGCGGCCCGACGACACGCGTGTGCTCCGGGTGTCGATCGGCGAGTACGACCGCCGCGGCTGGGGGCCGGGCGGCCACGACCTGCACTGGTGGTGCACCTCCGCGACCTCGGCGCACGGCGCGGGCGACCCGGTCTACCTCACCTACCGGCCGGAGCTGACCGAACTGATGGGCGCGAAGGGGTACGAACGGCTGGCGGAGCTGTGCGAGCGGCGGATGGCGAGTGAGCTTCCGCTGGTCGCCCCGCATCCGGCGGACCCCGCAGGGGTCTGACCGGACCGGGTGGTACGCCGCCCCCTTCCCGCGCGACCGGTCAGACCGCCGCCGGCGGTGTCCCGGGGACGTCCTGCGGGTCCGGCGGCGCATCCGGCGGAACGGGTTCCACGGGACCGGTGTCCGGAGGGGCCGGTTCCGAGGGGCCAGGCTCCGGGGTGGCCGGGCCGCCGGGGTCCTGGCCGGGGGCCGAGGGGCCGGGGCCGCCCGGATGCGACGGTGTCGGACGGCCGGGCCCGGACGAGCCCGGATCCGGCGGGCCGGGACGGGTCGGTCCGCCGGGATGGGGATGCCCCGGGCGGCCCGGGTGTCCCGGCCGGCCGGAGAGCGGCGGCCTGGGGCCGAAGCCGTCGATCCGCACCACCGATCCCGACGGGCGCAGCGCGATCCGCGCGCTCCAGGGCCCGGCCGGCTGGCGCCCTCGGTCGACAACGACACGGATCGTGACGGATTCGCCGGGGGCGAGCGTGCCGCGGGTGCGGCTCAGCCACAGCCAGGACGCCCTGGTCCCGGCGGACCAGGAGACCGGCGCCGCGCCGGACGCCCGGAGCGTGATCAGCGTCGTGTCACCGGTCGGCCGGGCCTCGACCGTGAGCCGGCCCCCGGCGGGCTGTCCCGGCCGGGCCGGCGGCACGGGCGTGCCGTCGCTGATGACCTCGACCAGCACATCGGGCGTGTCGCCGCCTTCGGTGAAGCGCGCCCCGGGGCCGTTCTGCGCGTTGCCCGCGTTGGCATAGCGCTCGTAGCGCTCGAACGGCCGCCCGCCCGGGGCATGCGGCCCCTCGGCCTCGCCCGCGCTGATCGAGGAGCCGTCGTGGCCCTCCCCCGTCTGCGGTGTGTCCCGGTAGGTCGCCCAGAGCGCGAGCACGGGCGCGGCGACGACGGTCGCCACGACGGTGGTGGTCACCGCCCGCGCCCGGATCCTGCTCCGGCGGGCCGCCCGGTCCTTGGGATCCATGGGGAAACCGTTTCGGCCGAAGCGCGGGGCGCTGCCGCGCGTCCGCCGGACCCCGGTCATCGCGCGGTAGGCGGCCTCCCTCGGCGCCCGGACAAGCGGCAGGACGGCGGACGGGGTGCGCGCGGCGGACGGCGCGGGCATGGCGCCCGGGTCGGCGGAGGCCGCCGAAGCGGAGGAAGCCTCCCCGCCGGGCGACGCGGCCGGGGTGCGCGCCGCCGCGCCCGCCCCGCCGCCCGAGGCCGCCCGTGTCCCGGGCCACGGCCCCGCCGCCTCGGCGCGCTCGGCGGCGCGGCGGCAGCGCGGGCAGTCGTCGACGTGCCGGACCAGTTCGCGCCGGAGGACGGCGGAGAGCAGCACCTGGTTGTCGCCGGTGAGCCGGGCGACGGACGGGCAGTCGCCGGTCTCGACCACGGCCAGCGCGGCGCGGGTGCGCTCCACCTCGCAGGCGGCGGAGGCGAGCAGCTCACGGGCCGAGTGCAGCTCCATCGACAGGACGGCGGCGACCTCACCGGGCCCGAGCTGATGGCGTACGGCCAGCTCCAGCACCTCGCGCTGCTCGGGGGTCGTACCGGCGGCCTCGGGCCAGGCCAGCAGCGCGAGTTCACGCCGGTGGCCCTCGGCGGCCTCCGGCGCCGCCGTGTTCGCCGCGGGTCCCGGCTCCCGGTGGCCCGCGTGCGCCCCCTGGCGGTCCCTGCGCAGCTCGGTGAGTCTGCGCAGGCAGGCCCAGCGCGCGAGCGCGTACAGCCACGCCTTGCGCTCTCCGGCCTCCGACGGACAACGTCCGTACTGGCGCTCGGAGATGGCGAGGACGTCACCGAGCACCTCGGTCGCCGCGTCGTGGTCGCACAGCACGGAGAGGCAGTAGGTGAACAGGCCGTCCAGATAGGGCTCGTAACGCGCGGGAGGGCGCTGCGCCGCCGCACGGGGCGCACGACGGGAAGCGCGGAGTGCGCCGGTGGTGTGCACGGAGGTCTCAGGACTGCTGCTTGTCACCCGGCGAAGGTAGACAGGACAGCCCACGCCCTTCGCGCCCCTTGAGCACATTTAATCCTTACGGGTGAAGTTATCCCTCATAAGGGGACACGATGAGCGACCTTGGGCGAGTTTCAACGCCCGCATCCGGGCCACACGCCCGCGCGACCACGGCGGCGGCCTCCTGATCGGCCGGGGGTGGCCTCCGCCGTGGTCGGCGCTGTCGGTGGGCCCCTATACGGTGACGACATGGCTGCCCGTACGAAATCCGCCAAGGACAGGCCGTCCTACCGCTGCACCGAATGCGGCTGGACGACCGCCAAATGGCTTGGCCGCTGCCCCGAATGCCAGGCCTGGGGCACGGTCGAGGAGTACGGCGCCCCGGCCGTGCGGACCACCTCGGCCGGCCGGGTCTCCACCGCCGCGCTGCCGATCGGCCAGGTCGACGTCCGTACCGCCACCGCGCGCTCCACCGGTGTCGACGAACTGGACCGCGTGCTCGGCGGCGGGCTCGTGCCCGGTGCCGTCGTGCTGCTCGCGGGCGAGCCGGGCGTCGGCAAGTCCACCCTGCTCCTCGATGTCGCGGCGAAGGCGGCCAGCGACGAGCACCGCACGCTCTATGTGACGGGCGAGGAGTCCGCGAGCCAGGTGCGGCTGCGCGCCGACCGGATCAAAGCCATCAACGACCATCTCTATCTGGCGGCGGAGACGGACCTGTCCGCCGTCCTCGGCCATCTCGACGCGGTCAAGCCGTCGCTGCTCGTCCTGGACTCCGTACAGACCGTGGCCTCGCCCGAGATCGACGGAGCGCCGGGCGGCATGGCCCAGGTCCGCGAGGTCGCGGGCGCGCTCATCCGGGCCTCCAAGGAGCGCGGGATGTCCACCCTGCTGGTGGGCCATGTCACCAAGGACGGGGCCATCGCGGGCCCCCGGCTGCTCGAACACCTCGTGGATGTCGTGCTGTCCTTCGAGGGGGACCGGCACGCCCGGCTGCGGCTCGTCCGCGGCATCAAGAACCGCTACGGCGCGACCGACGAGGTCGGCTGCTTCGAGCTGCACGACGAGGGGATCACCGGGCTCACCGACCCGTCCGGTCTGTTCCTCACCCGGCGTGACGAGCCCGTGCCGGGCACCTGCCTCACCGTCACCCTGGAGGGCCGCCGGCCGCTCGTCGCCGAGGTACAGGCGCTGACCGTCGACTCACAGATCCCCTCACCCCGGCGCACCACCTCCGGCCTGGAGACCTCCCGGGTCTCGATGATGCTCGCCGTGCTGGAGCAGCGCGGCCGGATCAGCGCGCTCGGCAAGCGCGACATCTACAGCGCGACGGTCGGCGGGGTGAAGCTCTCCGAGCCCGCCGCCGATCTGGCGATCGCCCTCGCACTGGCCTCGGCGGCCAGCGACACCCCGCTGCCGAAGAATCTGGTCGCGATCGGCGAGGTCGGCCTCGCGGGCGAGGTCAGACGGGTGACGGGGGTCCAGCGCCGGCTCGCCGAGGCCCATCGGCTCGGCTTCACCCAGGCGCTCGTCCCGAGCGATCCGGGCAGGATTCCCGCCGGTATGAAGGTCACGGAAGTCGCCGATATGGGTGAGGCCCTCAGGGTGCTCCCGCGCCGGGGTCGCGCGGACGCCCCACGGGACGACAGCGCTCGCCGGTAGACTTTGCCCTGGTCTCGCCCATCCGTACGAGCCGGAGGAGTGCAGTGGCAGCCAACGACCGGGCATCAGCGCCCGGAAAGTCCGGCGCGGGCTCCGGCAACGAAGCGCTGATGCGCGCCTCCCTGAGCGCTGTCGCGCCGGGGATGGCCCTGCGCGACGGGCTGGAGCGGATCCTGCGCGGCAACACCGGCGGTCTGATCGTCCTCGGCATGGACAAGACCGTCGAAGCGATGTGCACGGGCGGCTTCGTGCTGGACGTGGAGTTCACCGCGACCCGGCTGCGCGAGCTGTGCAAGCTGGACGGCGCGCTCATCCTCGACAAGGACATCACCAAGATCCTGCGGGCCGGCGTCCAGCTCGTCCCGGAGTCCTCCATCCCCACCGAGGAGACCGGCACCCGCCACCGCACCGCGGACCGGGTGTCCAAGCAGTGCGGCTTCCCCGTCGTCTCCGTGTCGCAGTCGATGCGGCTGATCGCGCTGTACGTGAACGGCGAGCGCCGGGTCCTGGAGGAGTCGGCGGCCATCCTGTCCCGGGCGAACCAGGCGCTGGCGACCCTGGAGCGCTACAAGCTCCGCCTCGACGAGGTGGCCGGCACGCTCTCCGCGCTGGAGATCGAGGACCTGGTGACGGTCCGGGATGTGACGGCGGTGGCGCAGCGGCTCGAAATGGTGCGCCGGATCGCCACGGAGATCGCCGAGTACGTGGTCGAGCTGGGGACCGACGGACGGCTTCTCTCGCTCCAGCTCGACGAGCTGATCGCGGGCGTGGAGCCGGAGCGGGACCTGGTCGCCCGCGACTATGTCCCCGAGCCGACCGCGAAGCGGTCCCGTACGGTCGACGAGGCGCTCGGCGACCTGGATTCCCTGAGCCACAGCGAGCTGCTGGAACTGCCCGTCGTCGCGAGGGCGCTGGGATACAGCGGTTCCCCCGAGACGCTCGACTCCGCTGTCTCGCCGCGCGGTTACCGGCTGCTGGCCAAGGTGCCGCGGCTGCCGGGCGCCATCATCGAGCGGCTGGTCGAGCACTTCGGCGGACTGCAGAAGCTGCTGGCGGCGAGCGTGGACGATCTGCAGACGGTGGACGGTGTCGGCGAGGCGCGGGCCCGCAGTGTGCGCGAGGGCCTGTCGCGGCTGGCGGAGTCGTCGATCCTGGAGCGGTACGTCTGAGGCGTCCCCGCGAGGCGCTCCCCGGGACGGCCGGTACCGAAGAGGCCGCCCGGACAAGCACACAGACAAGACACACGGACGAGACACACGGATGCCCCGGCCGCACGGCCGGGGCATCTCGTCCGTCGCTCAGTCCTCTTCCAGGCGGATGGACTTCTGGCCCTGCCGGACCGTGGCGCCCGACGCCTTGGCCTCCACCAGATAGGTCCCGGGGCCGACCGCCCGCGGCGCCTTGGGGCACTGCGGTGTGCTCTGCTCGCGGTCCCACTGGACGGTGCGGGTGATCGTGCCGCCCGCCGGTACCTCCAGCAGCAGCGTGTCGGTCTTCGGGCAGTCCTTGGAGGACCAGACCTGGTCGTCGTCGGCGTCGGTGACCGTCAGCACCACGGCCCTGGGGCCGAAGTCCGCCTTGCAGGCGGTGCTGGAGGTGTTCGTGGCGATCACCCGGAACGCGGGCTTCTCGCCCGGATCGTAGGCGACCTTCGTGGTGTCCAGGCGGAGGGTGAGGAAGCCGGGGACGCAGTTGGGAAGGCCGGAGCCGACCGGCACCTGACGGCCCGAGGTGGTGCTGCCGCCGCCGCTCGCCGTACCGCCGTCGACCGCGCCGCCACCGCTGCCACCGCTGCCACCGACTGACGCGCCGTCCGTACCTCCCTGACCGGCGCCGTCCGCGCCGCCGGAAGCCGCGCCGCCCGCGCCACCGGTGCCGGCGGGGTCGCCGTTCTTGCCGCCGTCGTCGCCCGTACCGGCGTTCTCCTCGCCGGACTCGCCCGACTCACCGGACCCGCCCGACTCGTCACGCCCGCCGGGCTGTTCGCTGATGGCGGGCCCCGACCCGGAAGGCCCGGGAGTGATCGAGGTCGCGGGATTGGCGCCGTCGGAGGTGTCGCCGCCCTTTTTACCGCCACCCCCGCCGAAACTGACGACCCATACGACCGCCAGCGCGAGCAGCGCGAGCAGCGTCACCGCTACAGCTCTCCGTCGCCAGTAGATGGGAGAGGGAAGCGGCCCGACCGGATTGCGCAAAGATCCCACGTCGCAAACTCTACGAGAGATCGGCGCCAACTCCCGACCCACATGCCGCCCATCTTCGCAAGTTTTAGCGATCATCATCCCGGCTCGACTTGCGAGATGCTCCTCGCCGTGGTTCCCCGGCCCGAACGGGGCCGCCGGAGGGGTCCTCGGGCCTCCCGCCTCGCCCCACCGCGCGACAACCTCCGGCGTACCCCCGCACGCTGCACGGTCCGCACGCCTGAACGTGCCAGGATCGGTGATGCCATGACTGCTATCTCCGCGAATTCAGCAACCACGACGTCCACGGCCGCCGGCGATCCGGCCGCCCTCCACACCCCTGTCATCGCGTGGTTCGAGTCGAACGCCCGCGATCTGCCCTGGCGCCGGCCCGAGGCCGGTGCCTGGGGTGTGATGGTCAGCGAGTTCATGCTCCAGCAGACCCCGGTGAACCGCGTGCTCCCGGTGTACGAGCAGTGGCTCGCCCGCTGGCCCCGCCCCGCCGACCTGGCCGCCGAGACCCCGGGCGAGGCGGTCCGCGCCTGGGGCCGGCTGGGCTATCCGCGCCGTGCCCTGCGGCTGCACGGGGCCGCGCAGGCGATAACGGAGCGGTACGGCGGAGACGTACCGCGCGAGCACGCCCAGTTGCTCGCGCTGCCCGGGATCGGTGAGTACACGGCCGCGGCCGTGGCGTCGTTCGCCTATGGACAGCGCCATGCCGTGCTCGACACGAATGTGCGCCGGGTGTTCGCGCGCGCCGTCACCGGCATCCAGTATCCGCCGAACGCGACCACGGCCGCCGAGCGCAAGCTGGCCCGGGCGCTGCTGCCCGAGGACGAGCGGACCGCGGCGCGCTGGGCGGCCTCCTCCATGGAGCTGGGCGCCCTGATCTGCACCGCGAAGAACGAGAGCTGCGCGCGCTGTCCGATCGCCACCCGGTGCGCCTGGCGGCTGGCCGGAAAACCGGTGCACGACGGTCCGCAGCGGCGCGGTCAGACCTACGCCGGTACCGACCGCCAGGTGCGGGGCAGGCTGCTCGCCGTCCTGCGCGAGGCGGTCGCGCCGGTGCCGCAGCGGGCGCTGGACGCGGTGTGGGACGAGCCGGTGCAGCGGGCCAGGGCGCTCGACGGACTGGTCGCCGACGGACTGGTCGAACCGCTGGAAAACGGGGTCTACCGGCTGCCGGGCTGATCCGGCGGCCTTCCGGCCTCGCCCGGCCGTCGCACCACCGCCGTTACACAACCGATGGACAGCCGTGCGTCCCCCGACGGCTGTCCCGCACAACTCCGTGACAAGCGCTCCGTAATTTCACTGCCGTAAGCGAATGGCAGGTTGGTCACGGGGTCGGAGGCGGTTGGCATGGCGCAGGGCGAGGTGCTCGGATTCGAGGAGTACGTACGTACCCGGCAGGAGGCTCTGCTGCGGAGCGCCCGGCGCCTCGTGCCCGACCCAGTGGACGCGCAGGACCTGTTGCAGACCGCCCTGGCCCGGACGTACGGCCGCTGGGACGGCATCGCCGACAAGTCCCTCGCCGACGCCTATCTGCGCCGCGTCATGATCAACACGCGTACGGAGTGGTGGCGCGCGCGCAAGCTCGACGAGATCCCCACCGAGCAGCTGCCCGACGCCCGGGTCGAGGACGGCACCGAGCAGCGCGCCGACCGCGCCCTGCTGATGGACGTCCTGGGGGTGCTGGCTCCCAAGCAGCGCAGTGTGGTGGTGCTGCGACACTGGGAGCAGATGAGTACGGAAGAGACGGCCGCGGCGCTCGGAATGTCGGCGGGTACGGTCAAGAGCACGCTGCACCGCGCGCTGGCCCGGCTCCGTCAGGAGCTGGAGAGCCGGGCACGGGACGCCCGCGCGTCGGAGCAGCCTGATGGTCGTCAGGGCAGGGGTGACGGTCGGGGCGGCCATGACCAGCACGGCGGCCGTGACGGTCGCGAGGAGCGGGGGCGGGAGAGGTGCGCGGCCTGACAGTCCCCCACCGGTCGGGGGGCGGATCCCGTGCGGCGCGCGGTTCCGCGGTGGCCGGGCTCGCCGCTCTCGGGCTGCTCGCGGCCGCGTGCTCGACGGGCGGGACGGGGGCCAGGGACGAGGGCGCCGCGCCGACGGCGCCGGTGGAGCGGACCCTGCCCACCGCGGCGTCGGCCGCGCCGCCCGCCAGGACCGTCGACCCGGTACGGCTGCTCCGGCAGGACCCGGCGGTCAGCGCCAGGATCAAGGAGGGTCTCCGGCCGTGCGACGAGGACACCTATCCGGTGGACACCTCGTACGGGAATCTCACCGGCGGCTCCGGGCCCGATGTGGTGATCAATGTGATGACCTGCGGTGATGCCATCGGCGTCGGGACGTATGTGTACCGGGAGAAGAACAAGGTGTACCAGAGCGTCTTCGCGACCGAGGAGCCCGCGGTGTACGCCACGATCGACCGCGGCGAGCTGGTCGTCACCCAGCAGGTGTACGCGAAGGGTGATCCGGTGTCGTACCCGTCGGGCGAGGACGTGGTGACCTACAGCTGGGGCGGCGGCAAGTTCACCGAGCGGTACCGGGTGCGCAACACGTACAGCAGAGCGGTGGGCAACGGGGACGGAACCGCGCCCGTGCCGACCGCGCCGAGCGAGAAGTGAGAGTCGCGGGATGGCCGAGACCCATGTCCTGTTCGTCGAGGACGACGATGTCATCCGCGAGGCCACTCAGCTCGCGCTGGAGCGCGACGGTTTCATGGTCACCGCCATGCCGGACGGGCTCTCCGGCCTCGCCGCGTTCCGCTCGGACCAGCCGGACATCGCCCTGCTCGATGTGATGGTGCCGGGCCTCGACGGCGTCAGCCTCTGCCGGCGTATCCGCGACGAGTCGACCGTGCCCGTGATCATGCTGTCGGCGCGCGCCGACTCGATCGATGTGGTGCTCGGCCTGGAGGCGGGCGCGGACGACTATGTGACCAAGCCCTTCGACGGGGCCGTGCTGGTCGCCCGGATCCGGGCCGTACTGCGCCGCTTCGGACACGCGGGACGGCCGGCGGGAGAGCCGGGCGGACAGGAACGGGCCGACAGCCGCGGTGTGCTGTCCTTCGGCGATGTGGAGATCGACACGGAGGGCATGGAGGTGCGCAGGGGCGGCGACCCGGTGGCGCTGACCCCGACGGAGATGCGGCTGCTGCTGGAGTTCTCGTCCGCGCCCGGCACCGTGCTCTCCCGCGACACGCTGCTGGAGCGGGTCTGGGACTACGGCTGGGGCGGCGACACCCGGGTGGTCGACGTCCATGTGCAGCGGTTGCGCACCAAGATCGGCCAGGACCGGATCGACACGGTCCGCGGCTTCGGTTACAAGCTCAAGGCATGAGGCGGCTCGCGCTGCGCACCGGCGTCAGATGGAAGATCAGCATCGCGATCGCGGCGGTCGGGGCGCTGGTCGCGGTGGCACTGAGCCTGGTGGTGCACAACGCGGCCCGGGTCTCGATGCTCGACAACGCGCGCGAGGTGCAGCTTGAGCGGCTGCTGTTCGCCCAGCGGGTCTACGACTCCACCAAGGAGCCGAAGTTCGGCACGAAGATCAATGACGCCGCGCTGCCGCGCGATCTCCAGGAGAGGATGCGGCTCGGCCGGCGCGCGACCTATGTGCAGGAGAACGCCGACGGTGTGCCGGACGTCTGGGCGGCGGTCCCGCTGGGCAACGGCACGGTCCTCTCGCTGCACGACCGGAGCACCGACCACAGCACCACGATCATGAAGGATCTGGACCGCGCGCTGATCATCGGCTCGGTCGCGGTGGTCTTCGGCGGCTGCGCCCTGGGCGTGCTGATCGGCGGGCAGCTCTCCCGGCGGCTGCGCCGGGCCGCCGCGGCGGCGGGCCGGGTGGCGCACGGCAATACGGAGGTACGGGTCGGGGACGCCGTCGGCGGCGTCGTACGCGACGAGACGGACGAGCTGGCCCGCGCCGTGGACGCGCTCACCGACGCGCTGAACGAGCGGATCGAGGCGGAGCGCCGGGTCACCGCGGACATCGCCCATGAGCTGCGGACCCCGGTGACCGGACTGCTCACGGCGGCCGAGCTGCTGCCGCCCGGACGCCCCACCGAGCTGGTACGGGACCGGGCGCAGGCCATGCGGACCCTGGTCGAGGACGTCCTGGAGGTGGCCCGGCTGGACAGCGCGTCCGAGCGTGCCGAGCTCCAGGAGATCGTGCTGGGCGATTTCGTCGAGCGGCGGGTCGCCCTGCTGGACCCGGAGATCAGGGTCCGGGTGGTGGACGAGTCCTGGGTCAGCACCGATCCGCGCCGGCTGGAACGCATCCTGGGCAATCTGCTGGCCAACGCCGCCAAGCACGGCGGGACCCCGGTCGAGATCACGGTCGAGGGCCGGGTGGTCCGGGTGCGCGACCACGGCCCCGGCTTCCCCGAGGCGCTGCTGCGCGAGGGCCCGAGCCGGTTCCGTACGGGCGCGAGCGACCGGGCGGGACACGGCCACGGTCTGGGTCTGACCATCGCGGCCGGCCAGGCGCGGGTCCTCGGGGCGCGGCTGACCTTCCGTAACGCGGCGCCGGAGGGGGTGGCGGGACGGGAGGGCACCGGCGGCGCGATCGCGGTCCTCTGGCTCCCGGAACACGCCCCGACGACGACCGGCAGCTTCCCGATCCTCAAGCTGCCGCGCCAGACATAGCCCTGCCTCCCGGGATCCGCTTCCGCGTCACCGCCCGCGGCGACAGCCCCCGGCGCGGATGGGCGCGCCGGGGGCCGTGGGGAGGCGGGCGATCGTCAGGCGGACTGCGGAATCTTGCTGTCGGCCACCAGGGCCGCGTCGGCGGCCTTCTGGGGGCCGGCGCCCCGCAGCGGGACCTCCTTGACGAAGAAGGCCGCGACAAAGCCGATCACCGCGACCGCCGCGCCCAGCGTGAAGGCCGCGTGCGTACCGGACGAGACCGCGTGCTGGTACGCCTCGCGCACCACGTCCGGCAGCTTGGCCAGGCTCGCGGCGTCGAGCTGCGCGGACTGCTGGGTCGCGGCCCCGCCGCGACCCAGCGCGCTCATCTCGTCCTGCACCCGGCTGGTGAACAGCGCGCCCATGATGGCGACACCGAACGAGCTGCCGAGCGTACGGAAGAGAGTGGTCGAGGAGGACGCGACGCCCATGTCCCTCATCTCGACGCTGTTCTGCGCGACGAGCATGGTGATCTGCATCAGGAAGCCCATGCCGGCGCCCAGGACCGCCATATAGATCCCGGAGGTCAGCCGCGAGGTGCCGGTGTCCATCTGGGCGAGCAGGAAGAGGCCGACGACCATCAGCCCGCCGCCGATGATCGGGAAGATCTTGTACTTGCCGCTGTTGGTGGTGACGCGGCCCGCGATCAGCGAGACGACCATCATCGACAGCAGCATCGGCAGCAGCAGCAGACCGGAGTTGGTGGCCGAGGCACCCTGCACGGACTGCTGGTACAGGGGGAGGAACAGCACCGCGCCGAACATCACGAAGCCGGTCAGAAAGCCGATCACCGACATCAGCGTGAAGTTGCGGTTCTTGAAGATGTGCAGCGGCATGATCGGCTCGGCCGCCTTGGTCTGCACGTATATGAAGCCCACCAGCGCGACGACGCCGATCGCGATCAGCTCCATGATCCGCGCGGAGCTCCAGGCGTACTCCGTACCGCCCCAGGTGGTGACCAGCACGATCGAGGTGATGCCGACGGTCAGCAGCGCGGCACCGAGATAGTCGACCTTGACCTGCGACCGGTCCTTGGCGGGCAGGTGCAGGACGATGGTGATCATGGCGAGGGCCACCGCGCCCAGCGGCAGGTTGATGTAGAAGCTCCAGCGCCAGCCCAGGTGGTCGGTGATGGTGCCGCCGACCAGCGGGCCGCCGATCATGGCGAGCGCCATCACGCCGGCCATCATGCCCTGGTACTTGCCGCGCTCGCGGGGCGGAATGAGATCACCGATGATCGCCATGACGCCGACCATCAGACCGCCGGCGCCCAGCCCCTGGACGGCCCGGAAGCCGATGAGCTGGCCCATGTCCTGGGCCATGCCGCTGAGCGCCGATCCGATCAGGAAGATCACGATCGACGCGAGGAAGACGCCCTTGCGCCCGTAGATGTCGCCGAGCTTGCCCCAGATCGGGGTCGAGGCGGCGGTCGCCAGGGTGTACGCGGTGACCACCCAGGACAGATGCTC
The DNA here is from genome assembly GCF_040635655.1 of Streptomyces sp. NPDC006923. NCBI lineage: Bacteria > Bacillati > Actinomycetota > Actinomycetes > Kitasatosporales > Streptomycetaceae > Streptomyces > Streptomyces sp. NPDC006923. Next base: position 25,756 of record NZ_JBEYIF010000009.1, read on the forward strand.
CAGGCCGCCCAGCTCACCGACGATCGTCGGCATCGCCGTACCGACGATCATGTTGTCCAGCATGGCCAGCAGCATCGCGATCATCAGCGCCAGCAGCACCACGCGTACGCTGCGCGCCTGCGGCTCTGCCTTCTCGGGCTTGCCCGTCTTTCCCATTGGCTGCGCGGTCGAACTCATCTTCCCACTCCCCTGCACTCCCCTGGCACTTACTTGCCGCCCGGCAAGTTGACTACACTGGGGAAAGTAGACCTTTACTTGCCGGGCGTCAAGTAAGTTATTCCTCGGGAGAGCACATGGGCAGCACACAGCACCCGCGGCGGGGCAACACCCGCCAGCGCATCCAGGACGTCGCCCTGGAGCTCTTCGCCGAGCAGGGATACGAGAAGACGTCGCTGCGGGAGATCGCCGAGCGGCTGGATGTCACCAAGGCGGCGCTCTACTACCACTTCAAGACCAAGGAAGACATCCTGATCAGCCTCTTCCAGGATCTGACCCGCCCGATCGACGAGCTGATCGTCTGGGGCAGAAGCCGGCCGCACACCCTGGAGGCCAAGCAGGAGATCCTGCGCCGCTACAGCGACGCGCTGGCGAGTGCGACCCCGCTGTTCCGCTTCATGCAGGAGAACCAGGCGACGGTCCGCGATCTGAGCATCGGCGAGACCTTCAAGGGCCGCATGCTCGACATGCTCGAACTGATCCAGGAACCGGACGCGTCCATGAAGAACCGGGTCCGCTGCGCCAGCGCGCTCTTCACCATGCACGCCGGGGTGTTCGCCCTGAAGGACGTCGAGGGAGACCCCGAGGAGAAGCGTCAAGCCATCCTTGAGGTCTCCATCGATCTGATGAGCCAGGCTCACCGGGTCACACCTTGACGCCCATGTGGTGCAGGAACGGCACGGGGTTGATCGCCGAGCCGTAGTTCGGGGTGCTGCGGATCTCGAAGTGCAGATGCGGGCCGGTCGAGTTTCCGGTATTGCCGGACAGCGCGATCCGCTGGTCCGTCGTGACGTGCTCCCCTACGTACACCTTGACCTTCGACAGGTGGGCGTACTGCGAGTACGTCCCGTTCTTGTGCTTGATCACGATCGCGTTGCCGTACGCGGGGCCGTCACCGGCGCCGTTCGGGCCAGCCTTGACCACGGTGCCGCTGTGGGCGGCGTGGACGGCGGTGCCGATCGGCACCGCGAAGTCCTGGCCGGAGTGCTTGTGCGCCCACCGGCTGCCGTCTATGCCGAAGCCCGCGCTGAGCCGGTAGTGGTCGACCGGGTCGGTCCAGGAGGCGGCCTTCCTGGCGTTCGCCCTGGCCTTGGCCTTCGCGGCCTTGACCTTGGCCTGTTTCGCCTTGACCTTCTTCAGGTGGGCTTCATGGGCCTTCGCCGCGGCCCCCGCCTGCGCGGCGGCCTGCTTCTGGACGGCCGCGGCGGCAGAGGCGCCGGTCGAGGTGCTGACCGGGGCGGCGGGCGCTCCGCCGCTGGTCGCGGCCAACGCGGCCCCACCGCCGCACGCCATGGACACTCCGAGTCCGGCGGCTACGACGCCGGCCCGGGTACGCAGGACGGCCGGGCGGGGCAGACGGGACAGGTTGCGCAGCGACATACGGGAAACCTCCGGATGTGAATGGACCCGGCGCAGGGACGCCGGGCTTGCCACACCTTGGTAACCCGAACCCCATCTCCTGCCAAAACACCTATCTACGACAATCCGTCGTAGGGATCTTCGCGACAATCCACCCCCAGACCATCCACCACACCCCGGCGCAGCGCGTGGAAAATAGACCGATTCGTACAGGTTTAACCCCATGTGGAGTACCGGGGAGCAAGAGATCTGACCTGCGGCAGAGACATCCGGAGCACCGAACGGGCCGGGAGCGCGCCACGGCCCGGCCGGGCATGCCGGGGAATGCCCCGGTTTCTCACTATTCAGGCTAGTAGGGCGCTATGGGCGTGTGCGCCTTGTCACGACCACCGGGCCGGAATGCCTTCCGATTCAGGACCAACGTCCCGGCCGGACCGGGGGCCGCCGGGGGCCTTCCGCCGCCGCGGGCGGGCCGGAAGCCGCCGCGGACAGCCGCGGACGGCCCGCGGCGGCGCAGACGGAAAACCGGAAAAACGAAAAAAGGGGCTGCCCCGGACCGTATGAAACGGTCCGGGGCAGCCCCTCGGTCAGTCAGCCCGCGTGGCGCGGGCCTGCGGAGCCCGTCACACGTCCTTCGTCAGGTTCGGGCCGCCGCCGGCCGCCTGCTCGATGGGAGGCGCGTCCGGCAGAGCCGACTTCTCCTCGCCGCGGAAGGTGAACTTCTTCGCCTCACCCTCGCCCTCGGTGTCCACGACCACGATGTGACCGGGACGCAGCTCACCGAAGAGGATCTTCTCCGAGAGCATGTCCTCGATCTCGCGCTGAATCGTCCGGCGCAGCGGCCGGGCGCCCAGCACGGGGTCGTAGCCCTTCTTGGCGAGGAGCGACTTGGCGGCCGGGCTGAGCTCGAGGCCCATGTCCCGGTCCTTCAGACGCTCGTCCACCTTGGCGACCATGAGGTCGACGATCTGGATGATGTCTTCCTCGGTGAGCTGGTGGAAGACCACCGTGTCGTCGACACGGTTGAGGAACTCGGGGCGGAAGTGCTGCTTCAGCTCTTCGTTGACCTTGTTCTTCATCCGCTCGTAGCTGCTCTTGGCGTCGCCCTGGGCGGCGAAGCCCAGGTTGAACCCCTTCGAGATGTCCCGGGTCCCGAGGTTGGTCGTCATGATGATGACCGTGTTCTTGAAGTCCACGACCCGGCCCTGGGAGTCGGTCAGCCGACCGTCTTCCAGGATCTGGAGAAGGGAATTGAAGATATCGGGGTGGGCCTTCTCGACCTCGTCGAAGAGGACGACGGAGAACGGCTTCCTGCGCACCTTCTCGGTGAGCTGACCGCCCTCTTCGTAACCCACGTATCCGGGGGGAGAACCGAAGAGACGGGAAACCGTGTGCTTCTCGCTGAACTCCGACATGTCGAGAGCGATCAGCGCGTCCTCGTCGCCGAAGAGGAACTCGGCGAGCGTCTTGGAGAGCTCCGTCTTACCGACACCGGACGGGCCGGCGAAGATGAACGAACCACCGGGACGCTTGGGGTCCTTCAGACCCGCTCGCGTACGGCGGATCGCCTGCGAGAGCGCCTTGATGGCGTCCTTCTGGCCGATGACGCGCTTGTGGAGCTCGTCCTCCATGCGGAGCAGCCGCGAGGACTCCTCCTCGGTGAGCTTGAAGACCGGGATGCCCGTGGCCGTCGCCAGGACCTCGGCGATCAGCTCCTCGTCCACCTCGGCGACGACGTCCATGTCGCCGGCCTTCCACTCCTTCTCCCGCTTGGTCTTCGCGGCCAGAAGCTGCTTCTCCTTGTCACGGAGAGAAGCTGCCTTCTCGAAGTCCTGGGAGTCGATGGCCGACTCCTTGTCGCGGCGGACGCCCGCGATCTTCTCGTCGAACTCACGGAGGTCCGGCGGCGCGGTCATCCGGCGGATCCGCATCCGGGAGCCGGCCTCGTCGATCAGGTCGATCGCCTTGTCCGGCAGGAAGCGGTCCGAGATGTAGCGGTCGGCGAGCGTCGCGGCGGCGACCAGCGCGGAGTCCGTGATGGACACCCGGTGGTGCGCCTCGTAACGGTCGCGCAGACCCTTCAGGATCTCGATCGTGTGCGGCAGCGACGGCTCCGCGACCTGGATGGGCTGGAAGCGGCGCTCAAGGGCCGCGTCCTTCTCCAGGTGCTTGCGGTACTCGTCGAGGGTCGTCGCACCGATGGTCTGCAGCTCGCCGCGGGCCAGCATCGGCTTGAGGATGCTGGCGGCGTCGATCGCGCCCTCGGCGGCGCCCGCACCCACCAGGGTGTGGAGCTCGTCGATGAACAGGATGATGTCGCCGCGAGTGCGGATCTCCTTCAGGACCTTCTTCAGCCGCTCCTCGAAGTCACCGCGGTAGCGGGAACCTGCGACGAGCGCGCCGAGGTCGAGGGTGTAGAGGTGCTTGTCCTTGAGGGTTTCGGGCACCTCGCCCTTGACGATGGCCTGGGCCAGTCCCTCGACGACCGCAGTCTTGCCGACGCCGGGCTCGCCGATGAGGACCGGGTTGTTCTTCGTACGGCGGGACAGCACCTGCATGACCCGCTCGATCTCCTTCTCGCGCCCGATGACCGGGTCGAGCTTGGACTCACGAGCGGCCTGGGTGAGATTCCGGCCGAACTGGTCGAGGACCAGGGACGTGGAGGGCGTGCCCTCGGCAGGACCGCCGGCGGTGGCGGCCTCCTTGCCCTGGTAGCCGGAGAGCAGCTGGATGACCTGCTGCCGCACCCGGTTGAGATCGGCGCCCAGCTTCACGAGGACCTGGGCGGCGACACCCTCACCCTCGCGGATCAGGCCGAGCAGGATGTGCTCCGTGCCGATGTAGTTGTGGCCAAGCTGAAGAGCCTCGCGGAGCGACAGCTCCAGGACCTTCTTGGCACGGGGGGTGAAGGGGATGTGACCGGAAGGAGCCTGCTGCCCCTGCCCGATGATCTCCTCCACCTGCTGGCGGACCGCCTCGAGCGAAATCCCGAGGCTCTCCAGGGCCTTAGCGGCGACACCCTCACCCTCGTGGATAAGGCCCAGGAGGATGTGCTCGGTGCCGATGTAGTTGTGGTTGAGCATCCGGGCTTCTTCCTGAGCCAGGACGACAACCCGCCGCGCGCGGTCGGTGAACCTCTCGAACATCGTTAATCGCTCCTCAGAGCGGTCAGGCAGTAAAGGGGTCGGTCCCCTCCCTGTCCTTCCGCAGCTTAGTCCCGCAAGCGGGGACCGCTCATTCCAACTGCCGACACCTGTCCCAGGCCTCCATGCCCCGAACGCCGGACAACAGCTCCAACCCGATGGTGCGAGACGATGTTCCCGCAGGCCAGGCAGATACCCTCACCATCAGTACGCCGATGGCGAACGTGAGACGCCCGAAACCGCGTGTCGCCCCTCCCCACTAGGAATGTCTTACCCGTAAGCAGTGACACTCCATGCGGCGCACCCCGGTTCACTCAGCTACGGGCGAACATCGCCGCGCTCCCGGAAGCGCCCTGGCGCCCCCTGGACCGGCACTCCGCGCAACGGAGGGCCGACACAGCGTAACTCCGCGCCCTCCCGGGGAGTTTCTCCGGGCATGGTCTTCACTGTCCCGCCTCCCCGCGCCCCGCTCGACGACGGCTGCGCGCAGTGGTACGAGAACGAACTCGGCTGGGCGACGGTGCCCGGACCGCCGGTCCAGCTCGTGACCGGGCTCCGCTTCGACGTGCTGGAGCTGCCCGCCGAGGCGGGCGTGGCCGTGCTGCGGCGGATCGGCCCGACGGGGCCCGTGGCGCGCTGCGGGCGGCGGATGCGGCTGCTGGTGGCCGCCGGGAGCGCGGACGAGCTGCCGGGGCTGCTCGACTGGCTCGAATGGGGCGGGATCGCGCTCGGTCTGACCGCCGCGGGCGTGGACGGGCGGATGACGGCGCCCGCGCCGCCGGGCCTGCCCCGCACCAGCGCGCAGGGGGCCGCCGTATGGCTGCGACCCCCCAAGCCTGGACGCGAGGTGGAGCCGACACTGCCCGCGCTCACCCCGTTCGGGCGCGGAACCGGCACCGGGGGCAGTGGTGGGGATACCCCCGATCTCGTACGGCTCGTGGACGCGGCGGCGACTGAGTGCCACCGGGTCCGGTTGCTGCGCGGAAATACGCCGCGTTCGAATGCTCAGCCGTTGGCCTTCTCGTAGGCTTCGCGGATCTCGGCGGGAACACGGCCGCGGTCGTTGACGCTGTAGCCGTTCTCCTTGGCCCACTTGCGGATTTCCGCGGTGTCCTTGTTCCCGCCCGCGGCGACACGGCCCTTGCCGCGTCCGCCCGCCGCGCGGCCACCGGTACGCCGGCCACTCTTCGCGTACGGATCGAGCAGACCCCGGAGCTTGTCCGCATTGGCGGTAGTGAGGTCGATCTCGTAGGTCTTGCCGTCAAGAGCGAACGTCACGGTCTCGTCCGCCTCGCCGCCGTCGAGGTCATCGACAAGAAGGACCTGAACCTTCTGTGCCACCGGATTTCCTTTCATCGAAAATGCAGTACGCGGAAAGGAAACCGCTTTTCTCAGGAAAACACAAACCCCCGGGAGAGGTTCAGTCTCTCAAGAACACGGGAAACGTGCGCGATTCGGACATAGGGCTCGGTGGCTTCCGGCGATCACAGGTGCAGAAGCATCCGGCTGTTGCCCAAGGTGTTCGGCTTCACCCGTTCGAGACCAAGGAACTCCGCAACACCCTCGTCATAGGAACGGAGCAGCTCCCGGTAGACATCTCCGTCAACCGGCGTCTCACCGATCTCCACGAAGCCGCGCTTGGCGAAGAACTCGACTTCGAAGGTGAGGCAGAATACGCGCCGCACTCCGAGCCAGCGGGCCGTCTCCAGCAGCTTGTCCAGGAGTTGATGCCCCGCGCCCACGCCCCTGACCGCGGGATCCACGGCGAGTGTGCGCACTTCGGCGAGGTCTTCCCACATGACGTGCAAGGCGCCGCAGCCGATGACGGCCGCGTCCTCGTCGCGTTCCGCGACCCAGAACTCCTGGATGTCCTCGTAAAGCGTCACCGGGGCTTTGTCGAGCAGGATGCCTTCGCTCACGTAAGGGTCCACGAGACGGCGGAGAGCCGGTACATCCCTGGTCCTGGCCCGGCGGACTGTGATGGCATTTGCTGAGGCATTGGGAAGCGGAAGCACTGAGGGCATGACAGGACGCTATCGCCCCGCCTCCTCCCGGCCCCCGTCGCCCTCGGCCGGCTCTTCCACGCGGTTGTCCGGCGCGCGGTTGTCTTCCGGCGGGCCGCCTTCCGGCCGGCCTGCTTCCGCGGTCTCGTCTTCCTTGTGGTCACCTTCCGGACTGTCCGCGTGAACCAGCCGGACAGCACCCTCGAGAGACTGGCGCTGCTCGGGCGACATCATGCCGAAGAAGGCGACAAGTGCGGCGGCCGGGTTGTCGCTCTTCGACCAGGCTTCGTTCATCAGTGCCGCCGCGTAGGCGGCGCGGGTGGAGACCGCCGTATATCGATAGGCGCGGCCCTCGACTTCCCTGCGCACCCAGCCCTTCTGATGGAGATTGTCCATTACCGTCATGACGGTCGTGTAGGCGATGGACCGTTCCCGTTGAAGGTCTTCGAGGACTTCCCGGACGGTGACCGGACGGTTCCATTGCCAGACGCGCGTCATCACGGCGTCTTCCAGGTCTCCCAATTGGCGGGGCACATCGCCACCATAGTGCGAGATGTCCGTAATGGCCGCTTAATTACGTAACAAAAGGACGTACGACTGATTTCAGTCGTACGTCCAGGTCATACGCGGAAGACGGCCGTCCGCCGGTCTTCCGCGCGTCAGCTCAGACGGTGTGCGCGTCCGGGGTGCCGCTCTGCTGCTGGGCCTCAGCGCGGGCGATCGCCGCGTCGACGGCGGCGTCCTCCTTGGCCTTGTTCGGGCCGCCCTGGCTCTTGATGATCGTCCTGACCAGTCCGATGAAGAACGCGGCCATCACCACGGGGGGCACAAGCGCGGATACGTAGTCCATGCCGTTCAGAGTAGCTATCCGGCGGCGAGCCGCTCCGGCGGGGGCGTGGGACGGCGGCGCGGCGGGAAGACCTCGGACGGCTTGGGCATCGGACGGTCGGGCCCCGGGCGCGGCCGCCGGCCGGGCCTCCCCGGCTCCTGAGGCTCCTGTGGCCGCTGCGGTTCCTGCGGCTCTTCCGGCTTGCGGGGCTCCCGGCGCCTCGGCGGGTCGTCGGCGGCGCGCCCGCCGGGCAGCGCGAGCAGCCTGGCCGGGGCGCGTACGGTGAGGCGCGCGCGTACGGACCGCTCCGCGAGCCCCCGGCAGCGGTCGAGCAGGGCCGCCGCGGCCGGATTGCCCCGCAGGGCGCGCAGCGCCGCGAGATCGTCGGGCCCCGGCAGGTAGTCGGCGTCCAGGGCGCTGTGGAGCAGCTCCAGATAGCCGGCGACGGAGCCGGGAAGGGCCTCGCGGTACCGGCGGAGATCGGCCAGCAGAAACGCCCGCAGCCGCCCGGCCTCGCGTACCGCTTCATCCACGGACTCGGCGAGCCGCAGGCAGGCCCGGACGTCCTCGTCGGAGAGCGGGGCGGGATGAAGGGCGACGGCGAGGGCGCGTCGGAGCACACACAGCTCGTCAGCACCGAACGCCATGCCGCCGCGGGATCCGTATGGCGTGGGCATGCGGCGACACTACGCGCCAAAGGGACAAAATCCGCTTAACGTCTCCCTTCGGGCGCGGCCCGGGCGCCGAACGGGGGACCGCCCCGGTGGGGCGGCCCCGGGCCGGTCCCGGCGGGAGCCTGCCGGTCCCTCCGGGCGCGGTCCGGCCGCTCCCGGGGCCGTCACAGCCCGCGAGACGTCACATGCGCGAGACGTTCCGCTCGTAGACCAGGCGCAGGCCGATCAGCGTCAGCCAGGGCTCGTGTTCGTCGATCACGGACGCCTCGCCGAGGACCATGGGCGCGAGTCCGCCGGTCGCGATCACCGTCACCTCTTCCGGGTCCTCGGCCAGTTCGCGTGCCATCCGCGTCACCACGCCGTCGACCTGGCCCGCGAAGCCGTAGAGGATGCCGGACTGCATCGCCTCGACGGTGTTCTTGCCGATCACGCTGCGCGGCCGGGCCAGTTCGATCTTGCGGAGCTGGGCGCCCTTGACCCCGAGGGCCTCGACCGAGATCTCGATACCCGGGGCGATGACACCGCCCGCGTACTCGCCCCGCGCGCTGACCGCGTCGAAGGTCGTCGCCGTGCCGAAGTCGACGACGATCGCCGGGCCGCCGTACAGCTCGACCGCCGCCACCGCGTTGATGATGCGGTCGGCGCCGACCTCCTTCGGGTTGTCCACCAGGATCGGCACGCCCGTCTTGATGCCCGGCTCCACGAGGACGGCGGGGACGTCGCCGTAGTAGCGGCGGGTCACCTCGCGCAGCTCGTGCAGGACGGAGGGGACCGTCGAGCAGATCGCGATGCCCTCGATGCCGTCGCCCAGTTCCTCGCCGAGCAGCGGGTGCGTCCCCATCAAGCCCTGGAGGAGCACGGCGAGTTCGTCGGCGGTGCGGCGGGCGTCCGTGGAGATGCGCCAGTGCTCGACGATGTCCTCGCCGTCGAACAGCCCGAGGACCGTGTGGGTGTTGCCCACATCGATGGTGAGCAGCATCAGGCGGCGACCTCTCGCAGGTCCAGGCCGATGTCCAGGATCCGGGAGGAGTGGGTGAGCGCCCCGACCGCGAGGAAGTCGACACCCGTCTCGGCGTACTCCCGGGCGTTGCCGAGGACGAGCCGTCCCGAGGACTCCAGCAGCGCGCGGCCACCGACGAGGGCCACCGCCTCCGCCGTCTCGCCCGGGGTGAAGTTGTCCAGCAGGATCAGGTCCGCGCCCGCCTCCAGGACCTCGCGCACCTGCTGGAGGGTGTCCGCCTCCACCTCGATCGCCAGATCCGGGAAGTGGTTCCGCACGGCCTTGAACGCCTCGGCGACGCCGCCCGCGGCGACCACGTGGTTGTCCTTGACCAGCGCCGCGTCGGAGAGCGACATCCGGTGGTTGACGCCGCCGCCGCAGCGCACCGCGTACTTCTCCAGCGCGCGCAGCCCGGGTGTGGTCTTCCGGGTGTCGCGGACCTTGGCCCCGGTGCCTTCGAGCACATCGGCCCAGGCGCGCGTGGCGGTCGCGATACCGGACAGCCGGCACAGCAGATTGAGCGCGCTGCGCTCGGCGGTGAGCAGATCCCGGGTGCGCGCGGTGACGCTCAGCAGCTTCTGGCCGGCCTCGACCCGGTCGCCGTCCTCGACATGCCGCTCGACCTCGAACTCGTCGGTGCAGACGACGGACAGAACGGCCTCGGCGATGTGCAGGCCCGCGACCGTGCCCGCCTCACGGGCCGTGAAGTCACCGGTGGCGACGGCGTCCTCGGGGACGGTCGCGATCGTCGTCACGTCCACACCGCCGTCGAGGTCCTCCTCGACGGCCACATGCGCGATGTCCTCGACCTGGACCGGGTCCAGGCCCGCGTCGGCCAGCAGCCGCGCGAGGGACGGGTCGAGCCCGCACTCCAGGTCGTCGGGGCCGTACTCCTCCCCGCCGCCACAGCCGCAGCCGTCGCCGCAGCCGCCACCGGCCGCGGCCGGGGCGCCGATCTGGATCAGCGGTACGTCCACGGGCTCGGGGCGCGATTCTTCTGGCGTGCTCACGGTTGGGGCTCCCTGGGTGCGTCGGCGGCTACGGGTACGTTCACAAGTACGGGGTCCACGGGCGGGAAGGCGGCCGTCGCGGTACGGCGGAGCGCCGGCGCGCGGTCGGGCATCAGGCGGACGACGAGATGGCGGCGCCATTCGGCGTCGTCGCGCTCCGGCCGGTCCTCTCGCCAGTGGCAGCCCCGGGTCTCCTCGCGCTCCAGCGCGGCCGCGACCAGGGCACGGGCGACACAGAGGAGGTTCGACGTCTCCCAGGAGTCGACGCCGGGCACGGCCGGTTTGCCGGGGCCCCCGCCGTCCCGCCCCGTGGCCCCGACCGCGTCGGGCTCGGCCTGAAGGGCGTTCCGGTGCACGGCTTCCAGCGCCCGGGCGGCCTCTTCCAGACTGCGGGCCGACCTGAGCACCCCGGCCCCCTCGGACATGATGCGCTGGATGCCGGCGCGCGCGTCGGGCGATATGAGCGGCAGCCGGACGGTGCCGGTGTCCGCGGGCTCCGCGGGACCGCGGCGCCGCGCTGGCCCGGCCGGGCCGCCGCGCGGCGCCGCCCCGGGACCCGCGGCGATGTCCGCCGCGATGCGCTCGGCGAAGACAAGGCCCTCCAGCAGGGAGTTGGAGGCCAGCCGGTTCGCGCCGTGCACACCGGTGCAGGCGACCTCCCCGCACGCGTACAGCCCCGGCACGGTCGTCCGGCCGCGCAGATCCGTACGGACTCCGCCCGACGCGTAGTGGGCGGCCGGGGCCACCGGGATCGGCTCGGTGACCGGGTCGATGCCGTGCGCGCGGCAGGCGGCCAGGATCGTGGGGAAGCGGTCCTCCCACATGCGCGCGCCGAAGTGCCTGGCGTCCAGATACATGTGCTCGGCGCCCTGCTCCAGCATTCTGCGGGTGATCGCCTTGGCGACGATGTCGCGCGGCGCCAGCTCCGCCAGTTCGTGCTGGTCGAGCATGAAACGGACGCCGTCCGCGTCGACGAGATGGGCGCCCTCGCCGCGTACCGCCTCGGAGACCAGGGGCTGCTGGCCCTCGGCCCCGGCGCCCAGGAAGAGCACCGTCGGATGGAACTGCACGAACTCCAGGTCCGAGACCTCCGCGCCCGCCCGCATCGCCAGCGCCACCCCGTCACCGGTGGAGACCGCCGGATTGGTCGTCGCGGAGTAGACCTGGCCCATGCCGCCGGTGGCGAGGACCACCGCGGGAGCGTGGACGGCGCCGACACCGTCGTGCTGCCCCTCGCCCATCACATGGAGGGTGACACCGGACGTACGGCCGTGCTCGTCCGTCAGCAGATCCAGGACCAGCGCGTTCTCGACCGTGCTGAGCGCGGCGTCCCGGACCGCTTCGACCAGGGCGCGGGAGATCTCGGCGCCGGTCGCGTCGCCCCCGGCGTGCGCGATACGGCGGCGGTGGTGGCCGCCCTCACGGGCGAGCTGGAGTTCGCCGCTCGCCGCGGTGTCGAAGTGCGCGCCCGTGCCGATCAGCCGGCGGACGGCCCCCGGGCCCTCGGTGACCAGGGTGCGGACGGCGTCCTCGTCGCACAGGCCCGCGCCCGCGACCAGCGTGTCGTCGAGATGCTGCTCCGGGGTGTCGCCCTCGCCGAGCGCCGCGGCGATACCGCCCTGGGCCCAGCGGGTGGAGCCGTCGTCGAGCCGGGCCTTGGTGACGACGACCGTACGGAGCCCGGCGGCGGTGCAGCGCAGGGCCGTGGTCAGACCGGCGACACCGGAACCGACCACGACGACATCGGCTTCGACGGCCCAGCCGGGTGCGGGGGCGGTCAGCCGTATTCCGGTTCCGGTCATTTCGGGACTCCGAACGTCAGGGTGATGTTGTCGATCAGCCGGGTGGCACCGACTTTCGCGGCGACGGCGAGGATCGCCTCGCCGGCGTGGTCGTCGGGGACCTCGGTGAAGTCGGCGGGATCGACCAGAGCCAGATAGTCGAGCGTCAGCGGTGGCACCGCCCGGGCTGCCTCGGCGAGGACGAGCCCGGCCGCGGCCCGTACGGCGTCGGCCCCGGGGGGCCTGGCCGCCGCCGCGGGGTCGCATGCCGCGGCCACCGCGTGGGTGTCGGCCGCCGCGCGGGTCTCGCCGAGGGCGGACAGCGCGGCGGCGCGGGCGCCGGTCACGGGCTCCGACTCGGCGCGGGCCCGCAGGGCGTGCTGGGCACCGAGGCGGTCCCGGGCCGCGAACAGCGCGGCGGAGAGGGCGAGCGCGGTACGGCGCTCCGGCCGGGACAGATACCTGTTCCGGCTGGAGAGCGCGAGACCGTCGTCCTCGCGGACCGTCGGTACGCCGACGATCTCGCAGGGGAAGTTCAGATCGCGGACCATCCGGCGGATCAGCGCGAGCTGCTGGGCGTCCTTGCGGCCGAAGAAGGCCACGTCGGGCCGGGTGAGATGGAGCAGCTTGGCGACGACCGTGAGCATGCCGTCGAAGTGCCCCGGGCGGGAGGCGCCTTCCAGCCGCTCTCCCATGGGTCCCGCGGCGATCCGGACCTGCGGGGCCCCGGAGGGATAGACCTCGTCCACGGACGGCGCGAAGACGGCGTCGGCGCCCGCCTTCTCCGCCACCCGGAGATCGGCGTCCAGCGTGCGCGGATAGCGGTCGAGGTCCTCGCCCGCGCCGAACTGGAGCGGATTGACAAAGACGGTGACCACGACGAAGCCCGCCGGCCCGGCATGGGCGCGGGCGGCCCGTATCAGGCTCGCGTGCCCGTCGTGGAGGGCGCCCATGGTCATCACCACGGCGGTGGGACCGGGGCCGGCGCGCCCCTTCAGGAGGCGGTCGAGGTCCGCGCGCTGGGAGGCGAGTTCGAAGGTCATCGGATGGTCTCTGTCTCTGTGTGCGCGGGACGCGCGGTCTCTGTCTGCGCGGGACGCGCGGCGGGCGCGGGACGGTGCGCGGAGAGCGGGGCTCTGTCTTCCAGGATCGCCCCGTCCGCGCACAGCGCGCCGTCTCCGGCGGCCCCGCGCGCGGCCGTGGTCATCGGCCGCCCCCGGCGCCGCCGATGTCTCCGGGGCGGTCCCCGTCCGCGAGGACATCGAGCAGGTCCGCCGCCAGCTCCGGCTTGAGCAGGCCGTGCGCGAGCGCCCGGTCCGCCGTCGTACGGGCCATCGCGAGGTATCCCGCGACGGCGCCGGGCGCGTGCTCGCGCAGCTCCGCGACGTGTGCGGCGACCGTCCCGGCGTCGCCGCGCGCGACGGGCCCGGTGAGGGCGGCGTCGCCGGAGCGCAGGGCGTTGTCCAGGGCGGCGCCCAGCAGCGGGCCGAGCATCTTGTCCGGGGCCGCGACCCCGGCCGTACGCAGCAGCTCCATCGACTGCGCCACCAGCGTGACCAGGTGGTTCGCGCCCAGAGCCAGAGCCGCGTGGTAGAGCGGACGGGATTCCTCCGCGATCCACTCGGGCTCCCCGCCCATCTCGATGACCAGCGCCTCCGCCGCGAGGCGCAGTTCCTCGGGCGCGGTGACCCCGAAGGAGCAGCCGGCCAGCCGCTGGACGTCCACCGAATTCCCCGTGAAGGTCATGGCGGGGTGCAGGGCGAGCGGCAGGGCGCCGGCGCGCAGGGCCGGGTCCAGGACCTTGGTGCCATAGCGCCCCGAGGTGTGCACCAGAAGCTGTCCGGGCCGTACGGCGCCGGTCTCGGCGAGCCCCTCGACCAGGCCGGGCAGGGCGTCGTCCGGGACGGTCAGCAGGACCAGATCGGCGCGCGCCAGCACCTCGGCGGGAGTGACCAGCGGGATGTCGGGCAGCAGCGCGGCGGCCCTGCGCACCGAGGCGTCCGAGACTCCGGAGACGGCGACCGGACGGTGCCCGGCGAGCCGGAGGGACGCGGCCAGCGCGGGCCCCACCCGGCCGGCCCCGACGACGCCCACGGTGAGCCGGGCCGGGCGGTCCCGGGGATCGAAGGATTCCTGTGCTGATGCTGGGTTCACTCGGCGGAGCCTTCCGTTCCAGTCCGCGGCGGGTACCGGACGATTTCCCGCCATGCTACGCCAGCGTCCGGCCCCCCATGAGGTTGTCCGGGGGCCCTGGGCGGCGGACGGCGGGTGGGCGATGATCTGCGCATGGAAGAGACGAGCGAGCAGGCCGCCGAGGTGTCCGGCGAGACGGCGGCGAAGGTACGGGCGCGGGACGAGCGGCGCCGCCGGCTGGCCGCGTGGCGGGCGTCCGGGCGGCAGTTGTGGCGGGCCTCCGCCGACCACCGGCTGGGCGAGCGGCTGGCCGCTCTCGCGGCGGACGCGGAATCCGTCTACGACCTGACCGACTGGACCGATGTCTACGGGGACGGGGTCGTCGCCGAGCTGGAGCGGCGGGTCGCCGGGCTGCTCGGCTTCCCGGCCGCGGCCTTCTTCCCGACGGGCACGATGGCGCAGCAGGTGGCGCTGAGGTGCTGGGCGGGGCGTACGGGCAACACCACCGTGGCGCTGCATCCGCTCGCCCATCCCGAGGTGCACGAGGGCGGCGCGCTCTCGTCCGTCAGCGGACTGCGTACGGTGCATCCGACCGGCGAGCCGCGCCTTCCGTCCGCCGACGAGATCCACGATCTGGCCGATCCCTTCGGCACCCTGATGCTGGAACTGCCGCTCCGGGACGCGGGCTTCGTGCTGCCGACCTGGGACGAGCTGGTCGCGACCGTGGAGGCGGCGCGCGAACGGGACGCGGTGGTGCACTTCGACGGCGCGCGCCTCTGGGAGTGCGTCCCGCACTTCGGGCGTCCGCTGGCGGAGATCGCGGGCCTCGCGGACAGCGTGTACGTGTCCTTCTACAAGTCTCTCGACGGCCTGTCCGGGGCCGTGCTCGCCGGCCCGGCCGGAATGGTCGAGGAGGCCCGGGTCTGGCGCCACCGCTACGGGGGCCAGCTCTTCCAGCAGTACCCGGCGGCCCTCTCCGCCCTGCTGGGCCTGGAGCGCGAACTCCCGCGGCTGCCCTCGTACGTGGCGCACGCCCGGGTGGTGGCGACGGCGCTCGCCGAGGGCTTCGCGGCGTCCGGGGTGCCGTGGTTCCGCGTCCATCCGGAGCCGCCGCACACGCATCAGTTCCAGGTCTGGCTGCCGTACCCGCCCGAGGTGCTGAACGAGGCGGCGGTCCGGCAGTCGGAGGAGACAAAGGTGACGCTGTTCCGCCGCTGGTTCGCCTCGGGCTCCGGCCCGCCCGGCGTCTCGGTCACCGAGGTCACGGTGGCGGAGCCGGGCCTGGAGTGGACGGCCAAGGACGTCCGGGCCGCGGTCGGGGACTTCCTGAGCCGGGTCGCGGAGGAGCAGCGGTCCGGCGGGTGAGCGGGCGCGCGGTGCCGCGGTCACGGCGCCGGCGGAGGGGTCAGCCCCCGCCGCCGGCCCGTACCAGGCCGGTCTCGTAGGCGAGAACGACGACCTGCACCCGGTCGCGCAGACCGAGCTTGGTGAGGATCCGGCCGACATGGGTCTTCACGGTCGCCTCGGAGAGCACCAGCCGCCCGGCGATCTCTCCGTTCGACAGCCCCTGGGCGACCAGCAGCATCACCTCGCGCTCGCGCCCGGTCAGCCGGTCCACCTCCTTGTGCTGCGGCTCGCCGCCGGTCGGGAGCATGGCGGAGAAGCGGTCCAGCAGCCGCCGGGTGGTCGACGGCGCGACCACGGCGTCCCCGCTGTGCACCGAACGGATCGCGCTCAGCAGTTCGCCCGGCGGCACGTCCTTGAGCATGAACCCGCTGGCGCCGGCCTTGAGTCCGGAGAAGGCGTACTCGTCCAGATCGAAGGTGGTCAGTATGAGCACCTTGGGCGGGTCGGGCTGGGCGCAGATCCGCCGGGTCGCCTCGACGCCGTCGAGCCGGGGCATGCGCACATCCATCAGTACGACGTCGACGGCGGTGGAGCGGAGGGCGTCGATCGCCTCCGCGCCGTCCCCGGCCTCCGCGACGACCTCCATGTCCGGCTGCGCGGCCAGCACCATACGGAAACCGGTGCGCAGCAGCACCTGGTCGTCGACGAGCATCACGCGGATCGGCATCTGCGGGTCCTTCCTGTGGGTTGTCCCGTAATCCCTGGTGGATCAGCGAGCCCGCCGGGGATGACGGGACGGCCCTCAGTGTGCGGGCTTCAGCGGCAGCAGCGCGCTGATCCGGAAGCCGCCGCCGGGCCGCGGTCCGGCGTCCAGCGTTCCGCCGACCATGCCGATGCGCTCCCGCATACCGATGAGCCCATGGCCGCGGCCGTCGGCCCCGCCGTCCTCGTACAGCTCGTGGGACGCCCCCCGGCCGTCGTCCTCGACAAGCAGTCCGAGCCCGTCGTCGAAGTAGACCAGCCGCACACTCGCCCCGACGTCCGGGCCGCCGTGCTTACGGCTGTTGGTGAGGGCCTCCTGCACGATGCGGTACGCGGTCAGCTCGACCCCGCTGGGCAGCGGCCTCGGGGTGCCCTCGATCTTGAAGTCCACGGCGAGACCGGCCCGGCGCACCTGCTCGACCAGGTCCTCTATCTGCCCGACATCGGGCTGGGGCACATACTCGCCGGTCTCCTTGGCGTCGCCGGTGCGCAGCACGCCCAGCAGCCGGCGCATCTCAGCGAGGGCCAGCCGGCCGGTGTGCGAAATGGTCTCCAGGGCCTGCTTGGCCTGGTCGGGCGCGGCGTCCAGCACATAGGCAGCGCCGTCCGCCTGCACCACCATCACCGAGACATTGTGCGCGACGACGTCGTGCAGCTCCCGGGCGATCCGGGCGCGTTCGGCGGCGACCGCCACCTTGGCCTGCGCCTCGCGCTCCTTCTCCAGCCGGGTGGCGCGCTCCTCCAACTGGCTGAAGTAGGCGCGGCGGGTGCGCATGGAGTCGCCCAGCACCCACGCGAGCACGAACGGCACGCTCATGACGACGGTGAAGAAGATCCGTCCCGCGGTGCTGGCCTCGTCCACGGGCCAGCGCACCTGCGATATCGGCGCGGCGAACATTCCGCCTATCAGGGCGAGCAGGGACGCCCAGCGTGGGCCGCCCTGCGCGGCCACGGTATAGATGACGACCAGCATCGCGAAGTCGGCCGGGTTGACCTTGACGTCCAGCACGACCTGCGCCGCGCCCAGGGCCGCCACGAGCAGCAGCGTCTTCTCCGGAGCCAGCCGGCGCAGCGCCACGGACAGGCTGAGCAGCATGACGACGGCCAGGGCCACCAGTCGCGGTCCCACACCGGTGTTCTCCTCGATCGCCCACAGCAGCGAGAACCCGAAGAGCAGGACAGCCCAGAAGCTGTCGACGCCCGTCGGGTGTCTGCGGAGGAAGTCGTAGAAGAGCTGCACGTAACCCAGCGTAGGGAGGCGGAAAAGGGCGGAGGGTCAACCGGAGGGCCGATCCGGTCGGCGGAAGCGTACTCCCCAAGGTGGAGACTTGACGCCGTGGCGGATGAGACGTGTAGGCCGGCGGGGGCACGGGGCAGAGGGCAGGGCTCCGCCGCGCGCCGGTGGCGCCAGGCGGCGGAGGCGGCGCTGTACGGCCCCGGCGGTTTCTATCTGCGCCCGGAGGGACCCGCCGGGCATTTCCGCACCTCGGTGCACGCCTCTCCGCTCTTCGCCGCCGCCGTCGCCCGGCTGCTGGCCGGCACCGCCCGGTCGCTGGGCACGGACGAGGTGGCGTTCGTGGACATCGGCGCGGGCCGGGGCGAGCTGCTGACCGGAGTCCTGGCCGCGCTGCCGGACGGGCTGGTGGTGCGGCCGTACGCCGTCGAGCGCGCGCCCCGTCCGCCCGGTCTCGACCCGCGTATCGCATGGCGCGCGGAGCCGCCGGCCGGGGTCAGCGGACTGCTCTTCGCCAACGAATGGCTGGACAACGTCCCCGTGGACATCGCCGAGACGGATCCCGACGGGGTCGTGCGGTATGTCCTCGTCCGGCCGGACGGCACCGAGGAGCTGGGTGTTCCGGTCGACGGGCCGGACGCGGAGTGGCTCGCCCGCTGGTGGCCCTCCGCGGGACCGGGCAGCAGAGCGGAAATCGGCCGCCCCCGCGACGAGGCGTGGACCGCCGCCGTCGCGACCCTGGAGCGCGGGCTCGCGGTCGCTGTCGACTACGCCCATACACGCGACGCCCGGCCGCCCTTCGGCACGCTCACCGGTTTCCGGGCGGGCCGGGAGGTACGTCCCGTGCCGGACGGAAGCTGTGATCTCACCTCCCATGTGGCGCTGGACTCCTGTGCGCTGCCGGGCGCGGAACTGACCGTCCAGCGCGAGGCGCTGCACCGCCTGGGCGTGAGCGGCGGCCGGCCGCCGCTGTCCCTCGCCGCCGCCGACCCGGCCGCGTATCTCCGGGCGCTCGCGGCGGCGGGCGAGGCCGGTGAGCTGACGGCTCGTGGCGGGCTCGGCGACTTCGGCTGGCTGGCGCAGCCCGTCGGTGTCGCCCTGCCGGACCTCATCGCTCCTCCCGGAACGCCCGCGAGCGCCGCCCGGGACCCCGGCACCGCTCGCGACGACCCCGGCACCGCTCTGAGAGACTGTCGCCCATGACGGAGACCACCCGGACGACGGTCGGCATCGGCGGCGCGGCGGAGAGCACCGACATGGTGCTCAACATCGGGCCCCAGCACCCCTCCACCCACGGTGTGCTCCGCCTCCGTCTGGTGCTCGACGGAGAGGTCATCCGGCAGGCCGAGCCGGTCATCGGCTATATGCACCGGGGCGCCGAGAAGCTCTTCGAGGCACGGGACTACCGGCAGATCGTGATGCTCGCCAACCGCCACGACTGGCTGTCGGCGTTCTCCAACGAGCTGGGTGTGGTGCTGGCCGTGGAACGGATGCTCGGCATGGAGGTGCCCGAGCGCGCCGTCTGGACCAGGACACTGCTCGCCGAGTTGAACCGCGTGCTCAACCATCTGATGTTCCTGGGCTCCTATCCGCTCGAACTGGGCGGTATCACCCCGGTGTTCCACGCCTTCCGGGAGCGCGAGGAGCTGCAGAGCGTGATGGAGGAGATCTCCGGCGGCCGGATGCACTACATGTTCAACCGGGTCGGCGGTCTCAAGGAGGACCTCCCGGCGGGCTGGCAGGGCCGGGCCAGGCACGCGGTCGCCGAGGTGCGTTCGCGGATGGACGTGTACGACCGGCTGGTCCTCGGCAATGAGATCTTCCGGGGCCGTACCCGCGGCGTGGGTGTGCTGTCCCGGGACGCGGTCCATGCCTATGGCGTGTCCGGGCCCATCGCCCGTGCCTCCGGAGTCGACTTCGACCTGCGCCGCGACGAGCCGTATCTGGCGTACGGCGAGCTGCGGGACACGCTGACGGTCGTCACCCGCGAGGACGGTGACTGCCTGGCGCGTTTCGAGTGCCTGCTGGAGCAGACGCACAACGCGCTGGCGCTG
Source organism: Streptomyces sp. NPDC006923 (assembly GCF_040635655.1). Taxonomy (NCBI): domain Bacteria; kingdom Bacillati; phylum Actinomycetota; class Actinomycetes; order Kitasatosporales; family Streptomycetaceae; genus Streptomyces; species Streptomyces sp. NPDC006923. The sequence goes on from NZ_JBEYIF010000009.1 coordinate 45,301, forward strand.
GCGGACGCCTGTCTGGACCGGATCGCGGAGCTCCCGCCCGGGCCGATCAACCAGCGGCTGCCGAAGGTGCTGAAGGCGCCCGAGGGCCACACCTACGCCTGGACCGAGAATCCGCTCGGCATCAACGGCTACTACCTGGTCTCGAAGGGCGAGAAGACGCCGTACCGGCTGAAGCTCCGTTCCGCCTCGTTCAACAACATCCAGGCGCTGACGGAGTTGCTGCCCGGGACGCAGGTCGCGGACATGGTGGCGATCCTGGGATCGCTGTTCTTCGTCGTCGGCGACATCGACAAGTAAGGGATTCCGGCCCCCGGGCGGCAACCGCCCGCCGCCGTACCGGCAATGGCGGGCGGAGGCCCGGCCCCCGCCCGCCACCGCTCGCGTCAGGAACTGATCGCGTCGCGCAGTCCGCCCAGTTCGAGCGGCTCGGTCTCGTCGTGCACGGTCAGATCGATCACCTGTCCCACGGCGCGGCCGTCGGCCCTGCGGCGCTCGGCGAGGACTTCCTCCCCGACCACGTCCGCGAGGTCCTCGCGCTCCTCCACGCCCGCCAACGGGGCGCCCGGCGCGGCCTCTTCGGCACCGGTGACCGTCGTGTCCCGCTCGGCGGCCTGGCCCTGGCCCCGGTCGTCCTCGGCGTCCTGCGGCGCGCTCTGCGCGGCCTGCGTACCGAAGAAGTCGAACCCGCCCTCCGGCCGGCGCACCGGGCGTCGCTCCGGGGAGTAAGGGACGATCGCGGACGCGACGGGCACCCGTGTCGCGGGGAGAGTGGACGAAGGACGGCTGTGCTGCTCTCCTCCAGCGGCCGCCGCGTGCTTCCCCTGTGGCTCCTCCGCCTCCGCGGCCCGCTCGGCGAGATCACGCTCGCGGGCGGCCTCCACGGTGCGCTTCGCCTGCTGCGCCGCGGCGTTGCGGGGCAGGCTGTCCAGCGCCCGCGCGGCGTCGGCGTACGCCGATTCCATGGCCGTACCGCCCGCGGCGGGCAGCGCCCTGGACTCGCCGGCAGCCTCCAGGGCGAGCCGGCGCCGGCCCTCCAGCGCGGTCGCCCGCTCCGTCTCCGCCGTGGCGTACCGCCGCAGCAGCGCGGCGTGTTCGCCCCGCAGTCCGGCCAGCTCGGCCCGCTTCGCGCGCAGTTTGCCTTCGAGCTTGCGGCGCAGCTCGCGCGACTCCTCGACATCGGCCTCGAGCTCGGCGACGCGCTCCTCGGTCCGCCACTGGTCGCTCTCGCGCCCGCGCGTCAGCTCGGCCACGCGGCGGCCCGCGCTCCGGTCCCAACTGCGCATGAAGACCGCGCCGGTGACGGCCACGGCGCCCGTCACGGCGACCAGACCGCGGAGCACCACGGGATCCGTGAAGACCCAGGCGCCCGCGGCACAGAGAACCGCGGCTCCGGCGACCGATGTCGGCGGCAGAAGCTTGTGGAGGGGTGGGGAATGGCGGTGGCGTCCACGTGGCATGGCCTGAAATTTACCGTGCGTGGGGGCCATATGGGGGGCCGGTCGGACAATCTTTCCCGGCCCGTTGCCGACTCCCCTCCCTTTCTTCTCCCGTTCCTCTGCGGAACTCCGTTTTGTCTGAGTGTTGTCCGAGTGGGTCTTGTCAGGCTCTCGACGCCGCCGGACGGCTACTTCTTGACCAGACCTTTGGACTCCAGATACTCCTTGGCGACGTCCTCGGGCTTGGCGCGCTCGGCGTCGACCTTGAGGTTCAGCTTCGCGAGATCGTCCGTTGTCAGGGCGGCGGTCAGCTTGCCCAGGACATCGGCTATCTCCTGCGAACCGGCGTCCTTGGCATTGACCACCGGAAGGACGTTGTCGGCGTTCTGGAGCTTCTTGTCGTCCTCAAGCACGACGAGTCCGAAACTGTCCAGCGTGCCGTCGGTCGTGGTGCTGAGGACCACCTGGTCCACACCGTCCTTGACGGCCTGCTTGGCCTGCGGGGTGCCGACGCCCTTGGGGTCGATGCCCGTCACATTGATGCCGTAGGTCTTCTTCAGGCCCGGCACGCAGAACGGCCGCACCTCGCACTCGTCACCTGCGGCGATCTTGACCTTGATCTTCGAAGCACCAAGATCAGAAAGCGTCTTGAGGTTGTTCTTCTCCGCGAATTCCTTGGTGACCGCGAAGGCATTCTGGTCGACGGCCTGGCCGACCGGCAGCACCTTCAGCCCGCGCGGCTCGGCGAGCTTCTTCAGCTCGTTGACCGTGGCGGCCGCGTCGCTGGACGCGAGGGGCTTCGCGTCGGCGCCGTTCACCTTGGCATTGAGGAATTCCGTGATCGTCGCGGCGTATTCCGGTACGACGTCGATCTCGCCCTTCTCCAGGGAGGGTTCGTACAGCTCACGGTTCTTCACCGTGGTGACGGACGTGGAGTATCCGGCGTCGCCGAGGATCTGGGAGTACAGCTCCGCCAGCACCTTGGACTCCGTGAAGGCCGCCGCGCCGATCACCAGCGTGCCCTTGTCACCGGAGCCGGACGCGGCGGCCGAGCCGCCCTTGTCCTTCTCCAGGCTGTCGCCGCCGCACGCGGCCAGCGAAGCGGTCAGAGCCACCGCTCCGAGGACCGCACCCGCGATGCGCGAGGTCTTGCTCATGAGGTTCACCATCTCCAAGAGGGAAGAAAAGGGGGTCGGTCGTCACACGGTCGTACGGGAGGAGGGCGTGCCGCCGGAGGGGTTCCCGGCACCGGACGCGCCGGACACATCGGTGACACCGGTGACACCGGACGGTCCCGAGGGGCCCGAGGCGATGGACGGAGCCGGATCGATCATCCGGTCCAGCGCCACCAGGACCCCCTCGACGAGCAGCGCGAGCAGCGCGACAAGCAGCGCGCCCGCGACCACCTGCGGAGTGTTGTACGTGTTGAAGCCCGCCGTGATGATCCGGCCCAGGCCGCCCTGGCCCACCATCGCCGCGATCGTGGCCGTGGCCACCACCTGGACGGAGGCCGACCTGAGTCCGGTCATGATCAGCGGATAGGCGAGAGGCAGTTCCACCCGCAGGAAAAGCTGCCGTCCGGACATGCCCATTCCCCGGGCGGCCTCCACCACCGCGCTGTCGACCCCGCGCATCCCGACATAGGCGTTGGTCAGCAGCGGCGGAACGGCGAAGAGCACCAGGGCGATGATCGTGGGCACATAGCCCGCGTTGCGCAGCGGCGAGACCATGAAGAGGGCCAGCACCGCGAAGACCGGGATCGCCCGGCCCACATTGGAGATATTGATGGCGAGCGCCCCGCCCTTGCCCACATGCCCCAGCCAGAGGGCCACGGGCAGCGCGACCGCGCAGGCCAGCGCGAGGGCGACACCGCTGACGTAGACATGCTCTCCGAGCCGGTGCCACACGCCGCTGTCACCGGACCAGTTGGCGCCGGTCGTCAGCCAGCTCCAGGCTTCTCCCAGGACACCCATGGTCAGCTCACCGCCTTCGCAGCGTCGACCGGGCCGGCCGCACCGGCCCCGGGTGCCTTACGGCGCGGGGTGCGCGTCGCACGTATGCGGGTCCAGGGCGTCAGCAGCCGCTGCACCCCGAGGAGCAGCAGGTCCGCGACGACCGCCAGCAGGACACAGAGCACGGACGCCGTCAGCACCTGGGCCTTGAAGAAACTCGGCAGCGCGTCCTCGATGAGATTGCCGAGCCCGCCCCGGCCGACGATCGAACCGACCGTCGTCAGGGCGATCGTCGACACCGTCGCTATCCGCAGGCCGGCCATGAGCGCGGGCAGCGCCAGCGGCAGCTCGACCTCCCAGAGCAGCCGCCCCGGCCCGTATCCCATCCCGCGGGCCGCCTCCCGCGCCTCCTCCGGCACGGATTCCAGCCCCGCGATGATGTTCCGCACCAGAATGGTGAGCGAATACAGCACCAGGCCGGTGATCACAAGACCGGCCGACAGCCCGAAGAGCGGCAGCAGCAGCGAGAACATCGCCAGCGAGGGAATCGTGTAGAGCAGCGTCGTCAGACCGAGCACCGGCCCGGCGAAAGAGGGCCTGCTCCGCGCCAGCAGGGCCAGCGGAAAAGCGACCAGCAGCCCGATGGCGACCGAGATCGCGGTGATCCACACATGCTGGATCGTGGCGTCGGTGAGCTCCTGGGCCCGGGAGCGGAGGTATTCCCCGCAGATCCAGTCGTTCGCCGCCAGGCATCCTCGCGTGTTCATCCGTCCCCACCTCCCCCGTCTTCCCGGACGTATGTCTGGAACTCATGTCTGAAACCTTTGCCTCGCGACCCTAACCCCGAGCACTGACATTCGCGGAAGCCCGCCACATTCCAGCAACATGGCCTTCACACAACACGGCCCACAATGGGGAATCATGATCCGATTCGAGCACGTCACCAAGAGGTACCCGGACGGCACGACCGCCGTCGACGACCTCTCCTTCGAGGTGTCCCAGGGCGAACTGGTCACGCTCGTCGGACCGTCCGGCTGCGGCAAGACCACCACCATGAAAATGGTCAACCGCCTCATCGAGCCGACCGGCGGGCGAATATTCCTCGACGGCGAGGACATCTCCGCCGTCGATCCGGTCCAGCTCCGGCGCCGCATCGGCTACGTCATCCAGCAAGTAGGACTTTTCCCACACAAAACGGTCCTGGAGAACACCGCGACCGTCCCCCACCTGCTCGGCTGGCAGCGGCGCAAGGGCCGCGAGCGCGCCGCCGAACTCCTCGACCTGGTCGGACTCGACCCGTCCGTCTACGGCGACCGCTACCCGGAGCAGCTCTCCGGCGGCCAGCGCCAGCGCGTCGGCGTGGCCCGCGCCCTGGCCGCCGACCCGCCCGTGCTGCTGATGGACGAGCCCTTCGGCGCGGTCGACCCCGTCGTGCGCGAGCACCTCCAGAGCGAGTTCCTCCGGCTCCAGGCCGCGGTCCGCAAGACTGTGCTGTTCGTCACGCACGACATCGAGGAGGCCGTCCGGCTCGGCGACCGGATCGCCGTCTACGGGCAGGGCACTATCGAACAGTTCGACGCGCCGGCCGCCGTGCTCGGCGCCCCGGCCACTCCGTATGTCGCCGACTTCGTCGGTGCCGACCGCGGCCTCAAGCGGCTCTCCGTCACCCCCATCGAGGAGGGCGACCTCGAACAGCCGCCCGTCCTCCATCTCGACGACCCGCTGCGGAACGCCGCGGCGAAGCTCGCCGAGGAGGGCGCGCGCTGGGCCGTCGTCCTGGACTCCCAGGACAATCTGCACGGATGGATCTCCACCGAGCAGACCGCCTCGTCGGGGACCGTACGCGAACACGCCCGCCGGATGGAGGCGTGGCTGCCCGTCGGCGCCTCCCTCAAGCAGGCGTTCGCCACCATGCTCCAGCACGACGCCGGCTGGATCGCGGTGATCGACAAGGAGGAGACCGGGCGGTTCCTCGGGGTCCTCACCCCGGCCCGGCTGCACGAGGCGCTGCGCCGGTCGATCGACGCGGACGCCCAGGCCATCCCCCGTACCGAGGTCGAGCTGGAGAGCGTCAGCCAGGTCAGTTAGGCCGGAGCCTGCCGCCCATCCACTCCAGGACCGGAGAGACCTCCCGTCGCCAGGTGTTGAAGTTGTGCCCGCCGCTGTCCAGGATGATCGAGGACACCTTCGCGGGCGCCTTCACCTTGTCGATGAACTTCCGCGTGGCCTTGAGATTCCCCTCGCCCTTTCTGGAACTGGTCACAAGGAGGGACGACGCGCCCTGGGGCAGATGGTCCAGACTCCACATCAGATCGGCCCGGTTCCGCAGATCGCGGTTGCCGCGGAAGAGATCACCGGTCGTCGGGTCGACGGCCGCCTTGTAGTACGCGGAGAGACCGGCCGCCGCCGAGAACCGGTCCGGGTGGTGCAGGGCGATCTTCAGCGCGCAGTAACCGCCGGTGGAGTTGCCGATGAAGCCCCAGTTCCGCGGGGCCACCCCGACCCGGTACGCCCCCGACACCGCGCTGGGCAGATCCTTGGCGAAGAAGGTCTCGGTCTGCGGACCACCGGGCACGTCCACACACTCGGTGTCCCGCGGCGGCACCACCGTGGGCCTGAGCATCACCAGGATCATCGGCTGCATCCTGCCCTGCCTGGAGAGTTCCCAGGCCGTCTTCGGATAGCGGAGACCCGTGATCAGGTTCTCCGCCGTGCCCGGATAACCGGTGAGCACCACGGAGGCCGGGAAGGTCTTGCGCGCGTACTCCGGCCGGAAGTACTCGGGCGGCAGATAGACGAACGCGGTGCTGTCGATCCCCGACTTCCGGCCGCCGACGACGACCTTCTGGATCTGGCCCCCGGCCATCGGCCGCGAGCCGCCCGGCACCGGCGACCGCTGCTTCTCCACGATCTTGAGCTGTCTGCCGACGGTCGAGTGGTCCATGACCGCGCCGAGATCCTGCTGCCGTCCGAAGAGGTCGGCCCAGGAACCGTAGAAGAGAAACGAGTGGTTGGCGGCGAGGCCGACGGCGGCGAAGACGGCCAGTTGGGTGGCGAACAGCAGGCCGACCCGGCCGAACACCGCGCGTGACGTACGCCGGGACAGCCGCGGCCACAACCAGATGGTGGCGAAGAACAGCAGCGCGGCCAGCAGTACAGCCAAGGCCAGGACTTTACGACTGGTAAGACCCATGTCGACCGAGTTTTCTCCCGTGAGATTTCCCTGCAGGCTGAGGAACCCACTTCTCGAAAGCCCCGTCCTAGAGATCGCAAAATGTCCGGAGCCGAGAAGAAGAAGCGGACTCGGGCACCACGATCTCTCACCGAGCCACGGGAAGCGATGTCTGTGACGCTAGATGGGGATAAATCGTCATCGGTTCCTGTTTCGGCCTTGTCACCGGGGATATCGCCGGTCCGGCTGACACGCCGTCTGCTTCTCCGGACACAGCGTCTGTTCCACGGCCCCCGGGCCGAGTCCGTCCCCTCGCTGGTCGGCACCGCCTGCACTTTCATCGGTCTGATCGACATCGCCGCCGGTGTCTTCCCCCGCTTCCGCCACAGCCGGATGCACAGCCTCGCCGAGGTGCTGCCCGGAGCGCTCGGCCCCTTCGCCGCCGCGCTCTCGCTGAGCGCCGGCGTCCTCCTGCTGTTGCTCGCCCATGGCCTCAAACGCCGTAAACGACGCGCCTGGCGCGCGGCCGTCGTGCTGCTGCCGGCGGGCGCCGTGGCGCAGTTCGGCTACCGGCACTCACTCCTCGGCGCCGTGCTCTCGGCCGTCCTGCTCGCCCTTCTGCTGCGCCATCGCGGGGAGTTCGCGGCCCTGCCCGATCCGCGCAGCCGCTGGCGGGCCCTGGCGAACTTCGTCCTGATGGGCGCGGGATCCATCGGACTCGGCCTGGTCATCGTCAGCGCGCACCCCCACCGCACCGTCGGCAGCCCGGGTCTGACGGACCGGCTCGAACATGTGCTGTACGGCCTCTTCGGCATGGCGGGCCCCGTCGGCTACAGCGGCGGCGCCGACGGCGTCGTCGGTGACTCCCTCGGCGCGCTCGGCCTGCTCACCGCCCTCACCACCATCCGTCTCGCCCTGCGGCCCGAACACCCGGCGGCCCGCCTCACCGAGGAGGACGAGCGGCGGCTGCGCGCCCTGCTGGCCCGGCACGGCGGCCGGGACTCCCTCGGCCATTTCGCCCTCCGCCGCGACAAGGGCGTCGTGTTCTCTCCCAGCGGCAAGGCCGCCGTCTGCTACCGCGTCGTCGCCGGGGTGATGCTCGCCAGCGGCGACCCCATCGGCGATGTCGAGGCCTGGCCCGGCGCCATCGAACGGTTCATGGACGAGGCCGCCGCTCATTCCTGGACCCCGGCCGTGATGGGCTGCAGCGAAACCGGCGGCGAGGTCTGGACGCGCGAGACGGGACTCGACGCGCTGGAGCTGGGTGACGAGGCGGTGGTGGATGTGCCGGATTTCTCCCTGCACGGACGCGCCATGCGGAACGTACGCCAGATGGTGAAGCGCATCGAGCGCGGTGGCTACGAAACACGGGTAAGGCGCGTCCGTGACCTCTCCGGGGCCGAGCTGGAACGGATCCGGCGGGCCGCCGCAGACTGGCGCGGCACCGATACGGAACGGGGTTTCTCCATGGCTCTCGGCCGGATCGGCGACCCGGCCGACGGCGATTCGGTGATCGCCACCGCGCACGGGCCGGGCGAGGACGCGCCCGGCCCGTACGGCGACCTGAGGGCCGTCCTCCACTTCGTCCCGTGGGGGACCGACGGCATGTCGCTCGATCTGATGCGCCGCGACCGCTCCGCCGACCCCGGGATGAACGAGCTGCTGATCGTCGCCGCCCTGGGCGCCGCCCCCGGCCTGGGTGTGGCGCGGGTCTCGCTCAACTTCGCGATATTCCGCTCGGCCCTCGCCCGTGGTGAACGGCTGGGCGCGGGGCCGGTGCTGCGCTGCTGGCGGGGCCTGCTGGTCTTCCTCTCCCGCTGGTTCCAGATCGAATCGCTGTACCGCTTCAACGCCAAGTTCCGGCCACGCTGGGAGCCGCGTTACGTAATCTTCCGGAGCCCCCGCGAACTGCCCAGGATCGGCTACGCGGCGATGCGGGCGGAGGGCTTTGTGACGATGTCCCTGCCCCGCGTCGGGCGGGGCCGCCGCCCGCGTCCGTGCGCGCACCTCGGCCGGTCCTCCGGCGACCGCGAGGTCCGTACCGCCCGGCTGTCCTGAGCACGCACGCCGGTCACCGCGCCGCCGGTCACCCGCGGGGGTAGTGACCACGGCCGGAAATACCCGCCCCGGGGATCCGCGTCCGGTCCCGGCGAGGGCGTGCCGGGCCCGGCGGTATCCGTAAAGCAGGCCCTAGGGTGGGCGTATGAGTACGTTGCGCGGACGCGGCACGGTCGAGGGCCTGCCGGAGTGGGACCGGTGTGCGGTCATGGGCGTCGTCAATGTGACGCCCGACTCCTTCTCCGACGGCGGCCGCTGGTTCGACACCACCGCCGCCGTCAAACACGGCCTCGACCTGGTCACCGAGGGCGCCGACCTGGTCGACGTCGGCGGCGAGTCCACTCGTCCGGGTGCCTCCCGGGTCGACGAGGACGAGGAACTGAGACGGGTCGTACCGGTCGTGCGGGGGCTGGCGGCCGAAGGCGTCACGGTCTCCGTCGACACCATGCGCGCCGCCGTCGCCGAGCGCGCGGTCGCGGCCGGCGCCGTCCTGGTGAACGACGTGAGCGGCGGCCTCGCCGACCCTGCCATGGTGCCCACCGTCGCCGCCGCCGGGGTGCCGTTCGTGGTGATGCACTGGCGCGGTTTCAGCCAGGAGATGAACAGCCGCGCGGTCTACACGGACGTCGTCGCGGAGGTCGTGGCCGAGCTGCGCGAACGGATCGACGCCGTCGTCGCCGGCGGAATCGCGCCCGAGCGCCTGGTCATCGACCCGGGCCTCGGCTTCGCCAAGCAGGCCGAACACGACCTCGCCCTCCTCGCCCACCTGGCCGACCTGCGCGACCTGGGCCGCCCGCTGCTGGTCGCCGCCTCCCGCAAACGCTTCCTCGGCCGGGTCCTCGCGGGCGGCGAGGGCTCCCCGCCGCCCGCCCGCGAACGCGACGCGGCCACCGCGGCGGTCTCCGCGATCGCCGCCCATCAGGGCGCCTGGGCGGTCCGGGTCCACGAGGTACGGGCGACGGCGGACGCCGTACGGGTGGCGCGCGCGGTCGAGGGCGCCGGCCGGTGACCGCGCTGACGGACAACGAGCAGGTCGAGCTGGCCAACACCACCTTCTACGAGGCCGTGGAGCGCGGTGACCTGGATTCGCTGTCCGGACTCTGGCTGGACGGCGAGGAGTCCGGGGTCTCCTGTGTCCACCCCGGCTGGCCCGTGCTCACCGGCCGGGGCGAGGTGCTGCGCTCGTACGCCCTGATCATGGCGAACACCGAGTACATCCAGTTCTTTCTCACCGATGTGGTGGTGTCCGTCTCCGCCGACACCGCCCTGGTGACCTGCACGGAGAACATCCTCAGCGGCGGACCGGCCGAGAACGGCGGCGAGCTGGGGCCGCTGGTCGGCCAGCTCGTGGTCGCCAGCAATGTCTTCCGGCGCACGCCGGAGGGCTGGAAACTCTGGTCGCACCACGGTTCACCCGTACTGGCCGAAACCACCGAGGAAACGGACGACGAGACTCCCGAGTGAGCGACCCGGGTGATTGTTCCGCGGAGCCCCGGGGTAGGGGCGGCTACCAGCAGCCCCACCCCCCATGGCCCCCACAGAAGAGCAGCACCGGAGCCCGCAGGTAGATTCGAAGAGGGCACCGGGCCGCCCGTCGACAGCCGGGTGCCCCGACGACCAACGACAGCAGGAGTGATTCGCGTGGATCGTGTCGCGCTGCGCGGCCTCAAGGCCCGCGGGCACCATGGCGTCTTCCCCCGGGAGCGCGAAGAGGGTCAGACCTTCATCGTAGATCTGGTGCTCGGCCTCGACACCCGCCCCGCGGCCGCCGCCGACGACCTGGCGAAGACCGTGCATTACGGGGTCGTGGCCGAGGAGGTCGTGGACATCGTCCAGGGAGAGCCCGTCGATCTCATCGAAACGCTGGCGGAACGCATCGCCCAGCAGTGTCTCAAGCACGACGGCGTCCACGAGGTCGAGGTGATCGTCCACAAACCCGACGCCCCGATCACCGTGCCCTTCGACGATGTGACCGTCACCATCACCCGGAGCCGAGTATGAACACACAGAGCGACCCGACCGTCCAGCCGGTGCCCGCCTCCGTGGTCGCGCAGGTGGACGCCGCGGATGTGACCCTCTCCAATCCCCAACGGGCCGTGGTCTCCCTCGGTTCCAATCTCGGCAACCGGCTGGAGACGCTCCAGGGCGCCATCGACGCCCTGGAGGACACGCCGGGCCTGCGCGTCAAAGCGGTCTCCCCGGTGTACGAGACCGAGCCCTGGGGCGTCGAACCCGGCACCCAGCCGTCGTACTTCAACGCGGTCGTCGTGATCAAGACGACGCTGCCGCCGTCCTCCCTGCTGGAGCGCGGCCAGGCCATCGAGGAGGCCTTCGACCGGGTCCGCGACGAGCGCTGGGGACCGCGCACCATCGACGTCGACATCCTGGCCTACGCGGACGTCGTCTCGGACGACCCGCTGCTCACCCTGCCGCACCCCCGGGCCCATCAGCGCGCCTTCGTCCTCGCCCCGTGGCACGACGTCGATCCGGAGGCGCAGGTGCCGGGCCACGGTCCCGTGGCCGAACTGCTGGCCGATGTCGGCCAGGGCGGTGTCCACCCCCGGGGCGACCTGGAACTCCGCCTGCCCGAGTAGTCGTTAGGCTCTGCGGGTCGGTACGGCGGTGACCGCCGGCCGGCCCGCGCGGTACGGACCGCCGCGACAGAGGTCCACCCGGCACGGAACGACGCGGCGGACAGCGATGACGCAGGACACATCGATACGGGTACAGCACATGCCGGTACGGCGCCGGCCGGTACAGCGAGGCGAAGGGCGGCTTTCTCGGTGAAGCAGTTGAGGATCGGCGTGCTGGCCGGCCTGTTCGTGGTGGCCGGGGTGCTCTCCTGGGCCGGTGCCCGGCTGTGGGACTCCATGGGCACGCTGCCGAGTGTGCCGCTCGCCGCGCCCATCGTCCTCGCGGTGATCGCCGTCATCCTCACCGCCACCGCGCTCTCGCTGCGCTCCCGGCTGCGGGCCCAGCGGGAACGGCGTCAGGACGCCAAGGGCGTGGATCCGCTGATGGCCGCGCGCGCGGTGGTTTTCGGCCAGGCCAGCGCGCTGGTCGCGGCGCTGGTCTCCGGCGTGTACGGCGGCACGGGCGTCTTCCTGCTCGGCTCCCTCGACATCCCCGCCCGCCGCGACCAGGCCATCTACGCCGGCTTCTCGGTGCTGGCGGGCATCGCCGTGATCGTGGCGGCCTTCTTCCTGGAACGCGTCTGCAAACTGCCCGACGACTCGGACGACGACAAGAGCGGCGCGGCCCCCGCGGGTCCCGTCTGACAGCCGTCCCGTCCGACAGCCACCACGGCATACGCCGGCCGGCCGCCACCTCGGTGACGGCCGGCCGGTGCGTCGCGGGTCCTCGCTGACCAGGTGTCAGCGGGCGAGGATCAGACTCATCGCCTCGGCACGCGTCGCGGCGTCCCGCATCTGACCGCGCACCGCCGACGTGATCGTCTTCGCTCCCGGCTTTCGGACACCGCGCATCGTCATGCACATGTGCTCGCACTCCAGAACCACGATCACCCCGCGCGGCTCCAGGATCTGCATCAGGGAGTCGGCGATCTGCGTCGTCAGCCGCTCCTGCACCTGGGGCCTGCGCGCGTAGACGTCCACCAGCCGGGCCAGCTTCGACAGCCCGGTGATCTTGCCGTCGGCCGACGGGATGTAGCCGACGTGCGCGACCCCGACGAACGGTACGAGGTGGTGCTCGCAGGAGGACATCACCTCGATGTCCTTCACCAGGACCATCTCGTCGTGGCCGAGATCGAACGTCGTGGTCAGCACGTCCTCCGGTGTCTGCCACAGACCGGCGAATATCTCCTTGTACGCGCGCGCCACCCGGCCGGGGGTCGCTCGGAGTCCCTCACGGTCCGGATCCTCCCCCACCGCGATCAGGAGCTCGCGGACGGCGTTCTCGGCCCGCTTCTCGTCGAATTCACGGATCGGGCCTTCGCCGTCCAGCGTCACCGGGTCGGTCATATGTGCCTCGTTCCTGTGCCGTCCTTCTGGGCGGGCATACGAATGCCGCGCCCCCACAGGCTAAAACCTGGGAGGCGCGGCATCCATTCCGGGCCAGGTGAGGCGCCCGGGATCAGCTCTCGGGACGGTCCTCGGGCAGCGACTCGGTACCCGCGTCGCCGTTTGTCACCCCGGGCAGCCCGCCGTTCGAATTGATCGCGCCATTCGTCAGCGACAGCTCCTTGGGCGAGAGCACCGGCGGCCGCGTCGACGGTGTACGACGCGACGAACCGGTCCACGCCGGACGGGACGGACGCTTGACGATCGTCGAGAAGATCTCGGCGATCTGCTCCTTGTTGAGGGTTTCCTTCTCCAGGAGCGCGAGGACCAGGTTGTCGAGAACGTCGCGGTTCTCGACGAGGATCTCCCAGGCCTCGTTGTGCGCGGTCTCGATGAGCTTCTTGACCTCTTCGTCGACCAGCGCCGCGACCTCTTCCGAGTAGTCGCGCTGGTGCGCCATCTCACGGCCCAGGAACGGCTCGGTGTTGTCACCGCCGAACTTGATCGCGCCCAGCCGCTCGGTCATGCCGTACTGCGTGACCATCGCCCGCGCGGTGGCCGTGGCCTTCTCGATGTCGTTGGCCGCGCCCGTGGTCGGGTCGTGGAAGACCAGTTCCTCGGCCGCCCGCCCGCCCAGCATGTACGCGAGCTGGTCGAGCATCTCGTTACGCGTGGTCGAGTACTTGTCCTCGTCGGGCAGGACCATGGTGTACCCCAGGGCCCGGCCGCGCGACAGGATCGTGATCTTGTGCACCGGGTCGGAGTTCGGAGACGCGGCCGCGACGAGGGCGTGGCCGCCCTCGTGATACGCCGTGATCTTCTTTTCCTTCTCGGACATGATCCGGGTCCGCTTCTGCGGGCCCGCCACGACGCGGTCGATCGCCTCGTCCAGCGAGTGATTGTCGATCAGCTTCTTGTCGCTGCGCGCCGTTAGGAGCGCGGCTTCATTCAGCACGTTCGCCAGATCCGCGCCGGTGAAACCGGGCGTACGGCGGGCGACGGCACCCAGGTCCACGTCCGGGGCGACCGGCTTGCCCTTCTGGTGGACCTTGAGGATCTCCAGCCGGCCCTGCATGTCCGGGCGGTCGACGGCGATCTGCCGGTCGAACCGGCCCGGGCGCAGCAGCGCCGGGTCGAGGATGTCCGGCCGGTTGGTGGCGGCGATCAGAATGACGCCGCCCTTGACGTCGAAACCGTCCATCTCCACAAGGAGCTGGTTCAGCGTCTGCTCGCGCTCGTCGTGGCCGCCGCCGAGACCCGCACCGCGGTGCCGGCCGACGGCGTCGATCTCGTCGACGAAGACGATCGCCGGGGCGTTCGCCTTGGCCTGCTCGAAGAGGTCACGCACGCGGGAGGCACCAACACCGACGAACATCTCGACGAAGTCGGAACCGGAGATCGAGTAGAACGGGACCCCGGCCTCACCCGCGACAGCACGGGCGAGCAGCGTCTTGCCCGTACCGGGCGGACCGTAGAGCAGCACACCCTTCGGGATCTTGGCGCCGACGGCCTGGAACTTCGCCGGCTCCTGGAGGAACTCCTTGATCTCGTGGAGCTCCTCGACCGCCTCGTCGGACCCCGCCACATCGGCGAAGGTCGTCTTGGGGGTGTCCTTGGTGATCAGCTTGGCCTTGGACTTCCCGAACTGCATGACCCGGGAGCCGCCGCCCTGCATCTGATTCATCAGGAACAGGAAGACCACGACGATCAGGACGAAGGGCAGCAGCGAAAGCAGCACCGATACGAACGGGCTCTGCTTCGACGGCGAGACCGTGTATCCCTTGGTGATGTCGCCGTTCTGGAACTTCGTCTGCAGCGTCGAGGCCAGATTGGCGCCCTGGTCACCGATGTAGCTGGCCTGGATCTTGTCGCTGCCATTGATCTTCTGGCCGTCCTTGAGGTCGACCTTGATGATCTGTTCGTCGCCGGTGGTCAGTTTGACCTGTTCGGCGCGGTTCTTGTCGATCGCCTGGACAACCTGACCGGTGTCCACCGTCTTGTAGCCGCCCGACGAGCCGACGACCTGCATCAACACGACCACGGCGAGGACGGCCAGCACGATCCACATGACCGGCCCACGGAAGTATCGCTTCACGTCCATCCATACGGAGCGAAAACGCCCCGTCCCTCCTGCCCGTAGGTAAATGCTGCTATGAGAAAAGACTGTTCTTGGGACGGTACCCCAGCATTGTCACCCGCGACCGCAGTGGACTGGCGACAAACCCGTCTTCCCATGCTCCAACGCCGGGAGGGGTGCTGGGGTTCCCGTCGCGGCGAAGCCTTTCCCGGAGACTTCGCCGCTCCGCGCGGGCGCCCACGGGGCTTCCGGGGCACCGACACGCTCAGCCGCCGTAGACGTGCGGCGCGAGCGTGCCGACAAAAGGCATGTTGCGGTACTTCTCCGAGTAATCCAGGCCATATCCGACGACAAACTCATTCGGAATGTCAAAGCCGATCCACTTGACGTCGATCGCGACCTTCGCGGCATCCGGCTTGCGGAGCAGAGTGCAGACCTCCAGCGAGGCCGGCTCCCGGGAACCGAGATTCGAGAGCAGCCACGACAGGGTCAGACCCGAGTCGATAATGTCCTCGACGATCAGGACGTGCTTGCCCTTGATGTCGGTGTCCAGGTCCTTGAGGATCCGGACCACGCCGGAGGACTGGGTGCCGGCCCCGTAGGAGGAGACGGCCATCCAGTCCATCGTCACGGGGGTGGACAGCGCGCGCGCCAGGTCCGCCATGACCATCACGGCGCCCTTGAGGACCCCGACGAGAAGCAGATCCTTGCCCGCGTACTCCGCATCGATCTTCGCGGCCAGTTCGGCCAGCTTCGCGTCGATCTCTTCTTTGGTGATGAGCACCGACTGGAGGTCGTTGCCCATGTCCTTGTCGTCCACCCGCATCACTTTCGTTGTCGGCCAGGGGTCCGGGGCTTGTGGCCCGGGAGACACAGCCGTAGTGCTTGAGCGCTTCAGCCCTGCCGGACGACCAGTCTGCCACCCTGCCTCCTGGCCTCCACGCGGCCGGGCAGGTTGATGGCTCCCTGGCCGCGCCAGCCCGTGATCAGGCGGTCGACCTCTTCGATGTGCCGGGCGAACAGGGAACCCGCGGGGGCGCCCGCAGCGATGAGCGCGCGCCGCAGCACTCTGCGGCGGACCGCGGGCGGCAGCGCGTACAGCTTGGCGCACTCGAGCTGCCCCGCGCCGTCCCGTACGCGGCTGTCCGCCTCGGTGGCCCAGGCGTCCAGGGCGTCGGCGTCGTCGCGGGAGAGCTGGGCCGTACGGGCCAGGGCCTCCACGACGCCCTTGCCGAGCGCCTTCTCCAGGGCGGGCAGGCCCTCGTGCCGCAACCGCGAGCGGGTGTACGCGGGGTCGGCGTTGTGCGGGTCGTCCCAGACCGGGATCGACTGGACCAGGCATGCCTTGCGGGCGGTCTGCCGGTCGAGCTGGAGGAAGGGGCGGCGGTAGCGGCCGGCCGGTCCCGAGACGGCCGCCATCCCGGCCAGGGAGCGCGTGCCGGAGCCGCGCGCGAGCCCCAGCAGCACGGTCTCGGCCTGGTCGTCGCGGGTGTGCCCGAGCAGCACCGCGGCGGCACGGTGGCGCTCCGCGGCGGCGTCGAGAGCGGTGTAGCGGGCGTCGCGGGCGGCCGCCTCGGGCCCGCCCTCCCGGCCCACGGTCACGGCGACGGACTCGACGGGGTCGAGCCGCATGGCTCCGAGCCGGGCGACGACCTCGGCGGCGCGGAGCTCGGAGCCGGCCTGCAGGCCGTGGTCGACGGTGACGGCGCCGGCCAGCACGGAGAGTCTGGGGGCTTCGAAGGCCAGTGCGGAGGCGAGCGCCATGGAATCGGCGCCGCCGGAGCAGGCGACCAGCACGAGCGGCTGCCCGCCGGAGGCGGGGGGCGTCTCGGAACGCTCGGTGAGGATGTCGTGGAGTACGCGGCGTACCGCCAGGCGTATCGCCGCGACCGCAGGATGGGGACCCATATCCGGTGCCCTTCGTGATGTTTTTTGGGGGTGCCTCGGTCGGAGTCAGGACGGGGAGCGTCACTCAGAGTGCGTCGATGGTGACAGAACCGAGCCATTACCCGAGCATTGCACGCCTATCCCTCACTCACGGTCCCTCGGATGGGTGATACCTCCGGCGCTCTTCCGCCCCGGCCGGAACCCGCTCAGGAATCCGCCTTGCGGTGCACCCGCGCGATCCAGTCCGCCGGTTTGGCGATCTCCGCCTTGGTCGGGAGGGTGTTGGGCGAGGTCCAGACGCGGTTGAAGCCGTCCATGCCGACCTCCTCGACCACGGCCCGTACAAAACGCTCCCCGTCGCGGTACTGGCGCAGCTTGGCGTCCAGCCCGAGGAGCTTGCGCAGCGCCTGGTCGAGACGGCTGGCGCCGCGGGCCCTGCGCTGCTGGAACTTCTCCCGGATCTCGGCGACCGTGGGCACGACCTGGGGCCCCACCCCGTCCATCACATAATCGGCGTGGCCTTCGAGCAGGGACATCACGGCGGTCAGCCGGCCCAGGACCTCGCGCTGGCCCGGGGTCTGCACCAGTTCGACGATGCTCCGGCCCTTCTCGTCCTCCTCGCCCTCGGGACGGCCCCCGGAGAGCGACTGGGCGGCCTCGCGAAGGCGTTCGAGCACGGTCATCGGATCGACATCTGTCTCGTCGAGGAATGACTGGATTTCGCCCCGCAGATGGTCCCGCAGCCACGGCACACCGGTGAACTGCGTGCGGTGGGTCTCCTCGTGGAGTGCGACCCAGAGCCGGAAGTCGTGCGGGTCGACGTCCAGTTCGCGCTCGACGTGCACGATGTTGGGCGCGACGAGAAGGAGCCGGCCGCCGCCGGTCCCGGCGGACGGGAGATCGCCGCCCGCGGGCGCGAATGTCTCGTACTGGCCGAGCACCCGGGACGCCATGAAGGACAGCAGCATGCCCAGCTCCACGCCGGTCACCTTGCCGCCGACCGCTCCGAGCACGGCGCCGCCCGGCGTGGCCGAGCGGCGTTCCTGCATCTTCTCGAAGAGCGGCTTGAGCAGTTCGCGGAAGCCCGCGACGTTCGCCTTCACCCAGCCGGCCCGGTCGACGATCAGGACCGGGGTGTCCTGGGGCCGGTGGCCCTCGGGGATCATCCGCGTGTAGCCGCGGACGTGCAGCTCCGAGGACTTGGCGTGCCGTCGCAGCTCGGCGACGATCTCGCGCGCCTCGTCCCTGGTCACTTCAGGACCGGGCCGTACCAGCCGGGTCGCGGTCGCCACCGCGAGATTCCAGTCGACCATCTCGGCACCACCGATGCTCGTCATGCGTCAACCGTACGTGGTCGGCCCGGGATGCGGAGTGGTGGCGACGGCCCTGTTCCCGTCCCGTCCCGTCCTCCGGGCGCCCCGGGCGGCCCGGAGCCATGCGGCGGAAGCCCCCGGAGCGGCCCCGGGCGCGGTGGGCCGTCAGGGAACGTCAGGGAACGAGGGCCGCGGAGAGCCGGTCCAGGGCCGCCTGGGCGGCGTCGGGCGCGGGGGTGGCTCCGGCCATGAAGGCGAACGCCAGCAGCCGTCCTCTGGTGTCGACGACCGTACCGGCGAGCGTGTTCACCCCGGTGAGCGTGCCGGTCTTGGCCCGGACGAGTCCGGTGGCGGGCGCGGCGTCCGCGTACCGGCTCTGGAGGGTGCCGCTGAATCCGGCGACCGGCAGCCCGGTGAGGACGGAACGCAGCTCGGGCCTGGCCGGGTCGGCGGCGCGCGCCAGCAGCGCGGTGAGCAGCGCCGCGCTGGCCCTGTCCTTGCGGTCGAGACCGCTGCCGTCCGCGAAGCGGGCCCCGCCGAGCGGCAGTTTGAGCTTCTTGAGCCGCGCGGTGACGGCCCGTTCCGCGCCGGCGAAGCTCGCGGGTTCGCCCGCCGCGATGGCGGTCTGGCGGGCCAGGGCCTCCGCCGTGTCGTTGTCGCTGTCGGTCAACGCCCGTTCGACCAGGGCGGCGAGGGGGCGCGAGTACGTCCTGGCGACGGGCTTGGAGCCGTTCGCGGGCCGGTGCGGAGCGGAGGCGGCGGACGTCTTGATGCCGCGGTCGCGCAGCAGCCCGGCGAAGGCGTCGGCGGCGTCACCCGCCGGGTCGCCGCTGCGGGGCGCGGGCCCCCGGGTGGACTTGTCGAGACGGCCCTGTCCCGACATCAGCGCGGTGACGGGGGCGATGTTGTCGTTGGGTCCGATGGGATGCAGACGCGGTCCCGAGTAGAGGGAGACGTCGTAGCCGACCTTGACGGTGGTGACACCCCGGTCGCGCAGGGCCCGCGCGGTGTCGTCGGCCAGGGCGCGCAGTCCAGTCGCGTCGAGTGTGGCGTCGCCGCCGCCGACCAGGGTGACCGCCCGGCTGTCCCGGGCCGCCACGACCGTGGTGGCGATGCGGTGGTCGGGGCCGAGTGCGGAGAGCGCCGCGACCATGATCGCGATCTTGACCGTGGAGGCCGGTGTCATCGGGGTCCCGGCGCTCTTGCCGTACAGCTCCTTGCCCGTCGCGACATCGACGACCGAGGCCGTACGGGTACGGCCGAGCGCGGGGCTGTCCAGGAGCGGGCCGAGCTTCTTGCCGAGCCCGGCGGGCGCGGTGCCGGGAACGCCGACCGCGGCGAGCACCGCGGGCGCGCTGGGAGCGGCGTCCGGGGCGCCGGGGGCCGCCGTGTCGTGATGTGCGCCACCCGTGCGGCTCTGGACTGCCGCCCACTGCCGCTCGGCCCTACGCTGGCCGGAGTCCCACGGGCCGGCCGCGGCCACCGCGCCGGCGGCGAGCGTCAGACCGACAACGACGGCACCTGCCGTGAGCTGCCACACTTTCGGCTCAAGCACGGCTGAACAGCCCCTTTCGCGATCACACAGCTGCGTGGGGGACACTTAATCACTGCGCCTTGCCACGAGCATGGCACCCCGGTCGGCAGCGGGCCTGTCAGGCCGGGGTCCGGGGGGTCCTTCTCCACGGAGACGCAGCATCACCGGACATATGTGTTGATCATGGAGGAGCCTCCCGTGGAGTTCGACGTCACCATCGAGATCCCTAAGGGTTCGCGGAACAAGTATGAGGTGGACCACGAGACCGGTCGGATCCGACTTGACCGTCGTCTCTTCACCTCGACCAGCTACCCGGCCGACTACGGCTTCGTCGAGAACACCCTCGGCGAGGACGGCGACCCGCTGGACGCGCTGGTCATCCTGGACGAGCCGACCTTCCCGGGCTGCCTCATCAAGTGCCGCGCCATCGGCATGTTCCGGATGACGGACGAGGCCGGCGGCGACGACAAGCTGCTGTGTGTCCCGGCGTCCGACCCCCGGGTGGAGCACCTGCGTGACATCCACCATGTCTCGGAGTTCGACCGCCTGGAGATCCAGCACTTCTTCGAGGTCTACAAGGACCTGGAGCCCGGCAAGTCCGTCGAGGGCGCCGACTGGGTCGGCCGCGCCGAGGCCGAGGCCGAGATCGAGGCCTCGTACAAGCGCCTTGAGGCACAGGGCAACGCGCACTGAGCGCGTACCGCGTATGACCGGCGGACAGCCGGACGGACGACGGGCGGCGCACCCTTCCCGGAGGGTGGGCCGCCCGTCGTCCGTGTGGGTGCCCGCCCATGTCCGTGCCCATACTGGGCAGACGCGGACCCGGACGAAGATCGATCGCACGGACCGCTGATCGGGGCGGATGACTGACGGGGCCGGCACAGCAGGGAGTGAGGACGTGAACAGTGGTCGCCGAGCCGCACGGTGTTGAGGACCGCAAGCCGCTGTCGGACGAGGCACACAGCGCGTTCACTCCCCCGCTCGGGGTGGAGCGGCCCCCGGTCCCCGAGGACGACCGGCCGACGTCGGAGTTCGCGGTCCCGGACGGGCTGAACGCGGAGCCGTCGGCGGAGACCGAGAGGTCGGCGTTCGAGTCACCGGGCGGCGCGCGGACCGGCCACCCCTCCCGGCTGTCGCCTCCCGCGTTCACTCCCGCCCATGGCGTCCCTCTGGCCGGGCTGACCAACGAGGCCCCCTGGCAGGACCGGATGCGCACGCTGTTGCGGATGCCGGTCGGCGAACGCCCGGTGCCGGAGCCGGTGCAGCGGCACGACGACGAGGGGCCCGCGGTGCCCCGGGTGCTCGACCTGACGCTGCGTATCGGTGAGCTGCTGCTGGCCGGCGGCGAGGGCGCCGAGGACGTCGAGGCCGCGATGTTCGCGGTCAGCCGGGCGTACGGGCTGGACCGCTGCGAGCCGAACGTCACCTTCACCCTGCTGTCGATCTCCCATCAGCCGTCGCTGGTCGAGGACCCGGTGACCGCCAGCCGGACGGTACGCAGGCGGGGCACCGACTACACCCGGCTGTCCGCCGTCTACCGGCTCATCGACGACATCACCACCGAGGACACGGACGTCACCCTGGAGGAGGCGTACCGGCGGCTGGCGGAGATCCGCCGCAACCGGCATCCGTATCCCGGATGGGCGCTGACGGTGGCGAGCGGGGTCCTGGCCGGGTCCGCCTCCGTGCTGGTCGGTGGTGGCCTGGTGGTGTTCGTGGCCGCGGCACTCGGCGCGATGCTCGGGGACCGGCTGGCATGGGTGTTCGCCGGCCGCGGGATGCCGGAGTTCTATCAGTTCGTGGTGGCCGCGATGCCGCCCGCCGGGATGGGAGTGGCGCTGACGCTGCTGAGCGCCGCCGCGCAGTGGGAGGTGCGGCCCTCGGCGGTGATCACCGGCGGGCTCTTCGCGCTGCTGCCGGGACGGGCCCTGGTGGCCGGTGTGCAGGACGGTCTGACGGGCTACTACATCACCGCGTCCGCCCGGCTGCTGGAAGTCATGTACTTCTTCATCGCGATCGTCATCGGCGTGCTGATCGTGCTCTATCTGGGTGTGCAGCTCGACGCGCAGCTCAATCCGGACGCGGCCCTGCACACCGCCGAACGGCCCGTGGTGCAGATCCTCGCCGCGGTGGTGCTGAGTTTCGCCTTCGCGATCCTGCTCCAGCAGGAGCGTTCGACGGTGCTGATGGTGTCCCTCAACGGCGGCGTCGCCTGGACGGTCTACGCGGCGATGCATGACACGGGCGACATCTCGCCGGTGGCCGCGACGGCGGTCGCGGCCGGTCTGGTGGGGCTCTTCGGGCAGCTCTTCTCGCGCTACCAGTTCGCGTCGGCGCTGCCGTACGTCACGGCCGCGATCGGGCCGCTGCTGCCGGGATCCCCGACGTACTTCGGCCTGCTGGGCATCGCGCAGAACAATCTGGACCGCGGGCTCGCGTCGCTCTCCAAGGCCGCGGCGCTGGCCCTGGCCATCGCCGTGGGGGTGAATCTCGGTGGCGAGATCTCCAGGCTGTTCCTCAGGGTGCCCGGCGCGGGCCGGGCTTCGAGCCGCCGGGCGGCGAAGCGGACGCGCGGTTTCTGAGAGCCGTACGGCGAGCCGCGCGGCGGGGCCGGTACCGGCCCCGCCGGATTCGCCCGGGTCAGCGCTTGGCGTGACGTCCGCGCGGGCCGCCGGGCGGGGTCTCTGAGGACACGGACGTACCGTCGGCGCCGTCCGCCGTCCGCGCGGCCTTCTTGGACTTGGAGCGCGCCCGCAGGAATTCGATCACGATCGGCAGCACCGAGATCAGCACGATGGCGATCAGGATCATCTCGATGTTCTTGTGGACGAACTCGATCTTGCCCAGCGCGGCACCCAGCAGGGTGACGCCCACGCCCCAGAGCGTGCCGCCGACGATGTTGAAGATGATGAACGACCGGTAGTTCATCCGGCTCACACCGGCGATGATCGGCGTGAACGTCCGGACGACCGGCACGAAGCGCGCCAGGACCAGCGACTTGGGGCCGTACTTCTCGAAGAACTCGTGCGCCTTCTCGACGTTCTCCTGCTTGAAGAGCTTGGAGTCGGGCCGCTTGAAGAGCGACGGGCCGACCTTCCGGCCGAAGAGATAGCCGACCTGGTCACCGATGATCGCCGCGAGCGCCACCAGCGTGCAGACGAGCCAGAGCGGGGACTTCAGCGTGCCGGATGTCACCAGCAGGCCGGTGGTGAAGAGAAGGGAGTCACCCGGCAGGAAGAAGCCGATGAGGAGGCCGGACTCGGCGAAGACGATGACCAGGACACCGATCAGTCCGAAGGTCCCGATCAGATAGTCCGGATCCAGCCAGCTGGGGCCGAGCGCAAGGGTGGTCACGGGTTCCGGACTCCTGTGTCGATAGTCGGTCGATCGTCGATTCGGCGTGGTCGGCCGCCCACAAGCTATCAACGCCCGGCCGCCGCTCCAGGTTCCACCCGTCCCTTCGACATGGGCTCTACGCATACCGGTACAAAGCTTTGCGTCACCAGGCTTCGGGCGGCCGTCCGGCCCCCGGAGGGCACCGGTCCCCGGGGAAGGCGGACGCACATGGGCATCGAGGAGTACGGCGGCGGACAGCGGTCCTGGTCCGACGTTCTGGTCGTCACCACCAATGACGTTCCCGGCCATCAGGTGCTGAAGGTCATCGGTCAGGTCTTCGGCCTCAGCCTCCGGTCACGGCATCGGGGCGGCCAGCTCGGCGCCGGACTCAAGTCGATGATCGGGGGTGAGCTCAAGGGCGCCACGAAGACCCTCGTGGAGAGCCGCAATCAAGCGATGGAACGTCTGGTCGAGCAGGCACGCTCGCGCGGTGCCAACGCCGTGCTGATGATGCGCTTCGACGTGACCGAGGCGTCCGACGCGGGCACGGAGGTGTGCGCGTACGGCACGGCCGTCGTGATCAACGAGCCATAGCGGGCCCGGCCCGACCACCCCCGGCGCGACCACCCCCGGCCCGGCGCCGGACCGCTCACCCGGTCCGGCCCTACTGCGGCGGCGCCGCCGTGAGCCGAACGGCACACACCCCACGCACCCGGCGAGCCGATCACCCCATTTGTCCGTATCGTCAGCCTCGTCAGCGTGGCCAGCGTCGGACACGGAGCGAGGACGGGAAGCCGATGTCACTTCACCGAGGCGGGTACCGCGCCGCGAGCGGCTCCGCCGAAGAGTCCGAGAGCGAGCGCGCCGAGCGGCTCAGACTGTCGCTCAACCCCTTCTTCGGGGAGGCCGATCCGGTCAGCGGGATGGCTTCCGCCCCGCCCACGCACCGGCTTCCCGACGGCCCCATGCCGCCCGCCACGGCATATCAGCTCGTCCATGACGAGCTGATGCTCGACGGCAACGCCCGGCTCAACCTCGCCACGTTCGTGAGCACCTGGATGGAGCCCCAGGCCGAGCGGCTGATGTCGGAGTGCTGGGACAAGAACATGATCGACAAGGACGAGTATCCGCGCACCGCCGAACTGGAGCGGCGCTGTGTGGCGATGCTCGCCGACCTCTGGAAAGCTCCCGACCCGGCGGCGGCCGTGGGCTGT
This sequence comes from Streptomyces sp. NPDC006923, assembly GCF_040635655.1. Taxonomy (NCBI): domain Bacteria; kingdom Bacillati; phylum Actinomycetota; class Actinomycetes; order Kitasatosporales; family Streptomycetaceae; genus Streptomyces; species Streptomyces sp. NPDC006923. The sequence continues at coordinate 69,299 of NZ_JBEYIF010000009.1, forward strand.
TCGACGACCGGCTCCAGCGAAGCCTGCATGCTCGCCGGAATGGCGCTCAAGCGCCGCTGGAGCAAGCGCAACGCGTCCCGCTATCCGGCGAGCGCCCGGCCCAATCTCGTCATGGGTGTCAATGTCCAGGTGTGCTGGGAGAAGTTCTGCGCCTTCTGGGAGGTCGAGGCGCGTCAACTGCCCATGGAGGGCGACCGCTTCCACCTCGACCCGGAGGCCGCCGCCGGCCTCTGCGACGAGAACACCATCGGGGTCGTGGCCGTGCTGGGCTCCACCTTCGACGGCTCGTACGAACCGGTCGCGGAGCTGTGCGCGGCGCTGGACGCGCTCCAGGAGCGCACGGGCCTCGACATCCCCGTCCATGTCGACGGGGCCTCCGGCGCCATGATCGCGCCGTTCCTCGACGAGGATCTGCTCTGGGACTTCCGGCTGCCGCGCGTCTCCTCCATCAACACCTCCGGGCACAAGTACGGGCTGGTCTATCCGGGCGTCGGCTGGGCGCTGTGGCGCTCGCAGGCCGAGCTCCCCGAGGAGCTCGTCTTCCGTGTGAACTACCTGGGCGGTGATCTGCCCACCTTCGCGCTGAACTTCTCCCGGCCGGGCGCACAGGTCGTCGCGCAGTACTACACCTTTCTGAGGCTCGGCCGGGACGGCTTCCGGGCCGTCCAGCAGACGGCCCGGGACATCGCGGGGAAGCTTGCCGCGCGGATCGAGGACCTGGGCGACTTCCGGCTCATCACCCGGGGCGGCGAACTGCCCGTGTTCGCCTTCACCACCGCGCCCGGCGTGCGGAACTACGACGTCTTCGACGTCTCCCGGCGGCTGCGCGAGCACGGCTGGCTGGTGCCCGCCTACGCCTTCCCCGCCAACCGCGAGGACCTCACCGTCCTCCGGGTGGTCTGCCGCAACGGCTTCTCCGCCGACCTGGCCGATCTGCTGGTGGCCGATCTGAGCCGGCTGCTGCCGGAACTGCGCCGCCAGCCGCGCCCGCTGAACCGGGACAAGTCCGTCGCCACCGCCTTCCACCACTGAACGGGCCCCCGCCCGGGGCTCCGCCCTGCGGGGGCAGGCGTGATCAGTGGTGATCCCCTTCATGGGGGATCCCGGTCGCGTACGGGTTCTCCTCGCCCTCGGCGAGCACACCCGCAAAGGTCTCGCCCTCCCCGGCGAAGGTGTACGCGCCACCCTCGATGCGCTTGATCAGGCCCCGCGTCCACGCCGCCCCGGCGTCCGCGGAATGGACCCACAGATTCATGATCTCGCCGATGTGCCCGAGCTGCTCCGGCCCTTCCTCGGGCACATAGTGCTCGGTGACCGAGGCCCGCCACGCCTCGATCGCGCGCACCCGCTCGCCGAGCAGCTCGACGGCCTCGGAACGCGGCAGATCGACGACGAAGCCGATCCCCGCCGACAGCACGTCCATCTTCTGGTCGTACGACGTCAGCGACTCACGCAGCAGCCTGAAGTACTCCTCGCGGCCCGCGTCGGTGACCTCGTACTCGGTCCTCGGCGGCCCGCCCGCCGTGCTCGGCGCGACCTCGTGCGCCAGCAGCACGCCCTGCTTCGCCATCTGCTTCAGCGCGTGGTAGATCGAGCCGGGCTTCGCGTTGGACCACTCATGGGCGCCCCAGTACTCCAGGTCGTTGCGGACCTGGTAGCCGTGGGCCCGCCCGTGCCGTCGGACCGCCCCGAGCACGAGCAAACGGATCGCTGACATTCCCCCAGGCTAAGGGCTGTCCCGGTCACGGCCCCCGGGCCTCTCGCCTCTCCGTGCTCTGGCGCGGCGCCCCCGCCTCACCCCCGGTGCGCCAGGGACGTACCGCTCAGAAGCGGAACTCCGTGCGGCCGTGCTGCACCGAGATCCACTTCTGGGTCGTGAAGGCCTCCACCGTCGAGTCCCCGTTGATCCGCCCGAGCCCCGAGAACTTCTCGCCGCCGAACGCCACCAGCGGCTCGTCCTGCACGGTCGAGTCGTTGACGTGCATCATGCCGGTGACGATCCGCCTGGCGAACCGCACGCCCCGCTCCACGTTCGAGGTGTGCACGGCCCCGCTCAGCCCGTACGGGGTGTCGTTCGCGAGCCGTACCGCCTCTTCCTCACCGTCGAACGGAATCAGCAGGACCACCGGCCCGAAGATCTCCTGGTGCATCAGCGGAGAGGTCTCGGGCAGCCCCGTGAGCACCGTCGGCTCCACGAGATTGCCGCGCGTGCGCCCCCGTACCAGCGCCGTCGCGCCCTCCGCGAGCGCCTGGTCCACCAGCGCCGTCAGCGCGTCGGCCTGGAACGTGTTGATGACCGGGCCGATCTGGGTCTCCGGGTCACGCGGGTCGCCGGTCCTGAGCGCCGCCACCTTGGCCACGAACTTCTCGGTGAACTCCCGCTCGACACTGCGGTCCACCAGGATCCGGTTGGCGGCCATACAGACCTGCCCCTGATAGATGAACCGGCTGACCACCGCCGCGTCCACCGCGTAGTCGATACCCGCCTCGTCGAGGTCGTCGAGGACCACCAGCGCGCTGTTGCCGCTGAGTTCGAGTATCGCCCGCTTGAAGTTGCCGCCCGCGACCGCGCCGACATGGCGGCCCACCCGGTCGGAGCCGGCGAACGAGATCACCTTGGGGACGGGATGCTCGATCAGCGCGTCGCCGATCTCCGCTATGTCCGTCACCAGGACGTTGAGCAGCCCGGCCGGCAGCTCCGCGTCCTCGAAGAGCTTGGCTATGAGCCCGCCGCCGACGACGGGCGCGTTCTGATTGGGCTTGACCACCACGGCGTTGCCGAGGGCCAGCGCCGGCGCCACCGCCTTGATCGTCACCAGGAAGGGGTAGTTGAAGGGGGTGATGACTCCGATGACACCGACCGGAAGCCGGTAGACCCGGTTCTCCCTGCCGTCGACCGCGGACGGCAGAATCCGGCCCTCGGGACGCAGCGCGAGCTGTATGGCCTCACGCAGGAAGTCCTGCGCGGCGTGGACCTCGTACAGCGCCTTGAGCCGCGTACCGCCCAGTTCGTCGACGATCGCCTCGACGATGTCTTCCTTGCGCTCGTCGATCAGCCTGAGCACCCGCTCGAAGACGAGCCTGCGGACATACGGATTGGTCTCGGCCCAGGCCCGCTGCGCACGCTCCGCCGCGCGATACGCCTCGTCGACCTCTTCGACGGTGGCGATCGTGATGGCGGCGAGCTTCTCCCCGTTGTAGGGATTGAAGTCGATGATGTCCCACGAGCCGCTGCCGGTCCGCCACTCGCCGTCGATGTACTGATGGGCCAGGTCGGTGAAGTAGGACATGCGATCCCTTACTGCAGGTGCAAACTCCTGATGCGAATTCATCGTACTGATGCCTCAGATAAGTTGGAGCAGGCCGCGGAGCACATCTCGGCTCTCCTCGGAACCCGGGCTGTCTCCTTGTAGTCGCTCCATCACCCGTTCGTACTGGGCGACCTCTTCGCGCTTGTCGAGATAGAGCGCGCTGGTGAGCTGCTCCAGATAAACGACATCGGAGAGATCCGACTCCGGGAAGCGGAGCATGGTGAACGCTCCGCTCTCGCCCGCGTGCCCTCCGAAACTGAACGGCATCACCTGAAGCGTGATGTTCGGCTGTTCCGAGATCTCGATCAAATGCTTCAACTGGCCCTGCATCACGGAGCGGTCGCCGTACGGCCGGCGCAGCGCCGCCTCGTCGAGGATGGCGTGGAAGCGGGGCGCCCGCTCGGACACGAGGACCTTCTGCCGCTCCAGACGGAGCGCGACCCGGCGGTCCACCTCGGCCTGGGGCGCGTCCGGAATCCCCCGGGTGACCACCGCGTGCGCGTACGCCTCGGTCTGCAACAGACCGTGCACGAACTGCACCTCATAGATACGAATCAACGAGGCGGCGCCTTCGAGACCGATATAGGTCTGGAACCAGCCGGGCAGCACATCGCCGTAGCTGTGCCACCAACCCGCGACATTGGCCTCCCGGGCGAGGCCGAGAAGGGCCCCGCGCTCGCCCTCGTCGGCGACACCGTAGAGGGTCAGCAGGTCCTCGATGTCTCTGGCCTTGAAGCTCACCCGTCCCAACTCCATACGGCTGATCTTGGACTCGGATGCGCGGATCGAGTAGCCGGCGGCCTCGCGTGTGATGCCGCGCGTCTCGCGCAGTCGCCTCAGCTGTGAGCCCAGCAGGATGCGCCGCACCACGGAACCGCCCGATTCGGCTGCGGTCACGTCTCCAACCCTCCCCATCGCATGTGGTTCTCCCAGGAGCACCCCCGAGCCCCAAGTGCCGGATTCTGCCACCAAAACGCTTCAGCCCGTACTCATTCGATTACGGAAATAAGAAGGCTTTGCGGAGGGAGCGAAACTGGTCACAGGGAGAAATGCGAAAGAAGCACCCAGGACGGTGCAGTCCGGGCGCGTGCACGTGCATCTGCCCTTGCATCTGCCCTACGCATTCGGAACCATGGTCCCCGCGCACCCGCGTGCTCGATCGTGATTGACGTGTTGTGACGCTGGACCATCGCAGTATCGCTACGGCCGCGAATCCTGGGAGTGCCTCGCATGGGGACGAATGGATCGACCATGCTCGAGCCGTTAAGGCAGGGGCTTCCCCCCATCGACGCCGCGGGCGCCGCCAGTTCGGCGTCGTGCGCGCTGCCGGCCCGCTACGAGGCGGTGCGTGGGGCACGACAGTTCACCAGGACCACACTGGGTCAGTGGGAGCTGAACGACCGCTTCGACGATGTCGCGCTGGTCGTCTCCGAGCTTGTGACCAACGCGCTGCGGCACGCCCTGCCGGCCGACACTCCGCGCGAGCCGCAGGAGCATCCGGTACGGCTGCATCTGATGCGGTGGACGTCCCGGCTGATCTGCGCGGTACGGGACCCCAGCCACTCGGGCCCGATGACGCGCCAGACGGACGAGGACTGCGCGGCGGAGTCCGGCCGGGGGCTGTTCCTGGTGGATTCCTTCAGTGACACCTGGGGCTGGCACCCCTTGACGGGGGCACTGTCCGGCAAGGTGGTCTGGGCGCTGTTCCAATTGCAAGGTGACTGATTCCGGCCGCTTCGAGGCCCCGCGCGAGCGTCCGGGGCCTCGAACAGCGCGCGTCCATTCAGCCATGATCTCGTAAAAATCGGCGTGAACTGTACGCTCCACAGGGCCGCACACCGAGAAAAAGCACCGGGGCGGCAGATTGACGCCACTCCGCCGCCCTAGGTCCGCGCGCGGTCCGCCCGACACCGGCCGTCCGGTGGGAGCGCGCTCAGCCGCCCGCCGTCAGATGGTCGAACTCCCCGTCCTTGACGCCCAGCAGCATGGCTTCGATCTCGGCCGTGGTGTAGACGAGAGCAGGGCCGTCGGGGTGGCGTGAATTCCGCACCGCCACCTCCCCGCCCGGCAGTTTGGCGAACTCCACACAGGACCCCTGGGAGTTGCTGTGCCTGCTCTTCTGCCAGACAACTCCGTGAAGCTCTGTGGCCGTTATGCCGTTGTACACGTGGTGCACAGGTCGCTCCCCGAGTTGCAAGGTGCAGGTGTCAACTTTCCCGGATCATAGCTGTGTTCATGTGCCAATGCATGAGCAGATGCACGTGCACGCGGGGTGTTCCCTTGGTTACAGACACTCGGACCGGCTGAATGTCCCGGCTTGGATCCCCCCGTGCCTAAAGAGAGACGCATTCCGCGGTCTTTTGGCTCCAGTGTCCAGGCAATGGTCGTGTCCCCGGCATCCGGGCCCGTACACAACCCGCCTTGTCCGTTTCTCCCGCCGGGCCCCGCCGCGCGTACGCCGACAGCCAGAAGACTCCCGTCCGTCACGCGGGGGGAGTCTTCTGGCTGTCGGGGCGCGGCCCGCCGTAACGCCCGGCGGTCAGCGCGGCGCCGAGCGATACGGCAGCAGAGCCATCTCGCGGGCGTTCTTTATCGCGCGCGCCAGCCGCCGCTGCTGCCGCACGCTCACACGCGTCACCCGGCGGCTGCGTATCTTGCCGCGGTCCGAGATGAACTTCCGCAGCAGATCGGTGTCCTTGTAGTCGATATAGGTGATACCCGCGCGGTCCAGCGGATTGGCACGGGCGGCGGGCGGCTTGCGGTCCTCACGGCGGGCGGACATCAGACCTCCAGAAGGGAGTCGAAGGCGGGCGGCAGACGCTTCCAGGCCGCGCGGCCCCCGGCGTACTCGGCATCGGTCAGCAGGCAGGAGTCGAGGAGCCGTTCGATCCCCTCACGGTCGAGGCCCGGCGAGATGAAGACCAGGTGCTGGCAGCGGTCGCCGTGCTCGGGATGCCAGTCCAGGGCGGCGGCGGCCCGGCGCAGCGGCGGGACCGTCTCCCAGTCGGCGTCCGGCAGCGACGCCAGCCAGGGGCCCGCGCCCTCCACACAGAGGGCGCCGCCCGCCGCGTCCCAGGCCAGCAGGGTGTCGGGCCGGTCGGCGAGCCAGAAACGACCGCGGCTGCGCGCCGCCGAGCAGGTCAGATCCTCCAGCGCGCGGTAGAGCCGCTCCGGGTGGAAGGGGCGGGCGCGGTGCCAGACATACGTACCGACTCCGCATGCGTCGGCCTCCTGGGGCAGCAGCGCGCAGGCCGGATGCTGCCGCGCGGCCGCGGCCTCCACGTCGAAGCCGGCGAGCGCGGCGGCGGCCAGCTCCGCGGCGCCGTCGATCGGCACCTGCCGCGCCGTCGGGTGCAGTTGGGCCAGCAGCGCGCGGTCCTCGTCGTCCGCGAGCGGGCTGTCGGCCACGGCGAGGACCGACGCGTACTCCAGTTGCCGCGCCCAGGTGTCGGCGATCGTCCGCCGGTCGGACGCGGCGGCGGCGAGCCCGGCGTCCGCGAGGTCGTCGCCGTTGCCGAGATACGCCAGCGTGAGGGCCGGGTCGACCGCGGTCAGCACCGATGTGACGGTCAGCCGCTCGCCGTACGCGGCGACGACCTCGGCCATCCCCCTCGGCTCGACGGAGTCCCACAGCTCGACGATCGCGAGCCGGGTCAGTCCGTCGTCCGCGAGCCGCTCCAGCTCGGGCACCAGGTCTTCGCGCAGCGCGCAGCAGGCACAGTCGTTGACCAGCGGCGCCTCGCCGTGGCTGAGCACTTCGGTGGCGTCGCGGACCGTGCGTACGACGGTGCCGCGCTCCGCCGTCGACAGGTCGTGGTGGAGCGCGACGCTGCCGGGCACGGTGGCGAGCAGGCGCCGCACGGTCGCCTCGCGGGCCTCGGAGTGCAGCCCGCCGACGATCGCGACGGGCAGTCCGCCGCGCGTGGCGTACGGCTCTGCCGGGTCGTACGGATCGTCCGCGCCGGCCATCAACGGGCCTCGGGCCGGCGGCCGTAGCGGCGCTCGAAGCGCTCCACGCGGCCGGCGGTGTCCAGGACGCGGGCGGTGCCCGTGTAGAAGGGGTGGCTCGCCGAGGAGATCTCCACGTCGACCACGGGATAGGTGGCGCCGTCCTCCCACTCGACCGTCTTCTCGCTGGTGGCCGTCGAACGCGTCAGGAACGCGAAGTCGGCGGCCCTGTCGCGGAAGACGACGGGCCGGTACGCGGGGTGGATTCCGGGCTTCATCTCGGTCCTCCTGGTCCTCTTTGTTCGTCTGTCTCGGTTGTGCTCGGTTGTGCTCGGTTGTGCTCGGTTGTCTCGGTTGTTCTCGGTGCCGGCGGGTGCGCCGGGCCGGTCAGCGTTCTTCGCGGAAGTCGACATGCCGGCGCGCGACCGGGTCGTACTTGCGCAGGGTCATGCGGTCGGGGTCGTTCCGGCGGTTCTTGCGGGTCACATACGTGTAGCCGGTCCCCGCCGTGGACCGGAGCTTGACGATCGGGCGTAGTTCATTGCGAGCCATGGGGCTAGTATATGGAAATGATTTCCATTACCAAAGTGAAGGGTGCCCATCCATGTCCGCTCACTGCCAACTGACCGGCGCCAGACCCGGCTTCGGCAACCGGATCTCCCACTCCCACCGGCGCACGTCCCGCCGCTTCGACCCGAACATCCAGCGCAAGCGCTACTGGGTGCCGAGCGAGGGCAGGCATGTCCGCCTCACGCTCAGCGCCAAAGCGGTCAAGACCATCGACACCATCGGCATCGAGGCCGCCCTCGCCCGCATCCGTGCTCGCGGGGTGAGGGTCTGATGGCGAAGAAGAGCAAGATCGCCCGCAATGAGCGGCGCAAGGAGGTCGTCGAGCGGTACGCGGCGCGGCGGGCCGAACTGAAGGAGCTCCTGCGACGCCCGGACACTCCGGAGGACCAGCGGACCGCGGCGCGGCGGGAGCTGGGGCGCCAGCCGCGCGACGCGAGCGCCACCCGGATACGGAACAGGGACAGCGTGGACGGCCGTCCGCGCGGGCATCTCAGGAAATTCGGGCTGTCCAGGGTCCGGCTGCGTGAGCAGGCGCACGCCGGATTCCTTCCCGGGGTGCGCAAGTCCTCCTGGTAGCTTGGCGCTGCTCCGGCAACCGACAGGGGGACTCGAACGTGCGCAGGCTGGTACGGACCACCGTCACCGCGGCCGGGCTGGTCGCCGCGCTCGCACTGACCGGCTGCGGCGCCGGCGACAGCGGTGACGGCTCGGGCAAGGCACCGGGTGGCGACGCCGCCTCGGGCGGGGCCACGACCGGTGCCCCGGACTCCGGCGCCGGTTCCGGCGGGGACGCCGCGAGCGGCGCCATCGACGGGACATGGGCCGCGCTGACCGACGGCAAGGCCGTCGCGCTGTCGGTCAAGGACGGCAAGGTCGCGCTCGTCGCGGACCAGCATGTCTGCCAGGGCTCGGTGGAGGACATGGGCGAGCCCATGCTCTCCCTCACATGCGCCGACGGAAACGCCGACCGCGCGATGGGCACGATCGAGTCCAACGACGGCAAGACCCTGGTGATCTCCTGGGGCTCCGGCAGGAAGGACACCCTGACGAAGACCGTGGACGGCAAGCTGCCGGGCGGGCTGCCGACCAGCGTCCCCTCGCTCTGAGCGCGGGCCGGGACCGGCGCGCCGTCCTCCCGGCGGCCCGGTCCCGTCAGCCCGCGGGGCGGATCCGGCCGCGGCGGTCACCGGCGGCCGGACCGCCCGGCACCCGCGCCGAGTCCGCCGCCGAGACGCCGTGCCGCCACCCCTCGGCGTCCGTCACGCCCCGCACCCGGGTCGCCACCGTCTCGGGGAACATCCGGTCCGTGCGGTCGGCCACCGCCACGTCCCTCGCGGCGAGCACCGGCAGCAGACCGCCGCTGGCCCCGTCCGCCGCCATCCGCCCGGTCGCCTGTTCCGCCGCCGTGGCCAGGCGCTCACCGATCCGGTGGGCGTAGGCCATCAGGAACGACTGCCGGAAGGTCTTCGTCCGCTTGCGGCCGCCCGCGCGCTGGCCGGCCTCCGCCCTGGTCATCGCCGCCGTGCCCTGCACCAGCAGGGAGGTGTGGAGCAGCTCGACCGCCTCCAGGTCCGGTTCGAAGCCGATGACCGTCGAGAATCCGTACGCGCTGTTCCACACCGCGCGGCAGCGGTTCGCGGAGGCGACGGCGTCCAGCAGGATCGCCTTCGCGGTCTCGTACGGAGCGTCCACGCCGATCCGGCACGCGCCGGGCACATCGCCCCGGTGCGTGCGGTCGGCGAGCAGGGCCTCGTCGATGCTGTGCCGCGCCATCAACTCCTGCGCCTTGGCCGTGAGCGCCTCCGCCTCCTGCGGATAACCGGTCCCCTCCGCCTTGGCGAGCAGCGCGCGGATCCGGCTGAGCATGCGCGGTTCGCCGTCGACCGGAGGCAGATGCACGGGCGTGCCCGGCACCGGCCCCACCGGCTCGAGCGCGGGCAGCCGGATCAGCAGGACATACAGCTCCAGCACGGTGGTCGCGGCCGAGAAACGGTCGGTCCCGGCCGGTCCGGACCGTGGCTCCGGCTCGGCGGCCAGCTCCGCGAGCTGGGCGGCCCAGCGCGGGGCGAGCCGCTCGTACCGGCGCGCCTCCGCCGTTATCAGCTCGGCCACCAGCCGCACATGCGGGACGCCGAGGTCACGGCGGACGAGCCGGACGACATCGGCGGGCTGCCAGCCCCGCTCCCAGGCCAGACGTATGAGCTGCTCGCCGCGCCGCCGCAGCGCGGCGTCGGCGGCCGGATCGGCGGCGAGCAGGGAGGCGCCGAGGTCGATCCCGTCCGCTTCCGTGGACAGTACGGCCGCGAGAGCCCGCTCGACGGTGCGGGAACCGGGGTCGGCGCCGCTCGCGTCAGTCATGCCGCGACCGCCGTGTGCTGCGCGGGCCGGGTGGGCTCTGCGGGCTGTGTGCGCCGCACATACATGCGCGTGCCTCCTGAGACGTACTCCCTGTCACGCGTCCGATGATCCCAGGTCCGGCCGGGCGGTCCCGGCGGTCGCACACGGGAATCAGTCGTCCACAGCCTGTGGATATCGAACTCCCGCTCTGCCTGGGCGAGCGGGATTCTGTCCACAGGGGAGGATGCCCGACTACCGTGGCTGCCCCGGCGCGGAGGAGAGGACGTCCATGGGCGAAAACGGAAACAAGGAGCGCATGCTGGCCGGCGAGTGGTACATCGCCGACGACGAGGAACTGGCCGCGGACACCGAACGCCGCTTCTCGCTCTGCGCCGCGTACAACGCGCACGGCGGCGCCGCCCCGGCCGAGCGGTCCGGGATCCTCGCGGAGCTGCTCGGCTCGGTGGGCGAGGACGTCCGCGTCAGGCCGCCGTTCCAGTGCGACTTCGGCAGCTACATCAGCATCGGGGACCGAACGTTCGTCAACTTCAACGCGGTCTTCCTCGACTCGGCGCCGATCACCATCGGTTCCGATGTGCAGATCGGCCCGAACGTCCAGCTCCTCACCCCGCTCCATGAACTCGACACCGAGCGCCGCCGCGCCGGCTGGGAGAAGGCCGCGCCCGTGACGATCGGGGACAACGTCTGGCTGGGCGGCGGGGTGATCGTCTGCCCGGGGGTGACCATCGGCGAGAACACGGTGGTCGGCGCGGGCTCGGTGGTGACGAGGGACCTTCCGGCGGGCGTCCTGGCGGTGGGAAATCCCGCCCGGGTGATCCGGACGCTGACGGACTGAGCGGGGCCGGCCCGGTGCGCGGCCCTCAGCCGAGGCGGTCAGCGGCCGGGACCGTGAATTCGCACCACACCACTTTTCCCCGCGGCCGCCGCGCGTGGTCTCCCCAGTCCGCCGCGAGGCTCGTGACCAGCAGCAGCCCGCGCCCCTCCTCCGTCTCCGCGTCGACCGACTCCACCCCCGTCGGCCATCTCGGCGGCGTACGGGACGGGTCCGCCACCTCGACCCGCAGCCGGCCGCCCGTCCCCATCAGGGCCAGGGACACCGCGCCACGGGTGCAGCCGCAGAGGCATACGCCGTGCCGCACCGCGTTGGTGACCAGCTCGCTGACCACCAGCTCGACGGAGGCGGCCAGGTCGCCCTCCACCCCCAGGGCGGCGAGGACCTCGCGGACGTGGCCGCGCGCTCTCGGGGCCGCCTCCGGCTTGTGCGGGAGCGGGACACGGGTGAGCGGGAGCCAGGCCCGGCCCAGGGCGTCGACATCGTGCGCACGTCCATGGTCAGTGAGCATCGTTACTCTCAGGTATCAGTAGGTCACTGAAAGCAACCCATGGTGCCCGAGAGGAGCCCTGTTGTGCCACACCGCCGTCCCCCGGCCGTGCCGGATCCGCCCGGCCGTTGTCAGACTCCCCTGCGACACTCGCCATCATGACCGAACGATGGGCTCTGGCCCCCGCGGAGGGCGCCGGTGCGCTGCTGGCTCCGCTGCGCCCGGACGGGGCGCCCTCGGGGCCGGTCCTGAAGGAGCCCGATCTGGTCGAGGCGGTCCGGGCGCGGCTGCCGGACGTCGTGCGCTGGGTGTGGCGCTCCACCGCCGAGATGTATCCCCGGCTGCTCTCGGCGGGGGTGCGGATCGAGCGGTGTTACGACATCGAGGCGGCGGAGCTGCTGCTGCTCGGCCATGAGGGACGGCTGGGCGAGCCGCGGTCGGCCGCCGCGGCCCTGGCCCGGCTGCGGCACGGCCCTGTGCCGCCCGATCCGCCGCAGCGATCGGCGGTGCCGGGCTCGCAGTCCTCGCTGTTCGAGCCGCACGCGGGGACGGAGGTGCCGTTCGAGGGGCTGCTGGAGGTGTACGCGGAGCAGCAGCGACGGCATACGGCGGCCGAGCACCCCGGCCGGATGCGGCTGCTCACCGCGTCCGAGTCGGCGGGGATGCTGGTGGCCGCCGAGATGCACCGGGCGGGGCTGCCGTGGCGGGCGGACGTCCACCGGGAGGTGCTGGGCGAGTTGCTCGGAGAGCGCTACGCGGGCGGTGGCGAGCCACGGCGGCTGGCAGAGCTGGCGGACGCGGTGTCGGAGGCGTTCGGGCGGCGGGTGCGGCCCGATCTGCCGGCGGATGTCGTGAAGGCGTTCGCGGGGGCCGGCATCAAGGTGAGATCGACCCGGCGCTGGGAGCTGGCGGAGATCGACCACCCGGCCGTGAAGCCGCTGATCGCGTACAAGAAGCTGTACCGGATCTGGACGGCGCACGGCTGGAGCTGGCTTCAGGACTGGGTGCGGGAGGGGCGCTTCCGGCCCGAGTATCTGCCGGGAGGCACGGTCTCGGGCCGGTGGACGACCAATGGCGGCGGCGCCCTGCAGATCCCCCGGGTGATCCGCCGGGCGGTCGTCGCCGACGAGGGCTGGCGGCTGGTGGTGGCGGACGCCGATCAGATGGAGCCCCGGGTGCTGGCCGCGATCTCCCGCGACCCGGGGCTGATGGAGGTCGCCGGGCACGACGGCGATCTCTACACCGCGCTGTCCGACCGGGCGTTCTCCGGCGACCGCGACCACGCGAAGGTCGCGCTGCTGGGCGCGATCTACGGTCAGACCTCCGGTGACGGGCTGAAGAATCTGGCGGCGCTGCGCCGCAGGTTCCCCCGGGCCGTGGCGTATGTGGACGAGGCGGCCCGGGCGGGCGAGGAGGGACGGCTCGTACGGACCTGGCTGGGGCGGACCAGCCCCCGCGCGGCCGGGGCGGAGGACGACGACGAGGCCGGGCTTCCGCAGGAGACGGCGGAGGGACCGGACGGACCCGCCACCGGCGGCGAGTTCACGCCGGGTTACGCGTCGTCCAACGGCCGGGCCCGGGGCCGCTTCACCCGGAACTTCGTTGTCCAGGGCAGCGCGGCCGACTGGGCGCTGCTGATGCTGGCCGCCCTGCGGCGGGCGACCTCCGGGATGCGGGCGGAGCTGGTCTTCTTCCAGCACGACGAGGTGATCGTGCACTGCCCGGAGGAGGAGGCCGAGGAGGTGGCCGAGGCGATCCGCGCCGCCGGGGAGCTGGCCGGCCGGATCGCCTTCGGGGAGACACCGGTGCGGTTCCCCTTCACCACGGCCACGGTCGAGCGGTATTCCGACGCGAAGTGAGGACGCCGGCCCGCCGGGTCACCTTCGGGGTGACCGGGCGGGACTCATTCCTCAGGCCGGTTGCGCTGGCGCTCCAGGCTGCGCCGCAGGTGTTCCGTCATCGCCTCGGCGGCCCGATCCGCGTTGCGGCGCAGGATGGCCCGGAGAATGCGGTCGTGTTCGGCGAGCGTGAGAGGGCCGGCGCTCGGGAGGCTGCTCAGCCGGAAGATGTGCAGATGGGAGTGGAGACGGCTGACCGCCTCCGCGAGCAGCGGCCGGCCGGCCGCTGCGGTGATCGCTTCGTGGAACCGCTGGTCGGTGGCGGCGAACTCGCTGTACAGGACATACGTTTCGCCGGATCCGGGGCGCTCCCGCATCTCCTCGACAAAGCTCTCGATGCGGTCGAGCTGCGCCTCGTCCGCGTTGGCCGCGGCCAGGGCCGCCGCTCGCGGTTCCAGCAGCAGCCGCATCTCGAAGAGCTCTTCAAGTCCCTGGGGCGTGAGCAGTTCGGTGGCCCGGTAGCCCGCCAGCGAGCGCTTGGTGACCAGATCTTCGGACTCCAGCCGGGCCAGCGCCTCCCGTACCGGAGTCGGTGACACATCGAGCGTGCGGGCGAGGGCCTCGATACCGACCCGGGCGCCCGGCTGGATCTCATGGTCCATGACCATCGCCTTGATGGCCTCGTACACGCTGTCGGCCAGGACCTGCCGAGGCGGCTTCGGGACGCCGCCGTCGTACGGGCTTCCGAGCTGATCGGCAGGGGTGTCCGACAACGTCCGGCCTCCTCTGACCCGTCCGGTCCGGCCGGTCCGGAATTCGCGAGCCGTTGCCCCGCATTCTATAGGGCCGTTATCAACGGGTCTGGCCGGATACGGGCACCCGGTGCCCCGCCCCGCTCCCTGACACGGACCTGCCCTATCGGCGCCCACCGGCCTCCTGGGCCCGCCCGGGGACCGGCTCCCAGCAGGGGCCCGCCAGCTTCCACCGTGAAAACCTATAGGAAAACCAGAAATCTAAGAATCTCCTCCCCCGCCGTCATGGCCCAGCCGAGCGTGGGGATTCGGAAAAACCATGGCTCCGACCGCTTGACGGTCGACCGGGGAGCATGACTAACCTCCAGACGTCTCAGATTTCCTATAGGAAAATCCGGCTGTCCTGGAGGCGTGCCATGGCCGACCCCGCCCTGCCCACCAGCACCCCGGCGCGTCCGGCCGCCGGGGAACCGGCCGCCGCGCCTCCGCCCCTCCCCCGGTTCGTCAAGGCCGTCGCCGTGCTCGGCGGCATGGCCGGACTGCTCTACGGCTACGACTCCGGCGCCATCGCCACGGCGCTGCCCTTCGCGACCGAGCGTTTCGGCCTGTCCTCGACCGAACAGGGCCTGGTCACCAGCCTGATCCTGCTCGGCGCGCGAGCCGCTCGACATCGCCTGGTTCGAGGAGCCGCTGCCGGCCGAGGACGTCGCCGGCCACACCCGGCTCGCGCGGTCCACCACCGTGCCCGTCGCCGTGGGCGAATCGGTCTACAGCGTGGGGCACTTCGCCGAATACCTTCCGCGGGCTCGGAGCCATCACCCGCAGCGCGCTGGTGATCAGGGACGGCTGCGTGGTGCCGCCGGAGAGCGCCGGGCTGGGCATCGAGTGGGACGAGGCGGCCATCGCGGACCTGCGCGTCGCCTGAGACGCGCCGCCGTCCTGGTACCGCGCGGGTACCGCGCGTCCGTCGCGCCGTGCGTCAGTCGCGGGGCAGCAGTGTGCCCAGCGGGCCGAGATCAAGATTGAGGTCTTCGGCGGTGAGCCCATGCTGTTCGCAGAGTTCACTCATCCGCTCGTCCAGCAGCATCAGCGTCGTACCGATCCGGTCCACCTGGTCGTCCGTGAGGTCGCCCTGGTCGATGCGGCGGATCGCCTGCCGCTCCATGAGCTGGCGCAGCAGCTCCACCACCGTCAGGACCAGCGCGACAAGGTCCCGGCCCGTCTGATCGCGGTCCACATCGAATCGTGTGCCGGTCACAGCGGGCCCCCGTCCGCCCAGGGAGCCGGGACGCGTTCGTTGACCGAGGACAGCAGCGCGTGCAGCGACAGCCGTACCAGGGGCACCTCGGCGATCGCGATGACAAGATCACCACTCACCACCACACCGGTCCCCAGCACCCGGTCGAGAAGATCGACCAGGGGCACTCCGATGGGACCGGCCAGCGGCTCCGGTGAGTCCCACGGAACTGTCTCGTGTGCTGTCATCGCTCACACCTCGCCCGCGAAGGAGTAGGGCACCCACGGTCCTGACATCTCGATGTGCGCCCCGGTCAGCCGGCGCAGGGAGCGCACCGCACCGGTGATCTCTTCGGTCCGGTCCGCGGCGACCAGATAGGCGGCGTTGAGCACCTGCGCGCCCCGGGCCCCCGTCGATTCCTGGCCATGGGTGCGCAGCCGCCGGGACGCCGCGGCCAGCGCGCGCAGCGCCGTGTCGACGGTGTCGGCGGTACGAAGCGCCTCGTCGTGCTGGTGTTCGCGCCGTCGCTGAAGACCTCGTTTACGGTCCAGATAGGCGCGGCCCGCGCCAGGACCGGGCCCGCTGCCGCCCGCCGGCGCGAGTGGTGGTGCGGCAGGCGCGGGGGGCGCCGTCGCCGCGTACACCTTCACTCCCCACTCGACGCGTCCCTCGATACGCCGCAGAGCGGTGTGGAAACGGTCGGCGTCCTCCTGAAGTGCCTGGCCGGCCCGTTCGTCACCACGGTAGAGAGTGGCCAGCGCGAGCGGCACCGTCGGCCCGCAGGCGGCGGCCGCGGACACCACCTGGTGATGCGCCCGCGCGCAGCGCTCCAGCTCGTACTCGTCCGACAGGCGTTCCTGCCAGGCTTCCGCGGTGAAGAGTGCGGCCTCGACATGCTGGACGACGGCCGTGAGCGGCCCGAAGCGCAGAGCGCGCACGGGCGTGTTTCCGGTGAGACCGGGCAGGGCCGTCAGGACGGCCGGATCGAGCTCGCGGCACACGGCGAACACATAGGTGGCGATGGTGTCCGGGGCGCCGGGCGGATCGGAGTCGAGCGTGCTCATGCCCCTTGTCTCTCCTTTGTCCGGGCCCGGCGCGGAGCCGGCTCCGTGTCCTCGCCGGAGCGCGAAGCCTCCGTGCCGTCAGGAGCGGATTCGGGGCCGGACCCGGATTCGAGGGCGTCCAGGCGCTCGCGCAGCCGATGGTTCTCGTCCTCCAGGGCGCTGCGCGCGGCCCGGGAGCTGAGGGCCGGGTCCGTCTCCCACCAGTCGATACCGGCCTTCTTGGCGGTGTCCACGGACGCCACGAACAGCCGCAGCCGGATCGTCAGCAGCTCGATGTCGAGCAGGTCGATCTTGATGTCACCGGCGATCACGATGCCCTTGTCGAGGACGCGTTCGAGGATGTCGGCGAGGTTGGTGGTGCTCGGGCCGGGAACGAACGTGCCGTCCCGTCTGAAGTCGACATCGGTCACTTGGCCACTCGCTCCTCTTCGGCGTCCTCGGCGTCTTCGGCGTCTTCAGCTTCCTCGCCGTCCTCGGCCTCCTCGCCGTCCTCCTCTTCGTCCTCGTACTCCCACTCGCCGTCTTCGGCGTCCTCGGCGTCTTCGGCGTCTTCAGCCTCCTCGCCGTCCTCCTCTTCGGAGTACGCGTCCTCGGCGTCCTCGGCGCCGTCTTCGGCCTCGTAGCCCTCTTCCTCCTCCTGCGCCGCCTCTTCCTCCTCCATCGCCTCCTCGTGGGTACGGACGACCTCGCCGTCGCGGATCTCTCCGCGCCACGCCTCCGGCTCCTCGTTGGTGAGCGTGACGTGCCGCTGGAAGTGCTTGAAGTCCAGGCGCAGCCGGCGGCCCTGGGCTCGCCACAGGTTGCCGGTCTTCTCGAAGAATCCGGACGGGTAGTACTCGACCACCAGGACGATGCGGGTCAGCGTCGGTCCGAGTTCGTGGAAGCTGACGGCCCCTCGCGTCGTGCCCTTGGCACCTTCCGAGGTCCATACGATGCGTTCGTCCGGCACCTGTTCCTGAACGGTCGCCTTGAAGCCACGAGTCGACGGGCCGACCTTGGCCTTCCAGTCGCTCGTCATCTCGTCGCTCTGCGACACGTTGCGCACGCCCTTGGTGAAGCTGCTGAACTTGTCGTACTGCGTCCAGTGGTCGTACACGGTGCGCAGCGGCAGACCCACATCGAGGACCTCGATGATGTTCGTGACCTTGGTGTCGCCGCCCTTGCGTCCGCTCTTGCCCTTCCCGAAGACGCCCTTGACCTTGTCCACGACGTTGTCCTTGATGCCCTTCGCCTTCTCGGAGAAGAAAGCCTTCATGGGCGACTCGCCCTTGAGGACGCGGGCGCCGATCGCGGGCAGTTGTCCGCCGTTCTCCGCGATGCCGGTGAGATGCCCGGTGACATCGGTCAGTTTGTCGCCGGCCTTCCCGGCCAGACGTTCCACCTGCGCGCTGAGGTAGTGGGTGAGTTCCTCGCGCAGCCGGCCGACGCCCGATTCAGGAGCGTCGGCGGTGTCCTGTTCTTTCCCTGCCATGACTGGCTACCTCCGGCGATCAGCGCGCGTGGATGGCCTCTTGGCCGCCCTCTTCGATGGTGAAGCCGTTTTCTTCGCAGCCGTTTTCTTGGCCGGAGCGCTCTTCTTGGCCGGAGCGCTCTTCTTGGCGGCGGTCTTCTTGGCCGGAGCCGTCTTCTTGGCCGCGCTCTTCGCGGGCGGGGCCGACTTCTTGGCGGGGGCGGACTTCTTGGCGGGCGCCGGGCGCTTCGCCGGTGTCTTCTTGGCCCTCTCGGCGGGAGGCGTCCTCTTCTCCGCCGTCTTGCGCGGCCCTTGCCCGGGAGCGCGCTCCCCGGAGCCCCTGCGGCGGCGCCGTGGCGGCTCTTCCTCTTCCGGCTCTTCTTCCTCCTCCGGCTCCTCTTCCTCCTCTTCCTCCTCTTCCTCGTATTCGTCCTCGGCCTCCTCGGGCTCGGGCTCCTCCTCGTCCTCTTCTTCGTCGTCGTACTCGTCCTCGGCCTCCTCGGGCCCCCCCTCTTCCTCGTCCTCTTCTTCCTCGTCGTACTCGTCCTCAGCCTCCTCGGGCCCTGCCTCCTCCTCGTCCTCGTCGTACTCGTCCTCGTCTTCGTCCTTGGCCTTCTTGCCCTTGGCGCCGAGGCTGAGCGTGCGATCGCTGATCGCGTCGGCGAGGGAGCCCATGCCGCGGTTGGCGACGGACGACAGCGCGTTGCGGGCCGCGTCGAGACCTTCGGACCTGAGCTGCTCCTGGAGTTCCGCGACCTGCGGGACCTCACCGAGCTTGCGCACGCCCGCGGCGACCAACTGCTTGGGTTCGAGACCGAAGCTCTTGCCCGCCAGATAGGTCGCGACGCTCAGGGCGAACCGGCCTTTCTTCGTACGTCCCAGCACATAGCCGCCGATGACTGCGGCGGCCAGAGCCACCTTGGTTTGCTCATTCATGAGTGCGCCACCTTTGATCGCTCGTCCGGTCCGGCCGGCCTTCGTAGAGCCGGTCGAGTAGTCGTTCCTCCTCGGCCTCGAAGGCATCGAGGCTGAGATGTCCGTCTTCGAATTCCTCGTTCAGCGCCGCCAGTTGCGACCGGATCACGGCCGGGTCGTGCACCTGACGGTCCGCGGCGTCCAGGAGTTGCTCGGCGACCCAGGTCACTCCGCGTACCGGCGCCAGCGGCAGGGTGAGGATTCCACTGATCAGTCCCATGTCAGGCCCCCGCGCTCACGAGCGGGCCCGGGCCCTCGGGCGTGACGAAGCTGTAGCAGGGCAGCGGTCCCGCGACACGCAGCTCGACATGATCACGCCGGAGCTCGGCAAAGTCCCGCGCCGCCGTCCGGAACCGGTCGCTGGCCGCCCTGTCCACGAGAAAGGACGTGTTGAGCACGCAACCGGAGACCTCCGGCCCGGCGGCGACGGCGCGGGCCAGAGGTGTCAGCTCCAGTACGGCGCGGCGGCCGGCCTCCGCCGCCCTGCGCGACAGCGCCGTGACAACCGCTTCGCCCAGGCGCAGATTCGCCTCGTACCCGGGGTGCCGCCTTGCGGCCCGCAGGAGTTGCTGAATCATGTCGTCTTCCCGCACCAGGCCGGCCAGCGCGTCGGACGGCGGGAGCGCCTTCAGATTGAGCTCGACCCGGTCCGCCAGCCGCTCCAGCGCCTTCAGATGGCGGGCGCCGGCGGCGGCCAGTTGTGCGCGGACCGTCGCCTCGTCCGGCGCGACCATGCCGAACCGCATGGGCAGGACAGGCCCGCTCTCCGAGAGACGGAGCAGGAGTTCCTGGTGCGCGAGCAGGTCCCGGCGCCGGGCCCGCAGCCTGGGCGGGGCCTCGCTGACGACGGCCGCGACCGGTCCCTCCGTCAGCACACGGACGGACGCGGGCGGGTTTCCCACGCCGCCGATCCCGGCCGGCGGCTGCTGCCCGGCCGGGACGACGGCGTAGACGTACACGCCGTCGTCGCAGGCGCTGTCCTGGTACGCGCGGCCCGGGTACGCACCGCCGGCGGACACCGCTCAGTCCTCCGAGCGACGGCGGCGGGCGCCGCTACGGGCCGGGGCACGCCGTGCCGGGCGCGCCTCCTCTTCCTCTTCGTCCTGGTCGTCGGAGTCGCCTCCGCCACCGACCGCCTGGCGCACCGTGGATCCGATGGACTCGGCCGCGCTCTTCACCTTGCGCTTGCCGACGGACCTGGCCATCCCGCCACCGATCAGCTCGGGGACGGTGGTGCTGCCCGAATCCCGCTCCAGGTCCAGCCGGTTGCACGCCTCGGCGAACCGCAGGTAGGTGTCGACACTCGCCACCACGATACGGGCGTCGATCTTGAGGATCTCGATGCCGACCAGGGAGACCCGGATGAATACATCGATCACCATGCCCCGGTCCAGGATGAGTTCCAGCACGTCGTACAACGTGCCGGCGCGCGGCGGGCACACGACCTCGTCGGAGTAGGTGGTCGTTCTCATGGAGCGGTCCTCTCAGTCGCCTTGCCACGGTCGGTGCCGGTCGACTCGCCACTTCACTCGTCGGCGGCGCCTCTTCGATAGCGGCGGATCCTGCGGTACTCCAGGAGTTCGCCGTCCTGAGTGAGCTGCACCTCGTACGAAGCGAGCAGGCTCGTCGTGTCCGGAATACGGGGGACCTCCAGGACATCGACGACAACGCACCATCCGTCGTCGGTGCGCCGTACCCCCGACACGCCCTCCGGACGGTGGCCGATCAGGCCGGCCAGCCGCTCACAGGCAGCACGCGCGGCGCGCTCCGGCCCCCGCTCCGAAGGGGCGCGCCGACGGGTCGTCGTAGAGGTGGGCCGAGGCCGCGTTCGACGTTCTTCTGCCATACGACAAGTCTGATCACTATCGCGCCGGCCGCATCCGGAGCGGGCCTCTCGACGTACCCGCCGCGAGCCTCTCGCACGGGATGATTCCCGTGCTGAAAGCGCTTGTTGGGCGCTGGGCTGTCCGAGGCCGGGCGGCCCGGGGAAGCCGTTCACGGGACCCGGCGCGGGCCGCGCTCGGTCCCACGGAAATCGGGCTCTTCAGGACGCCGTGCCTCGGGGGAACACACACCGGAGCCGCCGCGGGAGAGCCGATCCTGAGTCTCCGCACGGCGGTCGCACCGGAGTCACCGCACGCGGCTCTCGCCCGGCGAACTCTCCTTGCTTCCCTCGTCGGGTCCCGGCACATGGACGTCGAGGACGCTCACATTGGCCTCCACGACTTCCAGTCCCGTCATGCTCTGCACCGTGTCGGAGACATTGGACCGGATGTTCCCGGCCGCTTCGGCGATCGGCGTTCCGTACTCGACGACGATCTCCAGATCGATCGCCGCCTGCTTCTCGCCCACTTCGACCTTCACGCCCCGCGTGGCATCCTCCGAACTGGACACCTTGTCGCGCATGGAACCCAGGGTGCGGGCCATGCCCCCGCCCATCGCGTAGACGCCGGACGTCTCGCGGGCCGCGATACCGGCGATGGTGGAGACGACCGAGTCGGAAATGGTCGTCTTTCCCTTGACCGAACTGTTTCCGCCGGTAGCTGCGGATGTCATCGTGGATTCATTGGCTGCCATGAGGGATTTCCCTTCCAGAAGAAGAACTTTCGCCCAGGCTCCTGCTGAGGGAAGCGGAAGCGAAAATGCGCCGGGCCGCGAGAACGCGCTGCTCACGGCGGTGTCCCCTTCTCCCACTCTGCCCGGCATGCCCCCGTGACGCCATTCGAGTGAGTCGCGGCCCGGAAACCGGCTGTCGGGCTTTTGACGCGACGCGCACCGCCCGCTTTCCCGGCACAACCCGGGCTCTGGCGGGGCCGGGTGGTGACCGGGCCGCGCTCGGTAGAATTTCGGCATGTCCGGTACGAACAGCAACAAGCTCGGGGAGTTTCTCCGCGCCCACCGCGCGCGCCTCGATCCCGCCGAAGCGGGGCTGGCCGGCGGCGGAAACCGCCGGGTCGCCGGGCTGCGGCGGGAGGAGGTCGCCGTTCTCTCCGGCGTCAGCGCCGACTACTACGCCAGGCTGGAGCAGGGCCGGGAACGAAACCCCTCGGCTCAGGTGCTCAGCGCGATCGGCAGGGCCCTGCGCCTCGACGCCGATGCCCGGGGCCATGTCCACCGGCTGGCCGGGCTGACTCCCGGCCTGAGCCCCGGCGGCCCCCGCGATGTGGTCCACCCGGCGCTGCTGAGCCTGCTGGACTCATTTCCCTCCGCCGCCGCCTATGTCCTCAGCCCGGCGTTCGACGTACTGGCGACCAATACCGTCGCGGCGGCGCTGCTGGCCCCTTTCAAAGGGACCGACAACATGATCCGGGTGCTGTTCGAGCATCCCGCCGCGCGGACCGTGTTCGTCGAATGGGACGCGGTGGTGGCGAATACGGTCCACGCGCTGCGCCTGAACGCCGGATACAGCCCGGCCGACCCGGCGATCCAGGGGCTTGTCGAGGAATTCCTGGCCTCGTCCGACGAATTCCGCCGGCTCTGGAACGACCAGACCGTGGGCGGCCTGACCCGGGCCTACAAGGTCTTCGCCCATCCTCGGGCCGGCCGGATCGAGTTGACGTACCAGACCTTCGACGTACGGGACGCTCCCGGCCAGCAGCTCCTGGTAGGCACGCCCGAGCCGGGCTCGCCGAGCGCCGAAGCGGTCGCCCTCCTCCGCTCCCGCGACGCGGCCTGAGATCTCCGGCCGCGCGGGTACGGGCCGCTCCGCCGTTCCTGGGTGCCGCACACCCAGGAAGTCTCGGCCTTCCGCCGGGTCACCGGGGGTCGCACGCTGGTCGAGGCGATGAACGGCGTCGCCGGAACCACCGGAGCGGAACACATATGTCGAACTTCACCAGCGGTGACCCCAAGATCGTCCTGATCACCGGAGCGAGCAGCGGAATCGGCGAGGCCACGGCCCGGGTCGCCGCCGCGGCGGGCCACCATGTCGTCCTGGGCGCACGGCGCACCGAACGCCTCGCCGCCCTCGAACGGGAGATCCGCGGCGCGGGCGGCCGGGCCGATCACCAGCGGCTCGATGTGACGGACCTGGCAAGCGTGCGAGCGTTCGTCGACCATGCCCACCGGCTCCACGGCCGTGTGGACGTACTCGTCAACAACGCGGGCGTCATGCCGCTCTCACCGCTGCACGCGCTGCGCGTCGACGAGTGGAACCAGATGATCGATGTGAACCTGCGCGGCACGCTCAACGGCATCGCCGCCGTACTGCCCCTGATGCGGGAGCGCGGCGCGGGGCACGTCGTCAACGTCGCCTCCACCTCGGCGCACCGGGTGGACCCGACGGCGGCCGTGTACTGCGCGACCAAGTACGCGGTCCGGGCCCTTTCCGAGGGGCTCCGGCAGGAGAACAGCGACATCCGTGTGACTGTCGTCAGTCCCGGCTTCACCACGAGCGAGCTGACCCACCGGGGAGGAGACGCCGAGGCCCAGGCGGCCGCCCGCGCCGCCGCCGACGTACTCGCCATCCCCGCCGAGGCGATCGGAGAGGCGATCGTCTACGCGATCGGCCAGCCGGACGCCGTCGATGTCAATGAGCTCGTCATCCGTCCCACCGCCCAGGGATGACGATCCCCCGGCCGGCATCGTGGCTCCGGGCACCCGGCCGGTGAGCCCTGTGCGGCGCCGCTCAGCCCTGTGCGGCTCCACCGGATTCCCGGCTCTGCTGGTCGACGATGGCCCGCGCGGTGCGGGCGGCCCGTTCCTCGGTGGCCGGCAGGGACGTCTCCGCCGCGCCGAAGACGCCCTGCTGGAGGAAGAGCGCCAGACCGTGGGCGGCCGAGGCGACGCGTACCAGCAGGTCGAAGGCGGCGGTCCGGTCGGGGTCGACGCGGCTGGTGACGGGCATGAGGGTGTCGAAGAGTGAGGTCCCCGCCGCCACCAGCTCGGGGTAACGGGACTTGTCCAGGCCCGCGTTGAACGTGACGTCGAACAGCGCGCGCTCCTCGGCGGCGAAACGTACATACGCCGCGGCGAAGGCGGCCAGTTGCCCGGCGGGGTCCTCGCTCGACAGGACGGCGGCGCTGAAGCGCCGGTGCTGCTCGCGGTAGCCCTTCTCGGCCAGCGAGGCGAGCAGGGCGTCACGGTCGGCGAAGTGCTTGTACGGCGCGGAGACGCTCACCCCGGCCCGGCGGCACGCCTCGGCGAGCGTGAAGCCGTGCGGGCCACGCTCCGACACAAGCGTGAGGGCCGCTTCCTCCAGGGCGTTGCGCAAGTCGCCGTGGTGCTGCCCGCTGGGGCGTCGTTTGACAGTCACACCCTCGAAGTTAACACTGCTCACCATGGCAGGGGCGGCGAGACCTACCTGTGGTGTCGCGGGGTGCCGACCCATGACGTCTCCGCTGATCGGAGCAGGTGCGACGGACCGGGCCGAGCCGGCCCGCGGTGCACCGTCCACCGACGTCTGTCCACCTGCTGTCCACCGACCGGGGGGCCACGCCCGCCGCATGGTGACCCTCTGCTGACTCCCCGGCACCACGGGTGGCTCGTCTAGCTGGATCACCGTCATATGACGCTCGATGACGACATCACCGCACGCCTAGCGTCTTCTCCCGTCAGGGTCTCGATGACAGGGGATTTTCCATGGTGTGGCGCGGGTCTCGTTCCGGGACGGTACGGCCGATGGTCGGCCGCTTCGCCGAACGCGAAGCGATCGGACAACTGCTGGACGCGACCCGGGAGGGACTCAGCGGCGTACTGGTGCTCGTGGGCGAAGCCGGGATCGGCAAGACACGGCTGCTGGAACACGCGGCGGCCCGAGCCAGCGGTGTCGGGCTGACGAGGCTGGTTGGCGTCGAAGCCGAGCAACCCCTGGGCTACGGCGCGCTGCACCGGCTCCTGCGACCGCACCTCAACCGCATCGACCGCCTTCCCGCCCGGCAACAGGACGCGTTGAACGCCGCGTTCGGCCTGGCCGACACCTCGCACTCGGACCGCTACCTCGTCGGTCTGGCGACCCTGGCGCTGCTGTCCTCCGCGGCGTCGGAGCTGCCGATGCTGTGCCTGATCGACGACGTCCACTGGCTCGACCGGGAGTCGGCCGAGACATTGGCCTTCGTCGCCCGGCGGCTGCACGCCGACTCGGTGGGCTTGATCTTCGCGGCCAGGGACGACCTCGGCGACCACAGACTGTTCGACGCCCTGCCTTCCCTGCGCGTCGACGGACTGA
The DNA here is from genome assembly GCF_040635655.1 of Streptomyces sp. NPDC006923. Taxonomy (NCBI): domain Bacteria; kingdom Bacillati; phylum Actinomycetota; class Actinomycetes; order Kitasatosporales; family Streptomycetaceae; genus Streptomyces; species Streptomyces sp. NPDC006923. The sequence goes on from NZ_JBEYIF010000009.1 coordinate 94,290, forward strand.
CCGCCGCCGACGCGAGGGAGCTGCTGTCCCACGCCGTTGCCGGGCACCTGGACACGGCGGTCGCGGACCGCATCGTGGCCGGCACCGGGGGCAATCCGCTGGCGCTCATCGAACTGTCGGCGCATCTCGGCGCCGAGCGGCTGGCCGGGGTCGCGCCGATGCCCGAGCCGCTGCCGGTGAGCAGGCTCCTGGAGGAGCACTTCCGGCAGTCGGTGGCCGCGCTGCCGCCGGACACCCGGATGCTGCTCCTTCTCATGGCCGCGGCACCGACCGACGACATGGCGGTCGTCTGGCACGCGGCGGGCGTGCTGGGCCTGTCGGCCGCGTCCGCCGCCGCGGCGGTCGACGCCGGGATCCTGGACCACGGTGCCGGCCTCGGATTCCGGCATCCGCTCATCCGGTCGTCGGTCTACGCGGCGGCTTCCGGGAACGACCGGCGGCGGATCCACGCCGCCCTGGAGGCGGCCAGCGATCCGGCCCGTGTCCCCGACCGGCGGGCCTGGCATCGTGCCCAGGCGGCCCTCGGCCCCGACGACGCGGCGGCCGCGGACCTGGACGCGGCGTCGGACTGGGCCCGGGCCAGGGGTGGATATTCCGCTCAGGCGCTGTTCCTGTCCAAGGCCGCGGAACTCACCATCGAGCCGGCCAAACGCGCGGAGCGCTACCTCGCCGCGGCCCAGGCCCACCTGACCTCCGGCGACCACGCCGCGGTGCACCCCCTGCTCGACCTCGCCGTACCCGGCCTCCAGCAGCCCGCCGCCCGCGCCCTCGCGCTCCGGATCCGGGCCTCGGCAGAGCTGTTCAACACCGGCAACGACCGCGTCCCCGCCATGATGCTCGACGCCGTGGCCGAACTCACCGACGCGAATCCCGGCATGACCTGGGAACTGCTCTACGAGGCCATGCACGCCGCCGTCATCGCCCGGGACCCCATACATCGCACGACCTTGGCGGACGTGGCCAAGGTCACGATCGCCACCCCGCACCGCCCGGACGCCCCGGCCTGGAGCCCCGACGAGCTGATCAAGGGCCTGGCTCTCCGTACGGCCCACGGCTACGAGAGCAGCGTGAGGACCATCCAGGAAGCCCTGGCGAAGCTGCGCGCCTCAGCCGAACTGCACGACATGGCGAGCCCGTTCAGCATCATCGTGAGCATCGCGGCGGACGACGTGTGGGACATCGAGGCATTCGTCGAGATCGTCGGCCGGCTCGCTGCCGCGGACCGCGGCCAGGGAGCGCTGTACGGCCTCAGCCTGTCCTTGTCGGTCCTGGCGTACACCGAGATCTGGAACGGGCGGCTCACCGAGGCCGACGCGCTCTTCGCCGAGGCCCATGACTACGCCACGGCCATCGGACTGACAACGCAGGGAGATCTCAACCGGGCCCTGCTGTACGCGTGGATGGGCAGGGAGAGCGATGTGCGCGCCGTGGTGGCGATGATGGACGTCGTCGCCACGACCTACGGCCTCGGCATGCTGCGCCAGCTCGCACTCCACGCCCTCTGCATTCTCGACCTGGGCAGGGGGCGCTATGACGAGGCGCTGCGCCACGCGCTGCCCACCTACGAGGAGGACATGCCGTCGCAGGGCAATCTCGTACTGCCGCTTCTCGTGGAAGCCGCCGTCCGCGCGGGCGACCGAGACACGGCGGCCCTTGCGCTGAAGCGGCTCGAAGACCGCGCTCAGCTCGCCGGAACGCCCTGGGCGCTGGGCCTCCTGGCCCGGTGCCGGGCCCTGATGGACGAGACCGCCGACGCCGAGAACTGGTACCGGGAGTCGCTCGACCTGCTGGCATCCGTCCCCCTCGCCGCAGAACACGCCCGGTCTCGCCTGTTGTTCGGCGAGTGGCTCCGCCGGCGCAAGCGCCGGTCCGAGGCCAGGGTCCAGCTACGCGCCGCGTATGAGTCCTTCGACGCCTGGGGCGCGTCGCTGTTCGCCGAACGAGCCCGGATCGAGCTGCTCGCGACAGGGGAGACAGCGCGCAGACGCGTCCCAGAGACCAGATTCGATCTCACGCCCCAGGAACGGCAGGTGGCCCTGCTGGCGGCCTCGGGACTGACCAACGCCGAGATCGCCTCCCGGCTGTTCATCACGACCTCGACGGTCGAGTTCCACCTGAACAAGGTGTTCCGCAAACTCGGCCTCACCTCGCGGAGGCAGATCGCCGCCGCACTCGGCCGGCTGGGATTCGACGGCGGTCCCGCAACGTCCGGATAGGGGCTGTCCCGCAATGACGTCCGGATAGGGGTTGTCCCGTCATTCGCGAGCCCGCCAGAACTCGCGAGCCCGCCGGGCGTTACGGGACAGCCCTTAAGGATCCTTGGTGGACAGCGGGCACTGTCGATCAGATGATCGTTTCGTGAGCACCACCAATGGCCCGCGTCTCGTCGGGCGCCGCGACGAGCTGCGATCCCTGTTCGGATACCTGGACGAGGTCGATTCCCGGGGGCGCGCGATCGGGCTCTTCGGAGAACCCGGGGTGGGCAAGAGCGCTTTGCAGGCGGAGGTCGTGGAGCACGCGCGGTCTGCCGGATTCACCGTGCTCACCGCGCGGGGCAGTCAGTCCGAGACGCGCCTCCCGTTCGCCGGCCTCCATCAGTTGCTGCGGCCCCTGCTGCCCCGCGTCGACCGGCTTCCGGCCGTGCAGCGCGACGCGCTCTTCGCCTGCTTCGCGATGAGCGATTCGACCGAGGTGCAGCCGTTCTTCACCTCCCTGGCGGTTCTGGAGCTGCTCGTCGACGCCGCGGGTCAGACGCCGGTCCTCGTGTGCCTCGACGACCTCCACTGGATGGACCAGCCGTCGATCGACGCGCTGGCCTTCGTCAGCCGTCGCATCGCCAGTGAGCGGGTGATCGTGCTGTGCACATCGCGACCCGCGTCGCTGCCGTTCACCGACGCCCACACGATCGAGTGGGTGGAGCTGGCAGGCATCGACGAGGCCGCGTCGGCCTCGTTGCTGAACGCGCGGGCGCCGCACCTGGCTCCGACCGTGCGCGATCGCGTACTGCGGGAGGCCCGCGGCAATCCGCTCGCCCTGCTCGAATTCGCCAGTGCGCTGGAGTCGGGGCGGTACTCGTGGACCGAGTTCGACGAGGACCTGCCCATGACCACACGCCTTGAACGCACGTTCGCCACGCATGCGGAGCATCTCGCCCCGGCCGTGCGCGCGGTGCTGACCGTTGCCGCGGTCGACGACGGCGACGACCTCAACGATGTCCTCGCGGCCGCGGGGATACTGTTCGGTTCGCCGGTCGACCTCGTCATGGCGCAGCCGGCCCTCGACCACGGGCTCCTGACCGTGCTCGGCGAGCGGTACCGGATTGCCCACCCGCTGGTCGGTTCTGCCCTTCGGCAGGGCATGCCGCTGGCCACACGCCTGCGGGCGCACGCGGCGCTCGCACATGTCCTGGCCGATCATCCGGATCGCGCGACGTGGCACCGGGCCTCCTCGGTGTCAGGACGCGACGAACACATCGCGGCCGAATTGGAACGGGCGGCCGAGAACGCCCAGCGCCGCGGTGCGGTCGCCTCGGCCGCCGCGTGGCTAGAGCGAGCGGCCGCGCTGAGTCCGGACCCGCGGTCACAGGCCGCGCGTCTGATCAGCGCCGCGGAACTCGGGTATCAGCTGGGCCGGTTCCGCCAGGTCGAGCAGATCAAGGCGCAGGTCACGGGCATGACGCTCCGGCACCGCGATCAGTCGAGGCTGGCCGCGCTCGAGGGCGTCTTCCACGACGGCTCCACCGGTGAGCCCGCGGAAGTACGTCACCTGGTCGGCCTGGCGGAGCACGCCGGCGGCGCACAGGACATCGGCCTTGCCATGCACCTGCTGATCGGCGCGGCCCGGAGGGCGTGGTGGCGCGATCCCGGTGCGGAGGTGCGGCATGAGATCGTCCGGGCCGCCCAACAGATGGGTGTACCCTCCAGCGACCCAGGGCTGCTGGCCGTTTACGCGCTTTCCCAGTCCGACGAGCAGAGGCCGGAGGTCATCGAGCAGCTCGCGCGGTGGCCGGCGGACGCCGGCGGACGACCGGATCAGGCCGGCCTGCTGGGCATCGCCGCGTTTTGCACGGGCGATTTCCGCCATGCCGTCGCCTTCCTGTCCACCCCCGTCCGGGAGCTCCGCGCGCAGGGCCGTATGAGTCTGCTTGCCGAGGCGCTCGCGATACGGGCCTGGGCCGAGGTCTACCTGGGGGTCTTCGACGCGGCACGCTCGGCCGACGAGGCCATGCGGCTCGCGGACGAGACGGGCCAGTCGCTGTGGGCCGCCACCGCACGCATCGCCGTGGCGTTGATCGACGCGGTCCGCGGAGGTCCGGACACCCGCCACGATCTGCTCTCGGAGGCCGAACACGTGGCGCTGCGGACCCCGAATGCCGCGTCGTCCCTGCTGGCCGGCGTGCAACTGACCCGTGGTGTCACCGAGTTGGGCGCGAACCGGCACGAGCGGGCGTACGGCGAGCTTCGTCGGATGTTCGTGCCCGGCGACCCCGCGTTCCAACGGGTGCAGCAGGTGTGGGCGCTCAGCTACTTGGCCGAAGCCGCCGTCCGCGCCAATCACCGGGCCGAGGCGAGATCCCTGTTGACGTCCATCGAGCAGATCGCGGGTGCTCGCCCTTCCACCGGTTCGGTCATCGCGCTGGAGTACTCCAGGGCGGTGCTGGCCGACCGCGGCTCGGCGGAGTCGCTCTTCCAGGCAGCCATGGCCGGCGCGGCTCGCGAGCTCCCCTGGCACCGGGCGCGCATCGAGCTGGCTCACGGCTCGTGGCTGCGTCGGCAACGGCGCGTCGTCGAGTCCCGTGGGCCGCTGCGGGCGGCGAGGGCCACGTTCGACGCCGTGGGTGCTCGCACCTGGGCGCGGCGAGCCGACCAGGAGCTCCGTGCGACGGGCGAACGCGGGTGGCAGCCGACGTCGAACCCGCGCGAGCTGCTTTCGCCGCAGGAGACCCAGATCGCCGAGCTGGCGGCGCAGGGGTTGTCCAACCGCGAGATAGGACAGCATCTGTTCCTGTCGCACCGGACGGTCAGCTCGCACCTGTACCGGATGTTCCCGAAACTCGGAATCGCCTCCCGCAATCAGCTCGCTGCCGCGCTGACCCGGCACGGCGGTCAGTCCGCGCCACGGCCGCCTTCGGTCGGTTGACGTCACTTCTCGGGCGGGGTCGTTCTCCTTCCTGACGGAGTCGGCGGGACCGCGCGTTGCCGTGTGGTCCCGCCGACCGGTGTCACCGGGTCACCCGGTGGCCCGCGCCGCCGCCCCGACGAGGTCTGCGACGGCTTCCGGGTGAGAGACCGACACGGCGTGCGAGGCGCCCGGAACGGTCACGGTGTGCGCATGGGCGCGCCGGGCCATGGCCCGCTCGGCCGCCGGCGGGATGGCTTGGTCGGCGGCGGCGACCAGGTACCAGGACGGGATGGTCCGCCAGGCCGGTGCGCTGCTGGGCGCTGCCAACGCGGCCACCGCGACCGGGCGTTGCCCGGCCGCCAGGAGGCGGGCCTCGCGGGCCGGCACGTCGGCGGCGAAGACCTTCCGGAAGGCTGACGGGTCGATGTAGGCGTCCTGGCCGCCGGGGAACGGCCGCACCACGAGGGACGACGGCAGTTGGCTGCCCGGATACTCCCCGGTGATTCCCAGGCTGCTCTCGCCCTGGTCGGGCGCGAAGGCCGCTATGTAGACCAGTGCCCTGACGTTGGCGTGTCCCGCGGCGGCGTTGGTGATGACCGCGCCCCCATAGGAGTGCCCCACCAGGACGACGGGCCCGGGAATGGTGTCCAGGACGCTGGACAGGTAGGCGGCGTCGCCGGCCAGGTCGCGCAGCGGGTTCGCCACGCCGAGGACGGGGTAGCCCTCGCGCTCCAGCCGGGCCACGACGCCGTCCCAACTGGAGGAGTCGGCGAAGGCGCCGTGCACCAGGACGATCGTCGGCTTGGCCGCCTTCACGGCGCCGGCCGCCGGGCCCGCCGGGTTCACGGCGGCCACGGAGCTCGCCGGGATGGCGAGCAGGGCCGCGGCCACCAGCGCGGGGATCACAACGCGCGTGCGCCGCAGCAGGGCCCGGGCGGACGGCGCGGACGGCGCGGACTTGGTGTATGTCATGTCGGCCTCCTTCAAGGTCTCGGGGTCTCGGGGGTCCGTCACAGCGCCGGGGGCGGCACTTCTGATCATGACTGTTCCCAGCAAAGTCGTTCGGTTCAGGGGCGGTTGAGGAAGTCGAGCAGCATGGCGGTCAGCTCCTCGGGGTGTTCTTCGTAGATCCAGTGACCGGAGTCGGGGATGACCGCGCCCGTGACGTCCGAGGCGTACTGCTCGGCCTGGTCTCCCACCGTTCGGCCGAGGCTGCCCGAGGCGCCGATGGCGAGCACCGGCATCCGGAGCGGGGTCTTCTGGAACCGCGCGTTGTCGCGTATGTCCTCCGGGAACACCCGGAACCAGCCCAGGCTCGCCTTCAGGTGGGCGGGGTCGCGCAGGTAGTGGGCGTACACCCGGATGTCGGCCGGGGTCACCGCGCCCGGGACACGCTCGAACCCGCCGATGAAGCCGGCGGTCCAGGCGACCTCACGCCCCCTGATCATGTTTTCCGGCAGGCCGTCGGTCAGGTTGAAGAACCCGAAGTTCCAGACGCCGGGCCCCTGCGCGGTCAGCGAGGGGATGCTGTAGATACTCAGGTCCGGGATCGGCGCCTCGCTCAGGACGAGTTTGGTGACGGTGGCCGGGTACTGGGCGGCGTAGGAGTAGGCCACCATCGTGCCGATGTCATGGCCGACGATCCGTACGTCGTCGTCCTTGTCGAGCGATGCCAGGAGCGCGTGCAGTTCGGCGGCCATCGTCTTCTTGTCGTAGCCGGAGGCCGGGGCATCACTCTGTCCGGCGCCGGGCAGATCGGGGGCGATGACCGTGTAGTGCTCGGCGAGGGCGGGCATGATGCGGTGCCACTCGTACCAGGTCTGGGGATAGCCGTGCAGGAGCAGCAGCGTCGGTCCGCGGCCGCCGATGACGTAGTGCAGGCCGATGCCGGCCACGCGGGTCTTGTGCTCGCTGAATCCCTTGGGCACCCGCTCGCCGGCGGACGATGCCGACGCGGGGACAGCGGGGGCAGCGGGAGCAGCGGGGGCAGCGGGAGCAGCAAGGGTTGCGGGGGCAGCGGGAGTCGCTGCCGCGGTGATCGTGGTCGCGCCCACGGCGACGGCCAGGGCAGCGGCCAGGGCGACGGCCACGCCGAGCACGCGGCGGTTTTCGGGCAGGGGGTAGCGCATTCGGTGCTCCAGTTTCAGGGACGGGTGACGATCCGGCGGGGCGGGACGACGTGCCGGGATCAGAGGGTGTCGGTCATGCCGCCGTCGATGACGAAGTCGGCGCCGGTGACGTTGCCCGAACGTCGGCCGGCCAGGAACACGACCAGGTCGGCCACTTCGGCCGGCAGGGTGAAACGGCCGGTGACCGCGTCGGCCGCGGCGGTCTCGGCGACGGTGCGCGGATCGACGCCCAGGCCGGCGCCGACGGTCGCGGCCACCCCGGCCGCGCCCTTCCACAGCGGGGTCTCGACCGGGCCCGGGCTCACCGAATTGACGCGCACACCCTGCGGACCCACCTGCTTGGACAGCGCTTTGCAGAAGTTGGACAGGGCCGCCTTCGCGGCGCTGTAGTCGATGACCAGCGGGTCGGGAAGCCGGGCGTTGACCGAGGAGACGGTGACGATCCGGCCGTCGCCGGTGGCGATCAGGTGGGGCAGGGCGCTGCGGGTGGCCCGTACGGCGGCCATCACGTTGATCGTGAACGTCCACTCCCAGTCCGCGTCGGTCGTGGCCAGGAAACCGTCGACCCGGGGACGCACCGCGCCGACGTTGTTCACCAGGACATCGAGGCCGCCGTGCAGCTCGGCCGCGGCGGCGACGAGCGAACCCGGGCCGTCGGGGGTGGCCAGGTCGACCTCCATGACCGTCAGGTCGGCGCCCCCCTTGACCAGGTCGTCGAGTGCCTCGGTACGGTCTCTCGTCCCGGCGACGACGCGGGCGCCGGCTGCCAGCAGACCCTCGGTGACCGCCAGGCCGATGCCCCGGCCGGCGCCGGTCACCACGGCACGCTGACCGGCCAGGCCGTGGTCCCATGCGGAGACGGTCACCGCGTCAGCTCCAGGCTCTGCCGCCGCAGCCAGGCCAGGGCCGCGTCCGCGACCTCGCGCCAGCCGCCGTCGATCGTCAGGGAGTGCCCGCGGTCGGGGAAGGTCATGAAGTCGGTGACGGCCTGGGAGTGCCGGTACTGCTTGAGCGTGGCGCGCGTGACGGTCTCCGGGACGGTGTGGTCCTTGCCGCCGGACATCAGCAGCATCGGCCCACGCCCGGAATTCGCGGTGTCGACCCTCGCCGGCGAATGGGGGTTGAAGTTCGCCGCGGCGGCCTCGAACAGCGGCTTGCCCGGCGCGGGAATGGTCCACCGCTCGTACAGCGCGTCGGACTCCTCCTGGGTCAGGGCGTTGCCGAACGCGAAGCGGAACTGCTCTGCGGTCAGGGACACGGCGCGGTGCTTGTTCGCCGGGTTCTTGAACACCGGCAGCGTCGACCGCAGCGCGGACAGCGGCAATGGCAGCACCCCCTTGATCTGGGCCGCGTCGATCGCCACGGCGGCCGCGGCCAGATCCAGGCCGAGGAGCTTCTGGGCGATCATGCCGCCGAAGGAGTGGCCGATGAGGATCGGGGGCGTCTCCATGCCCCGGATGATGTCCGTGTAGTGCTCGACGACGTCGTCGATGCCGTGGTCGGCGATGCTCTCCGGGCTCTCCCGCGCCTCCTCCACGGTATCGGGGTCGCCGGGCCAGCCCGGCGCGGACGGGGCGTAGCCCTCCTGCTGGAACAGGTCGATCCACGGCTGCCAGGAGGTGCTGTGCAGCCACAGACCGTGGATGAAGAGGACTGGGGTGGGCCTGGTCATGACGGTGGAGCCTTTCTCGCACGTCTCGTGAACGACATCAAGGGATGGGGGCAGGAAGGTAGAGATATGGAGGTCACGGGGTTCAGGGGCGGGGGTTCAGGGGGGGGGTGCCGAACGGACCGAGCAGCCCGGCGTCGATGCGGAACGACTCGACCAAGGTCGCCGCGTTGTCGAGGGTGAAGACATCGGCGGCGGCGAGTACGCCGGTGTATTTCGCGGCCACCGGCGCGGCGGCCTGCACCGCCACCGCGTCGAGGTACGTCTTGAAGATCGCCCACGCGTTGCCCTGCGGGCCGTACTTGTCGAAGTAGGGCGTGGGGTCCAGGTTCATCGACGCCCGCGTGGAGGCTTCGAGGTCGGCCATGTAGGCACGCTGGAGGTCGCCGTCCGCGCGCACGCCGAGCCGGCCGAGATGCCCGCCGACCAGGGTCCGCCAGGGGTACCCCATGGCGATGTCCTGGGCCCGGAGCCAGGCCGGAATGTCCTGGGAGACAGCGATGTTCTTGAACGGCACCCAGCCCGGGTACAGGATGTCGACAACCATCAGGGTCTTGTGCTCCGGGGCATGGATGAAGATGTTGTCCGGGCTGTGGTTGGGGCCGTGGTAGGCCAGTTCCAGGCGCTCGCCGCCGACCAGGAGCGTGTAGCGGTCCTCGAACGTGACGGAAGGTGCCGGACGGTTCGGGTCGTTGGCGCGCAGCAGCAGGCGCCGGCATTCGGCATGGCCGATGCGCACGACGTCCCTACCGAAGATCGACGAGGCCCCGATGTGGTCGGCGTGCGAGTGCGAGTAGACCAGGTGCGTCACCTTCGCCGGACGGCCGTTGGCCCGCGTCACCTCGGCGATCGCCCGCAGGAGGTTGTGCCCGATCGTCGGCGGCGCGTCGACCAGGACGACGCCTTCCCGGGTGCTGAGGAACATCGCCTGGTAGAAGCCGTCGGTCACCCAGTGGAGGTTGCCGTTGATCCGGCCGACGAAGTAGCCCGCCTCGTTGGGTACCGGCCCCTTCGCCGCGTCCGGGACCGGTGCGAAGTCGGGAAGACCGGAGGCGTCGGCCGCCGCGGCCGTACCCTGCAGGGCGCCGCCGACGACGACGGCGACGGGCAGCGCGGCGGCCGAGCGCAGCACAGTCCGGCGGTACTGCGGGGTGTTCCAGGGCATCGGTTTCATGGAGCTGCCTTTCCGGGTCAGAGGTGCGGCGCCCAGGGGTTCAGGCACTCGCGGCGGACCGCCCGCCGCGCCGAGCCGATCGCGCCACCGCGGGCCAGGCCGCTGTGAGGCCCACCACGGGCGTCGATGTCGTCGGTGCTCCACTGGACTGCCGACAGGACAACATCCGGCCCGGTCCGTTCGAACCGGGGTCACACCCCTGTCCTGGCACGCCGCGGCCGCGTGGCACCGCTGGGGATCTGCCCCGGTGCGAGCCGAGGCGGGCTGTGGTGCGGTGATCCTGACCCGCGCCGGGCGGCGCGCCGCATCGGCCCCGGCGCGCACCCGGAGAGGGGAAGGGGGACCGATGTCCCTGTCCCAGGTCGAGGGGGGTCTGAGTGCTCCCAGCCCTCGTACCGAAGGTCCTTACGGAAATCCGCCCACTTGCCGACGACGTTCGAGGGCATGGGCGGCGGAGGCACAGTCGGGACGTCTACCGGCCTGAAGGCGTAAACGGGCTGGAGCTTACGGGTGTCGTAGGCGGTCTTGACCAACTTGCCGAGAGCAGCGGCTGCCTGAGCGGCACGCAGTTCACCCCACTCGTGCTCCTGCCGTCAGCAGTGCACCGGCTCCTGCCAGGAACTCACGTACAACGCGTTCGGTTGCTCGGGATTCGGCAAGGGTCTCCTCTTCGTAACCGCTGTTCCAGATCCACCCACAGTGATCGTTGCGGAGCTCGGAGATCGAGATGAACTTCTGGGTGGCGTCAACCGATTCGGCTGCCGTCACGAACGTGCCCACCTTGCTGTCCAAACCACGCTGGGCATCGACCGCCAAACGGTCGAACCCGGTGCGCAAATCCGTCACGGTCTCACGTTATGGGCGCAATGTCCTATTGTGCCTGCGCCGGCGGCGCAATACTGCAGCGCTGATCGCGGCCACCACGACCATTCCTCCTCCGATCGCTGCCAACATCCCAGCGGATGATGCCGTCTGTGCAGCGTCGGCGAACGTTCCGGTGACGGATGGGGTGGGGATGGCCCCGGAGCCGGGCTCGGGGGGCTGCGTAGTGGTTGGCTGCCTCGGTGCTCCGGACCGGACGGGTGATGCCGGGGCGTCAGGGTTGATGACGAGGACCGGTGCGGGGTAGGGCGGTTCTTCGCTGCCGGTCTGCCTCTGATCCCAGGTGGCGATCGTCCCGTTGGAGTAAGTCTGCTCGGTGTCGAAGCTGACGGATCGCTGGTTGGGCAGAGGGCCCACCCGTACCGTGAAGCTCAAGTGATTGTCGGGCTTGATCTCGTGCCCTGGCTTCGCCGTCCAGATCAATTGGGTGACCTGCTTGGCGGACCCCGCGATAGTTTTCTCGGTCCACCCGTCGAGCAGAGGAACCGCAGTGACGGACAGATCGGACGGAATGGCGACGGCGACCCGCACGGTGGTGGCGTCGGCCAGCTCACTGGGGACGCGGAACTGGAGGGTGGCGGGTTGTCCGGGCCTGGCCTCAGCGATGACCCGTACGTGAGCCGAGGCAGGTCCGGCGAGAAGAAGGACTGCTCCCGCCGCATTTGCGGTGGCAGTGAAGAAGGTGGCGAGGTGCCGTCGAGTGCGGCGGGGCATGAATGGTCCTCTCAGCTCGGCGTCGGAGTCAGCAGCAGTCGCAGTACACGAGATCAGCGATCTGGACCGCATGGCCGTGCATGCTGCCCTGGTTAGCGAGTGCGGCCGTCTGGACGGGAGTTGCGGCGCCCTTGGCTGAGATGGAGACGCTCTGGCCGTCGAAGGCGCTGAAGCCGAGCACCATGGGAGCGTTGCCGTTCGCGTCGGTAGTGAAGGAAAGTGCCGGGGTCTTCCGGCCGTCGGCGGCGACGGAGTACGCCTGGTAGACAGTGCTGGGACTGAGACGGCGTGCCTGGAGCTGGATCATGTCCAGTCCGCCCACAGGACGGATGGTGGCTTCCAGAACGCGGCCCTTTACCGGGTCCAGGGTCTCGCCGGCGGTGCCATCCGGCAGGGTGGTGGGAACGTTGTGGGCTTGCTGGTCGAGCCCCTGGCGGCCGAGATTGGAGGCATCGCCGGCAGCGGCCGCCCTGGGTGCGTAGACGACAGCCTGCGGTTCCTGCCCTGTCTTGATCGTGTTGGTCACTTTGTTGGTAGCGGTGTCGATGACGTCCACCGCATCGGACTTCTCCAGGCCGACGTACAGCCGGGAGCCGTCGCCGCTGGCCCAGGCACCGTGCGGGGCGTGCCCGCTGTTTTTGATCTTGGCTACCAGGACCGGTGCACTGTTGTTGAGACGGTATGCCCAGGTCTCGTCCAGCCCGCCCATGGTCACGTAGGCGTAGTTCCCGGTGGAGGTATCGGCGAACTGGGGGTGGTTGGTGTCAGGTCCGGTGGCGAGGACGGTGGCAACTTTGTGGTGGACCAGGTCCACCACGGAGACCTTGCCGGCACGTTTGTGCGCCGCCCACAGTTCCTTGCCGTCAGGCGAGATCGCCTGGTCGGAGGAGAAGTCGTCGCCGAGACCAGTGATGCGGTCCTCTACCTTGCGGGATGCCACGTCGATCACGGTGATTTCCGGCATGCTGATGTGGTTCACGTACGCATGCTTGCCGTCGGGGCTCATCACCACTTTTGACGGACCCTGGCCGACGGGGACATTGGCGACGACCCCGCCGTGTACGGCATCGACGATGGTGACCGTGTTCCGGCCCCGGTTCGCCACCCAGAACTGCTTGCCGTCGGCGGTGAAGCTGCCCTCGTGGGAAGCGCGGCCGACATCGGTCGTGCTGGCGACCTTGTTGGTGGTTGTGTCGACGATGTCGACCGTGTTGCTCGTGACGCTCACCACCGCCAGGCGCTGACGGTCCGGTGAAAACGCCAGGCCGTGCACGCCGACATCACCGAGGTACTGGGGACTCAGGGTGCCGCCGATCCGCTGGTCGCCAAGCTTGATCGTGCCCAGTGTCCTGTTGGAGGAAGGATCTATCACCGAGACCGTGTTGGATGTCTGATCGGCCGTGTACACGCGATCCTGGCCCGAGATGGGAATCGTCTCGTGGCGGGTGGCCGAAGCGGTTGCGGCTGCGGGCTCGGGGCTGGCCTGCGCCAGGGACGTGGCAGCCAGCGTTCCACCTCCGACCCCCAGTGTGGCGATCAGCACCCAGGTGGCACGACGTACAGAAGACATTTTTTCTCTCCATGATTATTATTTTTCGGGCATGGCGGATCGCCTGATCGCCCGAGGGAACTAAGCGGCAGGAAGTGTTGGTGTCAGCTTTCAGACAGACGGGGGTGGTGTCACGGGAATGCGAGCCACGACCCGGCCCTCCTGGTTTTCTACGATCAGAGCCGTGATGGTGTCGCGACGCATTGCGGTCACCATGCGGGTGGAGACCTGCTTGTCACTCACGGCCCGAACGCTGCCCCCAGAGGCACGTACACCGGCAGCGTTGACGGTCATCATGCGGTAGACCTTTCCCGACTGGAGCCCGGACAAGGCCACCGGCACCTCAGTGCCTCCGGGGCGAGTGACCATTTGGCCCTGGCGGACCAGTGCCACGGCTTCGGCAGGCGCTTGGTCCTGTTTCGTCGCGAGCGGTACGACCACTGCAGCGGCGGCAAGGAAGGCCGTAGCCACGCTCAGGGTGATCCGCCTTCGGATCCTGGGCCGCGCAGCTTGCCCCCCGGCAATGTCTTTGGCGATGTCTCCGCGAATTCGGTTTCCGAGATCTTTGGATGGCCGTCCATCGGTTGCTGCCGGGTGTGCGCCTGCACACTCGGAAAGTGAGTCTGCCCGACGTAGTGTCCGCAGCACATCACCGAACTCGGACAGCTCGCGAGTGCACTCTGCACACCGGTCGAGATGCCAGGCCGACTCCCCAGTCAGGGGAATTCCGAGAAGCAGGCGCTCGGTCAGCAGGGGCCGAAAAGAGAAACATTCCTGATTCATTGCACCAACCACCCGTTCTCTTCCAGGATGAGTCGCAGAGCGCGCACGCCGTAATAGAGCCGGCTACGCATGGTGGAAGCCGAGATGTTCAGCTCCTCGCCGATCTCCGCGCAGGTCCGGCCACCGAAATACACCTCGACGACGGCCTCGCGGTGCTGCGGGCTCAGCCGATCCAGGGCTTCCGTCAGCTGAATCCGCTCAAGAAGCTGGTCGACCGGGTCGAACCCCGAAGCTGACTCCGACACTGCATCCCACGACGAGTCGGGTGCCTCGCGAACCTTGCGCCTCCGAATGGCGTCCGTAACACCGTTGCGCGCGATGGCGAACAGCCAGGTCCGCATGCTGCCTTGGTCCGGATCGAAGCCCCGGGGGGATCGCCAGGCGCGGACGAAGGTCTCTTGCACCACATCCTCGGCGAGTTGCCGGTCGTCCAGTGCCCTGTAGGCGAACCCGAACAGCGCTCCGCCGTAGAGCTGGTAAGCGGCATGCACTTCCCGCTCCGTTCTCAGTCCCGCAGGCTCCGAGCCCGTCGGCCGGGCGGACCGGCGCAACCACCGCAGGGGACTACCGCTTACAGCCACGGTCACCCCCATCCGTTCCCGCGCCAGATTGCCATGGTGCTCCCAACCCCAGAGAAGACATATTCACCAGGGGATACGCACGACCTGTTGCGAGTGTTGAAGGACCAGGAAGAATCGTTCGGAAGATCTCGCGGAACCGGGTAGCCCGGCTCGGCGAGATCTTCCGAATTCATCGTGCCCCGCACCGTCGGGCAGACCTGCGTGGTCCACCTGCTGCGGAATTTCTTCTGCCATGCCGCCCGCCAGGACTGGGACAAGATCGCGAAGGTACTCAAGCCCGTCTCACCGCGGCGACCGAGGAAGCCGCACTCGAGCGGTTCGCGGAGTTCGCCGACGCGTGGGGCAAGAAGTATCCGGTGATCGTCCGGCTCTGGGAGAATGCCTGGGAGGAGTTCACTCCTTCCCTCCGCTTCGACACCGAGATCCGCCGCATCGTCTGCACCACCAACGCGATCGAGTCCGTGAACGCACGGATCCGACGGGCGGTGAAAGCCCGCGGCCACTTCCCGAACGAGCAGGCAGCGCCGGAGTGCGTCTCCATGGCGATCATGTCGCTGGGCCCGACCGGCAAGGGCCAGCCCGCTGGACCATGCGCTGGAAGACCGCCCTGAATGCCTTCGACATCACCTTCGACGGCCGACTCTCGGCAGCCCGCCAGTAACCCTCAACAACCCCAGTTACACCGCTCGTTTGACAGACCCGGACAACGCCCAGCGGCGAGCCGCGATCGAGGAGTTGGGAAACGTGCCGTGGAAGGGAGCGGAGAACCGCGCCCGCCGCAAGGCGATGAAAGCCGCGATCGACGAAATGCCGCAACGCGGCCGAGGCCACCGCCAGGCTGGTCCCGCTTCAGCGGAAGACCGAGGCGGAGGAGGCCCGTAAGGCCGCCAAGACAGCCAAGGACAAGGCGAAAGCCGAGGCCAGGGCCAAGAAGAAGAGCAAGCGGAAGAAGCCGAAGAAGTAGGGCACCGGAGCGGACCGCTCACGCATCGCTCACGCAAGCCATCTCGCGGCACCCCGGCCGTGTCATGCGTCATGCCCCGGGCATGAAAAAACCCCAGGTCACGGCGAGTGAGTCCTGGGGTCATTCCGAGCCGCCTTCGGGATTCGAACCCGAGACCTACGCATTACGAGTGCGTTGCTCTGGCCAACTGAGCTAAGGCGGCGTGCCGTGTGCACCATGGTGCGATCAGCAGCGCGGCCAAGTCTACACAGTTTCCGGGGGTGCTCCGCACACCCTCGGCGCGAGGGGCTTCTCGCAGGTCAGGAGCACTTCTTGCCGTCCTTTGGAGGGGTGCCCTCCAGGAGATAGGTGTTGATGGCGGTGTCGATGCAGTCGCTCCCTCGGCCGTAGGCGGTGTGCCCGTCGCCGTCGTAGGTGAGGAGCGTGCCGGAGGAGAGCTGGCGGGCCAGGGACTGGGCCCACTTGTAGGGGGTCGCCGGGTCGCGGGTGGTGCCGACGACGACGATCGGGGCCGCGCCCTTCGCCTCGATCCGGTGCGGGGCGCCGGTGGCCTTGGTGGGCCAGTAGGCGCAGTTCAGGGAGGCCCAGGCGAGGCCCTTGCCGAAGACCGGGGACGCCTTCTCGAAGGACGGGGTCGCGGCGGTGACCTCGGCGGAGTTCGCGAAGGCGGGCGGCAGGTCCAGGCAGTTCACCGCGGAGTTCGCGAACATCAGGTTCGCGTACGAGCCGTTGCTCTCGCGCTCGTAGTACGAGTCGGCGAGAGCGAGCAGGCCGGCGCCGTCGCCGTCCATCGCGCTGGTGAGGGCGCCGCGGAGCTGGGGCCAGGCCGATTCGTCGTACATCGCGGCGATCACGCCGGTCGTGGCGAGGGACTCGCCCAGTTCACGGCTCTCGCCGGTCGGGACGGGTTTGGCGTCCAGGGTTGCGAAGAACGCCTTCATACGGGTCGAGACCTCGGCGGCGGACTCCGTACCGAGCGGGCAGTCGGCCTGCTTGACGCAGTCCGTGGCGAAGGAACGGAAGGCGGTCTCGAAGCCGGCGGTCTGGTCGCGGTTGAGCGTCCGGGCCGGGAGGGAGGGGTCCATCGCTCCGTCGAGGACAAGACGGCCGGTGCGCTTGGGGAACAGCTCGGCGTAGGTGGAGCCGAGGAAGGTGCCGTACGAGGCACCGACGTAGGACAGCTTCTTGTCGCCCAGCACGCCTCGGGCGATGTCCATGTCACGGGCCGCGTCGACCGTGGAGACATGCGGCAGGATCGCGCCGGAACGCCTCTCACAGCCCTGGGCGAACCGCTTGAAGGACGTCGCGAGCCGGTCGGTCTCGGCCTTGTCGTCGGGCGTCTGGTCGACCTGGGTGTAGGCGTCCATCTCCTTGCCGCTGAGACATTCGACGGGCGTACTGCGGGCGACGCCCCGCGGGTCGACGGCCACCATGTCGTATCTGGCCCGGACCGGGGCCGGGTAGCCGATGCCCGCGTATCCCTGGAGATAGCCGACGGCGGAGCCGCCGGGGCCGCCCGGATTGACAAGGAGGGAGCCGATCCGCTTGCCGGGGCCGGTGGCCTTTTTCCGGGCGACGGCCAGCTTGATCTGGGTGCCGTCCGGTTTCGCGTAGTCGAGCGGGGCCTTCATCGTGGCGCACTGGAAACCCGCGACACCGCATGCCCGCCAGGCGAGCTTCTGCCCGTAGAACTTCTTCAGGGCCGCCGGATCCACCGCCGCCGAGCCCGAGCCGGAGGCGGAGTTCGAAGCCGACGCCTCGGACGACGGGCTGCCTGAGCTACAGCCGGAGATCAGCAGACCGGCCGCCACGAGCGCGGTGGCGGAGATACGGAACAGGTGCCTGGTGTCCATCCAGGGAGCGTAGCGGCCGGGCGAGGTGTACGGCCTGTCCTTACTCGTACGGGTGAGTCCGTATTCGAGCCAATCATGCGGTCCGCGCGGATTCAGCCCGCCCGCAGCGACACCGCCATCGCCTCCACCGCCAGCAGCGGCGCCACATTGCGGTCGAGCGCCTGGCGGCAGGCGGCGATCGCCTCTATCCGGCGCAGCGTCCGCTCCGGGGTCGAAGCACGGGCGACTCGGTCCAGCGCGTCCCGTACGTCCCCGTTGGCCAGCGCGACCCGCGACCCGAGCTGGAGCGCCAGTACATCGCGGTAGAAGCCGGTCAGATCGGTGAGGGCGAGGTCGAGGCTGTCCCGCTGGGTCCTGGTGGAGCGCCGTTTCTGACGATCGGCCAGCTCCTTCATGGCACCCGCGGTGCCCCGCGGCATCCGCCCGCCCGCCGAGGCGCCGAGGGCGGCCTTCATGTCCTCCGTCTCCTTGACGTCGACGTCCTCGGCCACCTGCTTGGCGTCCTCCGCCGCGGCGTCGATCAGCTCCTGCGCCGCCTTGAGGCAGCCACCGATGTCGTCCACGCGCAGGGGCATCTTGAGGACGGTGGCACGGCGGGCACGGGCCCGTTCGTCGGTGGCCAGCCGGCGGGCTCTGCCGATGTGTCCCTGGGTGGCGCGCGCGGCGGCGTGGGCCGCTTCCGGCTCGATACCGTCGCGCCGGATGAGGACGTCGGCAACGGCCTCCACGGGCGGGGTGCGCAGGACGAGGTGGCGGCAGCGGGAGCGGATCGTGGGCAGGACGTCCTCCAGCGAGGGCGCGCAGAGCAGCCAGACCGTCCGGGGCGCGGGCTCCTCCACCGCCTTCAGCAGGACGTTCCCGGCGCCCTCGGTGAGCCGGTCGGCGTCCTCCAGCACGATGACCTGCCAGCGGCCGACGGCCGGTGAGAGCTGGGCGCGGCGGACCAGCTCGCGGGTCTCCTTGACGCCGATGGACAGCAGGTCGGTACGGATCACCTCGACATCGGCGTGCGTACCGATCAGGCTCGTGTGGCAGCCGTCGCAGAAGCCGCAGCCCGGCTCCCCGCCGAGAGCACGGTCGGGACTGGTGCACTGCAACGCGGCGGCGAAGGCGCGGGCAGCGGTGGAGCGCCCCGAGCCGGGCGGTCCGGTGAAGAGCCAGGCGTGGGTCATCTTCGACGCCTCGGGCGACGCGGTACCCGAGGCGTCGGCGGTGACGCGGGCGTCGGCGTCCCGGGCGGCGGCGGACAGCGTCGCCTGAATCCGGTCCTGCCCGACCAGGTCGTCCCATACGGTCATGCGCCGTCACCGCCTCCGTGCCGAAGTGTCGTCCGCCTGGCATCGAGCATGTCGATCGCCCGGAATCGGACGCGCCCATTCCCGCGCGTGGATCTGCGGAGTCCCCCGCGCGGATTCAATTGTGGGGCCGGAGTCTGACACTCCGGCCCCACCGGCGTGCATACGCCACGTCCTGACAGTGACGGGCCGCCCTGCCGGGCCCGCGAGAACACGCCCTAGCGGCGGCGCCCGCCCTCGCTGTCGTCGCCGTCGTCGCGCGGGCCCAGCAACTCGTCCGCCAGGGTCGGAAGGTCGTCCAGCGGAGTCTCCTCCGCCCAGTCCGAGCGGCGGCGCGGGCGGTCGGACGGGCGCTCCGGGTCGAACTGCGGCAGCTCACGGGTGCGCTCGTTGCCGCCCTCCGCGGGCGGGGCCGGCTCGTCCTTGCGGAAGAAGTCCCCGGGCACCCGGTCGGCCGGATCGGCGTCCCGTACGGGCGGCAGGACGGCGGTCTCGTCGACAGCGCGGGCCTCCCGGGGCTCGTCGGCCCGGCCGGATTCCCCTCGGTCCCAGGTCTCCCTGGGGTCCCGGGCGTTCCCGGCGTCCCGGGGCTCGTCCCGTACCGTCCGCAGCACGGCCGTCTCGTCGACCGCCGGGTCGGTCACCTGCGGGATGACGGCCGTCTCGTCCGCGTCGGGCCCGGCGGGCGGGCGCGGCTCCGCGGGGCGTACCGCCGGGACCTGCTGGGTCACATCGTCCGGAGCGGCGAGGGGCTCCTTGACGAGCCGGGTGGGCATGGTGATCTCGTTCGGCGAGACGGCCGGGGCCGCCGGAGCGGCGGCGGCCGACTCCTCCGCGAGACGGCGCGTCTCCTCGGCCCGGAGCAGCGCCTCCTCCGCCTTGCGCTGCTTCTCGCGGCGTCGCTCCGCCGCCTCCACCCGCAGCCTGGCCTCTTCCTGGGCCTGCCGCTTGAGACGCTCCTGCTCCGCCTGCTTCGCCGCTTCCTCGGCCTCGCGGCGCCTGCGCTCCTCCTCGGCCTTCCTGCGCGCTTCCTCGGCCTGCCGCCTGGCCTCCTCCGCCTGGCGTTCGGCCTCGCGCTGCCGCTCCTCCTCCAGCTCGCGGCGCTTGCGCTCCTCCTCGTCGGCGCGGAGCTTGGCGAGCTGCGCCTGGCGCTCGCGCTCCAGCCGCTCCTCCTCGGCCTTGCGCGCGGCCTCTTCCTCGGCCTTGCGGCGGGCCTCCTCGATGGCGGCCTTCCGCGCCTCCTCCCGGGCCTTCACCTCGGCCTCGGAGAGCGGCAGCATCCGGTCGAGCCGGTGCCGTACGACCCTGGTGACCGACTCCGGTTCCTGGCCGCCGTCCACGACGAGATAACGGCCGGGGTCGGCGGCGGCGAGGGTCAGGAAGCCGGACCGTACCCGCTGGTGGAATTCGGCGGGCTCGGACTCCAGTCGGTCCGGAGCCTCCGTGAAGCGCTCGCGCGCGGTCTCCGGCGAGACATCGAGCAGCACCGTGAGGTGGGGCACGAGACCGTCCGTCGCCCAGCGCGAGATCCGGGCGATCTCGGTCGGCGACAGATCACGGCCCGCGCCCTGATAGGCGACGGACGAGTCGATGTAGCGGTCCGAGATGACGATCGCTCCGCGCTCCAGGGCGGGGCGTACGACCGAGTCGACATGTTCGGCGCGGTCGGCGGCGTACAGGAGTGCCTCGGCGCGGTTCGACAGGCCCGCGCTCGACACGTCCAGCAGGATCGAGCGGAGCCGCTTGCCGACCGGGGTGGCGCCCGGCTCCCTGGTGACCACGACCTCGTGGCCCTTGGCGCGGATCCAGTCGGCGAGCGCCTCGACCTGTGTGGACTTGCCGGCGCCGTCGCCGCCTTCTATCGCGAGGAAGAAGCCGGTGGCTGTCGCGGTCTGCGCGGGGTCGGCGCCGCCGCGCAGGGCGTCCCGCAGGTCGCGGCGGAGCGGCACGCCGGACCGGTCGTCCGTCTTGGCGAGGACGACGGCCGCGACGGGCAGCAGCAGCGCGCCCACCAGCATCAGCGTGAAGGCCGCCCCGTCGTGGGCGAAGACGAACTCGCCGTTGGCGAGGCGGTGCGGGCCGATGGCGGCGGCGAGGAGCGGGGCGACGACCACGCCGAGTGCGACAAAGACCCTGACGACGGCCTGGAGGTGTTCGGTGACGCGGCTCCGGCCGTACTCCTCGGTCTCCAGGTCGACAAGGGTGTGTCCGGTGTTCGCCGCGACACCGGCCGCGAAGCCGGCGAACAGCGCGAGGAACAGCACCGTCGCCGTGTCCGGTACGAGGCCCATCGCGAGCAGCGCGATACCGGTGAGCGCGATCGCCAGCACGAACAGACGGCGGCGGGAGAGTGCGGGCAGCACCTTCGCGGCGCCACGGATGCCGAGCCCGGTGCCGCCGGTCAGCGCGAGGACCAGCAGGGCGAAGGCGACGGGGCCGCCGCCGAGGTCCTTCGCCTGGAGTACGGAGACGGCCACGGCGGAGGCGATCGCCGCGGCGATCGCGGCGCAGGCGAGAACGAACAGCGGCACCGCGCCCGTACGCCCCTTGTCCTGACCCTCGCGGCCCGCCTCACGGGCGGACGGACGGCGCAGGCCGGCGAGCGGCGAACGCGGGCGGGGCGTCGGGCCGCCGGGCAGTTCGAGGAAGTACAGGGTGGACACGGACGCGGCGAACAGTCCGGCCGCGACATACGAGCCGAGAGCGGCCTGGTGCAGCGAGAACCATTCGATGCCCGTGCCGAGGAGGTTGCTGATCAGCGTGGCGACAAGCAGGATCACGGCCGCGACGGGGACGGCCACGAAGGCCGTACGGAGGGAGAGCCGGCGCAGCGCGTCCAGGTGGTCCGGCAGCGGGCGTACCGCTGCGCCCTCCAGCGGGGGCGCCGGAAGCAGGGCGGGAGCCGCGCTGTCCTTGGCGACCGTCCAGAAGCGCTCGGCGACGCCGGCGACGAAGACCGTGCTGAGCAGGATCGGCAGGGCGTTGCCGGGGGTCCAGGCCAGCCAGAGCGGCGCGACCAGCAGCAGGCCGAGGCGGAGCACGTCCGAGACGATCATCGTCCAGCGGCGGTCCAGCGGGCCGCCGTCCCCGGCGGGCTTCCTGGGGGCCTTGCGCACCCGGGAAGCCCCGGAGGTGCCGGCCCCGGACGGGGACTCCGTGTCGCCCGCCGGCCGGGAGGCGCTCTCCTCGCCGGTCCCGGTGGCCACCGGTTTCCCGGCTCCGGTGCCGGGTGTGATCAGTGAGGTCAGCGGACCGTGGAGGGCGACTCCGAAGAGCGCGGTGGCAAGGATCCGGGCGCCGAACACAGCGGCGACGGCGAACGCCGCTCCTCTGTATCCAGGACCGAACGAGCCCTCAGCGATCGCCGCCTGCAACGACAACAGCAGAAGCACGAGAACGGCGAGTACGTCGCCGACACCGCCGGCGAACTGGGCGCCCCACAGCCGCCGAAGCGGAGGAAGGCGCAACAAGGACCGCACGGCACGCTCTCGTGAGTCTGCGGCAAGTGCGTCGGAGTCGGAGGTGGGGCTCACGACCGTTGGCTGCTCGGCTCGCGTCATCCGCCCAGCCTATCCGGAGCCACTGACTCCCTGGATACCCCGTCCGAACATACGGGCGTGCGACGCCCGAGGCGGACGGGGCCGGGCCGTGACAGGGCCGCCGCGCAGGGGCCCCGGCCCCCCTACCGGCCGGTGTGCACCGGGCGCTCTTCCCAGGTCGGACGGCATAACAGAGCCCCCGCGATCACCGGGGGCCCGGCCTCACTGGTCGGCCTTCGCCGAAGCCGCCGTCTTGGCCGCAGTCTTCTTGGCCGCCGTCGTCTTCGCCGCTGTCGCCTTGGCCGTGGTCGTCTTCTTGGCGGCGGTCTTCTTGGCCGTCGTCGCCTTCTTCGCCGGGGCCTTCTTGGCAGGCGCCTTCTTCACGGCCTTCTTGGCCGTCTTCTTCGCCGGGCCCTTCGCGCGCTTCTCCGCGAGCAGCTCGTAACCGCGCTCGGGAGTGATCGCCTCGACGCTGTCGTCGGTCCGCAGCGTCGCGTTCGTCTCCCCGTCCGTGACATACGGGCCGAAGCGGCCGTCCTTCACGACGACCGGGCGCTCACTCACCGGGTCCGTGCCCAGTTCCTTCAGCGGCGGCTTGGCCGCGGCCCGGCCGCGCTGCTTGGGCTGCGCGTAGATCGCCAGCGCCTCGTCCAGCGTGATGTTGAAGAGCTGGTCCTCGGTCTCCAGCGAACGGGAGTCCGTGCCCTTCTTCAGATACGGGCCGTACCGGCCGTTCTGCGCGGTGATCTCGACGCCCTCGGCGTCCACGCCGACGACCCGGGGCAGCGACATCAGCCGGAGGGCGTCTTCGAGGGTGACGGTGTCCAGGGACATGGATTTGAAGAGGGACGCGGTACGCGGCTTGACCGCGTTCTTACCGGTCTTCGGAGTGCCGTCCGGCAGGATCTCCGTGACATACGGCCCGTAGCGGCCGTCCTTGGCGACGATCTGGTGGCCGGTCGCGGGGTCCGCGCCCAGTTCGAAGTCGCCGCTCGGCTTGGCCAGCAGCTCTTCGGCATATCCGACCGTGAGCTCGTCGGGCGCCAGGTCCTCCGGCACATCGGCGCGCTGGTGGCCCTCCTGGTCCTTCTCGCCGCGCTCCACATAGGGGCCGTACCGGCCGACACGCAGCATGATGCCGTCCCCGACGGGGAACGACGAGATCTCGCGGGCGTCGATCGCCCCCAGGTCCGTGACCAGTTCCTTGAGGCCGCCGAGGTGGTCGCCGTCACCGTTTCCGGCGCCCGCCGCGGCGCCCGCCCTGTCGTCGCCCTCGCCGAAGTAGAAGCGCTTGAGCCACGGCACGGCCTGGGCCTCGCCCTGGGCGATCCGGTCGAGATCGTCTTCCATCTTGGCCGTGAAGTCGTAGTCGACCAGCCGGCCGAAGTGCGTCTCCAGCAGATTGACCACGGCGAAGGAGAGGAAGGACGGGACGAGTGCCGTGCCCTTCTTGAAGACATAACCGCGGTCGAGAATGGTGCCGATGATGGAGGCATAGGTCGACGGACGGCCGATCTCGCGCTCTTCCAGCTCCTTGACCAGCGAGGCCTCGGTGTAGCGGGCCGGCGGCTTGGTCGCGTGGCCGTCCACCGAGAGCTCCTCGGCGGAGAGGGCATCGCCCTCGGTGACCTGCGGAAGTCTGCGCTCGCGGTCGTCCAGCTCGGCGTTCGGGTCGTCCGCGCCCTCGACATACGCCTTCATGAAGCCGTGGAAGGTGATCGTCTTGCCCGAGGCGGAGAATTCCGCGTCCCGGCCGTCGGAGGAGCGACCGCCGATCTTGACGGTGACGCTGTTGCCGACCGCGTCCTTCATCTGGGAAGCGACGGTCCGCTTCCAGATCAGCTCATAGAGCTTGAACTGGTCGCCCGTCAGTCCGGTCTCCGCCGGAGTGCGGAAACGATCACCCGAAGGACGGATCGCCTCGTGCGCCTCCTGGGCGTTCTTGACCTTCCCGGCGTACGTGCGCGGCTTGTCCGGCAGATAGCTCGCCCCGTACAACTGCGTGACCTGCGCCCGGGCGGCGGAGACAGCGGTGTCGGAGAGGGTCGTCGAGTCGGTGCGCATATAGGTGATGAAGCCGTTCTCGTACAGCTTCTGCGCGACCTGCATCGTGGACTTCGCCCCGAAGCCCAGCTTGCGCGACGCCTCCTGCTGGAGGGTCGTCGTGCGGAAGGGAGCGTACGGCGAGCGGCGGTACGGCTTGGACTCGACCGAGCGGACGGAGAAGGAGGCGTTCTCCAGAGCGGCGGCGAGTGCCCGTGCGTTCGCCTCGTCCAGGTGGAGCACCTGGTCGGACTTGATCCGGCCGTCCGGGCCGAAGTCACGGCCCTGGGCGACACGGCGGCCGTCGACGGCGCTCAGCCGGGCGGCCAGCGAGGACGGGTCGGAGGCGTCACCGGCGCGGCCGGTGGAGAACGTGCCCGTCAGGTCCCAGTACTCGGCGGAGCTGAAGGCGATGCGCTCGCGCTCCCGCTCGACGACAAGACGGGTGGCGACGGACTGGACGCGGCCGGCGGAGAGGCCGCGCATGACCTTCTTCCACAGGACCGGCGAGACCTCGTAGCCGTACAGCCGGTCGAGGATACGGCGCGTCTCCTGGGCGTCGACCATGCGCGTGTTGAGCTCACGCGGATTGGCGACGGCGGCCCTGATCGCGTCCTTGGTGATCTCGTGGAAGACCATCCGGTGGACCGGGACCTTGGGCTTGAGGACTTCCTGCAGATGCCAGGCGATGGCCTCGCCCTCGCGGTCCTCATCGGTGGCGAGGTAGAGCTCGTCGGATTCGGCCAGCAGTTCCTTGAGCTTTCTGACCTGGGCCTTCTTGTCGGCGTTGACGACATAGATCGGCTGGAAGTCGTGTTCGACGTCCACACCGAGGCGGCGCACCTCGCCGGTGTACTTCTCCGGCACCTCTGCGGCGCCGTTCGGGAGGTCGCGGATGTGCCCGACGCTCGCCTCGACGACATAGCCAGGGCCGAGGTAGCCCTTGATCGTCTTCGCCTTGGCGGGCGACTCGACGATGACGAGTCGGCGGCCGCCGTGTGCGGTCTCGCTGGTCGGGGACAACTTCGCTCTTCTCTCCGGTCGACGCTCGATGGGCCCGTACGGCAGTACGGCAGAACGGCACGCGGGCCTGGTACGGCCCAGCGGTGACGCTGCTTCGCTGCGGAGTGTGACGGTACAACCCGCCCCCGTGTCAAACGGCAAAAGCCCGCAACGGCCACTCGAACGGTAACCCGACTCCAGGCACTCCTGCCGCCCGGACCCCCGAGCCCGCCGCGTCGGGCCGGGCCGCCCGCGGTTCCGCGGAGGGGTGCGGAGGCGGTCATTCAGCGAGGCCCCGCGAGGCGTCCGGTGCAGGTCCGACGGGCTGACGCCGCCGGGTGCGGGCTCGAATCGATCATGTGCCGCGGGTTCCGGTCGGACGGCGGAAAGTCTGGATCAGATACGGCCGAAACACCACACGCCGAGGGCGAGAAAGACCACGCCCGAGAGTGTCGCGAGTGTGATGGACGCCGCCGGCCGCACTCCGTGGGCCACCGGCGCGCGGTGCAGCAGGCGTACCGCCGTCCACAGCAGCAGCCCGGCGCCGAACAGCGTGAAAGCCGTCCCCACGAAGACCGCCGGCCCGCTCTCCATGCCCGTACCTCGTTCATTCCGTGGCGCCCGAAGCGCGGCGCCGAGGACTCAGGAGACCGAGGCTGGCACCCCGGGGCATCACGGGCACGAATTCCGGGTGAACGCCGGGCGCGGGTTCCCCGCATACGCCCGGCCGGCGGTCACCGCGGGCCCGGCGCGGGCTCCAGGAAGCCCTCCTCCACCAGCGTCCGGATCGCCTGGGGCGTACGGTCCCGGAGCAGCACCGGGTCCTCCCCGACGAGTTGGCCGATGGCGTCGAGGATCCGTCCGGCGCTGAGTGTCCCGTCACAGACCCCCGCGAACCCGGCCCCGACCGTGTCGACCTTGGTGGCCCGGCGCATGCCGCGGTTCTGCCGCAGCAGGACATGCTCGGGGTCCTCCGCGCCCGGCAGTCCGACCTGCTCCTGGACGACCTCAGGAGCCAGCACGAAATGGTCGGCGAGGAGCGCGGCGTCGTCATGCGTCCGCAGATAATCCTGCCGCTCGAAGTGCGCCCGGACCGTGTCGCCGAGCGGCTGCTCCACCGGGTGCGGCCACTCCTCCACGACGATCGACGGCTGCTCCGTCCCCGACTTCCTGAGCGTGATCCAGCCGAAGCCGACCGCCTTGGTCTTCCGGGCCTCGAACTCGTCCAGCCACGCGTCGTACCGTGCCGCGTACTCCTCCGGGCCGGTCCGGTGATCGCCGCTGTCACGCAGCCACAGCTCGGCGTACTGCGTCACGTCCTGGACTTCGCGCTGGACGATCCAGGCGTCGCAGCCGTTCGGCACCCATGAGCGCAGCCGCTGCTGCCAGTCCTCCCCCTCCACGTGCTGCCAGTTGGCGAGCAACTGGGCGAACCCGCCGGTGTTGAGCCGCTCCCCCGCCTGCTGAACGAGCGTCCGGCACAGATCGTCCCCGCCCATTCCGCCGTCCCGGTACGTGAGCCGCACGCCGGGCGAGATGACGAACGGTGGGTTGGAGACGATCAGGTCGTACGTCTCGTCCCCGACCGGTTCGAAGAGCGACCCCTCCAGCAGCTCCGCCGCGGGCGCGCCGGAGAGCGCCAGCGTCAGCCGGGTGAAGGCGAGCGCCCGCGGGTTCAGATCGGTCGCGGTGACCCGCGTCGCGTACTGGGAGGCGTGCAGCGCCTGGATACCGGATCCGGTGCCGAGATCGAGCGCCGTCCCGACGGGCGTGCGCACGGTGATCCCGGCCAGGGTCGTCGAGGCCCCGCCGACCCCGAGCACCACCCCCTCGTCGTGTCCGCTCGCGCCTCCGGCACCGCCGACGGCGAGGCCCAGGTCGGAGACGACGAACCAGTCCTGGCCCTCGGGCCCGCCGTACGGGCGCACGTCCACCGTCGCGCGGACCTCCCCGGCGGCCTCCACGACCCAGCCGCCGGCCAGCGCCTCGTCCAGCGGCAGCGCCACCGCCGCCCGCTCCCGGGGGACGGGCCGCTGGAGCAGAAACAGCCGTACGAGCGTTTCGAGCGGTGTGTCGCCGCGGGTGGCGCGCAGCGCGGGCACGGTCTCGCTGCGGGCCAGCGCGGCGTAGGCGGGCGCGCCGAGCAGATCGAGCAGGCCGTCCGCGGTGAAGTCCGCTGCGAGCAGGGCCGCACGGAGCCGGGGCGAGTGGTCGGGCGTGGGAAGACTGGTCGTACTCACCCGCCCATTGTGGCGGCTCCCACCGACAACGGCCTGCGGCCCGGCCCTCCGTTCGGGGGACCGGGCCACAGAGCCGCGTTCGAGAGCGTCCGTGAGCGGATGCCGTGGGTCGCCGTGCCGGGCGACGGCAGAGGTTTACGACGGGGAGCCGCCGCGTCCTGCCGAGCCCGTCACGACCCGCTGCCGCCCGCCGGCGAGGCGGTCGACCCGCCCGCCGTCGGTGACTGCTTCTGGCAGCCGGGCTGCTTCGACATCGCCTTGCCGACGTCACCGGACTGGAGCTTCCGCAGCGCCTGATCGCCGCTCCTGCTGAGCTTGTCCAGTTCGTCCGCGACACCCTTGAGACCGTCGGCGAAGTCCGCCTGGTCCTTGGTGTCGAGCGCGTCGACCTTCTTCCTGAGGTCCGCGTACGCCGCCGAGGTGGAGTTGAGCTCCTTGACGGCCTCCTGCTGGGTCGTCTCGCCGTCGCTCACGGGCGGTGGGCCCGCGCTGCTCACAGCCGAGCCCAGCGACCTGTAGGCGTCGGAGATGGACTGGAAGGCCGCTGCGTCGGTCTTCTGGACATCAGCGGGCTGGCTGCTGTCCGAGGTCGCCTGCTGGATGGAGGTGTTGGCGTCCGCGATCTTCGTCAGCTGGGGCTGAACCTGGTCGCAGACCTTCTTGGCCCAGTCGTTCACCTTGCTGTTGCTGTCGTCACTACTGCAGCCGGACAGCGCCATGAGCAGTACCGCACCGCCGGACAGCGCGGCCACAAGCTTCTTGTTCACCGGATTGGTCCCTTCCAAGGCTCTCGGCCCCGGAACTTACACGGCAAGCGGGCGACAACCGTGTGCCATACGTCCAATTTACTGGCTATTGCAGCCATTTGCACCAAGGGAGAGACACCTCACGCCCGCTCAGGTTCCGGCTCGCCGGGGGTCCCGCGAGCAGGCAGGGCGTACGGCGAGCCGCTCCGCGTCGTACGCCCGCTCAGGCCCCCCAGGTCCCGGTCCGGCCGGCCATGGGTCAGGGAGGATGAGCTGTTGATCACTCGATCGGGCTCCCGCGCCGGGGCCCCTGACGCGGTGTCATGGGGCCACCACCGGATCGGGCGACTTCTCCGTCCCGTCGCCGGAATCGTCTCCGCCGCCGTCCACCGTGACCGAGCGGCGTTTGGAGCTGTACACCGCCCCGACGACGACCAGGAGGGCGAGCGCCGCGACCAGTGCGCGGATGCCGGCATCGGCGTCGTCCCCGTAGCTGAACCGCACGACGGCGGGCGCGATCAGCAGCGCCACCAGGTTCATGACCTTGAGCAGCGGATTGATCGCGGGACCGGCCGTGTCCTTGAACGGGTCGCCCACGGTGTCACCGATGATCGTCGCCGCGTGTGCCTCGCTGCCCTTGCCGCCGTGCCTGCCGTCCTCGACGAGCTTCTTGGCGTTGTCCCAGGCTCCGCCGGAGTTGGCGAGGAAGACGGCCATCAGGGTGCCGGTCCCGATCGCGCCGGCCAGGAACGACCCGAGGGCGCCGACACCGAGTGCGAAGCCCACGGCGATGGGGGTGAGGACGGCGAGCAGCCCCGGGGTGGCCAGCTCGCGCAGGGCGTCCTTGGTGCAGATGTCGACCACGCGGCCGTACTCCGGTTTCTCGGTGTAGTCCATGATCCCGGGGTGCTCGCGGAACTGCCGCCGCACCTCGTAGACCACCGAGCCGGCCGACCGCGACACCGCGTTGATCGCGAGCCCGGAGAAGAGGAAGACGACCGCGGCGCCGAGGATCAGCCCCACCAGATTGTTCGGCTGGGAGATGTCCAGACTGAGGGTCAGCTCGTCCGCCCCGGCGCCCACATCGGCGACGGCTGTGGCGATGGCGTCGCGGTAGGAGCCGAAGAGCGCCGCCGCGGCGAGCACGGCCGTGGCGATGGCGATGCCCTTGGTGATGGCCTTCGTGGTGTTGCCGACGGCGTCGAGATCGGTGAGCACCTGGGCGCCGGCGCCCCGGACATCACCGGACATCTCCGCGATGCCCTGAGCGTTGTCCGCGACCGGGCCGAAGGTGTCCATGGCGACGATGACACCGACGGTGGTGAGCAGACCGGTGCCCGCGAGGGCCACCGCGAAGAGAGCGAGCATGATCGAGGTACCGCCGAGCAGAAAGGCGCCGTACACCGCGAGACCGATCAGCAGGGCGGTGTAGACGGCGGACTCCAGGCCGATGGCGATGCCCGCGAGCACTACGGTGGCGGGGCCGGTCAGAGCGGACCTGCCGATGTCCCTGACGGGACGCCGGGTGGTCTCGGTGAAGTAGCCGGTGAGCTGCTGGATCAGGGCCGCCAGCACAATGCCGATGGCGACCGCGACCAGCGCCAGCACCCTCGGATCGCCGCTGTGGGTGAGGATCGACTCCTCCCCGACCCCATCCAGTTGGGCGTACGAGGACGGCAGATAGACGAAGGCCGCCACGGCGACCAGGGCGAGCGAGATCACGGCGGAGATGAAGAAGCCGCGGTTGATGGCGCTCATCCCGCTCCGGTCGGCGCGCCGCGGGGCCACCGCGAAGATGCCGATCATCGCGGTGATCACACCGATCGCGGGAACGATCAGCGGGAAGGCCAGTCCGTAGTTCCCGAACGCCGCCGTGCCGAGGATGAGCGCGGCGACGAGCGTCACCGCGTACGACTCGAAGAGGTCGGCCGCCATGCCCGCGCAGTCACCGACGTTGTCTCCCACGTTGTCGGCGATGGTCGCGGCGTTGCGCGGGTCGTCCTCGGGGATGCCCTTCTCGACCTTGCCGACCAGGTCCGCGCCGACATCGGCGGCCTTGGTGAAGATGCCGCCGCCGACCCGCATGAACATGGCGATCAGCGCGGCGCCCAGGCCGAAGCCCTCCAGGACCTTGGGCGCGTCGGCGGCGTAGGCGAGCACCACGCAGGAGGCGCCGAGCAGCCCGAGGCCCACCGTGAACATGCCGACCACGCCGCCCGTACGGAAGGCGATCTTCGTGGCCTTGTGCGAAACGGCGGTCAGATCCTTTTCGGGCCGGCCATCGGCCGGCGTCGCTTCGCGGGCGGCCGCCGCGACCCGCACATTGCTGCGCACGGCAAGACGCATGCCGAAATAACCGGTGGCCGCCGAGAAGACCGCGCCCGCCAGGAAGAACAGCGAACGTCCGGCCCGCTCCGACCAGTTGTCGGCCGGCAACAGCATCAGCAGGAAGAACACCACGACGGCGAAGACGCCGAGAGTGCGCAGTTGCCGGGCCAGATAGGCATTCGCCCCCTCCTGTACGGCCGCGGCGATCTCCTTCATGGAATCGGTGCCCTCGCCGGCCGCCAGCACCTGGCGCACCAGGAGCTGGGCCACGAACAGCGCCGCCAGCGCGATCACCGCCACCACGATCACGATCAGCCGGTTGGTGTCGGTGAGTATCGCGGCCGCGAGAGACGTGGAGTGGCCGGAAAGCCGTGGATGGAAGTGTCCCGCCATTCGTCCTCCTTGATGCTGAGCGCTCAAGATGGACGGATTGTAGGGAGTCGAACCTGATCAGAACCGGGCACGCCACATGCGCTTGCCCCTATTTATCGACTTTATCGACAGGAAATGATCGCACGGCGAAAATCACCCCGGGGCAATCCCAGAATGAGTAATGCGATAAACATTTTGATTACGCGGAAAATCTTCCGGAGGAAATAAGAAAGACCCTGCTCAGCAGGGTCTTCCACAAGACTGGATCAGCCGTTCGGAGGCCGACCGGGTGATCCCGACGGCCGGGTGATCCCGACGCCCGTGATCCCGACGTCCGGTGATCCCGACAGCACGCCCCGGACGGTATCGCCGCTGATGGCATCGCCCCGAGCGAAGGGATCGATACCGGCACGGTCCAGTATCGGCACCGTCCGGGACCAGGCGTTCAGGAAGGCGGCATCAGGGCAGAGCCACGGCGGTCGCCGTCGGCCAGCTCATCCGGATGACCCCGCCGTCGTCGCCGGAGGTGACCTCCACGTCGTCGACCAGCCCGCTGATCACCGCGAGGCCCATCTCGTCCTCGTCCTCGGCATCGCTCTCGTGGAGGTCGCCCGCAGACGCGTCCTCACGCGCCTCCGGAGCCCCGGAGCCACTGCCCGGGCCCAGCACGCCGTCGCCGACCTCGATGGAGAAGGCTTTCTCCTCCTCGGTCAGCACCACCCGCACCGGGGTGGTGATGCCATGGCTGCGGTGCAGCCCCACCGCGCGGCTGCATGCTTCGCCGACCGCGAGTCTGACCTCGTCCAACACAGCTTCGTCGACGCCGGCCCGACGCGCCACGGCAGCCGCCACCAGACGGGCCGTTCTGACATGTTCGGGCTGGGCGCTGAAGCGGAGTTCAACGGTGGCCATGCGATCCCCCTTGAACGTACGAGCGGGCAAACTCACGGACTCGGGCACCCGGGCATGACGCCCGGTGCCCCCGCCCTTTTCTTCCGGAAGGCTGCTGCCGACCTCAGTCGGTGGCCGCCACGGCCTCGTCGACCGTGGTGTGGATCGGGAACACCTTGGTCAGACCGGTGATCCGGAAGATCTTGAGAATGCGCTCCTGGTTGCAGACCAGGCGCAGCGAGCCCTCGTGGGCGCGCACACGCTTCAGGCCACCCACGAGCACGCCCAGACCGGTCGAGTCCAGGAAGTCCACGCCCTCCATGTCGACAACCAGGTGGTAGCTGCCGTCGTTCACCAACTCGACCAACTGCTCGCGCAGCTTGGGCGCGGTATACACATCAATCTCGCCACCGACCTCGACGACCGTACGGTCGCCACCAGGGCCGGACACATTGCGAGTCGACAGGGACAGGTCCACGGATCCTCCAGCACCTTGCTATCGAGCGGTCGCCCCTCGGGTCTCCCCGACGGAGCCAGGGGACGTATCGCCAGCCGCCATGGCATTCAATCACTTACCAGCAGCCGTGCACGACGCCTTGGGACCATTGTCCGTCACGCCAGTGACAGACTCGATGCCGATGACCAGGAATCACCGTCCCAGTGGACCCCCGGAGAGCGGGGGCAACAGCCCTTCTCCCCGTGCGGTCCTCGACCGGCTCGCCGCAGGGGCGGGCCGTGCTGCGCGCATCACCCATACGGAGCACCTGCCCCCACGTGCGGGTCGTCATGCGATCTGGCCCGATCGCATTCGGCCAGAAGTGATCAGCGCCATTCAGCAGGCCGGGATCGACCATCCGTGGGCCCATCAGGCCGCCGCTGCCGAGCACGCCCTGGACGGCGAGTCCGTGGTCATCGCCACCGGCACCGCCTCCGGCAAGTCGCTCGCCTACCTCGCTCCCGTGCTGACCACGCTGCTGGACGGCTCCGAGGCCGCCAACGGCCGGGGCACGACGGCGCTCTATCTCGCCCCGACCAAGGCTCTCGCCGCCGACCAGCGCCGTGCCGTCCGGGCGCTGGCCGCCCCGCTCGGCAACCGTGTGCGTCCGGCCGTGTACGACGGCGACACCCCCGTCGAAGAGCGTGAATGGGTCCGCCAATACGCCAATTACGTGCTGACCAACCCCGACATGCTGCACCGGGGAATACTCCCGTCCCACCCCCGCTGGGCCTCCTTCCTGCGCTCACTGCGCTATGTCGTCATCGACGAGTGCCACACCTATCGCGGTGTCTTCGGTTCGCACGTGGCCCAGGTGCTGCGCCGTCTGCGCCGGGTGTGCGCCCGCTACGGCGCGAACCCGGTCTTCCTGCTGGCCTCCGCCACCGCCGCGGACCCCGCCGTGGCAGCCGGCCGGCTCACCGGTCTGCACGTCAACGAGGTCGCCGACGACGCCTCGCCGCGTGGCGAGATGGTCTTCGCCCTCTGGGAGCCCCCGCTCACCGACCTCCATGGCGAGAAGGGCGCTCCCGTCCGCCGCACCGCCACGGCCGAGACCGCCGACCTCCTCACCGACCTGACCGTCCAGGGCGTCCGCACCGTCGCCTTCGTACGCTCCCGGCGCGGCGCCGAACTCATTTCCGTCATCGCCCAGGAGCGGCTGGCCGAAGTGGACCGCTCGCTGGCCCGCCGGGTCGCCGCCTACCGCGGCGGTTATCTCCCCGAGGAACGCCGGGCCCTGGAGAACGCCCTGCACTCCGGCGAGCTGCTCGGCCTCGCCGCCACCACCGCGCTGGAACTCGGCATCGATGTCTCCGGCCTCGACGCCGTCCTCATCTCGGGCTATCCGGGCACCCGCGCCTCGCTGTGGCAGCAGGCGGGCCGGGCCGGGCGTTCGGGCCAGGGAGCGCTGGCCGTCATGATCGCCCGCGACGATCCGCTGGACACCTTTCTCGTTCACCATCCCGAGGCGCTGTTCCGGCAGCCCGTCGAGTCCACGGTCCTCGATCCGGACAACCCCTACGTCCTGGCCCCGCACCTGTGCGCGGCAGCCGCGGAACTCCCGCTCACCGAAGCCGACCTGACGCTCTTCGGCCCGGCGGCCCCGGAGCTGCTCCCGCAGCTGGAGACCGCGGGACTGCTGCGACGCCGTGCCTCCGGGTGGTACTGGACGCGCCGCGAGCGGGCCGCCGATCTCGCCGACATCCGGGGCGAGGGCGGCAGCCCCGTCCAGATCGTTGAGGCGGCGACCGGCCGGCTGCTGGGCACGGTCGACGAACAGGCCGCCCACACCGCCGTCCACGACGGGGCAGTCCACCTCCACCAGGGGCGTACCTATCTGGTGAAGCGGCTGGATCTGGCGGACTCGGTCGCGCTCGTCGAGGAGGCCAACCCGCCGTACTCCACCACCGCCCGGGACACCACCGCCATCTCCGTCCTCGAAACGGACACCGAGATCCCCTGGGGAGACGGACGGCTCTGCTACGGCTCCGTCGAGGTCACCAACCAGGTCGTCTCCTTCCTCCGGCGCCGGCTCATCACCGGCGAGGTGCTCGGCGAGAGCAAGCTCGATCTGCCGCCGCGGACGCTCCGGACCCGGGCCGTCTGGTGGACGGTCACGGAGGACCAGCTGGACGCGGCCCGGATCAACCCGGAGCAACTGGGCGGCGCCCTGCACGCCGCCGAGCACGCCTCCATCGGGCTGCTCCCCCTCTTCGCCACCTGCGACCGGTGGGACATCGGCGGTGTCTCCGTCCCGCTCCATCCGGACACCCTCCTGCCGACGGTCTTCGTGTACGACGGCCATCCCGGGGGCGCGGGATTCGCCGAGCGGGCCTTCCAGACGGCCCGCGAGTGGCTCACGGCCACCCGCGAGGCCATCGCCTCCTGCGAGTGCGAGGCCGGCTGTCCGTCCTGCATCCAGTCACCCAAGTGCGGCAACGGCAATGACCCCCTGCACAAGCGAGGCGCCGTACGGCTGCTGACCGAGCTGCTCAGATACGCGCCGGACACGGCAGAACCGGTGGCCGCACAGGCCGCGCCGACGGCTCCACCAGCGGCGTAGCCGTCATGGCGCGGCCGCCCCGGCCCCGGGCGGGGAGGTGAAGGCGGCGTCCCCGGCGCCCGACGGGGGCGGCCCGGGCGGCCCCGCCCGGGACCTGACCGCCGGTGCGTACGGTCCCGACCGCGCCCGTGCCGTCACATCCGCGATCTCGCCACTCAGCGCGCACCGCACCACCTCCGCTCCCTGCGCCGAGGCCACCTCGGCGGCCCTGCGGCAGGCATCCGCGGGCCCCCGCACGGCGTGGTCCGCGGCGGCGAGGGCCGCCAGATCCGCCGCCGCGCCCGCACGGTGCCGGGCCACGACCGCCTGCCCCATGGCCAGCACCGCCGCGAACACCACACATATCGCGGTCGCCGCCATGGCCGCCCACACCGTCGCCGACCCTCGGTCGCCGGTCATGGCGCCACCTCCGCCGGCTCGGGGCGCGCGGGGCCGGCCTCGGCATCGCCCAGGCTGTCCTCCGCCAAAGCGGCCGCCTCCGCCGCGAGCGTCAGAGCAAGCGCACCCGGGCCGGGGGTGGGAGCCTCGACCCGCACCCGCCACAGATCGCCCGTACGCCCCAGCGTGACCCTGGCGCCGGCCGGGGCGGCCGAACGGGCGGAGGCCACCGCCGCGGCCCGTGGCTCGGACCTGGCGGCTGCCCGCGCCCCGGCCCGCGCCGCGTCGACACACTGGATCTGCGCGGAAGCCGCCGTCAGAGCCCAGATCAGGGCCAGCGTGAACGTCACCAGCGTCGGCACCGCCACCGCGGCCTCCGCCGTCACCGACCCCCGATCGCCCCCGTTGCCCCAGGCGCGTCCCCGGGCGGCAGGACCCCGCTCAGAACTGCGCATTGAGCGCCCGCGCGATCAACGACTGCAGTGCGTCCGAGACGGGACCGCTCGTGACCACCTTGTAGAGCACCGCGGCGAACGCGCAGGCCGCGATCGTCCCCACCGCGTACTCGGAGGTGGTCATCCCCCCGTCGGTACGCATCCGGCGCAGCCACATTCGCCGCATTCGCTGTGTTCTCATCCACATGCCGACCTCCCATTGACATCTCGAATATCGGCATAAACCGATATGAATAGATACGAGCATTCCGAAGGAAACGCTGAACCGGACCCAGAACGGCCGGCCCTATGTGCCCGCCAGCAGCCCGCCGGCCAGACCGATGACCACCGGTGCCACCCCCACGGCCAGGAACGCGGGCAGAAAGCACAGCCCCACCGGCGCGGTGATCAGCACCTGGGCCCGCTGGGCCCTGGCCACGGCGGCCCGGGTCCGCTCCGCCCTGAACCCCTCGGCCAGCCGGGACACCGGCTCCGCCGCCGGCGCCCCGGTGGACCCGGCACGCTCCAGACAGCGGGCCAGCCCCGCCGCGCCCGGCAGCTCCCCCAACCGCCCCCACGCCTCGGCCGGTTCACCGCCGAGCCGGAGCTCCGCCGCCGTCCGTGCCAGCCGGTCGCCGACCGGTCCGCCCAGGGACTCACCGACCGCCTCCGCGGCTTCACGCGGCCCCGCGCCGGCCGCGACACACGCGGCCAGCAGGTCGGCGGCAAGCGGAAGCTGACGCGCTGTCTCACCGGACCGGACGCGATCGTCCGGCTTCCGGGTACGGAGCCATCTCCGGAGCGCGTACGCCCCGATGAGCCCGACCGCCCAGCCGGCGACCCCGCCGACCAGGACCCACCCGGTGATCACCGCGCCAAGGGGCGGGCCCCACCTCCGCGCCGAGGCGATGGCCTCGGGCCCCGGACGCCGCCGCCCGTACTCGACCGCCAGCAGTGCCGCGAGCCGCCCGCGAGTCCGCCGCTCGCGCCGCGACCCGGCCACACCGAAGGCCGCACTCCCCGCGGCGGCGAGCACCGAGACCGCCACCCACAGGGTGTGGACGGACTCCCCCGTCATGGCGCCTCCCCCGTCCGTACGATCCGGGCGGCCCACCACAGGCCCGCGCCCTCCAGCAGCCCGCCCGCCAACAGGCAGCCCAGACCCGCCGGAGTGTGCAGCAGCACGCGCAACGGAGCGGCGCCCATCGCCCAGCCCATCGCCAGGCCCAGAACCGGAAGCAGCGCGAGCACCACCACCGTCGACCAGGCACCCGCGAGCTGGGCGCGCAGCCCCTGCCGCTGGTCCCGCTCCGCCCGCAGCGCGGCCTCCAGACGGTCCAGCCCGGTGGCAAGGCCCGCTCCGCCGTCCACGGCCACCCGCCAGCAGGCCGCGAGCCCCACCAGACCGTCCGCTCCCGGCTCGCGGGCCGCCTGCCGCAGCGCACCGGGGACGTCGCCGCCGAAGCGCGCTGCGGCCAGCACAGCGGCCTCCCCGGCGCCCAGGCCACCGGTGGACCCCGCGGCGGCCAGAAGGGCCTGTACGGGCTGCAGACCGGCCCGCAGCTCGGCCGCCGCCGAGCCGCACAGCGCGACCACCCCGTCGGCCCTGCGCTCCCGTGCCGTCCTCCGCTCCCTCGCCCGCAGCCTCCGCCCCACCACCGGTACGGCCAGCGCGCCCCCGATCAGCGGCAGCACCGACTCCCCCGCCACGGCGAGCGTCACCGCCACCGGGAGACAGAGCCATTCCCCGCGCAGCCCGCCCGCCCACGCCCGGGCCCTCGGCAGCCACAGCTCCCACGGCGGCGCGCCCGGCGCCGCCCCGCTGCCCGCGAACAGCCGTCTGGCCCGCCGCAATCCGCGCTCATGACCGGCCGTCAGCCAGGCCGCGGCACCCGCGCACGCCATCGCCGCCCACAGGGCGGCCGACATGACCGCCGTCGTCACAGGGCACCACCGATCAGGGTCAGCAACCGCGGCCAGCCGCGCTCGTACGCGAATGCCTCCGCGCCCCAGCGCAGCGCGGGCACCGGCACCACCAGCCCCGCCGCGTCCCGCTCCAGCACATGCACCTCGGCGATCCGCCGCCGCCCGCTTCGGTCCCGCACAAGATGGATCACCACCGACAGCGCCGCCGCCAACTGGCTGTGGAGCGCGGCCCGGTCGAGCCCGGCCGCCGTCCCGAGGGCCTCCAGCCGCGCGGGAACATCCGCGGCCGTGTTGGCGTGGACGGTCCCGCAGCCCCCTTCGTGTCCCGTGTTCAGGGCGGCCAGCAGTTCGGTGACCTCGGCCCCCCGCACCTCTCCGACCACCAGTCGGTCCGGCCGCATCCGCAGCGCCTGCCGGACCAGGTCCCGAAGCGTCACCAGGCCGGCCCCCTCCTGGTTCGCCGGCCGCCCCTCCAGCCGCACCACATGCGGGTGATCGGGCCTCAACTCCGCGGAGTCCTCAGCCAGTACGATCCGTTCGCGCGCCCCGACCAGGCCGAGCAGGGTGGACAGGAGTGTGGTCTTCCCGGTGCCCGTGCCCCCGCTGATCAGGAACGACAGCCGTGCCTCCATCAGCGCCCGCAGCAGCCTCTCGCCACCCGGCGGCACCGTCCCCGCGGCCGTCAGCTCCGCCGGTGAGAACGCCTTGGGCCGGACCACCCGCAGCGACAGGCACGTCGAGCCGACCGCCACCGGCGGGAGCACCGCGTGCATCCGCGTCCCGTCGGGCAGCCGCGCGTCCACCCAGGGTCTGGCGTCGTCCAGCCGTCGCCCGGCCACCGCGGCGAGTCGCTGCGCCAGCCTGCGTACGGACGCGGTGTCGGCGAACGACACCGCCGTGAGCTCCAGTCCGCCACCCCGGTCCACCCAGACCCGGTCGGGGGCGGAGACCAGCACATCCGTCACGGCCGGATCCGCCAGCAACGGCTCCAGTGGTCCCGTCCCCACCAGCTCGCACCGCAACTCCTCGGCGGCACCGAGCACTTCGGTGTCCCCCAGCAGCCGGCCCTGCGCCCGCAGCGCCGCCGCCACGCGCGCCGGAGTCGGGTCGGCCCCACTCTGCGCGAGCCGCTGGCGCACGGCGTCCAGCAGCCCGCCATCCGCCGTCCCGGCGGTCATGACGCCACACTTCCGTCCCCGGCCAGCGCCCGCTCCCAGAACTCCGCGCAGAACGCGGCCAGAGGCCCGCGCGCACGGGAACCCGGCGGCGATCCGCCGTCCTGAGCCTCGGGCAGACCAGGCTCCAGGGGAAGTTCACCCACCAGCGGGAGCCGGAGCGCGTCGGCGATCCACTGCTCGTCGAGGCCGGCCGCGTACGGGCCGCGGACCACCGCCCGCAGATCCTGGAGCACCATGCCCACCATGGAGGCGACCCGGCCGGCCGCTGCGACGGCGCGGAGTTCGGCGGGCACCACCAGCAGCCCCAGGTCCAGCTGGGCCAGCGCCTCCGCCACCGCCTCGTCGACCCTGCGGGGAAGATCGACGACCACCACACCGCCGCGTCTGCGGGCGGCCGCGAGCACCGACCTCATGGCCTCGGGCCGGACCACCACCGAGTCGCCGCGATCCCAGCTCAGCACCCGCAGACCGTGCAGGCGGGGCAGCGACTCCTCCAGGGCGCCGCCCGCGACTCGCCCCTTCGAGGCCGCGAAATCCGGCCAGCGTCTGCCTTCCGCCTGCTCACCGCCGAGCAGCACATCGAGCCCTCCGCCGAGCGGATCGCCGTCCACGAGCATCGTGCGCCGCCCGGCGCGCGCCGCCGTGACCGCCAGCGCGCAGGCCAGTGTCGAGGCCCCGGCGCCGCCACGGCCGCCGATCACACCGACGGTGAGCGCCTGCCTGCCGACGCCCTCCGCCGCGTCCGCGATCCTGTCGACGAGCCAGCTCTCCGCGTCGGGCAGCCGCAGCACACAATCGGCGCCGATCTCCACCGCCCGCCGCCACACAATCGGGTCGTCCTGGTCGCGCCCGACGAGCATCACGTCCCGCCGGCGCGTGGCGCCACGGCAGCGGGCCGCGGCGTCGTCCCCGACCAGGACCATCGGCGCGTCCTCCCAGGAGCCCTTCCGCTCCGGCACCGAGTGGTGCACCTCGGGCTCCACGCCCGCCGCCGCGCACAGGCGCAGCAGATCGTCGAGGAGCTCCACGTCCTCCGTGACGATCAATGGTCCCGCCCGGCGCCCTTCGGCGACCCGCGGCCGACCGGATGTCATGGATCCAGCCACGATCTCCGCCCCCTATCTCCGCTCTCATCCGGGATCCGCGAGCGCTTCTCCGAGCGATCTCGCACAGATCCGGTATCAGCGATTCCGGCTGCCGCGAACTTCGCGACCGGAATCACCCTGGAGCGGAACGGAAAATCGTGTGGATCTTGCTTGAAAACTGTGGACAACTCCGCAGTTGTGAATAACTCGACCGCTCATACCGGTGACTTCCGGAGAGGAGTGCCCCAACTACACACGGTGACCGGTATCAATGGTGAGAGGCCGCCGCACACCTGACCACGAGAGCTGACCACGAGAGGAGGACGCCTGGATTCGAGAGCCGAAAACGCGTCCGGACATGCGACGACCCCCGCCGGGGGGGAGAGCGGGGGTCGTCCCCACGGCCGACTCGGGGGGGGAGGAGCCGGACCGGGTTAGCACGGTCGCGAACGATCCGTGACTTCCATGGTGTACCCGAGAGCCTTCTCAGGCAAACCCACGCGCCCGAGCTTACGCCGAATGGTGGGCGCATATGCTCGGCTCCGTGGAAAACCACTCCTTGCCGCGCGCAGCAGCCTTCTTTGACCTGGACAAGACGGTCATTGCGAAGTCATCGACGTTGACCTTCAGCAAGTCCTTCTACCAAGGCGGTCTGATCAACCGCCGCGCCGTACTACGAACCGCGTACGCGCAGTTCGTCTTCCTCGCCGGAGGAGCCGATCACGACCAGATGGAACGGATGCGGGAGTATCTCTCGGCACTCTGCAAGGGCTGGAACGTCCAGCAGGTCAAAGAGATCGTCGCGGAGACACTGCACGACCTGATCGACCCGATCATCTACGACGAGGCCGCGTCTCTCATCGAGGACCACCACACCGCCGGCCGCGACGTGGTGATCGTCTCCACCTCGGGCGCGGAGGTCGTCGAGCCCATCGGCGAACTGCTGGGTGCCGACCGGGTGGTGGCCACCCGGATGGTCGTCGGCGCCGACGGCTGCTTCACGGGCGAGGTCGGGTACTACGCGTACGGGCCGACCAAGGCCGAGGCGATCAGGGCGCTCGCCGAGTCCGAGGGATACGACCTGTCCCGGTGCTATGCGTACAGCGACTCGATCACGGACGTGCCGATGCTCAAGTCCGTCGGCCACCCCTACGCGGTCAACCCCGACCGCGCCCTGCGGCGGGAGGCGATGGCCCGCGACTGGCCGGTCCTCGTCTTCAACCGGCCGGTCCGCCTCAAGCAGCGGCTCCCCACCCTCACCATGCCCACTCGGCCGGCCCTGGTCGCGGCAGCCGCGGTGGGCGCGGCGGCGGCGACCGCGGGACTGGTCTGGTACGCCAGCCGGCGACGGCAGTCCGCGCCCGCCTGAGACGTGCCAGTCGGCACCGCCCCGCTGGAACAAATGAACTAGTGCTGCTCCGCGGAAATTCGTGGAGGGGTCAGATCGCTGAAGGGCCGAGGTAGAGGCCGCCCGCGCAGTCCAGGCAGTCTTCGGGGCTGGCTGCGGGAAGCCCACTGGGCAGCACGTTCTCCTGGTAGCCGTCTCGGCCGGCGAGGTAGAGCGCTGGATGATCCAGCGGAACGAACACGCCCGCCCGTTCCGCTGGACTTACGACGGCAGCCCCCTCCAGGCGAACCGACCCCCACCCCGGCCCCCACCGTCCCTTGGTCACGTGGGCAGCACCGCCGTGAGATCAACTGGTCACGTGGGCAGCGCCGCCGTGAGATCAACCTCGATCAACTGCCCGGAAAAGCCGAGCTGCGCGACACCCAGCAGCGTGCTCGCGGTGGTGAACGCAGGTCCGATCGCCGAATGCGTAAGGCGTCGCCAGGCAGAGCCCAGGACCGTGACATCGTCGCTGACCACATAGATCACCGAACGCACGACGTGATCCGGCCGGACACCGACCGCGCTCAGGGCGACAAGGGCGTTGGCCGCCACCTGCTCGATCTGCGCGTCGATGTCACCCGGCCCCACCAGCACGCCGGAACGATCAAGAGGACACTGCCCGGCCAGGAACGCCGTCCGACCCGCCTCCACCACCGTGATGTGGTGATAGCCCGGGGTCGGATGGAGCTGATCAGGATTAATTCGAGTGATCTCGGCTGTCATACGGGCGAGTCTGGCCATCCGGCCGACACCGCGCATCGGGTTTTCGTCCAACCAACCCGCCGGCCCGTCAACAGTCCCCGGCTCCCGCCCACGCACTTCCGCGGAGCAGCACTGGAACAAAAGAACAGCGTGACCGTTTTGCCATTATGTGAACCCAAAAGTAAAGAAGTGAAGCCTGGGGTTCCGCATCCCTGAGGACTGGAGTACAAAGGTTTTAACGGCCCGCGAGACCAAGGAGATCCGATTGGATTTCCCGTACACGCATCCGGCCCCACGGACCGCGCATGAAAACCGGGCACCCACGCGACGTCGACCCGTCGATTACGGGCCAGCCGCACCAGGCGACGGGCAAGGACCCGACCTGATGGGCAACACAACGAGGACGCTTGGTAACCGGGTGGACATGCCAGCGGCGGCGCCTACGCGGTGCCGCCGCGACCCCGTTCCGGCCCGCGCCGGGGGCGGAGCTTCAGGCCCCACCGAAGCGCTGCACCTTCAGGCCGCTCCTCGCTGAAGCGCCTCACAGACGGCCGTCGACTCCCTCGCCCCCAGCTCCACCGCCCGCCCGCAGTGAGCGATCCACGCCGCCATACCGCCGGGGGTCCCCGACAGATAGCCCTCAAAGGCGGACGCGTACGCAGCGCGCCCCAGTTCGGCGTGGCCGACCTCCGCCGGGCAGACCGACTTGGGGTCCAGCCCGCTGCCGATCAGTACGACACGCTCGGCCGTTCGCGCCACCACGCCGTTGTAGGAGCCGAAGGGCCGAAGGGCCAGCAGTTCGCCATGCACCACCGCCGCCGTGACCAGCGCCGGCGCCGAACTCGCCGCGACCACCAGCGCCGACAGCCCGTCCAGCCGGGCCGCGACCTCGTCCGCCCCGGGCAGCGGAGCCTCCAGCAGTGGGCCCCCGATGTCCGCCCCGGGCATCTCCGTCACCGGCTCACCCGCCAGCCGGGGCCGCCCCACCGTGTCGTCGGGGACGCCCGCGCCGCCGGCCGCCACCAGATGCAGCCGCGCGAGGACGCGCAACGGGGACTGCACCCAGATGGAGAGCAGTTGCCCGGCCTCGGCGGTCAGCCGCAGCGCCGCGCCGACCGTGCGGGCCTCGGGCTCCGAGCTGAAGTCGCTGCGGCGGCGCACCTCTTCGAGTGCCCAGTCGGCGCCGGAGAGCGCGGCCGAGCCGCGCGCCGCACGCAGCGCCGCTTCCGAAGTGACCTCGTTGCTCCGGCGCCGCATCACGCGATGGCTGTAGACGCGATCGACGGCCTGACGCACGGA
Organism: Streptomyces sp. NPDC006923; assembly: GCF_040635655.1. Taxonomy (NCBI): domain Bacteria; kingdom Bacillati; phylum Actinomycetota; class Actinomycetes; order Kitasatosporales; family Streptomycetaceae; genus Streptomyces; species Streptomyces sp. NPDC006923. The sequence goes on from NZ_JBEYIF010000009.1 coordinate 137,616, forward strand.
CTCCACCACGCCGGGGACACCCGGCAGAGAGGCCAGTGCGGCCAGCGGATCCTCGGGGCGCGGGGCGAAGGAGGCGTCAGAGGCAGGCGTACTCATAAGTAGGGAGGCTACGCGCCCAGGGCGCGCGCCCCACCTTGGAGTGGTGTTCCTCACCCGAGTCGGTCACCTTGAGCGATTATGCGGCTACCCTAGGTGAACATGAAGATCGCTTTCGTAGGCAAGGGCGGCAGTGGCAAGACGACGCTGTCCTCGCTTTTCATCCGCCACCTGACCGCCAATGAAGCGCCCGTCATCGCGGTGGACGCCGACATCAACCAGCATCTGGGGGCCGCGCTCGGTCTCGACGAGGCCGAGTCGGCCGCCCTGCCCGCGCTCGGCTCGCATCTCCCTCTGATCAAAAACTATCTGCGGGGCAGCAATCCGCGGATCACGTCCTCCGAGGCGATGATCAAGACAACTCCGCCGGGCGAGGGGTCCCGACTGCTCCGGGTCCGGGAGGAGAATCCGGTGTACGAGGCCTGCGCCAGGACCGTCCGGCTGGACGACGGCGAGATCCGGCTGATGGCCACCGGCCCCTTCACCGAGTCCGACCTCGGTGTGGCCTGCTACCACTCCAAGGTCGGCGCCGTGGAACTGTGCCTCAACCATCTCGTCGACGGGCCCCACGAGTATGTGGTCGTCGATATGACGGCGGGGTCGGACTCCTTCGCCTCCGGCATGTTCACCCGGTTCGACATGACGTTCCTGGTGGCCGAGCCGACGCGCAAGGGCGTGTCCGTCTATCGCCAGTACAAGGAGTACGCGCGGGACTACGGTGTCTCGCTCAAGGTCGTCGGCAACAAGGTGCAGGGCCGGGACGACCTGGACTTCCTCCAGGCGGAAGTCGGCGACGACCTGCTGGTCGCCGTGGGCCACTCCGACTGGGTCCGGGCGATGGAGAAGGGCCGGCCCGCCCGGTTCGAGCTGCTGGAGGCGGACAACCGCTGCGCGCTGCAGACGCTCCAGGACGCGGCCGAGGACTCGTACGAACTGCGCGACTGGGAGCGGTACACCCAGCAGATGGTCCACTTCCATCTGCGGAACGCGGAGAGCTGGGGCAACGCGAAGACGGGCGTCGACCTGGCCGCGCAGGTCGATCCGGCCTTCGTCCTCAGCGAGTCACTCGCCGAACCCCAGCCGAGCTGACGGTCCCCGGCCGGCGCCCTGGGCCGTGCGAGGCCCGGGCGCGGCGGCGGGCCCGCACCGGCCGGCCTCAGCCCCGCCCCGACGGGACTGAGGCCGGTGGCGTCAGTGCTGCGCGGGATGCCCGGTGGGCTTGGCCGACGGGCTCGCGGAGGCCCGCGAGCCCGCGTTCACCACGCCCGTGTACGGCCCCCAGGCCCCGCCCTTGGGCGCCTGTCCGACGCGCAGGCCGCGCAGCTTGGCCAGGACCGCCGGGTCCTGTGCGTCCAGCCAGTCCGCGAGCTGGCGGAACGTCACGCACCGCACCTCCTTCTGGACGCAGACCGTCTTGATCGTCTCCTCGATGGCGCGCATGTATGTGCCGCCGTTCCAGGATTCGAAGTGGTTGCCGATAATCAGCGGAGCGCGGTTTCCCCGGTAGGCGCGGCCGAATGCCTCCAGCAGGCCGTCGCGCATCTGATCGCCCCAGAACGTGTGCTGGGCCGGGTCGCCGTTGACCGTGCCCGACTGGTTGTACATGAAGTTGTAGTCCATCGAGAGCGTCTCGAAATCGCGGCCCGGAACCGGCACCAACTGCAGCGGCAGGTCCCACATGCCCTCGGTCTTCTTCGGCCAGACCTGATTGCCGATGCCGCTGGAGTCGTAGCGGAAGCCCATTGTCTTCGCGGCCTGCATCATGTTCTTCTGCCCTTCCAGGCAGGGTGTGCGGCCGCCGACCATTTCCTTGTCGTAATTGAACGGCAGCGGGGCCTCGTTCTTCAGACCCGAGTTGGTCTTCCAGTTCTTCACAAAGGACTTGGCCTGCTTGATCTCGCTCTTCCACTCGTCGACGGACCAGGTGCCGACGCCACCGTCCTCGCCGCAGAAGTGGCCGTTGAAGTGGGTGCCGACCTCGCTGCCCTCACGCCAGGCCGCACGCAGCTCCCGCAGCGTGTCCTTGATTCCCTGGGTGTCGTTGAAGCCGATGTCCGAACTGCCCGGCGAATGCTGGGGCGGGTCGTACAGCTTCGCCTTCTCCTCGGGCAGAAGATAAACACCGCTCAGGAAGTACGTCATGGTCATCTTGTACTTCCTGCTCACCTGGCGGAAGTGAGAGAAGAGCTTCTGGCTGTCCTCGCCGGCGCCGTCCCAGGAGAACACCACGAACTGCGGGGGCTTCTGACCCGGCTTCATACGCGTCGGCCTGGCCACATTCGGCTGGGCACCCGTGAAAGCCGTCGAGCCGTCACCGATGAGCTGTACGACGCTCTTGGCGCCCGCCGGACCCTCCTTCGCTCCTGGCGCGCCCTTCTTCGAGCCCACTCGGCTGTCCGACACGTCGGAACAGCCGGCAAGGCCGACGGCGAGCGCCGTGACGGCGGCGCCGATGGCGACTCTCTTTGTGGCGGCCAGCATCCGCCCACCCTCTTCCTTCAGGTCAGTACCGAAGTGCCGAGCGGCGACGTGCCGGCACGGCGCCGAGCGCCGACAACGTCGCACTGGCGCTGACGAGAAGAAGAAACGACAAGCCGGACAAAATCACTAATCACCACTCCGGGTGAAAGATTGCCCTATTTGCCCGGAAAATCATGTCTCAGTCTTTACTCTCCATTACGATCCATTTACTAAGAGTTGATCATCCCGCCGCTGCGAAGCCATGCCCCAACGGATCGCGACCCACGTTCCGCGACCGCGCTGCCCCAGAGGAGAGGGAAAAATGTCTGCTGCCTGCGTCCCCACTCGCACCGACCGCACCTCCCCCGGCGCCCATGCCGACGGCACGTCCCGCCTTTCGCGCCTCTCCCGCTTCGGGCGCCCGCACAGCCCGCCGCCGGAAGGCCGCAGGTTCCGGATCGCGGGAGCCGATCTGTCCGCTTCCATCACTGTGTTCCTGATCGCGCTGCCGCTCTCCCTGGGCATCGCACTCGCCACCGGCGCACCGCTCCAGGCGGGTCTGGTGGCCGCCGCGGTCGGCGGCCTGGTCGTCGGCCGGCTGGGCGGCGCGCCGCTCCAGGTCAGCGGCCCGGCAGCCGGGCTCACGGTCGTCACGGCCGACCTGATCCATCTGTACGGCTGGCGCACCACCTGCGCCATCACCGTCTGCGCCGGCCTCGCTCAACTCGCCCTCTCGGCGCTGCGCGTGGCCCGCTCCGCACTCGCGGTCAGCCCGGCGATCGTGCACGGCATGCTCGCCGGCATCGGCGTCACGATCGCTCTCTCCCAGCTCCACATCGTGCTCGGGGGCAAGCCGCAGAGCTCCGCCGTCGCCAATGTGCGCGGGCTGCCGGCCCAGTTGGGAAACCTGCACTGGGGCGCGCTGTCCGTGAGCGTCCTGACCATCGCGGTGCTGCTCGCCTGGCCCCGGCTTCCCGGGCGCGCGGGACGGGTCGTGCGCAAGCTCCCCGCCGCGCTCGCGGCGGTGGCCGGGGCGACCGCCGTGGCGGCGTTGGCCGGGCTGAGCCCGGAGCGGGTCCATCTGCCCTCCTGGCGCAGCCACGCCCTGCCGGGGCTGCCCGAGGGGCCGGTGCTCGGACTGCTCGCCGCGGTGCTCACCGTCACCCTGGTCGCCAGCGTCGAATCGCTGCTGTCCGCCATCGCGGTCGACAAGCTGGTGGCCGCCCGGAAGGAGCCGCGCGTCCAGATTCCCAGGGCCCGGCTCGACCGGGAGCTGGCCGGACAGGGCGCGGGAAACATGGTCTCCGGCGCGCTCGGCGGTCTGCCCATCACCGGGGTCGCCGTGCGCAGCGCCGCCAATGTGTCCGCGGGCGCCGTGAGCCGGCAGTCGACGATGATGCACGGCCTGTGGGTCGCGGTCGCGGCCCTGCTGCTGGTGCCCGTGCTCGACCTGATCCCGCTGGCGGCCCTGGCCGCGCTGGTGATGGTCGTCGGCATCCAGATGGTCAATCTCGTACACCTGCGCAATGTGCAGCGGAACCGCGAAATGCTGGTGTACGCGGCGACATTGATCGGGGTCGTGTTCACCGGTGTACTGGAGGGTGTCGTCATCGGGATCGCGCTGGCGGTCGCGGTCGCGCTGCACCGGGTGACCCGGACGCGGATCACGGCGGAGGAGGAGGAGAGCGGGATCTACCGTGTGCGCGCCCGCGGCCAGTTGACCTTCCTCGCCGTGCCGAGGCTCAGCCGGATTCTGCACAAGGTGCCGCAGGGCGCGCGATGCGTCGTCGAGCTGGACGGGTCCTTCATGGACCACGCCGCGTACGAGGCACTGCACGACTGGCAGACGGCGCACGAGGCCCGGGGCGGTACGGTCGAGTTCACCGGGCGGACGGGAGGCCGGATCGCGCCGCCCGCCTCCGAGCCCGACGTCTGCTGCCGGCCCTGGACGCCCTGGCGTAATCATCACTGCGACGAGGACCATGCCGCGGCGGAGGCCGCCCCGGGCTTCGGGGGCCCCGGCCCGGCCGGAGAAACGGGATCCCGGGGTGTTTTGTCCAGCACTCCCCCGGCGGGGTCCGGTTACTTCGACAGTACATACGCGCCCGGGACGCTCCCGGACAGCGATCAGCCCAACGGCGCACCGCTCAACGGCGGCCCGGCCGACGGAACCGCGACCAACGGGAGCCCGGTCAATGGAGGCTCCCCCCATGGGGGCCTGTCCAACAGCGGCCCGTCCAACGGCGATCAGCCGCACGGCACAGCGGACAACGGCACGGAGACCGGTGGCACGGAGACCGGTGGCACGGGAGCCGTCGGCCGGCGGGGCTCCGGGCTGCGGGCCGGTGGTGCGGCCCGTACCCCGAGCAGCCGCCAACTGGCCCGTGGGCTCAGCTCGTTCCAGCGCAATACGGCGCCACTGGTGCGCGGCGAGCTGGCGCGGCTGGCGCGCGAGGGCCAGCAGCCGTCGCAGCTCTTTCTCACCTGCGCCGACTCCCGGCTGGTCACCAGCATGATCACGTCCAGTGGTCCGGGTGATCTCTTCACCGTACGCAATGTGGGCAATCTCGTGCCGCTGCCGGGCGCGGAGGGCACGGACGACTCGGTGGCCGCCGCCATCGAGTACGCCGTCGAGGTGCTCCAGGTCGGGTCCATCACCGTCTGCGGGCATTCGGGATGCGGTGCGATGCAGGCCCTGCTGAACCCCTCAGGCGACGCCGACGAGTCCCGGACACCGCTGCGGCGCTGGCTGCGGCACGGCCAGCCCAGCCTGGAGCGGATGCGGAACCGGCGTCACTCCTGGCCGAGGATCTCCGGCCGGCTGCCGGCCGACGCGGTGGAGCAGCTCTGCCTGACCAATGTGGTCCAGCAGTTGGAGCATCTGCGGGCCCATGAGGCGGTGGCGCGCAGACTCAGCGAAGGCAGTCTGGAACTGCACGGCATGTACTTCCATGTCGGTGAGGCCCAGGCGTATCTGCTGACGGACCCGGCCGGAATCACCGACAACGGAGGCGGCGAGGAGGTGTTCAACCGCGTTGCCCCGAACGCGCTGGAGCAGTCGCGCGTCTGAACCATCACGACATCGCGTCCGTGAGAGTGTGTGGCCCCCTTCCCCACTGCCCCGGGGAAGGGGGCCCTCTCCGTCGCACGGGAGACCGCACGCGGGGCAGGTGCCAGATAGGTCTAAACCAATTTCTGAAAGGCCCTTGTCACCCGGGCATCCGCCTGATGAGCTAGTGCCGCGACCGGCACGTCTGCCCGCCACGGTGCGGCGTCCGGCGCAAGTGGATCGCGAAGCGGCCGGAAGCACTTGTACGGGAGCCACCGGGGCTGCCTGCCGAGCGGCGAGCGCGTGCGGGGCGTCGCGACGGGGCAGACCTCGCCGTGAGGGGCACTGGGCCCGGGACAGACAGGACGCCCTGGGAAAGGGAGATGTCGTGAGCAATGAAAGCCTGGCCACACTGCTGAAGGAGGAGACGGGACAGTGACCGAGAACCCTTCCCTCTCCAACTTGCTCAAGGAAGAGCGGCGGTTCGCGCCGCCGGCAGAGCTGGCCGCGCACGCCAATGTGACAGCGGCGGCGTACGAGCAGGCGGAAGCGGACAGGCTTGGCTTCTGGGCCGAGCAGGCGAGGCGGCTCACCTGGGCGACCGAGCCGACCGAGACGCTGGACTGGTCGAACCCGCCCTTCGCGAAGTGGTTCGCGGACGGTGAGCTGAATGTCGCCTACAACTGCGTCGACCGCCATGTGGAAGCCGGCCACGGCGATCGTGTCGCGATCCACTTCGAGGGCGAGCCGGGCGACAGCCGCGCGATCACCTACGCGGAGCTGAAGGACGAGGTGTCCCGCGCCGCGAACGCGCTCACGGAGCTCGGCGTACGCAAGGGCGACCGGGTCGCCGTATATCTGCCGATGATCCCCGAGGCCGCGGTCGCCATGCTGGCCTGCGCCCGGATCGGGGCCGCGCACTCCGTGGTCTTCGGCGGTTTCTCCGCCGACGCCGTCGCGTCCCGTATCCAGGACGCCGACGCCAGGCTGGTCATCACCTCCGACGGCGGCTACCGGCGCGGCAAGCCCTCCGCGCTCAAGCCCGCGATCGACGAGGCCGTCGCCAAGTGCCCGCAGGTCGAGCATGTCCTGGTGGTGCGGCGTACCGGCCAGGACACCGCCTTCGACGACTCGCGGGACGTGTGGTGGCACGACATCGTGGGCCGGCAGTCCCCGGAGCACACCCCTGAGGCGTTCGGCGCCGAACACCCGCTCTTCATCCTCTACACATCGGGGACGACGGGGAAGCCGAAGGGCATCCTGCACACCTCGGGCGGCTATCTCACCCAGGCGGCCTACACCCACCACGCCGTCTTCGACCTCAAGCCCGAGTCGGACGTGTACTGGTGTACGGCCGACATCGGCTGGGTGACCGGACACTCGTACATCGTGTACGGGCCGCTGGCCAACGGCGCCACCCAGGTCATGTACGAGGGCACACCCGACACCCCGCACCAGGGCCGCTTCTGGGAGATCGTCCAGAAGTACGGGGTGACGATCCTCTACACCGCGCCCACCGCGATCCGTACGTTCATGAAGTGGGGCGACGACATCCCCGCCAAGTTCGACCTGACCTCCCTGCGCGTGCTGGGCTCGGTCGGCGAGCCGATCAACCCCGAAGCGTGGATCTGGTACCGCGAGCACATCGGCGCCGGAAAGACCCCGATCGTGGACACCTGGTGGCAGACCGAGACCGGCGCCATGATGATCTCCCCGCTGCCGGGTGTCACCGAGACGAAGCCCGGTTCCGCCCAGCGCGCCCTGCCGGGGATCTCGGCCACCGTTGTCGACGACGAGGCCCGTGAGGTCCCCGACGGAGGCGGCGGTTATCTGGTGCTCACCGAGCCCTGGCCGTCGATGCTCCGTACCATCTGGGGCGACGACCAGCGGTTCATCGACACCTACTGGTCCCGCTTCGAGGGCAAGTACTTCGCCGGTGACGGCGCCAAGAAGGACGACGACGGAGACATCTGGCTGCTCGGCCGGGTGGACGACGTGATGCTGGTCTCGGGCCACAACATCTCCACCACCGAGGTCGAATCCGCCCTGGTCTCCCACCCCAAGGTCGCCGAGGCGGCCGTCGTCGGCGCCACCGACGAGACCACCGGACAGGCCATCGTCGCGTTTGTCATCCTGCGCGGCACCGCCGTTGTCGACGACGGCCTCGTGGCCGAGCTGCGCAACCACGTCGGCACCGCGCTGGGCCCCATCGCCAAGCCCAAGCGGATCCTGCCCGTCGCGGAACTGCCGAAGACGCGCTCCGGCAAGATCATGCGGCGCCTGCTGCGCGATGTCGCGGAGAACCGCCAGCTCGGTGATGTCACCACCCTCACCGACTCCTCCGTCATGGATCTCATCCAGACGCAGTTGCCGTCGGCGGCCGCCGAGGACTGAGCCGCACACCCCGGCCCTCTCCGGGCGGGGCACCCGGGCAACGCCGGGTGCCCCGCTCCGGTGCCGGGTAAAGTGGGCGCCACAACAAGAACGCAACAGGGAATTCTGGGTGAGCCGGGAAGTCTGGTCGGCACGTGTTCCGTCGTGTCCGATCCGCCCCGGAGGTCTCCACTCGTGGCCGCGCCCAGTCCCCCCAGCCGTAAGTTCCTCGGCCTGCTGCCGCTGCCCGAGCGGAACCACCTCACGGACGCGCTGCGCACGGAGACCGTCGGCGGCGTCCTGTTGCTGGCCGCCGCGATCGGGGCCCTGATCTGGGCGAACACCCCGCTGAGCGGCAGCTACGCATTTGTGAGGGACTTCCGTGCGGGCCCCTCGTCGCTCGGCCTCGACCTCTCCCTGGAGCACTGGGCGTCCGACGGTCTGCTCGCGGTCTTCTTCTTTGTCGCCGGCATCGAGCTCAAGCGTGAACTGGTGGCCGGTGAGCTGCGCGACCCCAGGACGGCCGCGCTTCCCGTGATCGCCGCGCTCTCCGGCATGGCGGCGCCCGCATTGGTATATGTGCTGGTCAGCGGCGTCGGCGGGGGATCGCTGGGCGGCTGGGCTGTCCCCACCGCCACCGATATCGCGTTCGCGCTCGCCGTCCTCGCGGTCATCGGCACCTCCCTGCCCTCGGCGCTGCGCGCCTTCCTGCTCACCCTCGCCGTCGTCGACGATCTCTTCGCGATCCTGATCATCGCCGTCTTCTTCACCGGCGACCTCAACTTCGCGGCGCTCGGCGGCGCGTTCGCCGGTCTTGCCCTCTTCTGGCTCCTGCTCAGGAAGGGCGTGCGCGGGTGGTACGTATACGTCCCACTGGGCCTGGTCGTCTGGGGCCTGATGTACAACAGCGGTGTCCACGCCACGATCGCCGGGGTCGCGATGGGCCTGATGCTCCGCTGTGTCAGACGCGAGGACGAGCGGCGCTCCCCCGGGGAACGCGTCGAACATCTCGTACGTCCCGTCTCGGCCGGTCTGGCCGTGCCGCTGTTCGCCCTTCTCTCCGCGGGCGTCCCGGTCTCCGGCGGCGCGCTGGGCGCCGTCTTCACCCGGCCGGAGACCCTCGGGGTGGTGCTGGGACTGGTGGCCGGGAAGGCGATCGGCGTCTTCGGCGGCACCTGGCTGGCCGCGCGCTTCACCAGGGCCGAGCTGAACGACGACCTGGCGTGGCCCGATGTGTTCGCCGTCGCCGTACTCGCCGGAATCGGCTTCACGGTCTCGCTGCTCATCGGCGAGCTGGCCTTCTCGTCGGACCCGGTGCTCACCGACGAGGTGAAGGCCGCGGTGCTGACGGGTTCGGTCATCGCCGCCGTGCTCGCCGGCGTCCTGCTGAAGCTGCGCGTCCGCAGATACCGGGCGCTCTGCGAGAACGAGGAACGCGACGAGGACCTGGACGGCATTCCCGACATCTATGAACAGGACGATCCCGGGTACCACCTGCGCATGGCCGCGCTCTACGAGGCGAAGGCCGCGGAACACCGCCGGCTGGCGGAACACGCGGGGGCAACGCGCGAGGACCGCGGCGGTCCGGCATGATCTGACAACGGATCCGCAGACAAACAGAGCGAGAAGAGGGAGTCACCTATGAGCGACCCCGGCAGGCAAGTCGCCGACACTGTCCGGACCGGCACGGTCGTCAAAGCCGTCACCGCCGAACGCAGCATCGGCCAGCTGTTCGCCTCGGCGACCGCGGAGATGTCCGCGCTGGTACACGACGAGATCGCGCTGGCCAAGGCGGAGCTGCGACAGGACGTCAGGCGCGGCGTGGTCGGCGGCGCCGCCATCACCGTCGCGGGTGTCTTCGCGCTGTTCTCGCTTCCGGTGCTGAGCTTCGCCGCCGCGTACGGGATCCACAATCTGGGCCTCGGTCTCGCCTGGTCGTTCCTCATCGTGGGAGGAGCGTTCCTGGTGCTCGCCGGGCTGCTCGCCGGACTCGCCCTGCTGAAGTTCAAGAAGGTCAAGCCGCCGGAGAAGTCCATCGCCTCGGCCAAGGAGACGGCGGCCGTACTGCAGAACGTGAAGCCCCACCCACGCGAGTTCCGGACGAGCCCCAAGTCTGTGGCACGCTCGTCTGCATGACGGCCCCTGATTCCGACCCCGGCAAGACCCTCCGCCCGCCGCCCGGTTCGACGCCCGGCTCGAACCCGGGCGCGACCGCCGGTTCGGCTCAGGGTGCGACGACCGCCTCCGCCGTACGCCTCGACGGTCCCTGGACCCATCGGGACGTGGCTGCCAATGGTGCGCGCTTCCATATCGCCGAGGTGGGTGACGGGCCCCTGGTGTTGCTGCTCCATGGCTTTCCGCAGTTCTGGTGGACCTGGCGCCATCAGCTGACCGCGCTCGCGGACGCCGGCTACCGCGCCGTGGCCATGGACCTGCGGGGTGTGGGCGGCAGCGACCGTACGCCGCGCGGATACGACCCCGCCAATCTGGCGCTCGACATCACCGGCGTGGTGCGCTCGCTCGGTGAGCCCGACGCCGCGCTCGTCGGTCATGACCTGGGCGGTTATCTCGCCTGGACCGCGGCCGTCATGCGGCCCAAGCTGGTGCGCCGGCTCGCCGTCTCCTCCATGCCGCATCCGCGCCGCTGGCGTTCGGCGATGCTCTCCGACTTCGCGCAGAGCAGGGCCGGGTCGTACATCTGGGGCTTTCAGCGCCCCTGGATCCCGGAGCGTCAGCTTGTCGCGGACGACGCGGCACTGGTCGGCCGGCTGATCCGGGACTGGTCGGGGCCCGGCCTGCCCGACGAGGAGGCGATCGCGGTCTACCGGCGGGCCATGACCATCCCCTCGACCGCGCACTGTTCGATCGAGCCCTACCGCTGGATGGTGCGGTCGATGGCGCGTCCTGACGGCATCCAGTTCAACCGGCGGATGAAGCGCGCGGTGCGGGTGCCGACGCTCCAGCTCCACGGCTCGCTCGATCCGGCGATGCGGACGCGCAGCACGGCGGGCTCGGCCGAGTATGTGGAAGCCCCCTATCGCTGGCGGCTCTTCGACGGGCTGGGGCACTTTCCGCACGAAGAGGATCCGGCGGCGTTCTCCGCGGAACTCATCAACTGGCTGAAGGACCCCGAGCCGGACCGCTGAGTGCGGACCGCCGACCGGGACCGGGGCCGTCCGCGCCGGGTGCCGGCCGGGGCCGCCGAGTCCCCCACCGGACCGGTGCGCCGCTCCGTACCGCCGTCCCGGCCACTCAGCCGGACGGCTGATCCCGGCCGTTGTTCTCGATGAGGTCGACCACCCTTTGAATACTTGTCATATGAACTGCCAATTGCCTCACGCATAGGCCAATTGGCCCCCTTCCGCGCGATTACCGACCTTGGGGCAGGGGCAGACGTCCGGGTATGGGCTGGACGCACGACTACGGTGACGCAGCACGCAACCGCCGCTCGGCCTCAGCGCCGATCACCCACGAGAGGGGCGCCCCGGAACACCAGGGCCACGATCCCCGGCTCGGCATTCCTCTTATCCTCCGCCGCAGGGCCCGCTGGGTCTCGGCCCGGCTGCGCCATCAACGCATTTAGGGCTTACCGGGACGAACCAGGCACAACGGCACCGTACATGCCGGGTGTCACGTACCGGGCGGAGCGCCTCAGGGGGTGATTACAGCGCGCACTGCTGGCTGTCGACCTCCTGGTTGGCGGTCCGCCCGAGCGCGATGTCGTCGCGGATCTCGTCAGCCGTCAGGGCATAGCCGGTCTGGGCGTCGTCGAGCGACCGCGCGAAGATGACGCCGTACACCTCGCCCTCCGGGGTGAGCAGCGGGCCACCCGAGTTGCCCTGGCGCACCGTCGCGAAGAGTGAGTAGACATCACGGCGCACCTCGCCGCGACGGTAGATGTCGGGGCCGTTGGCGTTGATACGGCCCCGGACCCGGGCGGAGCGTACGTCGTACGCGCCGTTCTCCGGGAAGCCCGCGACGATCGCGCCGTCTCCGCTGCCGGCGTCCGCGTCGGTGAACTTGAGCGGGGTCGCCCGGAGGTCCGGCACATCCAGTACGGCGATGTCGCGCTGCCAGTCGTAGAGCACGACCTTGGCGTCGTACAGCCGTCCCTGGCCGCCTATCTGGACCGTGGGCTCCGACACGCCACCCACCACATGCGCGTTGGTCATCACCCGGCGGTCCGCGAAAACGAAGCCGGACCCTTCCAGGACCTTGCCGCAGCTCGGCGCCGTACCGACGACCTTGACGATGGACCTCTGGGCGCGGGACGCGACCGGGCTGCCCGCGAGCGCCGGGTCCGGCGGGCGCACCTCGGTGATGGGCTCATTGGCGAACGGGCTGAAGACCTGCGGGAAGCCGTTCTGGGCGAGGACGGACGAGAAGTCCGTGAACCACGTCGACGCCTGACTGGGCACCACCCGGGAGACCCCGAGCAGCACCTTGGAGCTGCGGACCTCCTTGCCGAGCGTGGGCAGCGAGGTCCCGGCGAGCGCGGAGCCGATCAGCCACGCGACCAGCAGCATGGCCACGACATTCACCAGCGCGCCACCGGTGGCGTCCAGGGCACGGGCGGGCGACCAGGTGATGTAGCGGCGCAGCTTGTTGCCGAGGTGCGTGGTGAACGCCTGGCCGACGGAGGCGCAGACGATCACAATCACCACGGCGACGACGGCGGCCGTGGTGGAGACCTCGGAGCCCTCGGTGAGCTGGTCCCACACGACGGGGAGCAGATAGACCGCGACGAGACCGCCCCCGAGGAAGCCGATCACCGACAGAATGCCGACGACGAAGCCCTGGCGGTAACCGACGATCGCGAACCACACGGCGGCGAGCAGCAGCAGGATGTCCAGCACGTTCACCGTCAATAGCCTCGCTAGCCTCGCAGATACGTCTCCGGTCGCCCCGCCCGGCGGTACGGAGCCGCGGCCGCCCGCGCCGGGCCGCCGGTGTCAGAGCCCCGGAAGGGCACAGCACTGGGTCAGGGTGTCATGCGCGCCAGTCGAGCGGGACCCGCTTGGAGCGGTCCCACGGCCGCTCCCATCCCGCGAAATGCAGAATCCGGTCAATTACCCCCGCCGTGAAACCCCAGACCAGAGCGGATGCGACCAGAAACGCCGGGCCGGTGTGACCGCTCGGATGGACGGCGGTCACGCGGTTGGCCGGATCCGTGAGATCCGCCACGGACGCAGTGAAGACCCGGGCCGTCTCCATGGGGTCGACCACCCCGACCGGGGTGGGTTCGCGCCACCAGCCGAGGACGGGCGTCACCACGAAGCCGCTCACCGGGATGTAGAGCTTGGGCAGGACACCGAAGAGCTGGACACCGGCCGGGTCGAGACCGGTCTCCTCCTCGGCCTCGCGCAGCGCGGCCACCAGCGGGCCCGTGGTCGCGGGATCCCCGTCCTCCGGATCGAGGGAGCCGCCGGGGAACGACGGCTGCCCCGGGTGTGAGCGCAGATTCCCGGCCCGCTCCATGAGCAGCAGCTCCGGGCCGTGTTCGCCCTCGCCGAAGAGGACGAGCACGGCGGACTGTCTGCCGCCGCTCACCGGCGGCAGGAAACGGCTGAGCTGCTCGGGGACGACCGTCCGCGCGGTCCGCACGACGGGCGTGAGCCATTCGGGCAGCCCCTCGGTGCTGACGGCGTACCGCGTCGTCGGGTCTTCACAGGTCTCTTCAGCGCGCGTCATCGCCACCCCCGCCGTACAACGCCTGCTGTCGGCCTGATCGTTCCGTCCTCATCCGGCTCCACTCATTCGTGTCCGGACAAGCCCGTGTCCTGACAAGCCCTGGCTCACTCGTACGACGCCGGCCGTCATCCGCGCCGGTCGCTCATGGTCCACCGCGCCACCCCGCGGCGCGGATGTCCCGGCCTCATTCCGCGCCCGGAGGCGTGCCCAGCGGCGGGGCCGGCTTGCCCGGGTAGTCGGCGGGCGGGCTCAGGCGCTGGCCCGGATAGCCGCCCATCTCGTACTTGAGCAGCTTCTTCGCCTTTTCCGGATCCGTCTCGCCCTCGCCGTACGAAGGACAGAGATGCGCGATCGGACAGGCACCGCAGGCCGGCTTGCGGGAGTGGCAGATCCGGCGGCCGTGGAAGATCACCCGGTGCGAGAGCATCGTCCACTCGCTCTTGGGGAAGATCGCGGCGATGTCCGCCTCGACCTTCTCCGGGTCTTCCTGGTCGGTCCACTTCCAGCGGCGGACCAGCCGGCCGAAGTGGGTGTCGACGGTGAGGCCGGGGACACCGAAGGCGTTGCCCAGCACGACATTGGCCGTCTTGCGGCCCACGCCCGGCAGCGTCACCAGGTCCTCCAGCCGGCCCGGCACCTCGCCGCCGAAGCGGTCCCGGAGCGCGGTGGACAGACCGATGAGGGACCTCGCCTTGGCCCGGAAGAAACCGGTCGGCCGGACGGCCTCCTCCAGCTCCTCCGGCACGGCCGCCGCCATGTCCTCGGGCGTCGGATAGCGCTTGAACAGCGCGGGGGTGGTCTGGTTGACCCGGAGGTCGGTCGTCTGGGCGGAGAGGACCGTGGCCACCAGAAGCTCGAACGGATTCCGGAAGTCCAGCTCGGGATGGGCGTACGGATAGACCTCGGCCAGCTCACGGTTGATCCGGCGGGCCCGGCGGACCATCGCCAGCCGCGACTCCGGCTTGGCGGCGGATTTCCGTACGGCCGCGCCGCCAGAACCGGAGGGTGTCTCCGCCTGGAGGTCCGGGAGAGGCTCCCGCCTTCCCTTTGACCCTTTTGCGGCTTTTTTCGCTTTCGCCGAAGGCTGTTCGCCCACAGCGGAATTACGCTCCGCGGACACTCTTCCAGCCCCCTTGGCCTGCGCTGTCACCGGCGAGTCGGACACCCGGCCAGCCTAAAGCCCCGCACCGACATCCGCCCCGGGCACGGCCGATCACCACCCGAATCGGCTCCCGGGGCATGGCCCGCCACAGCGGTGGGCCAGACTTGTGACCGATCGCACGCTTTCGAACAGCCAGACCCGGGAAGCGGACGAAGCAGCTCAGCGATGCCGAGCCTCCGAGAAGAAGTGTCACGTACGGCATCATGGGGACGACGGTTTCCTGAGCAGGTCGACAAGGAGAGAACACGTGGACGACGTTCTGCGGCGTGCCCCGCTCTTCGCGGCGCTCGATGACGAGCAGGCCGCGGAGCTCCGCGCCTCGATGAGTGAAGCGACGCTCGCCCGCGGCGACGCGCTCTTCCACGAGGGCGACCCCGGTGACCGGCTGTACGTGGTCACCGAGGGCAAGGTCAAGCTCCACCGCACCTCCCCCGACGGCCGCGAGAACATGCTGGCCGTGCTCGGTCCCGGCGAGCTGATCGGCGAGCTGTCCCTCTTCGACCCGGGCCCGCGCACCGCCACCGCCACCGCGCTCACCGAGGTCAAGCTCCTCGGTCTCGGCCACGGCGACCTCCAGCCCTGGCTGAACGCCCGGCCGGAAGTGGCCACGGCCCTGCTGCGCGCCGTCGCCCGCCGGCTCCGCAAGACCAATGACCAGATGTCGGACCTGGTCTTCTCCGACGTCCCGGGCCGGGTGGCCCGCGCGCTCCTCGATCTGTCGCGCCGCTTCGGCGTGCAGTCCGAGGAGGGCATCCATGTCGTCCACGACCTGACGCAGGAGGAGCTGGCCCAGCTCGTCGGCGCCTCCCGCGAGACGGTCAACAAGGCCCTCGCCGACTTCGCCCAGCGTGGCTGGCTGCGCCTGGAGGCGCGTGCGGTGATCCTGCTGGACGTGGAGCGTCTCGCGAAGCGTTCGCGCTGAACCGGCCGGCCCGGCTTGCCCGCTCCCGGGCACCGGGCCGCCGCGCTCAGATCAGGCCGTGCTCGCGCAGGTACTGGAGCTGGGCGCGCACCGACAGCTCCGCCGCCGGCCACAGGGACCTGTCCACGCCCGCGTACACCCGCGCCACCACCTCCGAAGGGGTGCGGAGGCCGTTCTCGACGGCCGTCTCCACCTGCGCGAGCCGGCTCGCGCGGTGGGCGAGGTAGAACTCGACCGCGCCCTGGGCGTCGTCCAGCACGGGTCCGTGGCCGGGCAGCACCGTACGGACACCGTCGTCGACCGTGAGCGAGCGGAGCCTGCGCAGCGAGTCCAGATAGTCGCCGAGCCGGCCGTCCGGGTGCGACACCATCGTTGTACCGCGCCCGAGGACGGTGTCCCCGGTCAGCACCGCGCCGTCGGCCGGCAGATGGAAGCAGAGCGAGTCCGCCGTGTGGCCCGGGGTCGGTACGACCCTCAGCTCCAGCCCGCCCGTGGTGATGACGTCCCCGGCGGCCAGCCCCTCGTCACCGAGCCGCAGCGCCGGGTCCAGGGCCCTGACCGGGGTACGCGTCAGCGCGGCGAAGCGCGCCGCGCCCTCCGCGTGGTCCGGGTGCCCATGGGTGAGAAGGGTCAGCGCGATCCGCTTCCCGGCCCGCTCGGCGGCGGTGACGACCGCCTTGAGGTGGCCGTCGTCGAGGGGGCCCGGATCGATGACCACCGCGAGCGCGGAGTCCGGCTCCGAGACGATCCAGGTGTTGGTGCCGTCGAGGGTCATCGCGGAGGCGTTCGGCGCGAGGACATTGACGGCGCGGGCGGTGGCGGGGCCGGACAGCGCTCCGCCGCGCGGCTGACCGGGGAGTGCGGCGGCTTCGGTCATCGGGGGCCTCCGGACAGGTCGGACGCGGGCCGGCCGGCCCGGGCGGCGGCGGACTCGTCGGACGGTGCGACAGGGGCGACGCGTTTGGTGAACTCCTCGTGCCCCGGCCAGCTCAGCACCAGTTCACCGCCTTCCAGCGCGGCCGTGGCCAGTACGGGGGTCAGATCGCGGCCCGCGGCGTCCGCGAGCGCCTCGGCGGCCGCCCGGTACGGCTGGAGCTGACGCAGCGTCGACACGGTCGGCGGCATCATCAGCAGCTCTCCCCTGTCGTACGCCTCCGTCGCCTCCGCCGGTCTGATCCACACCGTACGGTCGGCCTCCGTCGAGGCGTTCCTGGTCCGCTGGCCCGCCGGCAGTGCGGCCACGAAGAACCAGGTGTCGTAGCGGCGCGGTTCGAACTCCGGGGTGATCCAGCGCGCCCACGCCCCGAGCAGATCGCTGCGCAGTACCAGCCCGCGCCGGTCCAGGAAGTCCGCAAACGACAGATCACGGTCGACAAGAGCGGCGCGGTCGGCCTCCCAGTCGTCACCGGTGGTGTCACCGACGACGGTCCCCTCGGTCGGCCCCGCCAGCAGGACGCCGGCCTCCTCGTATGTCTCGCGGACGGCCGCGCAGACGATGGCCTGTGCGGACGCGGTGTCCACACCGAGCCGCCGGGCCCAGACGTCCCGGCCGGGCCCGGCCCAGCCGACGAGCCGGTCGTCGTCCCGGGGATCGACTCCGCCACCCGGGTACGCGTACGCCCCCGCGGCGAAGGCCATGGAGGCCCGTCGCCGCAGCAAGTGCACGGCCGGTCCGCCGGGGCCGTCGCGCAGGAGCATCACCGTCGCGGCCCGCCGCGGAGTCACGGCCGTGATCTCACCGGCGGCGAGGGCACGGATCCGCTCGGGCCATTCGGGCGGGTACCACTGACCATTGGGCATGGCCGGATGCTATGCGCTGGCGGCGGTATGTTCGAGGGCCGGTTTCGCCGGGCCGCCCGACGCGAAGATCCCGCCCGGCGGGCGCGGGGCGCGCGTACCGGGCGGGATCCGCGAAGCGACACCGCCGTCAGGGGCCGGCCGGTCAGTCCTCGGTCAGCTCGACCTGGATCTCGACCTCGACGGGCGCGTCCAGCGGCAGGACAGCCACACCCACCGCGCTGCGGGCGTGCACGCCCTTGTCACCGAGCACCTGGCCGAGCAGTTCGCTCGCGCCGTTGATGACGGCCGGCTGGCCCGTGAAGTCCGCGGCCGAGGCGACAAAGCCGACGACCTTGACCACCCGCGCGATCCGGTCCAGGTCACCGGTGACCGACTTCACAGCGGCCAGGGCGTTCAGCGCACAGGTACGGGCGAGTTCCTTGGCCTCCTCCGGCGTGACCTCGGCACCGACCTTGCCGGTGACCGGCAGCTTGCCCTCCACCATCGGGAGTTGGCCCGAGGTGTAGACGTAGGCACCCGTCCGCACGGCCGGCTGGTAGGCGGCCAGCGGCGGCACCACCTCGGGGAGCGTCAGCCCCAGTTCGGCGAGGGCGGACTCGACGGTTCCCCTCATGCGGACTTCTCCCGCTTGAGGTAGGCGACGAGCTGTTCGGGGTTGTTCGGCCCGGGGACGACCTGGACGAGCTCCCAGCCGTCCTCGCCCCAGGTGTCCAGAATCTGCTTGGTCGCGTGCACGAGAAGGGGCACGGTCGCGTATTCCCACTTGGTCATGGAGGCGACTGTAGCCGTACGCCGGGAAGCCTTGTGCGTAGCCTGCGGCCTTACTGGTTAGGCTCAAATATGTGAGCAGGCTCCAAGTCGTCAGCGGCAAGGGCGGTACCGGTAAGACGACGGTCGCCGCCGCCCTCGCGCTCGCCCTCGCGACCGAGGGAAAGCGCACGCTCCTCGTCGAGGTCGAGGGCAGACAGGGCATCGCACAGCTTTTCGAGACCGAGGCCCTCCCCTACGAGGAGCGGAAGATCGCCGTCGCCTCGGGCGGTGGTGAGGTGTACGCGCTGGCGATCGACGCGGAGCGCGCCCTTCTCGACTACCTCCAGATGTTCTACAAGCTCGGCGGGGCGGGCCGGGCGCTCAAAAAGATCGGCGCCATCGACTTCGCGACGACCATCGCACCCGGCGTCAGGGACGTCCTGCTGACCGGCAAGGCGTGCGAGGCGGTGCGCAGGCGCGACCGGCAGGGACGTTTCGCCTATGACTACGTGGTGATGGACGCCCCGCCCACCGGCCGCATCACCCGCTTCCTCAATGTGAACGACGAGGTGGCCGGGCTGGCGAAGATCGGCCCCATACACAATCAGGCCCAGGCCGTGATGCGGGTCCTGAAGTCACCGGAGACCGCCGTGCACCTGGTGACGCTGCTGGAAGAGATGCCCGTCCAG
The DNA here is from genome assembly GCF_040635655.1 of Streptomyces sp. NPDC006923. NCBI lineage: Bacteria > Bacillati > Actinomycetota > Actinomycetes > Kitasatosporales > Streptomycetaceae > Streptomyces > Streptomyces sp. NPDC006923. Next base: position 156,608 of record NZ_JBEYIF010000009.1, read on the forward strand.
GAGACCGCGGACGGCATCGCCGAGCTGAGGGCCGCCGAGCTGCCGGTAGGCAATGTGATCGTGAACATGGTGCGTCCGCACCTCCTCGACGAGGCAGCCGTCCGCGCCGCCTCGGGCGACCGCCGCAAGGAGGTCGCCAAGGTGCTCGCCACGGCCGGGCTGAGCGCGCCCACGAAGCTCGTCGGTCCGCTCCTCGAACAGGCCGCGGAGCACGCCCAGCGCGTCGAGCTGGAGCGCGAGCAGCGGGCCGCTCTGGCGAAGCTGGGGCTGCCCGCCCACGAACTCCCTCTGATCGGCGAGGGAATGGATCTCGCCGGTCTCTACCGGCTGGCGGGAGAGCTACGGCGACTTGGGGAGGTCTTCTCATGACCCTGGACCCGGCGGCTGCCCCGCTCGACATCGATCCGCTGCTCGACGACCCGGCCACCCGCATCATCGTGTGCTGCGGTTCGGGCGGCGTCGGCAAGACGACGACCGCCGCGGCCCTCGGCGTACGGGCGGCCGAGCGCGGCCGGAAGGTGGTCGTCCTGACGATCGACCCGGCCCGGCGGCTGGCCCAGGCCATGGGGATCGACTCGCTCGACAACACCCCGCGGCGGGTGAAGGGGGTCGACGGCCCCGGCGAACTGCACGCCATGATGCTCGACATGAAGCGCACCTTCGACGAGATCGTCGAGGCGCACGCGGACGGCGACCGGGCCCGCGCCATTCTGGAGAACCCCTTCTACCAGTCCCTGTCGGCCGGTTTCGCGGGCACGCAGGAGTACATGGCGATGGAGAAGCTGGGGCAGCTCCGGGGCCGCGACGAATGGGACCTGATCGTTGTCGACACCCCGCCGTCGCGCTCCGCGCTGGACTTCCTGGACGCGCCGAAGCGGCTCGGGTCCTTCCTCGACGGGAAGTTCATCAGGCTGCTGATGACCCCGGCGAAGATGGGCGGCCGGGCCGGCATGAAGTTCCTGAACGCCGGCATGTCGATGATGACCGGCACGCTCGGAAAACTGCTCGGTGGTCAGCTCCTGCGTGACGTACAGACGTTCGTGGCGGCGATGGACACGATGTTCGGCGGTTTCCGTACCCGCGCGGACGCGACGTACCGCCTGCTCCAGGCGCCGGGGACGGCCTTTCTGGTGGTCGCGTCGCCCGAGCGGGACGCGCTGCGGGAGGCGGCGTACTTCGTCCAGCGGCTGGCCGCCGAGGAGATGCCGCTGGCCGGTCTGGTCCTCAACCGGGTCCATGGCAGCGGCGCCGCGCGGCTGTCGGCCGAGCGGGCGCGGGCGGCGGCAGAAAATCTTGAAGAGGGCCGCATTGTGGATCAGGGGCCCGGGAAGACTGAAGCTCGTGGCACTGCTGCCCCGGACGGCTTTTCTCCCGAAGCCTCCGAGGCGCATGGAGCCCCCGACGCCACCGGAGCCACTGAAGCCGCAGCCCCCGAGAGCCGCACGAGCCGCCTGTCATCGCCCATGCCCGACCCGAGCACATCTGCGTCATCCCTGACATCCCCGACATCCGCAGTCCCGTCAGAGCCTTCTTCCGCGCCTGCTTCTGTCACAAGTGTGGAACAGCTCACCGCGGGTTTGCTGCGCCTGCACGCCGAGCGGATGCAGGTGGTGGCGCGTGAGCAGCGCACGCGCGACCGCTTCACCGCGCTCCACCCCGAGGTGGCCGTGGTCGAGGTGGCGGCCCTGCCCGGCGATGTCCATGACCTCGCGGGGCTCAGGGCCATCGGTGAACGCCTCGCGACCGGTCGCCCCACGACCTGACAGGGCCCGGCCGGGCGAAGGTCCGCTTCAGCCCGCGCCGAAGCGCCGGACCTCCAGCTCACCGCCGGGTCATGTCCCGTCGGCCAGGACCAGGGGCCGCCTGCGGGCTACCCCACCGCCGCGTACGTCTCGTACGTCTCGTCGTCCTCCAAGCCCACGGGCAACAGGCCCGCACTGCGCTCGTACTCCGTACGCGCGGTCTCGAGCAGCCGTCGCCACGAGGTGACGGTCGGTCGCCTGCGCAGCAGTGCGCGGCGCTCCCGCTCGGTCATACCGCCCCATACGCCGAATTCGACGCGGTTGTCCAGCGCGTCGGCCAGGCACTCGGTCCGCACCGGGCACCCGGTGCACACCGCCTTGGCCCTGTTCTGCGCCGCTCCCTGCACAAACAATTCATCCGGATCGGTAGTGCGGCATGCTGCCTGCGCACTCCAGTCGGTTACCCAGCCCATCCCGGCGCCGTCCTCTCCCGAATCGAGGCTCCCCCACGGCGGTAGCGGCATATTCACCGCTGCCAGTTGAGGACGTTACGGAAGGTGGACACAGCGCAACACCCCCTTCGGGCCCAATCTTGAATGGCCCGAACGGACTATGCGTACGCGGCAGATCACCCAGGGGAGTGACCCGAGGGCATAAAAGACCAACCCGGTCATAGCCGGGCATTTCACTTGAGTCGCGAGGGGTATTTAATGATGAACGGGGCGATTCCGGACATGACTTCCGGTGTTTCGGGTTCACCGGACGTTCATATCGGAGGCTTGATGCGCAACCCCACTGCTGTGACAGTTGAGAACAGCTTAGGCCAGAGCCTTGACGTGTGTCCGGCGAATGAGAACGTAGGCTGCCCCCATGCCAAAGAAGCGCTCGGGCGGGGGTCTGACCGGGACCCAGCAGGCCGCCAAGTTCCTCGGTGTCAGCTTGCTCGCGGGAGCCGTGCTGGCCGGTATCGCTCTGCCGGCCTTCGGTGTGCTGGGGCTCGCGGCCAAGGGGACGGTCGAGGAATTCGACGACATCCCAGCCAACCTCAAGACGCCGCCGCTGAGTCAGCGGACCACGATCCTGGACTCGCAGGGCGGACGCCTCGCCACGGTCTATTCGCGTGACCGCACCGTCGTGCCGCTGAAGGACATCTCTCCGTACATGCAGAAGGCGATCGTCGCGATCGAGGACTCGCGTTTCTACGAGCACGGTGCGATCGACCTCAAGGGTGTGCTGCGCGCCGTCAACCGCAACGCCCAGTCGGGTGGCGTCTCCGAGGGCGCCTCGACCCTGACCCAGCAGTATGTGAAGAACGTGTTCGTCGAGGAGGCCGGTGACGACCCGACCAAGGTCGCCGAGGCCACCCAGCAGACCCTGGGCCGCAAGATCCAGGAGCTGAAGTACGCGATCCAGGTCGAGAACGAACTGGGCAAGAAGAAGATCCTTGAGAACTACCTCAACATCACCTTCTTCGGCCAGCAGGCGTACGGCATCGAGGCGGCCTCCCAGCGCTACTTCTCCAAGCCCGCCAAGGACCTGAAGCTGGAGGAGGCGGCGATGCTCGCGGGCGTCGTCCAGTCACCCAGCCGGTTCGACCCGGTCAATGACGAGGAGGAGGCCACCAAGCGGCGCAATATCGTGTTGCAGCGGATGGCCGACGTCCGCGACATCTCCCAGCCGGAGGCCGACCGCGCCAAGGCCACGCCGATCAAGCTGAAGGTGAGCCGTCCGAAGAACGGCTGCATCACGGCGGTCAGCGGAGCCGGCTTCTTCTGTGACTACGTACGCGAGGTCTTCCTCACCGACCCGGTCTTCGGCAAGACCCGCGAGGAGCGGGCGAAGGTCTGGAACCAGGGCGGTCTGACGATCCGTACCACCCTGGACCCGCAGGCTCAGGAATCGGTTCAGGATTCGATCGCGAGCCATGTCAACCAGAGCGACAAGGTCGCCACGGCGGTGACCCTGGTCGAGCCGGGCACCGGCAAGATCGTGGGCATGGGCCAGTCCAAGGCGTACGGCTTCGGGAAGAACGAGACCCAGATCAACTTCTCGGTCGACCACGGCATGGGCGGCTCGAACTACGGCTTCCCGACCGGATCGACCTTCAAGCCCTTCCTGGCCACGGCGGCCATCGAGGAGGGTGTCCCGCCGACGCAGTCCTACCCCGCGCCGTACGAGATGCCGTACCCGGCCTCGATCCCGGCGTGCGGCGGCAAGCCGTGGACCAACATCGACGGCGACCGGGCCGAGAACGAGAACGAGTCCGAGGTCGGCCCGTACTCGCTCAAGGAGGCCATGGCCAAATCGGTCAACACGTACTTCGTGCAGATGATCGAACAGATCGGGCTCTGCCCCGTGACGGAGACGATCTCCAAACTGGGCATCGTCCAGGGTGACGGCAAGAAGCTCCCCGAGTCGCCGTCCGCCCTGACGCTGGGCTCGCAGGGCATCTCGCCGCTGCGGATGGCCAGCGCGTACGCCACCTTCGCGAACCGCGGCACCTACTGCACGCCCATCGCCATCGCCTCCATCAAGACGGCGGCGGGCGACGATCTCAAGGTCCCGCAGTCGTCCTGCTCCCGTGCCATGACGGAGAAGACCGCCGACACGATCAACACCCTGCTGAAGGGCGTGGTCGACTCGGGTACCGGTGAGCCGGCCGGACTCACCAGCCGTGACAACGCGGGCAAGACGGGTACGACGGACCAGCGGAAGAACGCCTGGTTCGTCGGGTACACCCCGAACATGTCCGGCGCGGTCTGGGTCGGCAGCCCCTCCCAGCAGGTCGAGATGGAGGACATCACGATCGGCGGCGAGTACCACCCGCTGGTGTTCGGTGGTGAGGTCCCCGGGCCGATCTGGAAGGACGCGGTGTCCGGCGCGCTGAGCGGCAAGCCGGCTCCCAACTTCGTGACCGTCGACATCCCGGACGCGCCGAAGGCCGGCCGGGGGGACGGTGACCCCAGCAAGCCCGGCGGAAACGGCGGCGGGGGGAACGGCGGCCGGGGCGACGGAAAGCCCGGTGACAACGGCGGGCAGGATCCGTTCCCGGGCCTGATCGGCGGCGGCGACAACGGCGGAAACGGGAACGGCGGGAACGGCGGACGCGGGGGCAATGGGAACGGCGGGAACGGGAACGGCGGCGGGTTCTTCCCGTAAACCCCGGCTTCCTCCCGTACGTCCCACGGTCTCCGGGTAACCCCGGGCCTCGCGCCACCCGCGCTATGACCACCGTGCCGGACCACGGCGCCGGACCGGGCTGAAGGGGTGCTCCACCTGGTGGAGCACCCCTTCGGTCTTTCCCGGTGCCTGTCCCGGCGCCTCTCCCGGCGCCGTGCGGCCGCGGCCGGTCCTCAGCCGGCGAGCGACCTCTTCACCAGGGCGGCGACCCGGCCGCCCTCGGCGCGGCCCGCCACCTTGGGGCTCACGATCTTCATGACCGCGCCCATGGCCCGCGGGCCCTCGGCGCCGGCCGCCTTCGCCTCTCCGACGGCCTGCTCGACGATCGCGCCCAGCTCCTCGTCGCTGAGCTGCGCCGGCAGATACGCGTCAAGGAGCAGACCCTCCGCCTTCTCCCGCTCCGCCTGCTCGGCACGGCCGCCCTGGGTGAAGGCCTCCGCCGCCTCACGGCGCTTCTTCGCCTCCTTGGCGATCACCTGCTGGACCTCGTCGTCGGAGAGCTCGCGCGCCGATGTGCCCGAGACCTCCTCCTTGGTGATCGCGGAAAGGGTCAGCCGGAGTGTGGCGGAGCGGAGCTCGTCGCGCGCCCTGATGGCGTCGGTGAGGTCTTCCTTGAGCTTGGACTTGAGGCTGGTCATAGGGGCAAGTGTGGCAGGTGCTCCGACGTGGCCGCCCGCGGATTTCGCACCCGTACGGCGTCTGCGACGATGGGCGCATGCGCGCACGATACGGAGTACCCCTGGGAATCGCGGCAGTCGGCGCGGCCGGCCTCGCCTACGCCGCCGGCTTCGAAGCTCGCTCGTTCCGGCTGCGGCGGGTCACCGTGCCCGTACTGCCGCGCGGAATGCGTGATCTTCGTGTTCTCCATGTCTCCGACATCCATATGGTGAGCGGACAGCGCAAGAAGCAGCGCTGGCTCCAGTCGCTGGCCGGGCTGCGTCCCGACTTCGTCGTCAACACCGGCGACAACCTCTCCGACCCGGAGGGCGTACCGGAGGTGCTTGACGCGCTGGGCCCTCTGATGGAGCTCCCGGGCGTCTATGTCTTCGGCTCGAACGACTACTACGGCCCGAAGCTGCGCAACCCGGCCCGCTATCTCTTCGAGAAGGCCCAGGGGCGCCACGGCCTGAACGGCAACGCACCGGCCGTCTCCGCGCTCCACAACCCGTGGGAACCAATGCGTGACGCCTTCGACGCGGCGGGCTGGGTGGGCCTCAGCAACACCCGGGGCCGGCTCAAGCTGGAGGGGTACGAGATCGCCTTCACCGGCGTCGACGATCCGCACATCAAGCGGGACAGGTACGAGCGGGTCGCGGGCGGCCCCGAGGCGGGCGCGGACCTGTCGATCGGTGTGGTCCACGCCCCGTATCTGCGCTCCCTCGACGCCTTCACCGCCGACGGCTATCCGCTGATCCTGGCCGGGCACACCCACGGCGGACAGCTCTGTGTCCCCTTCTACGGGGCACTGGTCACCAACTGCGACATCGACACGGACCGCGTCAAGGGCCTCTCCACCCACCGCTCGGGCGGCCACCGGGCCTACCTGCACGTCTCGGCGGGCTGCGGCACCAACCGCTACACCCCGGTCCGCTTCGCCTGCCCGCCCGAGGCCACCCTGCTGACGCTGACGCCGCCCGCCTGATCCCGGCCGCCGCCGGCCCGCGACCGGGCCAAAACCGGATTTCGTCTCCGGCCAGCGGTGGGCTAAAGTAATCGATGTCGCAGCGACACGGGCGACATCGGGGTGTAGCGCAGCTTGGCAGCGCGCTTCGTTCGGGACGAAGAGGTCGTGGGTTCAAATCCCGCCACCCCGACAGCTAAAACACCAGGTCAGGGGTCTGATCCGCTTAGCGGGTCGGGCCCCTGAGTGGTTCCTGGGGCCATCTTGGGAGCCGTTTGGGAGCCGAGTTCAGAATCTGGCTCCCGGGCAGCTCCCACCCCTCCCCACTGCGGCGCCGGCACACCGCAAGAAAGCCGCCGAGCACGAGAGCAAATGAAGTGCGCCACGGCCTGAGCCAGCAGCGAGATCACTCGCGGACAGGGCCTTGATGACTGACCGACGTCGTGACGTTCCTCGCTCCAGCTCCTTGGCAGCGCTCGGCCTCATACGAGCAGGAGGTCGGCGGTACCCGCTGCTCGGAACTTCCTCCGTCCTGTCCCTGCAACAGGAGCACGAGAAGTGTCACGACGACGGCCCCCACGGTGACGGGCGTCGCCAGTTCCTTCCACTTGTAGACCGCGTAAGCGGCCAGCAGACCGACCAAGAGCAAGAGAACGAGGTCCAGGTCGACGTGCCGGGTATCCATCCCTGTGTCCTTCGGCTTGGGCCTGCTCGCCGCACTTTCCATACGGGGGCGATCAGGCTCTGCTCGTAAGCCCCTGAGCGGAAGTGCCAGGAGCCCTGCACTCCAAAGGCTCGCGAAGTTCACCGCCGGATCCTGGCCGACATAATCGGGTGTCTTTCGCAGGCGGCAGGAGCCTGTCGGTGACCGGCGCTTGCGATAGTGGTCGTGTGGTGTCTGCAGATTTGACCGAGCACGGCGTCGTCCTGGGAGATGTCTACGGGTGGCCAGGGTGGGTGATCGAGGTTGATATCGATTGGCGGACGCGGAGTGCCAGGGAGGTTCGAGACATCGCGCCACCGCGCACCCGGCGCAATGCCCGGCGTCCATGCGACGACCCTGAGCTGGTAGAGCGGGTCAAGAAAACGGCCGAGGCATCTTTTGAGGCACCCCGCAGTGGGATCTGGCTTGTCTCACTGGGCCTTCCCTCACCCCACGGGAAGAAGAAGGACGGGGTGAGACTGCGTGCCGAGACCATCGCAACGCTGTACGGGTGCGCGCTGCGCCTCGGGCTCTCTCCTAGGCGCGCCATCTCCGAGGTGTACGGACTCCCCGTGACGGAGATGCCTGGTAAGCGAGCGCAGTATTCCCGGAAGTTGGAGCGGTGGATCGAACAAGCCCGTAAGACGGTCAACCCCGCCACGGGCCGACGGTATCTGTCGGCCTATGACTCTGAGCGGCACGCGCCGCGGTTGTGGCCTATCGGCCGCGGGCACCCGCTTGAGCCCCGCCGCGCCCGGCCAGCGCTGCCGGAGCCGATCCGGGAGGGACCGTACGCCGGGCGCGCATTGGCCTTGCGGGTAACCCGGACGTCACCGCCGACGCGGGAGGCACGGAAGGCTCAGGAGCAAGGGCGGCGACTGATCGGGCCCGACCTGTTCGTCGAGGGGCAATGGTCCAACGGTGAGGAACCGCCGTCTCTTCCGCCGCTGCAGGGAGTCAGCCCTGGGCAGACGCCCCGCCAGGTACAGGCCCTAGTCAAGGAACTGGAACGACGCTACCCCGGAGCCAAGGTCACGGCGACCGTCACCGCGCAGGCGATGGGGCAACCTGGCGACGCCACCTGACCTTGGTGAGCCCCTGTCGTTAACGGCGGCCTGCTTAGCGGCGGCTTCAGAGGCGAGGTCGGCAACCATCCGGCCGTGCTCGATCGTCCTTCCGGTATGTCACACCCGAGCCCCGAACCATCGTTGACCTCGCTTAGTTGGGTGCCCTGTGGCCACGGCACCACCCCGGACGACCCGGTCGGCTGCCGCGGTGTCGACGTCCCCGGCCATACCGCATGCCTCGCCCACCTGGCCGACGCCGAACGCGACGCCTACCTGCACAGCCTGACCCCCGGCACCAATATCGACCACAGCGGCACCACCTTCACCGAACCTCTTCTCGACGCCCTCCTTGATGCCCTGCGCGACCCCGCCACCGGATACCCCCGCGTCGGCGACGCCCGGTTCATATCGGCAACCTTCGAGGGCACCGCCGAGTTCGATTTTGCAACCTTCCAGGGCGAGGCCAGGTTCCGGTCAGCGATCTTTAAGGGCGACGCCGTGTTCGGGGCGGCGACCTTCCAGAGCGACGTCGGGTTCCGGTCGGCGATCTTTAAGGGCGACGCCGTGTTCGAAGCGGCGACCTTCGAGCGCACCGCCGAGTTCAGGGTGGCGACCTTTCAGAGCGACGCTCGGTTCGCGGGAGCGACGTTCCAGGGCGGCACCTGGTTCACGGACACGACCTTCCAGGGCAACGCCGAGTTCGAAGCGGCGACCTTCCAGGGAGACGCCTGGTTCGTAGGGGCGGTGTTCGGGCGGGCGGCCAGGCTCGGTCCGTTGGTGTGCGCCGGGCGAGTGATGTTGTCAGGGGCGGTGTTCGACGGCCCGGTGACCCTCTCATTGGCCTCGCGCCGCCTGGAGTGCCGGCGGACCCGCTGGTCGTCAACGGCCGAGATTCGTCTGCGCTACGCCACGGTTGACTTCGCACACGCGGTCTTCGAGTACCCCCTCACGATCGCCGCGGAGGCCGAGCCCTTCGTCCTCTCCTACGGACAGCCGATGCTCGGTGCCGGACATATTGGGCCGGCGCAGCTGGCGCCGGTGTACCGGGCGCTGCGCAAGTCGTTCGAGGACGGCAAGGACGAGCCGGGGGCGGCGGTTTTCTACTACGGCGAGATGGAGATGCGCCGCCATGACCGCACCGGCACCACCCGAGCCGAACGCGGACTGCTGCACGGCTACTGGCTGCTGTCCGGCTACGGTCTGCGTGCTTCCCGCGCCCTGGGCTGGCTCGCTGCCACCATGCTCCTCACCATTGGGCTGCTGATGGGCTGCGGGCTCCCGAAGGACTCCCCGAAGCAGGAAGCGACCGGAACCGTGCCGCCCGGCGGCGGCAGGGTCATCTTCGAGATCGACAAGGCTGATCCCCAGAACCCCACGGGGGACAGGTTCACCGGCGAGCGCTTCGACAAGGCCCTGAACGTCACCCTCAACTCGGTGGTGTTCCGCTCCAGCGGGCAGGACCTGACCACCACCGGCACCTACTTCGAGATGGCATCCCGCGTGATCGAGCCCATCCTTCTGGGCCTAGCGGTCCTGGCCGTCCGTAACCGTGTCAAACGCTGACCCAACCCGCCTGCAGCCCAGGGCCGACGCAATGCCTGCCGCCACCGATCACTTGTGCAACTGGTGTGACCGAACCCGCCATGAGCCACGGCACGGAAGATTTCAGTGCCCAGGTCACAGCCCTGCCCACTGAAATCTTCCGTGCGGTCCGAGATCTCACCGTCCGGACTTCGCCTAGCCTGTGCTACCGGCGCACACGCAAAAGGGCATCGAGCACGTGCACGGGCGACGTGGCGCACATCGCCAGACGGGCAGCGAGTGCTGCCTCCCATTGCTCGGTCAGGCCGAGCAGGAGGCGCTTGCGCATGCCAGGGGTGACGTGGGCATAGCGCGCCGAGACGGATCCATCGATGTGTCCCATGCGCTGGTCCATGAGGACCTTCTCTGTGCCGAGGTCCTCCATCACGGTCCTGTGGGTGTGGCGCAGTCCGTGAGGCGTGAGGCCCTTGGCAATCGGGAGCCAGCAGGCGTCGGCCCGTTGGCCGGCGCCGCGCCCTCGCGCGGGGACTCCTGGCCACGGCTCGCCGAGTAGCGGCACGGGTCGCGCATCCTGCGGGGCCTTCTTCGGGTACCAGCCCGATACCGCCGGGGTGAACAGCCACGTCGCAAAACCGTTCCTGCGCCAGTGGGCCGCAGGCTCCACCACCGCGCCGCCTCGTACGAACCCGAGGTCCGTGATGGCCTCCTCCACCCGAATTCGCGTCGCCTCAGCGACGCGATCGGGATGGTTGAGGACGTTGGACACCGTCCCCGTGGAGACTTCGGCACGGCGTGCGACGTCGACGAGTTTCGCACCGTGGTGGCCGCCCGTACGAGCCGTGCCCTGCCCGCGGAAGACGTAGGTCCTACCGTGGCAGGGGCAGGGCGTCGGCTTCGTGCGGGCGATGTGATTGGCGACCAGGGCGGACAGCCAGTCCATCGAGTCGAGGGTGCGATAGCTGTCGTCCTTGGGCGGGCAGCGCACCATTTCGCCCGAGTCCAGTTCGTACAGCTGCCATTCGACACGGACGGAGCCCGGTCGAGCGAACTCGGTCTCCAGGCCGACTATTTCGCCCCAGCGCATGCCGGTGTATCCCTTGAGGACGACGGCGACGAACTCGTCATCTCGGCCGGACAGCAGTGCTGCTCGTTCGGCGATCAACAGGATGCCGAGCGGATCGGTGACGACCTTCTCCGGACCTCGGTCACGGGAGCGGCCCGCGCGCTTGCCCCGCCCACGCCGCCTGGTCGCCGGGTTCGACGTGATCAGCCCTTCGTCGATCGCGTCCTCGTAGATCAGGTGGAACGTCGAGCGCCAGGTCTTGACGCTGGAGGCCGCGTACAGGGCCCTTTCCTTCTTCTCCCACCGGTCGACGTCCGAGCGCAGGATGCCGGCGAGGGCCTGGTCCCCGAAGTCGGGAAGCAGGTGCTCCTCGATGTGGCGCTTGTAGTTCTGCATCGTCGATGCGGCCAGGTCCTGGGCCTCGTACCAGCGGCTCGCGTACTCGCCGAAGGTCTCCTGGCCGAGTGCCGGGTCACGCCAGTCGCCGCGCCGGTACTTGTTCTCGGCCTCGCTCGCGGCGCGCTGAGCCTCGCCCTTGGTGGCGAACTTGATCGCCTTGCCCTGCTCGTCGACGACCGTGAGGTGCTTCCCAGGTGCGGTCTTGTATCGGCCACGCCAGTAGTTCGCGCGCTTCTCCGCGAAACCCACGCTCCTCCTCTCCCTTGGTACGCGGTCGTGTCACGCGACGGTGCTGAACTGGCGCTGCCTGGCGCGGACCGGAGGCCGCGCCCGCAGACGGGTTGTGGGCGCGGCACGCTGGGGCGCGTCCGCCTGGAGGGCGTCAGCCTTGGCGACGGTCCGAGCTGTGACGGGCTGGTGCGCCCGTGCGGGCCGTTCCTCGTGGAGGCGGATGATCTCTGCGAGGTGTTCTGCGGTGAAGCGGTACGTGCGGCCGACCCGGGTGAAGGGGATCAGCCGCCGGCGGGCCCTGTCCTTGACCCACCAGGCAGAGCAGCCGAGAACAGCAGCGATGTCCTCGGGACGGTAGAGGCGGGGCGGCGCTACGCCGGTGCCTGACTGCTCAGCCATGCGAGATCGCCTCCTCCGCGGTACGGAGGCGGAACGGCAACAGGGCAGGGGGAATGGCCTCTCGGCGCAAGGAGGTTCCTTCTCTGGCGCGGCCGTGCGGAGACGGGTACGCCGGTCTTGGTGTTTCAGGTACGGGCGAGGTGATGTGCGTAGAGGCTGCCGGGTGTTGGCCCACCCGGGGAGCGCTGTTGGGGCTCGTTCGGCTAACTCGTCTCGGCGAGCAGGGCGAGCGGGGAGAGGCCGAGAGCGGCTGCGATGGCAACGAGGTCGTCGACATCGCAGCGGCGCTGTCTGCATTCGATGCGGGACAGCATCGTGATGGTCATGGGCCGGCCGAGCGCGGTGACACGTTCGGCCAGCTGGCGCTGGGCGAATCCGCGCGCTGTGCGGGCACGGGTAATGGCGCGGGCGGTCAGCACGCCGGCCGGACCAATTCCCAAAGGGCTTTCAGGCATGGGTCAGTTGTAGCTCTGCATTGCCGGTTTGGGTAACCGGCGATGTGCTGCTATGTTTCGCGTCTTTTTTGTCAGATCTGGTCCCCAGGCTCCTTGCGAGCGGCGCAACATAGACCGGAATTGGCGGATGACCAAATCACCTGCTGCCCTCATGCTGGTAGCACCTACATGGTCTCGACGTGGGCATCTTGCATCGCGCGCTCACCAGCGCCGCCCACCGATTCGCTTGCCAACTGCCCGATTTATGCAACTTCTTGGTCAACCGGCGATTCGGGTCTACCGTTTTAAGGAAGCCGTGCACGACACGTTCGCCGAGAGCTGTTTGCTTTCCCGGCGGAATGCTGGACTTGTGCGGGGAAGATGTGGCTGTCTTGGCCATGCGCCCGGAAACCCCTGCGGTTCCGAGCACATGAAGAAGCCCCCGGCGGGCCAACGCCGGGGGCCAAGAAGTCCCTACCGATATCGCCCGTACCTGAACGATCAAGACGGTGGCGGTCATAACGCCACCGGGTGAGGAACTGTGCATGCCCCAACAAGCTACTGCCTTCGTGGCCGTAGTCGCATCCTCGTCGCCGAACTGGCCTGCTCGGCCCACGAAGACGGGGCGATAGACATGGCGCGGATACGCACCATCAAGCCGGAAGCCTTCATCTCCGAGTCGCTGGCCGCGGTGAGCGTCCATGCCGAGCGGACCTTCTTCGGCCTGCTTACGCAGGCGGACGACCACGGCCGCTTCCGCGACCAGGCCGCTGTCATCGCCGGCGCCCTGTGGTCCCTGCGCCCCGAGCACGGCCCGCTGGAGGTCGAGGACGACCTCACGCAGCTCGACAGTGCGGGTCTGATCTGCCGGTACGAAGGCGACGACGGCAAGCGGTACCTGCACATCGTCACCTGGGCCCGTCACCAGAAGATCAACCGGCCCAGCGGCAGCCGCTGCCCGGCCTGCCCGCGCCACCAGGGCAGCCGGTCGGACGAGGCGGCCTCGCCTGTTCACGGAGCCCTCCATGAACAGGCCGTGAGCCCTCACGGTGGACGCCCTGATGCGTCACGCGGATGCAGCGAGCCCTCCGTGAACCGGAAAATCGCAGGTCAGAGCAATTTCAGTGAGCCCTCACCACAACGCTGGGAGACTACGGTGAGGACTCAGGGTCCGGATCTAGGACCTAGGATCCTGGATCTAGGATCACCTCCGGTGGGGAGCGCAAGCGCCCCCACGCCCCCTGCCGTCTCGGGTTCGGTCTCAGCCAAGGACCTGGTCGCCGAGCACGTCGCCGCATGCCAACACCGCCCGCCCAGCGACGTCCTCGGCCGCCTCGGCAAGGTGGTCGGCAAACTGCTCGGCGAGGGGTTGTCCCCCGACCACATCAGGGCCGGGATGGACCGCATGCGTACCAAGGGGCTGTCCGCTGGGCTGCTGCCGAGCCTGGTCGACGAGGCCATGAACGCTCCACGGGCAGCTGCCGCCCCGCACCGAGCATGGACCAACCCGGCGCCCGCTGACGTCGAGGCGGCCTACGGGGGTCAGCTGTGACCACAGCCACCACCAGCCGGGAGCCGCAGCGCCTGAACACCCTCGCCGCCCGCCTCGGCACGATCCTCGCCGATCGGGGCATCGATCCAACTACGTCACCTGCCGAGGCCCCTTCGGAACGGGTGACCGCGCTGGAGCTGGCCGAGGCCCGCATCCCGCCCCGCTACCGCCACGCCCTCGCCGGCCACCAGCAGGTTGCCGCCTGGGTCAATGAGGTGGCCCTTGCCGCACGGCCCGGACCGAGCGGCACCCGGGGCATCGCACTGGGACCGTCTCTGCTGATCGCCGGGCCCACCGGCACCGGCAAGACACACCAGGCGTACGGCGCGGTGCGCTCGCTGCTGACCGCCGGGGTACGGCTGCGGTGGGAGGCGGCCACCACAGCCGACCTGTACGCCCGCTTGCGCCCACGCCCCGGCCATGACGCCGAGCGCGACCTCGCCACCCTCAGCACCTGCCCACTGCTGATCCTGGACGACCTCGGCGCAGCCAAGCAGTCGGAGTGGACCGAGGAGATCACGTACCGACTGATCAACCGCCGCTACACCGACCTGCTCCCCACCCTCCTCACGACCAATCTGCCGACCGCCGCGCTCCGCGACGCCGTCGGCGACCGAGTCGCCTCCCGTCTCGCCGAGATGACCACCACCGTCGTCCTCACCGGCGCCGACCGCAGACGCCTGCTCTCCGCCTGACCGCACGGCGCCGCCCCGCACCAGCTCACCTTCACCACACCGCCTGTCCGCGCCCACGCCTGCCCACACGGCGCGGCGGGCCCTTTGGAGACCCCTGCATGACGGAACTTGCCATGCCCGCCCTCGGGTACTGGAACGCGATATCTATCGCGCTCGCCGCTCTCCTGGCCACCTGCACAGTGCTGCTGGTCAGCTGGCTGATCCACCGACGCGCTCCCCGAAACCACGCCAAGCGACAGCCCGGAACGCCCGCGGTCAGGGTCGCCGCACTGGCCGCGGCCGGATGTACCGCCTACAGCGCCGACACCAGTTGGCGGTTCGCCGCCGACTACCTCGGCATGAGCGGCACCACCGAGCGCGCCGCGATGTTCGCCGCCGCGGAACTCGCCCTCTTCGCCACGGCCCTGCTGGCGCGGCAGAACCTGCACGGCCCCAATCAAGCACCCGGCCTGCCCGGCGTCCTGACCTGGGTGATCACCGCTGTACAGGTGATCCCCGCGTACGCCGAGTCAGGTGTGGTCGGCGGCACGGTGCGGGCCTTCGTGGGACCGGTCATGGCCGCGCTGCTCTGGCATCAGGCCATGGGCATCGAACTGCGCATCCGCACGCCCGAGGCGGCCTCCCACAGCCTCCTCGCCCGGATAGGTCGCGAAGCACGCGAACGCGGCCTCTCGCGCCTTGGGGTCGCCGAACACGATCGTGACGCCGCGCAGATCAGCCGCGACCGTGCCACCCGCAGGGCCGTCGCCCTGGCCACGCACCTTGCGGAGCGAACCCCGAATCAGCGCGCCGGCTGGCGAGGCCGGCGAACCGCACGACGGCTTTCCCGCACCGTCGCCCAAGCGTCTGTGGGAATCGACCAGCGCCAGCGCGAAGTGCTGCTGCACCAGCTTGCCGTCCGCCGTCACGCGACAGCTCTGGCCACGATCGAACTGCCATCGCCTTGGAACGCCTTCCCTCCGAACGAAGGCGCCATGCGCCAAGTCGAGACGACTCCGCCGCGCAGCCGATCGGGTGCAGGTTTCGACTTGACGAGCGTGGAAGCCGGGGAGCACGCCGACTCCAACCTTCGTCTTGAGTCCCTGCCTCCTCGATCCGTGCAGAACCAACTTCCCCTGCACGATTCGGTCCCCACCCGCGAGACCACCGAGCCGTCCCACGAGGACGACGTCCCTGCGGCGCAACGCTACGGACGTCCTCCCGGTGCCGAGATGGACGAACTCCTCGCAATCGGCCGCGCGGCCATCGCCATGCACGGAACAGCCACCCGCGCCGTGCTACGGAACGCCATCCGCGAGGCCGACCTCCCCATCTCCGAGGACCGGCTCACCGAACTCAAGGCCCTCCTGGCGGCAGAGCAGGGTTGCGAGACCGCCGTCCCCACGGGCTGACCGGATATCCGGTCAGCCCTGAACGCCGAACGGGGGCCGTGGACCAGCACCCCGTCTGGTCCCACGGCCCCGCCCCCATGGGCACCGCTTGACTAGGCACGCACGGCCCTCCCTCGCGACTCACCGCTCGAACCAGCGGGCGTTGGGGACGCTGCCCGTACGTCGACCTGGTCCGCTGCCCTCTCCCCTCAACCAGGAGCTGCTCTCCATGCAAAATTCGTGCACCCACAGCCCAGAGCATCAGAGCGCGCCCCAAGCCACGCCAGCCCAAAGCGGAGCAAGTTGGAGGTTCGGACACTCCCCCGCAGGGGGAGTGTCCGAACCCGACCCCGCCCCAGGGGTGGCGGGGCCCGACCAGCGCCAGGGGGCGCCGGACGGGAGGGCTGCGACCGAGGGCGGTTCGCAGCCAAGTAAGGCCGGTCACACGCGCCTGACCAAGGGAAAACCCCGCCCGCGCGACAAGAAGCAGCGCCCCGCCCACAGCGTCCGACTCAACGAACGCGAACGCACCCTCATCCAGGCCGGCGCCGATGCCGTCGGCATGAGTATCGCCGGATTCCTCGCCCACTCCGCGCTCGCCGCCGCCCGCGACCAGACCCGCACCGCCGCCACCATCGCCGCCGACCAAGACGTCCTCACCGAGCTCTTCGCCACCAGCCGCAAGCTCGGCTGGGCCGGCAGCAACCTCAACCAGATGACCAAGACCCTCAACTCGGGCGGCGATATCGACAACGCCCGCATCGTGGAAACCCTCACCAACGTCCGCCGCGCGGCCACCGCCACCAAGGCGGCCGTCGAGCGGATCAATAACCGGCAGATAGACGAGACCACTTGATCCCCAGCATCCACAAGCAAGGCAGCAGCACCCGCGGCCTGCTCAACTACCTCTACGGCAAGGGCACCCGCGAAGAGCACGTCGACCCGCACCTGGTCGCCTCCTTCGACTACATGGCGCCTGACCCCGGCCGCGACCCCTCCGCGACGAAGGATGACCTCCAGCGGCTTCTCGACCAGCCGCTGCACCTTCTCGACGCAGACCAGCGGCCCGACCAGCACGTGTGGCACTGCTCCGTCCGCGCGGCACGCACCGACCGCATCCTGAGCGACGAGGAATGGGGCGCCATCGCCCACCGCATCGTGGCCGCCACCGGCATCGACTCCGGCGGCCCAGACGACGCCGGGTGCCGGTGGGCCGCCGTCCGCCACGCCGACGACCACATCCACATCATCGCCACCCTCGTACGCGAGGACGGCCGCCGCCCCAACCACCACCGCTCCGGCCAACGCGCCCAAACCGAAGCCCGTCTCATCGAAGCCGACTACGACCTGCACCGCGTCACCCCCGGCGACGGCACCGCAGCCAAACGCCCCACCAGCGCCGAGCGCCACAAAGCCGAACGCCAAGGGCGAGAGCGCACGGTGCGGGAGGAGCTGCGCGAGACCGTGCGCGGCGCGTCGGCCGGCGCCGCCTCCACAAATGAGTTCTTCGACCGTCTGGCAGCCGACGGCCTTCTGATCCGCAAGCGGATCGCACCCTCGGGCGATCTGCTCGGCTACAAGGTCGCACTGCCTGGTGACCGCAACAAGGACGACGAGCCGGTCTTCTATGCCGGCTCCACCCTCGCACCCGACCTGTCGCTGCCCCGTATCCGCGAACGCTGGTCCCTCCAAGCAGAGGCGGTCTCCGAGGGCGGTTCCGAGCCGGTGCAGCCCGCCCTGCCGCAGGTGACCCATCCCGCGTTCGCTCGGCGCCGGGCTGCGGCTGCCAGCTGGCAGGCCCTACTGATCATCGACCACGGCGACGACGGCACGGCGGCGGCACAGATCGCCGCAGCGGGTGAGGTCCTGGACGCGCTCGCAAAGACCTCTGCGGCCCACACCCGTGCACAACTCCGGGAGGCGGCTTTCGTGTTCGAGCGGGCCAGCCGCTCCCATATCCGCGCTGTACGCGGGCATGACGACGCCCTGCGGCAGGCCGCACACGATCTCGTCCACAGTGGCCCCGCACTCGGCCGCGGCGAAGACGGAGCCACCACGGCGATGGTCATCGATATGGCCGTCTTCCTCGCCATCGCCGCAGCGAACTGGCACGCCAAGAGGCACCACAGCCAGCAGGCAGCGGCAGCCCAGCAAGCTGCCGAGCATCTGCGCTCCGCCTACGTGGCTGCCGCGACCCACCCCATCGCCGCCCTCCGTCGGCGAGGCCAGCGGATGGCGCCGCGTATTCGAGAGCGGCAGGCCGATCTCCTGCACCAGGCGCTGCCAGAGCTTGCCGAACGGATCCAGGCCGAGCCCGGCTGGCCCGCCCTGGCCGCCACCCTTGCCGACGCCCGACAAGCGGGCCACGACCCCGCCGCACTGCTCGCCGACGCCGCCCGGCGACGCGAGCTCGGCAGCGCCGACTCCATCAGCGATGTCCTCGTCTGGCGCCTGCGCAGCAGCGCCCACCTGCCCGCAGCAGCACCCAAGAACCTCCAGACCGCAGGCACCCGAGACGGCTGGCGCATCCCGACGCCCGCACCAGCCACACCGTCTGCGGCTCAGGCGTCGAGCCACTCCAGCCGCAGGCACTGACCCGGGGAAACGGGCGCAACATATCCGACGATCGCCGGTTAGCCCAACCGGCGATTCTCCAGACGATTGATGCTCCCCACCCAATCCCACAAGGAGCGTCCCACCCGTATGACCGCACCCTCATCCCGACCCGACATCATCGCCCTCCTCGCCGACGCGGACTTCAAGTACCGAGCCGACACCAACACGTGGAGCCATCGCGGTGGACGGCCGTTCAGCAAAGAGGAACAGGCTCATGTCCTCACAGCGACTCGCAGCGAGTTCCTCGATTTTGACGCGCAGTTCAAGCGCTTCGTGAAGCACCGGCAGGCATGGGCTGACGCCTCGGAAGCACTGCAGCGCTTCCTCGCCCCGTTCATGCAGCAGCTCACCGTGAAGAACGTCGGCAACGCCCACGGGCTCATGAGCGAAGAGGACCGAACGGAGTTCAACCGCCTGCTCGGCCTCGTAGCCAAACCCCCGCGCCCCTTCACCGCCAACACCTACTGACGAAGGGCCGCGTCGTTGTTCGACCAGGGCGAGGAATCGGCCTGGCCGGAGTGTCTGCCAGCCTCAGCGATCGGAGCGACGAGAGATCAGATAGGCACCGTCGCTCAGCGGTGCCAGCAAGCGGGACATAGCACCCAGTGTTGACACGGTCCCGCCCCAGCAGCCACAAGTCCGCTACACACAAGACCTGCTAGAGCAGCACAAAGCCGGGCCGCCCAGACGGGAGGCCCGGCTTTGTTACGCGGGGGGGGCGCTTCTCAGCTGGCGGGGGCACACAGGAGCTGGTCCCGCGTGCTTTCCGGCAGCACCCGGCGCAGTACCGGTGCCGTGGAGCTGAGCGAGGAGGCGAACGCGGCGACCAAACGGTGCGGCACGCTCGCGCTGAATGAGGCGGCCCACAGGTACGGAGCCCCCATTGCAGGCTCAGCCCACGCCTGCCAGCCCATCGCCACCTGCCCGTCCCCCTCGGCGATCAGGACGCTGGGGTCGGCATCCTGAATGAGGGGCGGCACCTCGCCGAGGCTGAGGCGGGCGGTAAAGGTGGGGGGCATCGCCGCCGCGTGGGGTTGGTCGGCGTCCCGGAGCCAACCGTTCCCGGCGGCCGTAGCGAGGACCAGTTCGGGACCGTCGTACAAGGTGGTGGGCTGGCTGCATTGGTCGAGCGCCAGGAGAAACTCGGTGATGGCCTCTCCCGGTACGCCTGGGGTGAAGTAGGCGGACCAGTCCGCGAGCGAACTGGTGGTGTCCGAGCGGGCCGAGACCTGCCACGCGACCGGCAGGCCACCGAGGTGGAACGGCTCGTCCGCCAGCACCCACTGTGCCCACCGAAGAGCGTCGGGACTGATGTGCAGGACGGTGCTGCGGACCACCTGGTGATCTCCCAGCTCATCGAAGTCTCGCCGTCCTCGCACGGCTGTCAGACTCGCCCAGCCCAGACCTGCGAGGCTGTCCGCGACGACATCGCAGAGACGACCGTCATCGCCGACCAGGTGTCGAGGGCTGACCCAGTACGCGGGAAGAGCGCCAGCCGCGAAAGAGGGATCGAACGGGTAGTGCGAATTCAGGAATGCCTCCAAGGGCTGGATTCGGGTGTACTGGTCGCCAGCAACGCCGCGCGGCAGCGCTTGGACGGGAGGGCTGCCGGTTCATGGCGACGGCTACCTCGGGCGGCAGGCGCCCGAGCCCTTTGTCGGCGTCGCGCCTCCAGTTAGATAGAACGAGTGCAGAAGCTGCGGCCAGGGGAGCCGCAGGCGCGCCGATCAATGCTCTGACCTGGGGGTTCTGGCAGGTTGTCTACGTTGACATCCCTCTGCACTCGCTGGCCAGTCTTTCGTGACTCTTTCCTGTCTGCCCCCGGCGAACTAGTGTCCGGCGACGGCGTAGTTAGTCCGCTGTCGGTCTGTGACCTGGGCAGACTAACTTGGTTGGCAAGAAGCACCTTGGCTGGCCTAGGTCGTCACCGACCACGGGGAGTTCGGCAGGTTCGTTGCGAACCACCCGTCAGCCAATTCCAGCACCCGGTCAATGTGCACGGCATCGAAAAACTCGAAGCCCATCACCGGTCTGATGCCCTGGCCAGCCAGGCCGCTCAGGACGTGCCGCTCGACGTTGAGGGCTGCGCCGCCGGGCAAGTCCGCTATGAGCCTTCGGACTTGACCCAGACTGTGCTGGCTGCGGTGGGTGTCTAGCCGCCCTCGTCCGTCACCCGAGGAAATTCCGGGCTTCACCATGGCCTCGCCGGCCACCACGTAGTACACGGTTGGTTCGGGGCGAATACCCGCTCCCGCGCATCGAACGCACAGCAATGCGCGCTTCAATCCGTTGTTGATGCTCACCGAGGTCAGGTGCCCGGCAACGCAGCAGAGGCGCACGGTCTGGAGAACCCGGTCTGACATGGAATCCAGGATCATCGCGTTCTCTTCGCGGGCGCGACGTCTGAACTCAACGAGCTTGGGCGTCTGAGAGATGCGCACACACATAACGCAAGGGTCGTCCGCACCGCCGGCACCTGGAGTGAATCCGTAGCCGCCCTTCTGCTGGGGGGTCGGTGAAGCCCTTGCGATGATCGGCGCGCGCTCAGGCCAAAGTTCTTTTACTACGGAATCGGTGAGGGTGAAGTCACGCCAGGTGCGGCCGTATGCAAGCCCGTAGTCTGGCTCGCGCTTAGGGGTACGTGGATCCATCGCGGTGATGGTGAATTCATGCCCTTGGAGGCAGCAAACCTTCTTCGCTAAATACCCGTTGGAGGATGCGGCGTCGCCCAGGATTCGGAGATCGGCCTCGATGGAGTAGGCAGCGAACGACGCACGGGCGGCTTCTTCCCACTGCTTCCGCGCGCAGTGCTCGCACTCCTCTAGCGCCATGGAGAAGGCTGCCAGCTGCGGGATTCCCTGCACTGCCATGTGTTCCATCCCCACTTCCAGATGGAACACCTGTCCCTCGGGTGCCTGGAGGATCGTGCTGCCGAGCTTGGGATGCAGCGCGGTCACGGGTGTTACTTGAGTCGTATGTCCCACGTCGCAGCACAGCGTGACGTGGTCCAGGATGCCGCTCGTCTCGCTGCGTACCGTCCAGCCCAGTTCGTATGCCCGCGTGGTGAAGAGCGCCATGACTGCCGTCTCGGCGCGGGCAAGCAGCCGGGCGGAGCGCATAGCGTCCTCTGGCGTAGGCGTGGCGGTCCGTGTGTCGTCACTCATGTAGTTCCCCATCTCAACCGGCGCATCGACTGGGCGAGCGTCTAGACGGAGCCGAGGGTCGCACGGCGCACTGACAACGGGTTCAGGTGCTTGCCCGGTTGGTAGACGCTGCCGACACACGGACCGCGCGAAGGGGCCCACCCTGGATCGGCAACGGGCTTCGGCGCCGATGCGGGCCACCTTGCGGCCAACCTGAGGTACAGCTGGACTCTGTCGAGCGCCCCCACCCCACCGAGCGCCTGCTGGACGGAAGCCGCCGTGAGCTGAGTGTTTTGCTGCTCTCCGTCTGGCGGCCGTAGACCCAGAGTCAGTTCCGAGCAAGCAGATCCCAGACCTCCTCGGCACACCCCCACGACAGAGTGACACCGGCGCCTCCGTGACCGTAGTTGTGCACGACCAGCGCACCGTCCTCCCCCCGCTCTGCCTCCACGCAGACCGTAGAACGGCTCGGCCGAGCGCCGATCCGGTGCTCCAGGACACGGGCGCGGGCGAGACGGGGTTCGACCTTGGCGCATCGAGCCAGAATGTCGGCCGCCGCCTTGTCGTCTGGGGTGAGGGTGCCTTCGCCGTCGATAGCTGTGCCGCCCAGGACGACGGTCTTTCCATGCGGGTAGAAGCACAGCAGATCCGGTGACGTACCGGTGTCCTCGGAAAAGAACTCGGTGAGCCCCGGGTTGGTGACGACTACGTGCTGGCCGCGAATCGGCCGCAGTTCTTGATCCAGGACCAGGTCGCGGGCTCCCAGGCCCGCGCAATTGACGATCACTGGGACTGGGCCAACTTCCGCGAGCGAAGTGAAACGTCGCTGCTCGACCGTTGCGCCGGTCGCATGCAGACGGCGCAGGAGGTAGTCGAGATATGCGGGCATGTCGATCAGCGGCACTGTGAACCGGTACCCGGCTGTGAACCCGGTCGGAAGTTCGGTCAGCTCGCACGGCCGGAATCCTGGCAGGGTCGTAGCCCAGTCCGGTGGAGACTCGGCCGTACGCGACGCCTCGATGCCGCTGGTGAGCCGGACGCCTGTGGCCTGGTCCCCGGCCAGCTCCCGGAATACCTCCAGAGACCGCTGCCCCCACCGGTCGACCTTGTCCTTCGGCTCCACCAGGTACGGGCCCCACATAGCCCCGGCCGCCAGCGAGGTGGCACCGGGCACCTGCTCGGCGATCACTCGCACCAAGGCCCCGGCCTCGGCGAGAACGACGGCGGAGGTCAGTCCTGCCACTCCAGCCCCAACAACGACAACGCGCTCCCCTGCGTTCATGATCTCGACATTAACGGCCGGGTGGCGTGGATGGAGCATGTCGGGCGAGGGCGTCTTCGAGGACCGGCAGGAAGCTGCGAACATGTGGGTTGCGCTGGCGGCGGCGGAGCTCCGCGGCAAGCTGGTGCAGTAGGGCGGCGCTCCTCGGTGAACGCACGGCGTCAAGGCGGTCAGCCGCGATCTGTCCGATCTCGCAGGCCGCCTCCAGGTCTCCGTGAGCGCTGTGCCCCAAGGCCAGCCAGGCACCCTCGAACAGGGCCCTACGTTGGCTGGGATCGCCACGCGGAACGTCGTATGCCCCGGACCGGAGCATCTCGGTCCCCTGCGCGAGGAATCGTCGGGCCTTCGTGCCGCCATCCGCCTTCTGCCGCGCGCGCCCCATCTGGATGAAGCCATAGCCGGCCTGGCAGTCCAGGTGGTTGTCGGTCAGGAAGTACATCCACCGGGGCTCCTCCTGGCTGCCGTCACGACTTGCGATCAGTTCTCGGGCAGAGCCACGGGTATGCGCGAAGTCGTTGTCACGGCCGGCGGCGGCATACGCGTAGGCGAGCCGGGAAAGGACGGATGCCCGGGCGGCGGGCGGAGCGGCTTCGCTGGCACGGCGGGCAGCCTCGCCGAGGGCGATTGCGTCCGCTGGGTGTCCTCGGCTCGCTGCCTGGAAGGAGAGGTCGCCCAGGATGTGGGCGCACAGGGGCAGGTCGTTGGCCTGATGCGCGGCTCTCAGCGCCGTGGCGAAATAGCGCTGCGCCAGGCCGTGATCGGCGGCGTCGAAGGCCATCCAGCCGGCCAGCTGGCCGATCTCCGCGAGCGCGCGGATAAGCCTGCTCGTCACGACGGGAGAGTGACCACCATCGTGAATGAGTAGCCCCACCGCCCGGAACTGTGCACCTACGTATGGGAGATGTCGCGCTCCTCCGTGCTCGTCGTCAAGCAACTGGAGCATGGGCAGGTGCTGCTCGACCTGGTCGACAAGTGGATCGGCGCCGGTCGACGGAGCTATCCGGGGCGCGTACTGGCCTCGCCCGGCCGTTCCGTCAAGGTACTGGGCGACGATCGCGAGGAGTCCCGCGCCTGAAATCGCGAGGAATCGGCGCCGGTCGACGAGCCCTCCCATCACCCAGTCCTCCACGATCGCCTCCATGCCCTGCACGGTCCAGGGCCGTGCGAGATCCGTGTCCGCCGGTACGAGTGCCGACGAGTCGCCCGCGCGGCCTTGCCACAGTTCGGCCACCGAGATGGCTCTGCCCAGCTCCTGAGAGAGCACGTAGGCAGCCATCATCGGCAACGGCGAACGCGGAAGGGAACCGCCGTCCCTCCAGTGGTACGGCGCCGACTCGGCTACGGTGCCCGCTCCGAACACCCGGTTGAGCTTGCGAGCAAGCGCCTTGGGGCTCCATCCGAGTTCGTCGAGGCACCCCGACAGCACGGCGTTCGGCCCCCCTGCCTGCTGTGCCACGTGCGACCACCTCACGTCCCAGCGGTTCGTCGACCACTTCGCGCTCCCCATGGTGAGGCAGGCAGCTGCCGAATCTCTTGCCTATCAAGGAAGTTGACCGAGTTGACCAACTGATCGGGTGCTGCACGACCGGTCTCCTCCGGTGTTCTTGAGTCACGGCGGAAGGCGCCGCCTTCGACGCCGGCGGAGAACGAGGTGGGCCTTGAGAAACCACACGAGCACCTCCCGAGACCGTCTGGGCAGTGTGCTGGAGCGCGACACCGATCAGCCGGTCTCCGCATCCTCACACGGGTACGCCGATGGCGGCCGTACGACCACGCTGATCACGGACCTGCCGTACGGGCCGAGGGCGGCCGCGGTCGCTCGGGAAGCCGTCGCTGTGGCGCTTCTGGGCACCGCGGCGGACCTGCTCGACGACGCTCGACTGATCGGATCGGAACTCGCAACGAATGCGTTCGCCTCGGGGAACCCGCCCCTGGTCCTGTGTGTGGACCGTAGGAGCCTGGTCGTCGGTGGCCTGGAGGTCGAGATCACCGTGACCGACGGTGGCTGCCCTCGACCCGCGCCTACCTCTCACTCGGCGCCCGAGGAGCAGGCCGAATCGGGGCGGGGCCTGGTCCTCGTCGAGGCACTGGCCGACGCCTGGTCCCTGACGACCGGCACCGACGGCACCCGCGCCTGGTGCCGGCTGACGCGCGCGTCCAGCTCTTCGCCTGCGAGAACGCTCTGATGCCCGCGCCTGCAAGATCCTCTCTTCGAAGGAGGCACCACACGGTGCGCATCGACCGTGCGACCCCACCGTCCCCGTCCGCTGAAGCACCGACGGCCGTTCGTCACCCTCGCGTAGTCGTCGCCCTTCACGAGGGTCTTTACGGCGCTGAGTCGGGCACCGGTTTCAGTAACCGTGCCTTCCTCACAGCGCTCGCCCGCCTCATGCCGACGGGCCGCCTCTCCGTGATCTCCCCTCCCGCCTTCGAAACAGCGGTCGCGCACGATCGGCGGTGGAGCCGCGAGGTCCAGCTGATGCTGGACGAGGCAGAGGCCGAGGTGATCACGATTCCCGAGGTCCAGATGCCCCCAGATTCGGTCCGCGGCTCCACGCACCTGTGCGCCCTGGCGGGTAAGGCTGCCGCACGCGTCGCCGATCGCACGAGCCGCTGCCTGCTCGTCGGCCTCGACGTTCCCTTCCTCGGCCTCGCGGCTTACACGCCACCGACCACAGACCTCCTGCTCATCCCCCGCTCCGCAGCGGCCCTGACGCGGCCTGGAGACCTGTCCCGAATCCGCTGGGAACGTGAGGCCCTGCGGGCGGCGACCGCCCAGGGCGGTCGTATCGGAGCCATCTCCACCCACATGCAAACCCACCTCGTCACGAACTGTGCCATCCCGCGGGCGGGCATCGTGAACATCCCGAACGGGCTGATCCGAGAGGAGATGGCCAGGCCAACGCATGTTCGGCCCCTGCCCTTCAAGGCCCGAGCCGGCTTCCTGCTTGCGATGGGGCGCGCGGAGCCCACCAAGGGGTTCGAAGACCTCCTGGAGGCGCTGCACGTTCTGAAGGAACGAGGGGTCCGCCTGCCACATCTACTCCTGGCGGCGGTCACGTCGGGTGATCACGAGCACCTGAGCTCGTACCAGAGGCACCTGGCAGCAGATATCCGCGCCTACGGCTTGGACGCGACGCTGATCACCCGCTTCACCCCCTCCATCCGCTCCTGGCTGCATAGCCCCGCGCTGCACGCGGTCGTCGTTCCCTCGCGCGAGGAGCCCTTCGGACGGATACCTCTGGAGGCGTTCGCGGCGGGGGCGGGGCCGGTCGTCGCGACCAGCGCCGGCGGACTGGCCCAGACCGTCATCGAAGGCGAGACCGGCTTCACCGCCGCACCCACGGACTCCCAGTCTCTGGCGTCCGCCCTGCACCGAGCCCTAACCACCCTGCCCAGAGAGCGCGAGCGGCTCCGGAACGCCGGTGCGGCTCTAGTGCGTTCACGCCACGACTACGAGGCGAGCATTGGCTCCGCCATCGGCCGCATCGCCCCATGGGCTCTGGCTCCATCGCCCACCGGGGAAAGCAGGGGCCGATGAGCCGGCCGGTGGTGCTCATCAGCCTGGAATCCCCACACTTCTTTTGGAGGTTGTCCGCCGAGCACATGCGTTCCCTACGTGCTTCCTTCCCGAGTGTGGAGTTCTGTACGGCCGCCGAGGAGGACGTGCCGTACCGGCTGGCGGAGGCCAGCATCTACTTCGGCTGGCGGTTCGAACCCTCCTGGCTGGCCGGCGCACCGCATCTGAACTGGATCGCATCCCCGGCCGCCGGCACCGACCATCTGCCCGTTGCCGAGGCGCACTCCGCCGGGGTGGCCCTGACCCGCTCGTACGGGTTCCACGGCCGTCCCATGGCCGAGCACGCCATGGGGCTGATCCTGGGCTTCTCTCGCGGGTTGTTCACGAGCCAGCGCGTTCAGCGGAACCGGACCTGGTGGAAGGACGACCTCGCCGAGGAGTTCTTCGACCTGGCCGGGTCGACGATGACCATCGTCGGTTGCGGCAGCATCGGAGGCCACCTCGCCCGCACCGCCCGCGCCTTCGGTATGGACGTGATCGGAGTACGCCGGACGCCGCCTGTGGCAGCGCGGGACGGGATCACCTGGATGCACGCCTCGGCGGTGCACCAGGCCGTTGCCGTCGGCGACGTGGTGGTCGACCTGCTGCCGACCACCCGGGCCACGAACCATCTCTTCGACCACGGCCTCTTCGCGGCCTGTAAGCCGGAAGCCGTCTTCCTCAACCTCGGCCGTGCGACAACCGTCGACCAGTCGGCCCTCCTGGCCGCCCTCAATACCGGCCACCTGCGGGGCGCCGCGCTGGACGTATCCGACCCGAGGCCCCTGCCCGCTCGCCATCCGCTGCGGCTCCACCCCCGGGTCGTGCTCACGCCGAAGAGTTCGACGCTCTGCCACACGTACATGGACGGGGCGGTCGCGTTCTTCGCCGAGAACCTGCGCCAATTCCTTGCTGGCCAGCCGCTCAACGGCCTGGCCGAAGTACCCGACGCCCATTCCCCCCTCGCAGGAGGCTGACCCATGCCCACCACCCGCCACCGTGACCTGATCGCAGCCTTCGCGGCTACCGGCCGCAACCACCCCTACCTGGCCTTCACCCTGAACTCGTTGTGCAACCTGGACTGCGTGTTCTGCAAGCCCCGCTGCATGCCGGACTACGGGCACAAAGACCGCCCCCTGACCACCGCCGACTACGCGGCCATCGCCGCCGAGGCCGGGGTTTGGAAGATCCGGAAGGCGCACTGCTCCGGCGGCGAACCGACCCTGCGGGCGGACATCCTTGACGTGATCGAGGGCCTCGCCGACGGCCTCGGGCCCGACGCCGCGATCGGCATGACGAGCCACGGCAACCTACGCCGCGGGCTGAGCGTGGAGAAGCTGCACCGCGCCGGACTGACGTACCTCAACCTCAGCCTCCACAGCCTCGACCCGACGCGATCCGCCACGATCATGGGCGGCGGCGATCCGCACACGACTATGCGCACCCTCGACGAGGCCCTCTCCCTCGGAATGCGGGTGAAGATCAACTGCGTCCTCCAGCGCACCTACCTGGACGACGCCTTTTCCGTGGCCGAGCTGGCCCGGGACCTGCCTATCGCCGTCCGCCTCATCGAACTCCAGAACATTGGGCCCGCACAGGCGCTGTTCGACACCGAGTTCATCAACGAGGCGGACGTCCGTGATCGTCTCCACGAATGGTTCGCGGGTGCGGGGGAGGTCTCTCGTGAACAGCTCGGGGTCCGTAGCCCCGGGCAGTATCTCCGTCCCGACGGCTGGGCGGGCTCGATCGGCTTCATCTCCAACTCCAGCTGTGCCACATGCTCCGACGCCAATCGCATCAAGATCACGCCCACTGGTGTGGCCCGCCCCTGCATCCTCCACAACCGTGACATCCCCCTGAAGCCCCACCTCGCCGACAGCACCCTCGGCGATGCCTTCGCCCACCTCTTCCAAGCCATGCTCGACCGCAACACGAACGACGCCTGGCAGGGCTTCCATTACGTCGACTACGACCTCCGCTGGGACCGGATGGAGCGTCCCGAGGGCACCCCGGTCCTGCTGCCTCTGCTCCCCGTCCTCCCCTCGGGCGCGGCCCAGCCCTCGTGCACCCGATCCTCCACCGGGGAGCGGTGATGGTCGCGGCCGAAGCGCCGCCGCTCTACCCAAATCTCGGAACGCTGTACGAACACGAGCTGGACGCCCATGGGGTCGGGGCCGTGATGCTCACGCACAAGTGGCAGCCGGCCGATCTGCTGGCTCCCCACTCCGACGTCGACGTGCGTGTCCTCCTTCCCGAGG
The DNA here is from genome assembly GCF_040635655.1 of Streptomyces sp. NPDC006923. Lineage (NCBI taxonomy): Bacteria > Bacillati > Actinomycetota > Actinomycetes > Kitasatosporales > Streptomycetaceae > Streptomyces > Streptomyces sp. NPDC006923. The sequence goes on from NZ_JBEYIF010000009.1 coordinate 185,464, forward strand.
CCCCCGCGAACTGGGAGGAGTGGAATCACCGTCTGGCCGCCGCGCATAAGTCCGCGGTCCGCCGGGAGGTCTCCCACGGGCGGCTTCTGGAGCATCCTCCCGGGTTCGCATTCACCGTGCCCGAAGCGGACGGACGGCTCGTCTGCGCACCTGAGCTGGCGACCTGGTCGCTGATCAGCGGTAGCGCCCGGGACTTGCAACGCTGGAGGTCCCGGGCCCAGATGGCCCCCTGGTGCGAGATCGACGAACGCTTCTACCGGGCAATCCTCCAGTCGAGGCTCGGAGGCCGGTACCAGCTCGCGGCGGACAGTACGGACAACGTGGTCGAGGACATCACCGCGTACCGGCGTCACTGCGTGGCCTGGCACTACCTCGCCCCCTGCTGGTTCGCTGCCGCCGCACTCGCGACACGGACGCGATGCCCCGGCAAGACCGCCGCGCTCACCCAGTGGCGCCCGGACGGGCTGGACGCGTACGCCGAGCTGTTTCTCCGGCACTCCGAAGACGGACCCAACGGGCGACTCCGCAGCCCGCGCCACCTGCTCCGCGCGGCACACGTCTCCCTGGAAGCAGCCATGCGCCGCATTCCGCAGGCAAGCCACCCTCCTGACCAGGGCAAGGAGTCCGCTGCAACCGACTGGGCAATGACCGCCGGAATGCTCCGCGTACGTGTCGCCCGCTGGCTGTACTACCTCGATCCGCCGCCCGGTGTCGCGACCGAGTACCTGATCCGGCGGGAGGCGAAGGAACTTCGTTCCGCCGCACAGACCCTGAACGCGCTTGCGGAGGACGGGGCCACTCCCGCCCAACGTCTGGCCGCCCGAATGGCCGGGCTGATCCCCACCGGACCGACGACTGTCGACACTCTGCGCACCACCCTCGCGCTCTGGCACCGGCAGAGGTCCACGGTGCAGGACTTCCTCAGCCTCCCGCCCGGTGCCATCCACCCCTGACACAAGGAGCCCCGCCATGCCCGCGCGTGCGTCCCAGCCCCGCGCCCTGAAGACGGCGAAGATCAAGATCACGACGAAATGCAACCGTTCCTGCGACTTCTGTATCTTCGCCGACGGCGCCCAGGGCGAGAACATGGCCCCAGACCTGTTCTCCACCATCCTGACCCGGCTGGAGACCATCCCTTTCCAGCAGTTGCACATCAACGGCGGCGAACCCACCGTGCACCGGGACTTCCCCGCTCTCAGCGAAGCCGCCCGGACACACCTGCCGGACAAGGTCATGGTTCTGGGCACGAACGCCATCACGCTGGCCCGCAACCAGCGGATTATGGAGGCCACGCTCCGCTCGTACGACCAGATCCTCATCGGCTGCGACGACGAACACGAGAACTACGCCGAAGTGCACGCCGTCGTGCCCCGTCTCCGCGAAGCCGGCAAGACCGTGGTCGTCAACAGCGTGCTGGAAGGCATCAGTTCCTCCCGTCTCGTGGAGCTCGCGAGGCTGTGCGACACGTACGGCGCGATCCACGTCACCAACCACGTGCACCACGTCGACGTCGGCCAGCCGGCGAACGAGCTGCGCGGCATCTGCGACCGCTACCTCGACCAGCACCTGATGATCGAGATGGACGGCTCCTGCTACCGCTGCTTCAACGCCATGTCGAAGGTCGACAGCGAGTTCAGCATCTGGAACGAGGACTTCGCGGCCAAAGTGTTCGCTCCCCGAGGCCATCACTTCCGGTTCTGCCTTCGCTGCCACGAGTACACCGACTCGGGCGCCGCTCTCCTGCCTGCCCGCATTCCGACCGCATGACTCCAGACCGGAGGTACACGACCATGCCCGCAGTCCTCGGGCTGAACTTCCACCACGACACCGCCGCCGCCTTAGTCGTCGACGGCCGCCTCTACGCGGCAGAAGAGGAACGCTGGAGCGGCGTCAAGCACAACCACCCCACCCGCAAGGGCACGCTCGCCGCGCCGGTCCGTGCCCTTCAGTGGTGTCTGGAGGCCGCCGGCATCGAACCGCAAGACGTCGACGCCGTCTGGGCCGCCTCCATGCGTCCCAATCCCGCCGCCGGCTGGTGGCTCACCGAGGAGCGGGACGAACTCGCCGCTCTCTTACCTGCCCCGCTCGGTGGCCATCTCCGCCTCTTCTCCCACCACACCGGCCATGTGCTCTCCGGGTACCTGCTCTCCGGACACGACCACGCGGCGGGCCTCGTCATTGACGCCGGCGGCTCCTCCCTCGGCTCCGACTTCGGTCCGGGGCGGGAACGCATCACCGGCTACGACCTGCGGCCGGATCGCATCGACCGCGTCCACCAGAGCATGCCGACCGTGGTTCCCGGCCCTGTCGGCCCTCGGCGCGTTCACTCCTCCCTCGGGCACTTCTACCGAAACCTGGCCCGCAGAGTGATCCCACCGGGCGACGAACCCGAGGGCAGCATGATGGCGCTTGCGGCGTTCGGCGACCCCCAGAGTTACGGGCCGCAGATCCGCGAACTCGTACGGCTCGGCGACGACGGCGAGGTCCGGATCGGCCACCCCTGGGGCTCGGCGGACAACAGCACACCGCTGCTGCTCCGTGGCCGCGTCTGGACCGCTGACAACGTCGTGGAGCAAGCCGACTCGGATCGGGCCGACCTGGCCGCCGCAGTCCAGGATGTCTTCTCCGAGTCGGTCATCCACATCGCACGCCATCTTCAACGGCTCACAAGAGCCTCGGCGCTGGTGTTCTCGGGTGGGTGCGCCCTAAACTCCCACCTCAACGGTCGGCTGGCCGACGAAAGCGGCTTCGACACTCTCTTCGTGGCGCCGGCACCACACGACGCGGGCACCGCTGTGGGCGCCGCCTTGTACGCCTGGCACTTCCAGCTCGGGCAGGAACGTCTCCAGGTGCCGACCGACGCGGCCTGGGGCCCGAACCCGGGCACTCTGAAAGCGGGTGCGATGCCATCCGGGTACCGCGCTCTGACCGGCCTGGGGGCGGGCCTGGCACCGGCGGCGGCAGCGCTGCTCGCTCAGCACCGCATTGTCGGCTGGGTACAGGGACCGCTCGAATTCGGGCCCCGGGCCCTCGGGCACCGCTCGATCCTCGCCCACCCAGGCCACGCCGCCACGCGGGACCGACTCAACGCGATCAAGCGACGAGCTGCGTACCGCCCGTTCGCCCCGGCCGTCCTCGCCAAGCACGCCACGGAGTGGTTCATGTCGGCGGGCGACCCCTTCATGAACCGCGTCGCCCACGTCCGCCGGTGCCGAGCCGACCGCATAGCCGCGGTCACCCACCACGACGGCACCGCGCGCGTCCAATCCGTGGCCACAGACCACCAGGGCCTGCACGAACTCCTCCAGCGGTTCCACGAGCACACCGGCCTGCCGCTGCTGTTGAACACCTCCTTCAACCTCAAAGGCACGCCGATCCTGCGATCCGCCGAGCAGGCCGTACAGGCGGCAGCCGGCCTCGGGCTCGACGCCCTCTCCGTCGGAGACACCCTCCTGATCGCCGACCACGTCCCCGACCCGCGGGCTCTACCCCAGCCGTCCTTACGAGAGGGGTGACGGAAATGGCCGTTGCCAATCTGCCTCACATCCTGACCACACTCGCCACCAGCACATGGGCCGTCGGGGACCGTTCCCGCGCCCGTGTGGCTGCCGGTCTGGCCCTCGCGATCTACGCCGGGCATGCCCGAGATCAGGGCACCCCGTACGTCCAGCATCCGCTCGCCGTCGTCACGGTTCTGCGGTCCGAGCTCGGCGTCACACAGCCCGAAACCCTCCTCCTCGGCCTTTTGCACGACGCCCTGGAGGTCGATCCGGGCTCAGAGGCTCTCGTCACCCACCAGCTGGGGGCACCCTTCGCTGAACGCCTACGCGCGATGACGCCCGATCATCGGCTCGAACACCGGCCCAAGGTTCCGGGCGACGAGAACCGATGGCGCGTGAAGACAGCGGCCCTCCCCGCAGAGGAGCTCCTGGTACGGCTGGCCGACCGCATCCACAACCTGCGCGACCTGGCCGCCTCGCCGAACCATGAACGCCGGAGGAAGTTCGTACGGAACCTCACAGACTTCCACCTCCCCCTGGCCGCCGCCGCACGCCGCCTCAGCCCTCACCTGGAAGCCGCGCACACGCTGCTCAACGCCGAGTACATCCACCACCAACAGGAGATACGCCCGTGAGACGGATCGTGTACTCGATGGAGCCGGTTGGTCGGACCGGCGGCCGGGTCTACCTCCGGATGCTTCACGAGGCGACCGCCGACGATGTTGAGTGGCGCACGGTTCCGGACCACAAGCGCACGTACCGCGTCCGCCGCTGGCGGAAGCTCCGCCACCTCGCCCGACTGGCCCCGACCGTCCGGGCGCTGAGTTCCGCCGCCACCGGCACCTTCGTGTGGGACGACCTCAGCCTGCTGCTCTTCACACCGGAGATGCGGGCCCGCACGGTGTTCCTCCTGCACCACTACGAGCCGTTGCAGCACGACTCCACTCCCGTGGAGGCCATGCTCTGGGAGCGGCTGTTCCGGGTGCTGCCGCAGTGTGCGGTCGTGGTGTGCGTTTCCCCGTACTGGGCTAACTTCCTCCGGTCCCGCGGTGTCCACAACGTACGGGTGATCTACAACGCCTTCGACATGACCGAGATCGAACGGGCACGCGACTTCGACCGGGCCGAGTGCCGCGCCGAATTCGGCCTGGCCGCGGACACGATCGGCGTGTACGCGGGCAAGGCCGTCCACTGGAAGGGCACCGCGGAGGTCGCAGCGGCCCTGGCCGGCGCACCCGGGCTTCAAGTGATCACCAGCGGCAGCAACACCATCGGCTTCGACGGTGCGCACTACGACGTGGAGCGCGAGCGATACCTGCGGCTGCTGCGGGCATGCGACGTCGGCGTCTTCCTGCCCCGGATGCGGGAGGGCTGGAGCCGCTGCGCAGCCGAGGCACTGCTTCTCGGCCTGCCCTGCCTGATCCGACCGGTCGCCGGACTCGGCGATCTCGCGGCCCTGACCGGCCAGCCAGCGCCAGACCTCGACCGTCTGTCGACGCAGGTCCGGGAACACGCTACGGCGCGCCGAACCGAAGCCAAGGCCGCGTACGAGGCCGTGGCCCAGTTCGACCTGCACTACTTCGGAGACGCCTGGGGCGACCTTCTCGCGCAGGTCGCCTGACCGGCGTCGCCTACGCCTGTGCGGCCAGTTTCTCGGCTGCGGCGTCCAGACGGGCCAGCACGCGGTCCCGGCCGAGCAGCTCCATGGACTCGAACAGCGGGAGTCCGATCGTTCGGCCGGTGACCGCAACTCGGATGGGTGCCTGGGCCTTGCCCAGCTTCAGCCCGTGCTTCTCGCCCACCGCGAGCGTGAGGGCCTTCAGGCCGTCCGCTTCCCATTCCGCGACGCCGGCGAACTCGGCGCGGACGTCGGCCAGGATGCCATCGGCGCCCGCCTTCATCGCCTTGTTCCACGACACCTCTTCCTCGACCGGCGAGTCGAGGAACAGGAAGTCCACGTTGTTGGTGATCTCGGACAGCAACGCCAGCCGGGTCTGGGCCAGCGGTGCCACCGTCTCAAAGACGGCCTGGTCGAACGCCTCCGGCTGCCACGGCGCGTACGGGGCGACGAGCCACGGCGCGCAGGCGGCGGCGAACTGCTCGGGCGCCAGGGCACGGATGTAGTCGCCGTTGAAAGCCGTCAGCTTCTTCACGTCGAAGAACGCCGGGGCGGTGTTGACGTCCTCGATCCGGAAGAGCTGCTCCAGCTCCTCGTACGGCATGAGCTCCCTGTCACCGCCGGGGCCCCAGCCGAGGAGCATCAGGTAATTCACCATCGCCTCGGGAAGAAAGCCCTCGGCGAGATAGTCCTCCAGCGCGACCTTGTCCCGGCGCTTGGACAGCTTCTGCCGCTTCTCGTTCACGATCACGGGCAGGTGCGCCCACACCGGCGGCTGGGCACCGAGCGCCTCCCACAGCAGCTGCTGCTTCGGCGTGTTCGAGAGGTGCTCCTCGCCGCGGATGACCTGCGTGATGCCCTCATCCAGGTCATCGACCACGTTCGCGATCAGGAAGACGGGGGAGCCGTCACCGCGCGCGATCACGAAGTCCTCGATCGCGCTGTTCGGGAATGCCGGCTCCCCGCGGATCAGGTCGACCACGACGGTCTCGCCCTCATCCGGTGTCTGGAACCGCAGCGCCCGCCCCTCTTCGAAGGCCAGCCCGCGGTCCCGGCAGAACCCGTCGTACCCGAGGTGCTCCGACCCGGTGCGCTCCTTCAGCTGCTCCCGGGTGCAGTCGCAGTAATACGCCTTGCCCGCCGCGTACAGCTGCTGGGCGGCCTCGCTGTGCCGGGCCGCGTTGTGCGACTGGGAGTACGGCCCCTCGAAGGCCGCGTCCTCGCCGTGGATGCCGATCGCCGCGAGCGCGCTGATGATGCCGTCGATCCACTCCGGCTTGTTCCGGGCCGCGTCGGTGTCCTCGATGCGCAGGACGAACGTGCCGCCGGACTGTCGTGCCACGGCCCAGTTGTATAGAGCGGACCGCGCCCCGCCGACATGGAACATGCCGGTGGGAGACGGGGCGAAACGAACGCGAACCGGGGCAGTAGACATACTCTTCAGGGTACCTACGCAGGAGACCCGGCCTGGACCACAACGCTTGGTTCTCGAGGTTTGATGAAGAATGCTGCTGCGTTGCGCTTGCATGAATTAATCGACCGTTTCATCCCGCTTTCGCATCGATTCGTGAACGCTCACGCCCCAGCAGCCGCAGGCGTGCTTCAACTCAGCAGCCCCCCGATGGCGTTCGCGAGTGACTCGCCTCCTTGCTGGACTGCGGTGCCCAGAACCAGCGCGGGCAACGCCGCCGCGATCCCACGCAATGCGCCGGCCTCCGGCGCGTCGGGAGCCGCGAGCGAGACGTCGACGGTATCCGCCATGGCGCGCAGCACGGTGACGTTCTGCAGGTCCGTCGCGTTGTGGTCGACGTCCGCGCGGAAGGCGGCGAGGAGACCGCGCACAGCGTCAACATCGAACGCGCTTTGCGCTGAGGCGGACTGGTGGATGTGGGAGATGTTCTGCCCCACAACGTTCTGCAACGGTGCGTTGTTGCTACCGCCGATGCTGATGCCCGAGCCATGGCCCGGGTCAGGTTCGGGGCGACGCCGTCCCACAACCATTACTTGCCTCCCTGATTCTTGTTGTCCTGGCCCACGCCGCTGATGCCGTTACCGGCCACGTTCTGGATGGGGGCGTTGTTGTCCCCATAGACGAGGATGTTGTTGGTGACGGTGGCGACCTGCCGTTCGTACGCTGCCAGGTCGATTCCCTGCTCATCGAGGTACTCGGCGACGGTCCGGAAGACGCAGGACTGGATCAGAACCACGTGGCGCTTGGCATCGTCGCCCTGGTGCATGTCGGTGACTTCCTGGGTGGAGTACCGGTCGCGCAGACTGACCGGGTCTTCCTCCTCCGTACGTCCCTCGGCCTGCTCACCAAGGCGGGCGACCATGCGCCACACGGCCACCGGGCCCACGGCCGTGTCCAGGAGCGACTGCGTGCCGAGCCACCCAAGCAGACGCGCTCCGCGCGTTCGGGCCGGTGTGGCGGTGGCCCGCAGCTCGTTATAGAGCGGCGTCGTAACGTGGGGACGAATAGTCAGCCGCAGCTCGCCAGCCTCCAGCGCGGCATGCACAAATACGCTCACCACGATCTGCCCGTCCCAGCTGATGCACTGAGCTCGCAGATACAGCCGGTCTGGTACCCCGGAGGGTGATCTACGCCCCAGGCCGCTCAGGTCTGCCAGCTCCACCCTCGTCTCACGGGTGCGCTGCAACCATCGGGCAACCGGAAGGCCGAGTATCCGCTCCATCGAGAACCCGGGGAGCGGGTCTGTGATTTCTCGGGCGCCGCGGCCCAGATCGTTGAGAGCGGTGCCTATGCGCCGGAGAAGGTCCGCCTCCCCGAACGGCCTGACCGATTCCTCAGCGTTCCTGGGCTTGAGTGGGATGCTGATGCGAGCGGGCCCCCAGACGTCGCGCCCGGATCCAACGAACTGCTCCGAGACGTCGTAGGGCAACGCCAACTGCGCCTGGTCCTTGCTGATGTCCGACATCCTGCGCCCAGCCTTGGCAGCAACCCACGGAAGATCATCGGACGACACCTTCTCCCGCTCCAAGGCACCCAGCGCAGCCCGCGCCACAAGCCGGTCGCCCACATAAGCCAGCGCGACGACAACCACCAACCCGAAGGGAAGTAGGGCCAGTTCAAGGCGCAGCTCGGGCATGCCAGCGCCAACAGGCCCGTACGGCAGGAGCACGAGCAGCCACGGCGCGGGCAGCACGACATACCCCAGTCGCCGGGAAGGCGCCCACCGAGTGCGACCGGGCCTGCGGATAGCGCGGAAAGCAGCCCACCGTAGGAACAGTGCGGCGATGACGGCAACCGCCCAGATCGCGAAAGCCCATGGCACCGCGTAGGCAACCAGGCCGCAGAGGACCAGGATGCATGCCCGCCTGATCCACCGGCGCCGTCTGGCACGAACGCTGTGTGCCATCACCGGAACGAGATCGAATCCGTACGACGGCACAGGCAGTGGCGGACCGTTCAGCACATGGTCTGCAACCCATTGCGCTGCCGGTTCCCCGAGAGGCGGACAGTCGTCGCTGCCTTCCAGATAGATCGGCCGCCTAGTGCTACGCCTGGGCTTCTTGGCCTTACCCGTCTTACCCCGGATCTTGCGCCACCATGACTTGACGGCCTTCACTCGGTCAGGCCGCGCGTAGACCGCCTGGCACAGCAACCGTGTCACTTCGGACGACGTGGGGTCCACCTCCGCTGGGCGGCTGGCCCCAGGGGCCACAGGGTTTACCTGAATCGGGACAGCGGGCCACTCGGCCACTTCCGTCCGCGCCCTCTCCCGAGCACGCACGCCCCACCCAACCGCCATCCCGCTCCCCCGATCATCTGCAAGCGGGAATCTTTGCGACGGATACTGATAGCCGCCAGACCACAAATGCGACAATGCACGCAAAATTGCCGGGCAGTCAGGGATTGGCCGAAAATGCTCCCGTTTTGCCCGGCATTCAGGCCGTCCCCCTGACGCCACCGGAGTCTTCAGTGCTGAGCCTCGCGCCGCGCTCGATTTCCATTAAGGTCACCGTGAGGTCCTGATTGCTGAACGCCTGCTGTAGCCGCCTGCCGTGGGTGAGCACCATCACCTGCCGGGCCTCGACGTGCTCGTGCAGGACCTTCGCAAGCCCGTGAACCTTGGCCGGGTCCGTGGGACGAACTCGAAGGTGCTGTCCGTTGCTGGAGACGGTCCGTTTACCGGGTTACGCAGGTGCCTCAGACAGAGGCTTCTCGAGTGTCCAAAGTTCAGGAAATAGGACGCTCCGCGTGCGCTGCCCCGGCCAGGATACGTCCATCTTGTACATGCTGGGCACGCGCGAAAGTAGGATGCCCCGCAGGCATACTGCGGCCCTTGGGTCGCCACCCTTTGACGAGCAAGGACACCCCCGACTGATGGCAGTGACCCAGCAGGAGATCGAGAACCGGTTGTGGGACGCCGCCGATGAGCTGCGCGTGGCGATGGCCGAAGCGCAGTACTCCTCGGTCGTCTTCCCGCTGATGTTCTGGAAGTACCTGTCGGACACCTGGGAGCACCAGCACCAGGAGTTCCTGGCCGAAAACAAGGGTGCGGGCGACCTCTCCGCTGAGGAAGCCCACGAGATCGAGTACCGCGACTATCAGTCGTTCGAGATCCCGTTCATCCACCCCGACACCGTCCAAAAGTGTCGTGCCTCCTGGTCGTCCATCCTCGCCACAATCACCCGGCCCGGCCTCGGCCAGCGGGTACGCGCTTCCCTGCAGGCCATCGAGTCGGCCAACCCCGACAAGTTCTCTCGCCTGTTCGGGTCCATGACCTGGACCGCTGAGGAGGTGCTGCCAGGAGAGGTGTTGGCAGCGGTCATGCAGGCGATGGACCGCACCCCGAAGATGCACGAGGGCAACATGTCCCACGATGTACTCGGTGGGGCCTACGAGTACCTGCTGAAGCGGTTCTCTGATGGGTCGGGTACCCGCGCCGGCCAGTTCTTCACCCCCCGCGAGGTCGTGGAGTTGATCGTCGAGGTCCTGGACCCCAAGAGCTTCGAGTCTGTGTACGACCCGACCTGCGGGTCGGGCGGAATGCTCATCGCTTCCGCAAACCTCCTGAAGGCCCGCGGCGGGCGTGGATACACGCTCAGCCTGAACGGGCAGGAGGCCGTACCGGACACCGCTGGTGTGGCCCGCATGAACCTCTTCATGCACAACCTCACCCAGTTCAAGGTAGAGGTCGGCGACACCCTGAAGGACCCGCGCTTCAAGCGACTGGACGGGTCCGGGACCTTGGCGCAGTTCGACGTAATTGTCGCCAACCCGCCCTACAGCCTGAAGTGGAAGCCTTGGACCACTGACCCACGCGCCATCGGCGGGGTAGCTCCGCAGTCGTCGGCAGACTGGGCGTTCGTGCAGCACATGATCGCGTCGATGGACCCCAAGAAGGGACGCGCAGGCGTCGTCCTTCCCCACGGCGTCCTCTTCCGGGGCGGCCAGGAAGCAGCCATCCGCCGGCGCGTCCTAGACGATGACCTTCTGGAAGCCGTCATCGGCCTACCCGAGAATCTCTTCTACAACACCACCATCGAGACGTGCATCCTTGTCTTCCGTGCGCCAGGCACCAAGGCTCCAGAGCGTCAGGGCGGGGTACTGTTCGTCGATGCCTCCCAGCGGTTTTCCAAGGGTAGAAACCGCAACGTCCTCACCGAGACCGACATCGCCGACGTCGTGACCGCCTACAACTCGAAATTCGACGCCGATGGCAACCCGGTCGATCCCGACGGCGGCCTCCAGGCCCGCTTCGTCCCCATGGGTGAGATCAAGAACAAGCCGAACGACTACGACCTAAGCATCAGCCGGTACATCAAGCACGCTGCCGCCGAACAGGAAGACCTCGGCACTCTCGTCAAGGCGTATAACCTCGCCCGAGCTGAGCGCCAGAAGACCGAACAACGGATGCTCGACGTCCTCACTGCTGCGGGGATCGAGGGGCTTCGATGAGTGAGCCTCAACGAACGAACACCGCAGCCGAGAAAGGCGGTTGGCCACAAGTGGCCCTGGCCGAAGTGGTCACCCAGCGTCGCGACGCTGTGAAGGTTTTCGACGGCCAGGAGTACCGCCTGCTCGGGGTGCGTTGGTGGGGAGAGGGAGCGTTCCACCGCGAGACCGTCACCCGGGAGACGTCCAAAGCGACGACCTTCTACAAGGTGGAGCCGGGGCAGTTCATCTATAATCGACTCTTCGCTGGGAAGGGCTCCTTCGGAACGGTCAACCCCGACTTCGAGGGCGCCTACGTATCCAACGAGTTCCCCTTGTTCGACACGGACACCGAGCGACTCGGCGTGGACTACCTGAACCTCTACTTCCAGCAGCGTTCGGTCTGGGATTACGTGGAGGCTGTCTCCACGGGCACCACCAAGAGCCGCAACCGGTGGAAGGAAGGCCAGTTCCTCGCCCACCGCATCCCGCTGCCCCCGCTGCCCGTGCAGGAGCGGATCGTGCGCATCGTCGAGGTGATCGACGCTCAAGTCTCCGCCCTGGGAGCGGAGGCAGACGCGCTGGATGCCCTGCTTCGGGGACGTAAGGAAGAACTGTTCGCGCACTACGCGGCCACCGAGGCTCCGCTGCCGATCGGCGAGGTCTTGGAAGAGGTCAAGCGCCCCATCATCGTCGCCCCTGAGACCGAGTACTGGCAGATCGGGATCAGGTCCCACGGGCGCGGGCTGTTCACCAAGGAGGCAGTGACCGGAGCGTCCTTGGGATCCAAGAAGGTGTTCTGGGTCGAGCCCGGCGACCTACTCATCAACATCGTCTTCGCCTGGGAGGGCGCGGTCGCCATTGTGCCCCCGGAGATCGAGGGCTACTGCGGATCGCACCGGTTCCCGGCCTACCGGCGGCTCGACGGCGGGGACGTCGAGTTCTTCCGACTCTTCTTCTCCACCAAGTCAGGCACGCGGCTACTGGCTAGCTGCTCTCCTGGCGGGGCGGGACGCAACCGCACGCTGAACCGCAAGCGTCTGATGCAGTCACCCGTCGGCATGCCCTCGGCTCAGGAGCAGGAGCGGGCGATCTGCGAGTTGCAGGCGCTGGAGGCGCCCGTCGTGGCCGTGCGCGCCGAGGCCGACCGGCTGCGTGCCGTACGGACCGCTCTGCTGTCCGGTTTGCTGGACCACAGCATCGCATTGACTGCTGCCGAGCGAGAGGTTTGACCTATGGTCAAGGGGATCCGGGAACGCGAGTTTCAGAACCTGATGATCCAGTGGTCCCTCCCGATGGGCTGGGAGTTCACTGCGGGGCGGGCGTTGCTGCGTGAGATGACGCAGACAGTGGTCGCCTCCCAGCTGCGGGATGCCATCGTCAGGCTGAACCCGGGTGCGATCAGTGGGTTTGACGTGGACGGCGTGGTCGAAGAGATCGTCGCGACGGTCAATGCCGTCGAGGGCGGTCTGGTTCGGGCAAACGAGCAGGTGCTGCGTCTGCTGCGCGGACATAAAGAGTTCCGGGACGCCGACGGCGTGTGGCACGCTCTGAAGGTCATTGACCTAGAGCAACCGACCGCTAACACGCTGGTCGTGTCGGATGAGGTGAGCATCACCGTCCCCGGCAAGACCTCTCGTCGGTTTGACCTCGTGTACTGGGTCAACGGGCTGCCTCTGGTAGTGGTCGAGGTTAAGTCACCGACCGCGAAGTCCGGGTGGTCCGACGCCGCCCGCGAGATCAACGACGTGTACGCCACCGAATACCCGTGGTTTTTCACCCCCAATGTTTTTGCCGTCGCTTCCGACGGGCTGAAGCTGCGCTTCGGTGCCGCCGGTGCGCCTATGAATTTGTGGCAGCCGTTCCGGTCTACCACCGACGACGAGAATCTGTCGGGGCAGGCCGACGTACAGCGATCCGTCGAGCTGCTACTCAACCCTGCGACCGTCCTGGACATGCTGGCGAATTTCGCCCTCTTCGACACCTCCGGGGGCGGGGCGGACAAGAAGTTCCTGCCCCGCTACCCGCAGATGGAGGCTGCCCACCTGATCCACGAGCGGGTCCTCGATGGCGGATCAAAGGGCCTGATCTGGCACCATCAGGGCTCCGGGAAGACGCTCTTGATGGTGTTCGCTGCCTCGCTATTGCTGGCCGACGCTCGCGCCGAGTCGCCCACGATCATCCTGCTCTCGGACCGGACTCAGCTCGTCCGGCAGACCTCCGGGGTATTCACCTCCGCAATGGGGGACGCTTACTTCCACCAGCCGGCCACCAGCCAGGAGTTGCGTTCCCTTCTGTCCGACGACGTGCGCGGTGTCATCTCGACGACTGTCCACAAGTTCGGCGACGCCGGCAAGAACCTGTCTTCGCGGGACAACATCATCGTGCTGGTCGACGAGGCACACCGCACCCAGTCCGCCAGGTCGCAGTCCCTGGCCGGGCGTATGCGCGCAGCGTTGCCACACGCGAAATTCTTCGGCATGACCGGCACTCCCGTCAGGAACCTCGCCACCGACACCTTCGCCCTCTTCGGCGAGGAGACCGACCCGGGCAGGGTGCTGCACCGGTACTCGGTGTCCCGGTCTTTGCTGGACGGAGCGACCGTCCCGGTCATGCTGGATCCGCACCCGGTCGTCTTCGAGATGAACGACCAGGCATTGCAGACTGAGTTCGACCAGTTCGCCGACGAGTTCGACCTAGACGACCCCGACCGTGAAGCCCTATCCCGCAAGTTCGGTCGTCTCACCTCGGTATTCGCCAACCCCGACCGCATACACGCGGTCTGCCAGGACATCGTGGACCACTACCTGGCTGGCGCCTACCGCAACGGCCTCAAGGCTCAGGTCGTCGCCTATAACCGTGAGTTGGCCGTGGCGTACACGGACAAGATCAACGAGTTGATGGTCGGTTACGAGGCGTCACAGGTGCTCGCCGAGGTTGGAAAGCATGACCGGATCACCGCTGAGGTGAATATCTCCGTCTCGGACTCCAAGGGCGAAGACCCCACCATGCGGGAATTCCAGCTTTCGGAGGCCGATGAGGAGAAGCAGAAGCGGCGGTTCCTCACCCCAGACGACCCACTGTGCTTCCTGGTGGTGACCGCGAAGCTGATGACTGGCTTCGACGCCCCCAACGAGGGCGTCCTCTACCTGGACAAGCCGCTGAAGGCCCACAACCTGTTCCAGACGATCACCCGCCCGAACCGCACTTGGGTGTCCCCGACCGGGTTCGTGAAAACCTTCGGCGTGGTCGTGGACTACATCGGCCTCGCCGGAGAGGTCCAGCGGGCTGTCGTCGACCCCACTTCAGAGGGTGCCAGCAAGGGTGGCGGGTTCGTCAGCGATGTGTCCGAGCTGGTCGCCGAGTTCCGCACCACCTTCGCCCGCATCGAAGACCTCCTCGCGGACGTAGACGACCTTGACCTCACGGTCCACGGATACGAGTCCGTGCGAGCCATTAACGCCTTTCTGGACGCCAACCATGGCGCCGCCGAGGTGTTCACCAAGGACTACCGCCTCCTGGCACGCCTATACCCGCTGATCAACTCCGACAAGCGCGTCGCTAAGTACCGTGACGGCTTCGGGTTGTTCGGGTCCGTGTACACGACTCTGTTCAAGAAGTCCTCCGACGAGGAGAGGAAGGAACGGCTCGGCGAGCTGGGGCCAATGGTCCTGGACATCATCAACGCCCATGTCCACTCCTTCTCCGTGGCCGCCGCCCGGGAGGAAGCCCTCGTCCTTGACGCCCAGGGCATCGCCATCCTCAAGGAGCTGTTGGCCCTCGTCCACCTCAAGTCCAACAAGGACGGAGGAGAGGACAAGGCACCGCCGTCCGCGGCGGAGATTTTGGACCACATCAAGGCCGCCCTCGAAAAGGGCGTCGAGCCGGGTTCCGCGAAGTACACCGCCCTCGCGGAGCGGATCAAGCTGCTGCGGGATCGGATCATCCAGAACGCCCAGGACGCCCTGGAGTTCCTGTCCGAAGCACTCCGGGTCGCCCGCGCAATCGTGGACGCAGAGAAGCACCCCGCAGAGGCCGTCGTCGTGCTGGACGACGACCACGTGGGCGTCCTGTCGCGGATAATCCACGACCACGCACCGTCCGGCTTCACAGTGACGGAAAGAAATCTGGCCGAAGAAATCGACCAGGTGGTCACCCGAACCCTCGCAGGCTCCTGGGACAACGCAGATGCTCGAAACCGCGGTGTCCGCCGAGCCACCGCCGCGGTGTTCCGCCGATACATGGTGAAGCCTGTGGGGGAGCCGTATGACTCCACCGTCGCCTACATCGAAGCCCACTACCTCGTTGACTGACGAAAGCACGGAGGCCCGGCAACCTGTATGGCGATTGCCGGGCCTGACCACACTGCTGAGCCCCGAATCCCGTCCTCCGGCCGCGTCTGGAGCACTCACAGCACAGCCGCAGGGCCCTGGCAGTATCGGTCGTCGGCCCCGAGAGTGGCGTAAGTGACGCCCTCGACGCTGTTGGCATCGGAGGCGAAGCGAGTGTCCGCTTCGTCCTGAAGGTAGGTGCGAACCATGGCTGCGCCACCGAGGGCCCGCTGTCGGTCAACGCCGAACGTCAGGTCTCCGATGACGCGGTTCGCGACCATGGCGTAGCGCCGGCCTAGATCGAAGAGCTGGAAATGATGGGCGACCCGAGCAGTGAGGGTTGCATTCCAGGCGGCTGGAGGTGTGACGAAGAACTCCAGCCGCACCATCTCGCCATCATGGGCCGTACGGGCATCGAGCCACCGTTCATGGGATATTCGGTCCAGGTAGGGATGCAGGAGGGTGTTCTCCAGCTGATCGGGCCGTCGGTTTCCCTTGATGAGGTTGCACCGCTCGCATACCGGGACCAGGTTGAGCGGGTCCACGCACAGAGCGGGAAAGAGGCTCTTGGGCATGAAGTGGTCGAGCTGGTAGACGGTTCCTTGCCGGCACAGCGGGCACCGTTCGAAGGGTGGAGCAGCCATCAGCTGCCCGCGGATCTTGGCGCCGGCGACAGTCTTCATGCCATTTCCGTAGACCCACTGCACGAAGTGCTCGGCGTCGATTCCAGGTACGGAGAAGTGCTTGTCGATCAGATCGTGCAGAGAGTTGCCGGAAGCGGCCTGTCGCAGCCTCTGGCTTGCCTTCCGTACCGTGTCGGAGGCATTCAGTAGGTTCTCGCGGCGGTCGCCTTCCGTAGTACTGGTGGCGACGCACGCCCTGTAGCTGTCCGCTGCCTTGATCAGCGGAATCTTGAGGGACCACATCACACGGCCCTGTTCGTCTTCTCCGCAAGGAGAATGCGGACCAGCCCCCTCGCCTCGCTGCCCAACTGTCCGCCGAAGTGAGTCAGCACTTGTTCATAGGAATCCATTCGCGTGACGGCCTTGGTGATCTCCGCGTAGAAGCCGGAGTGCATCACCTCCAGGCCGAACACCTCGTGCGTTAGCGCACCCACGTTCTCCCCGTAGGTTTCGACTTGGGGTCGCTCAAAGCGGCTCGTTTCCCCGTGGCGGATCAGCTTGTAGACGCATGAACGCGGGGCTGTCTGCAGGACCACGGGCGAATGGGTAGCCACGACGGCCACACCGTTGCGGTCGGTGAGCAGCTTCGACAGGGCCTGTATGAAGGAGGCCAGCAGTGGCGGATGGAGATGCGCTTCGGGCTCATCCAGGAGAACGAGTGACTGCTCGGCCACACTGTGGACGAGCTGCGTCATCGTCAGCGCCACGATCGCGTGCCCCGAACTCAGGCGTGAAAACTCAGAGGTCAGGTCCTCAACCTGGCTGGAGCGCAGTCTCATGCCAGCGCGTATGTCGCGGGCGAATGCTGCGATGCCGGACTCGGCGAATTGTGGATCCCGGCTCAGCAGCAGCATTGCTTCACGCCAGTCCGTCAGAGCGCGCGACGTGAAGATCTCGGTGACGGCCGCGTTGAAGTCTTGCCTCAGTCGATCGTGCAGGGTTGTACGGTCTTCGACGGTGAAGTCGTGGTCCACCCCACTTCGAAGTCCAACGTAGGCATATGACGCCGCCCGGGGCGAAGCGTTCTCACCGTCAGGGGCAAGGGCTTCGATGTCGACGAACGGGTCGAAGGCGCTGAAGGTGACAGAGACGACGTTGGCGAACTGCTCACCGGCCTCCGTGGTAGACGTGGGGAGCATGTGAACGCTTCCGAAGCGGCCGTCCAGATCGGGCCGGGCGACTGCGCCGGCAAGGTTGCGCAGCAGCGTCGTCTTACCAACTCCGTTTCGGCCGATAAGGACGTGGACATTGCTGGAGGGGCTGGACTCCGGGACTACCTGGAAGTCGACACCATTCGTGGCCTGCCCAGGTGCGTTGTATCGGAATCGGTATTCGGTCAGCCGGACTCCGCCCCGTGCGATGCGGTTGAACTGCGCCCTGATTGTCTGCTCCTCCACGCTTCGCAGGAGCGAGACCTCTGTCACTCGGTGTTGTTTCGCATCCTGGAGCCTGTTGGGAAAGTAGGCCAGGTCGCAGAGGGCTTCAAGGATTTCGGCGCGCTTGCCACCACCGAGTTTGCTGATCTCGTCGTAGTAACTGTCGGACTGGCCGAGCGAGAAGAACTCGCCGGGCAGCCCATCGTCGAAGCGTCCGCGCTCGAAGGGGACCGCGCCTGCCTTCTGTCTGGGCACCGCGATCTTCACCGGGCCCAGGTTCCAGGTGTCTGTCGGTGTCCGATACCAAAGGTGGTAGGAGGTGCGGTAGCCGAAATCGTCCCAGTCGTCGACCTCCAGCACCAAGGCTTCGGGGCCGCTGGGCACGAGACTGCCATAGTGTTGGACGATGACCTGCACGCGTCGGGCCTCCGTGGTTGGCGGCGGGTGTGCGCACATCAGCGGCGCTGGATGCGCACCCTACCGCGCCACTTGCGCAACGTCCCGTCCCAGCCCAAGGAGGGGACAAAGAGGTCCGTGGACCCAGGGGTGGGTGGGGTCGGCTCCCGCAGTCACAGGCCCACCAGCGCGGGTGGGATTCGAGAGGCCGTGCCCCTTCTCAACTGATCTCGCGCAGACGTGCCCTGATCCATCATTCGTGAGCCAGCCTCGGAAGCCGGCTTCAACGGTCGGTGAAGTGAGGATCCAACGACTGCCCATCGAAGTGATGCGGCAGGTGAGTCATTCGAACAAGGGCCGTCGCAAAGACTGCCGAGATAGTCTCCGAGCGTGGCCTTCATCGTGAACTTGAGCTCGGACGAACTCGGCGCCAACCTTGAGAAGTTCAGGATCGAACAGCGGTTCACCAAGTCCCGTCCCAAGAGCCTGAGTATCGATGCGGCACTCGATGGGCCACCCATTGTTCTCCTGGTCGGCGAGGCCCTCTCCGAAGCAGGCGGGGCGCGCTCACGGTGGCTTGCCTGGGTAGGGATAGCCGCTCGTCATGGCACCGTGGGGGCGGTCGATAAGAGCATCACCGTCGATCCGCTCCGCGAGTGCATGACGGCTATCCCACTCGATGGTAGCGACGGCATACTCAGCGACATCCCGGAGCACCTACGCCGCGAGTTCGACCTCGCCGCTCCACTGGGCATGGTCGGCGCATGCAGCAACGCCGTGTGGCAGGCCCTGGAGCGTGCGCTGCGCGCAAGATTTCCAGAGCTGAGTAGCCTCCTTGACTGGCTGCTGGCCCAAGCCGATCCCCCTGCGTTCGAGGACAATTTGGCCGACCGCTCCTGGCAAGAGCAGCGCGATGCCACAGGAAGCCTGCTGCGCATTGCCGACTTTCCCCTCTCCGCGCTCGCCGCCTGGCGCCGCCCACCATCAGGAGACGATCCATACACTGCGGGGCTGATCCCTCAGCCGGTCGAGCACAGCCTCATCGACTATGACGTGCGTGTCGCTGGAGATGCATTCGGCATGTTCAGCGAGTGGCAGCAAGGCAACGGCGTCCGATGCGACATCCATGTGCTCCGCGACCCATCGGGTCGACGGCTCGAAGTGGTCAACGTCAACGCCACGCCGGTGGAGTCTCGCCTCGGCACTGACATGCTCTACTACCACGAGCCCACCAAGAGCTTCGTATTCGTCCAGTACAAGCGCCTCCATCCAGATACCCGATCCATCTACGTGGACGAGCGCTTGAGAGGTCAGCTTGACCGGCTGGAAGAGACGGCACAGCTGAGCAGCCCTCCAGCTCGACCGAGTGAATGGCGTCTTGGCGGCGACCCCTGTTTCCTGAAGCTGGCCTACTGGCCACGGAACACGGAGAAGCGCCCGGTCCAAGGTCTCACCCCAGGCATGTACCTACCTGTCTCGTACGTTCGGCTGCTACTCGAAGACGACTGCACACGGGGCAGGAAGGCAGGTAGCACGGCGCGGATCCTCGGCTACGACCAAGTGGAACGGCACCTCACGGGCACACAGTTCATTGACCTCGTCAAGCATGGCCTTGCTGGGACCGTAGGCACCACGAGGGAGCAGCTGTACGCACTGGTAAAGCGGCGCATCAGTACTGGTCACAGCGTCGTGCTGGCCACCGAGACCAGTGACGAATCGGTCCGTGCTCGCCAGACTCGCGTACGCGACCGAGGGGCCAAACGCAGGACCTACACCCACCGCACCTATAGACAGGAACCGCTGGAGGGTTTGGATCTGTGACGTGTTGAAGGCAGTCGCGAGCCGATCGCCTCCCGAGTACTTCAACACCAAGCCGGGCCATTCAAGACCACTGCCCTGACACCCCTGAACGAAATCCGCAACACCCTTCGTGAACTTGCCTTGAGCTGAGGCAACGCCCGTGGCAGGCAGCCACCGTTCGTGGACTGAACCGGTGAATCAATGCCCGTAATCGCGGTCAGTGAGCGACGCTGTCGGGGATCTTGGAAATCCGCAGGTCGGGTGAGTGGTCACCTCGGCCTCACGCTTCAGCGGTCTTCGGGCATTCTCCCTGCTCGGCGGTCTGCCCAGGTGGTCCATGCCGTGCTGTGGAACGCCACTCCACGGTCAGTGCCCTCTGTCACTCTGAGGCACCCCATGCCGTCGTCGCTGGAGGAGAACGTGATCCCTGATCTCGGTCCGCTGGTCATCAATCGCCGAAGCGGCGACGAGCCGATACGAGTCGACGGCGAGGCCGTGGCCAGCCTCGGTGACTTCTGGCGCTGGGCATGCTCCGACCTGGCCAACAACACCATGCGCGGTGTTCTGGCTGAGTACCTAGTCGCCACAGCACTGGGCGCTGCCGCCGGCACCAGAACCGAATGGGACACGGTCGACATCCGGACCGCCGAGCAGTGGCGGATCGAAGTGAAGTCGGCGGCCTACTTGCAGTCGTGGACGCAGTCCAAACTATCCGAGATTTCCTTCTCCATCGCACCGGCCACAGGTTGGGACGCGCAGACCGACTCGACATCGGACGACGTACTTCGCCGCTTGAACGTGTACGTCTTCTGCCTGCTGCACCACCAGGACAAGCAGACTCTCGACCCTCTCGACCTTAGCCAGTGGACCTTCTATGTGCTGTCCACCCGAGTTCTGGACGACCGGTGTCCAGACCAGAAAACGATCAGGCTCTCCAGCCTCCAGCGACTACATCCCGTACACACTGATTTCTCCGGCCTGAGCAAGGCAGTGGCCGACTGCGCTGACGATCACAGACAATGCCCCGAAGGTCCGCCCGCCGCAGCCTTGGCCCTGGGAGCCGTTTGGGAGCCAACCCGCTCGCCAAGCCCCTGCGACACCACGCGAGACCAATCGGGACCACACCTCTGACCAGGGAAAACACCATCGCCCCTGGCAAGATCGGTAACCGACCCTCATTCGGGACGAAGAGGTCGTGGGTTCAAATCCCGCCACCCCGACAGCCGAAACACCAGGTCAGGGGCCTGATCCGCATCGCGGGTCGGGCCCCTAAGTGGTTTCCGGGGGCCGCTGGGGAGCCGACCGCGAGAATCGGCTCCCCAGCGGACCCGTGGATACGGACCTCGCGCTCAACTGATCGTTTCAGGAGCAGACTGCGGCGTCCGCGGGACGCTTGTCAGTCATCGAGGCGCTGAAGGATCTGCGTGAACTCACCGTTCTCGACCAGGCCCACAAGTACTCGGGTCATGCTGCTGATGCCGGTATCGCGGACAATGAGACCGTCCGAGCACCAGAAGTAACGGCCTCCCAGAGCTCCCCGCTTGCGGCCCATCTCGTCATCAGGATCTCGATCTGATCGAGGGTGATGATGGTCGCGCTCCATCGGGAGCCGTCTTTGAGGTCCACCAAGACATCGACATTGTTCACCGCCTCCAGGTCATCGCGGGCATTCGGCAGGAATGCGGCCTCGAACTGGTCCGTGCGGACGCGGTACCAGGGCCCGTCCCATCTGCCCGACTGTGTGCTGTCGCTCATCGGCGCGAGTGTGCCGCGCTGAACCGCTCACCTCAACCGCGTTCTTCCGGCACGCTTCCGTACAGGAACGGCGATCTTGCGCCCGATAGGAAGTGAACGCGCCCTACCTCTGCTCCTCTATCGGAAGAGTGACACCACACAGGAACGGGAGAGGGCCCGAAAAGCCGCTGAGGCCGAAGCCAAGAGGAAGGCACGTGCGAAGAAACTGGCATAGGAAGCAGCCCGCGCTCAGGAGGCGGTGGACCGCACCAGCGTGGCCGAGCATGACGCCGAGCAACTCGCAGGACTGCTGCGCTCATCGGTACTGGATGGGCAGCCGCTGACGTTCGAGCGGCTGAGACAGGAGTTCGTCCCCTCGCCGTTCGTCCCGGCCAAGGGCCTTAACAAAGCGGCACCCTCGCCCCGCTGGGAAGCGTACGAGCCGGAGCCGCCCCGGGGGTTGCTCGGTGCGTTGGGATTCGGACGTCGTGGACACGAAGCGGAGGGCGAAGCCGCCCGCAAGCGGTTCGACAGAGCGCTGCGGGATCACGCTCGCGACGAGAAGAAACGCGCGGAGAAGCTGGAGAAGGGCCGTGCGCGTCACAAGGAACGGAATCAGGAAGAAGCTGCTCGGGCCGAGGAATGGAACACTGGCCTTGCGGAGCGCCGTAGCGCCTATCAAGACCGAGACGTCGATGCTGTCGAGTGGTTCGTCAACCAGGTCCATGCCGGCCGTCAGCTCGATCTGTTTGCCGATGATGGACGCGACGACGCGGCTCTCCTGTGCCATGAACTCACGCGCGTTGCGCATCAGGCCCCTGCCGGACTCCCCCAGTACGTACGAGCTGAACCCCATCTGGTCGAGCGCGGCCGCCGCGGCGACTTGTTCGTGGCTCATTGCAGTGGCCGAGATGCCCGGGATTCCGAGTGCCGACGCTGCCCGGTGTACCCGCGCGGGGAACAGCGATCGTTCTTGTTCCCCGCGGGAGCGGACCCTGCTGTGATCGTCGCGGTCTTGCTTTCGGCCAGAGGCGATGACGGAGGCCAAGGGCCGGACCAGGACGTCCGGGTCGCCGCGCCCCGCGTCACGCCCCCGGATGGCTGCGCGTCACGCCCCCCAGGGATTACGGGACCGCCCTCAGCCGTTTCGATTCAGCCAGTTTGCTCCGTAAAGACGGCCGCTCCGCGACGGGTTCTTCCAGTGTTCTAGACCAATATGACGCGAGAAGCGACCGATTCACACGGCATCATCCCGTATATTCGACTTGGAGATCTTATCTGGATGCTTCCCTTTGATGTCCCTTTACCTGGGCCTCCGTCCTGTCACAGCACTGTCCGCCCGCCCCCTCTCTTTCACACCGGCCCTGTCCTGAACGCCGCTGTGACGCTGCCGCCGGATGGCGAGAATGCCTACTCTGGGCACCATGAACCATTCCGACAGCTATGGTGATTACTCTCTGTCCCGCAAACGTCGTTCCCGCGGTCGAACAATCCTGTCGATGGTTGTCGCACTCGCCGTGACCGCCGGAATCGGTTACGGGGGTTACCGCCTGGTTGTCGACGACGGATCGGACGACCCGCAGGTCGTCGCCGCGACGGGGGAGCTGAAGAAGTTTCTCGCCGCCTGGCAGGCGGGCGACGCCCCACGAGCGGGCCGGCTGACTGACACCCCAGGCAACGCCGAGTCACTGATCAAATCCGTCATGACAAACCTCAAACCGTCGAAGACCGAGATCAGCACCGGCGACGGGAAGAAGAAAGCGGAAGGGGAGGTAGAGATTCCGTTCACCGTGAGGATGACCCTTCCGGGAGCGGGTGACTATGCATGGAATTCCCAGGCCGACGTCATCAGGACCGACAGTAAATGGACTGTCGGATTCCGCACCGAAATGGTCCACCCGAAGATGGTTCCGGGACAGACACTCGCCCTCAAGTCACGGGACCGCGCCCCCATACTCGACAAGAACGGCGAGGAATTGCAGTCCGCCTCCCTCGTCGGGGCGGTCGACCCCAAGACCGGCAAGGGTATGTCGGGGCTCCAGGCCCGCTACGACAAGCAACTCGTCGGCGGCTCGGGTCCGGCGAAGTCGGTCGTCGTCGTGAACCGCGAGTCCGGCCAGGTGGTGAAGAGGCTCACCGGCCCCGGGGCCGGCCAGGGTGAACCGGTGCGGACCACCATCGACCCGGAGGTGCAGGAGGCCGCCGCCGATGCCTTGACCGGAGTGAAGAAGAACGCGGCAATCGTCGCTGTCGACCCCTCCAACGGGCACATTCTCGCCGCCGCCAACATGCCCTCCGGCATGAACCGCGCACTGGAGGGCCGCTACCCGCCCGGCTCGACCTTCAAGGTGGTGACCGCCGCCGCCCTGCTCAAGCAGGGGATGAAGCCGTCGGACCCCGGGGACTGCCCGAAGTTCGCCAGCGTCAACGGCCAGCGCTTCGAGAACCAGGACCAGTTCGTGCTGCCGGCCGGATCGACGTTCCAGGACAACTTCGCCCACTCCTGCAACACCTTCTTCGTCAACTCCCGGGCCAAGCTGTCGGCGTCAGCCCTGCGCGACACCGCGGGGGCCTTCGGCATCGGGGGCACCTGGGACGTGGGCACCACCACGTACGACGGCAGTGTTCCGGTCACGACCAGCGACAACGACAAGGCCGCGTCCACCATCGGACAGAGCCGGGTACAAGCGTCACCCCTGGTGATGGCCTCGGTCGCGGCGACAGCGAAGGAGGGCGTCTTCCGGCAGCCCCTCCTGGTGCCCGACGCCGTGAAGCACAGGTACGAGGCCCCCACCCGGCTCGACACCGATGTCGTCAACGCGCTGCGCACCATGATGCGCGCCACCGTGACCGACGGCGCCGGCCGGGCACTGAAGGACATTCCCGGCGAGCCGCGCGCGAAGACGGGCACGGCGGAGTTCGGTACGGACGCCCCGCCGCGCACGCATGCCTGGATGATCGGCTACCAGGGGGACAGGAACCTCGCCTGGTCGGTCCTCCTGGAGGACGGCGGGTCGGGCGGCTCCGACGCGGGCCCGATCGCGGCGAGGTTCCTGAAGAGTCTGGTGGGGTGAGACGACGGCCTCACTCCTGATCCGACGCGGCACCGCCACCGCCGCTCCCCCTGGGGTCTTTCGTTTGGATCAAACGAAAGACCCCAGCCCCTTCCACACGGCTGACCTTCTACGGCCCGGGCCGGTTCCACAGACACGGCACCGAGTCTCCACCGGGCCTCAACGGACAGGCGCGACCACACACCAGGAGTAACCAACAAGGAACGCATCCATATCGTGTCCACCCTCTCCGGCGAGGGCGTGGACCATCCACACGGGGGTAAATCACCATGAGCACTCGCACCAGCGTGACGATCCGGCTACTCGGTCCGGTGACTCTCGTCAAGGACGCGCTGCCGATACCCATACCCGGGCAAAGGCAGCGGCGTTTCCTCACCTGTCTGGCTCTGCGGCCCGGCCAGGTCATCTCCAAGGACGTGATCAGCGAGGAGTCGTGGGACGGGGAGCCGCCGCTGACCGTCTCGGGACAGTTGCAGACCTCGGCCTGGATGATCCGTACGGCCATGGAGAAGGCGGGTCTCTCGCGTGACGCCGTGAGTTCGCACGACAGTGGCTACGAGTTGCGGTTGGCACCGGAAACCATTGACCTGTTCGCCTTCCGGGGGATGGTGCGCGGCGTCCGGGAGCTGTACACGGGCGGACGGCACAAGGACGCGTCAGAACGGCTGGATGCCGCGCTGGCCCTGTGGAAGGGACCGGCCTTCGCCGACGTCACCTCCTGCCAACTGCGTCTGAAGGGCGAGGCCCTCGAAGAGGAGCGGACGGCAGCGGTCGAGTTGCGTGCTCTGATCGACGTCGGGCTCGGACACTACAGCGAGGCGATCACCCGGCTGTCGGAGCTGGTCGAGTGTGATCCTCTGCGCGAGGACCTGTACGTCGGCCTTATGAAGGCGTACTACGCCGAGGGCCGTCAGGCCGACGCGATCCAGGTCTTCCACAGAGCGAAGCGGAATCTGCGGGAGCACATCGGGATCAACCCGGGGGCGAAGATGACCAAGGTGATGCAGGCCATCCTGCGCCAGGACGAACAGTTCCTGCTCCCCCGCGCTTCGGCTTAGGCGGAGTCGTCCCGACGCCCGCACGGGCTCGGTGTCACGCTCCGTGTGAACACCGAGCCCCTGCGGGCGCCCGCTGTGGGGCGGGCCGGCCATGGGCAGACCGGCTACGGGGCGAAGTCCACACCCTGCGCCAGTGCCACCTGCCCCGAGTAGTTCACCGTGTTGGTCGCGCGGCGCATGTAGGCCCGCCAGGAGTCTGAGCCGGACTCGCGACCGCCGCCGGTCTCCTTCTCCCCGCCGAACGCACCGCCGATCTCGGCACCCGAGGTGCCGATGTTGACGTTGACGATGCCGCAGTCCGCGCCGTCGGCGGCCAGGAAACGCTCCGCCTCCCGCTGGTCGCTCGTGAAGATCCCGGACGACAGCCCCTGCGGCACGTCGTTGTGCAGCCGGATCGCCTCATCGAGGTCCCGGTAGGTGAGGACGTACAGGACAGGAGCGAAGGTCTCCTCTCGCACCACGTCGGTCTGGGCCGGCATCCGGATCATGGCCGGACGGACGTAGTACGCGTCCGGTGCCGCCTCGGCAAGCTGCCGTTCACCACCGATGACGAGGGTGCCGCCGTCCGCGGCCGCACGGTCGAGACAGGCGCGCATCCTGGCGTGGGAGCTCTCGTTCACCAGTGGCCCGACCAGGGTCGTTTCCTGGAAGGGGTCGCCGACCGGAAGCCGGCCGTAGGCGCTGGTGAGTCTGTCGACGACGGTGTCGGCGACGTCTTCGTGCACGATCAGCCGACGCAGTGTGGTGCACCGCTGGCCCGCCGTGCCCGCGGCGGCGAACACGGTGGCGTTGACGGTGAGGTCGAGGTCCGCCGACGGGGCGACCACGGCGGCGTTGTTCCCGCCCAGCTCCAGCAGGGTGCGGCCGAAGCGGGCCGCCACCCGGGGCCCCACGGCGCGGCCCATCCTCGTCGAGCCGGTCGCGCTGATCAGCGGCACGCCCGGCGCGTCGACGAGTCGTTCACCGATCTCCGCCGTACCGAGGACGACCTGGTTGAGGTGGGCCGGGGCGCCGGTCTCGGCAATGGCTCGGTCGAGGAGGGCGGCGCAGGCCAGCGCGGTCAGCGGGGTGAGCTCGGACGGCTTCCACACCACGGTGTCGCCGCAGACGAGGGCCACGGCGGTGTTCCAGGCCCACACCGCGACCGGGAAGTTGAAGGCGGTGATCACACCGACGACGCCCAGCGGGTGCCAGGTCTCCATCAACCGGTGGCCCGGCCGTTCGGAGGGCATGGTGCGGCCGTAGAGCTGCCGGGACAGGCCGACGGCGAAGTCGCAGACGTCGATCATCTCCTGCACTTCGCCGAGCGCCTCGGAGCGGATCTTGCCCGCTTCGACGGTGACCAGGTCGGCGATGTCCTGCCGGTGCTCGGCGAGCAGTTCGCCGAGCCGCTTGACCAGCGCGCCCCGCACCGGTGCCGGGGTGGTCCGCCAGGTGCGGAACGCCGTGTCCGCGGCGTCGATCGCCCGGTCGACGTCCGCGGGGGCATCGGCGCGCAGGCGGAACAGATCGGCGCCGTTGACCGGCGTACGGGCGGTGAGGGCGTCGCCCTTGAACGCGGCGATCTCGACCCCGCAGCGCGTCAGGGCCGCCTCCGCCCTGGCTCGTATGTCGTGGGTGCCGCTGACTGATGCTGTGCTCATGGTGGCCGCCTTACGCCTTGGTCTTCGTACGGAGATTGACGTAATTGCCCGCGATCCAGTCCTGGAACGTGGCGGTGTCGCCGTCCAGGCCGATGTCGAATCCGCACCGCTTGGCCAGGGGGACGGAGAACTCGAAGTCCGCGTTGGGGCGCAGGAAGAACACGCTGGACGTACGGCTGCTGCCGACGATCCGGTCCCGGCCGGGCGCCGCGACGTGGTGCCTCGGGGCCTTCACCTGGCCGCCGGTCGCGAGGGTCGCGACGGCTCCGCAGAAGACAAGAACCGCGTCCGGCCTGGCCGGCAGGTCCACAAAGGTGCCGCCGATCTCGACCTGAAGGCTCACGAAACCGTTGGGGCACGGTGTCTGCTGGATCAGCGTCACGGTCGACAGGTCGTAGTGCGGCGCCATCCGCAGGGGCTCCTCCTCGGCGCTGCGGTGCTCGGGTACCTCGGGGAAGTACCGGAACCTCAGCACGGGCTCGCAGGCGACGAAGTGCTCGACACCGCCGTCCGGTTCGGTAGCGGTCGTCTTCAGCACCTGCCGCGCCACCTCCTTCGAGGCGTCGTACATGCGGTCGAAGTAGCGGGTCCATGTCCGCTGGAAGTCCGCCGTGGGGAAGACGTTGTCCGAGATCCCCATGGAGTAGCACATCGAGTAGTCGGTGTACGAGCCGCTGTTGGTGATCTTCGCGGTGCTCTCCGACTCCAGACCCGTGAAGCCGCGCCGCATGGTGGGGACCTGGGACGTGACGGCCCGCTTCTGCTCCTCGGTGCCCTGTTCGAAGAAGTCGACGGCAACATCCTTGGAGGTCTTCTGATCGGCCTCCGACAGGCCGCTGTCCGACAGGTAGAAGACACCCTTCTCCGCCAGACAGCGGCGGAACTCGTCCTGGTCGAGCCCCGCCTGAAGATCGGTCAGGCTGAACGTGGGGACCGTTGTGTCCATCAGCACTCACTGCTCCTTACGTAACCGGGTGGTCGACGACACGGAGGAAAGCAACAGGCACACCGGGCTCAGCCGGCCAGCAACTCCTTCAGCGCGTCCGCCAAGTGCTCGATCTCGGCCTCGGTGGTGTAGAAGTTCGCCGATATCCGCAGCAGCGGTCCCTCCGGCCGGTCGGCCACCGCCGTCTCGATCCGGAAGCGCTCCCAGAGACCCGTGCGCAGCGCGTCCGCTCTCGTTGTCGCGGGGAGGTGGAACGCGACCATCCCGCCGGACAGGGCCGGCGACTCCGGCGTGGCCGGTTCCAGCCCCTGCCAGTCGGTCAGGCGCCGACGGGCGTGGTCGGTGAGTTCGCGTCTTCGGGCGCGGATCCGCTGGTGCCCGAGCCGCGCCTGGAAGTCGATCGACTCCGGTACGGCGAGCCAGGGGCAGAGGTCGCGGGTGCCTTCGCACTCAAGCCTGCGCAGGCGCGGGGTGCTGCCGAACCGGTCGCGTTCGTCCGGTGGCCCGCTCCCCCGCGGGGGCTCGTACGCCCAGCTCACCTGGGCCGGTTCGAGGCTGTCCTGCTGCCCCGGGCCGATGTGCAGGAACCCGACCCCGGTGGGGGCGAGGAGCCACTTGTGGCCGCTTCCCGCGTAGAAGTCGCAGGGGATCTCAGCCAGGTTCAGGTCGATGAAGGCGGGCGCGTGGGCGCCGTCGATCACGGTGACAATCCCGCGCCGGCGGGCCTGCTCGCACAACTCCCGGGCCGGCAGGACCAGTCCGTTCGTCGACAGGACGTGGCTGAAGGACAGCAGCCGGGTGCGGGGGCCCATGGCGCCGACGGCGGCGTCGATGATCTCGCCGGGGTCGGCGGGCAGCGTCGGCACGCGGAACGTCCTGATCGACAGTCCCTGCCTGCGGGCCATCCGCTCCCAGCACCAGCGCATCGGTGTGTATTCGTGGTCGGTCAGCAGGATCTCGCCCGGCGCGGCCGGGGTCAGCGACGACGCCACCAGGTTGACGGCCTCGGTGACATTGGTCGTGAGCACCAGGCGGTGCGGGTCTCCGCCCAGGAAGCCGGCCAGGCGTTCGCGTGCGCGCCACAGCAGCGGGGGGACCTCGCGCAGCAGGAAGTTCATCGGCGCGTGGGCGAGGCGGGTGCGCAGGTCGGTGACGCGTTCGAAGGTGATGCGCGGCAGCGGTCCGGCGGAGCCGGTATTGAGGTTGACGACGGTGGGGTCGAGCAGCATGTGGCCGCGGGCGCCACCCCAGTCGGCTAGGGCCATGTCGTAATCTCCCGCGCACTCGGAAATACATCGGGACCGCCGGAATCGGATTGACGCATCGGACCATAGCAGCGGCCCCGCGATCGCGAAAAGAGAATTTCTCGGACGGCGTCCGAATTTTTATGGAGAGAATGGCGAGAGAGGAGGGAGAGGCCCTCAAGAGGAGTGTTGGTTAGCATCGCCAAGTCCAGAATATCCGCTTCCCCTTCACGGCAAGCCGGCGCGTGATAGTCCCCCCATTCGTCCTGCTCTACAGGAGTCTTCACACATGGGTGAACAGGTACGTTGTCCTGCCTCTGGCCCCTCGGAAACGGTAAGGCTGAACGCTCGGGACGTGCATCGTACGCTGGAGCGTCATGTGCTCGTGGACGGCTACGACATCGTTCTCGATCTCTCGGAAAGCCAAGGCACCCGGCTGGTCGACGCCCGCACAGGCAATCGCTATCTCGACCTTTTTTCCTTCTTCGCATCGGCACCGCTCGGCATCAATCCTTCGTGCATTACCGACGACCCGGAGTTCATGCGCGAACTCTCGGAGGCAGCCGTCAACAAACCGTCCAACCCCGACGTCTACACGGTCCCGTACGCGAGGTTCGTCAGGACGTTCGCCCGGGTGCTCGGTGACCCGCTGCTGCCCCACCTGTTCTTCGTGGACGGCGGCGCGCTGGCCGTCGAGAACGCGCTCAAGGCCGCCTTCGACTGGCGGGCACAACGGCTGGGCCTCGACGAGGACGCCGCGAACCGTCTCCAGGTGCTGCACCTGGAGAGGTCGTTCCACGGTCGCAGCGGCTACACCATGTCGCTGACGAACACCGAGCCGGCCAAGACCGCCCGATTCCCCAAGTTCGACTGGCCCCGTATCCCGTCCCCCGCGCTGCGGCATCCGCCCACCGAGCACGCGCGTTCCAACCAGGAGGCCGAACAGCGGGCACTTCGGGCCGCGGAAGCCGCCTTCCGAGCCGCGGCCGGGATGATCGCCTGCTTCGTCGCCGAGCCGATCCAGGGCGAGGGAGGGGACAACCACCTCAGCGCCGGCTTCCTCCAGGCGATGCAGCGGCTCTGCCACGAGCACGACGCCCTGTTCGTGCTCGACGAGGTCCAGAGCGGCTGCGGCATCACCGGCACTCCCTGGGCGTACCAGCAACTGGGGCTCCAGCCCGACCTCGTGGCGTTTGGCAAGAAGACCCAGGTGTGCGGAGTGATGGGCGGCGGCCGGATCGATGAGGTGCCGGAGAACGTCTTCGCCGTCTCGTCCCGGATCAGCTCGACCTGGGGCGGCAACCTCGCCGACATGGTCCGCGCCACCCGGATCCTCGAGACGATCGAGCGCACCCAGCTCCTCGATGCCGTCGCGCAGCGGGGCAAGTACCTCCGCGACGGCCTGGAAGCCCTGGCCACCGAGTATCCGACACTCGTGAGCAATGCCCGCGGCCGCGGCCTGATGTGTGCGATCACCCTGCCGGACGCGCGCCTCCGCGACGACGTCCTGCGCCGGATGTACCAGGACCACCACGTCATCGCTCTGCCGTGCGGTGAGAGCAGCCTGCGCTTCCGCCCGCCACTGACGATCACCGAGAACGAGATCGATCAGGCTTTTGAGGCGCTGGCGCACAGCCTTGAGGTGTCCACCACCTGACGGCGTGTGGTCCGACACGTCCCCGACATTCGCGGCCCCGCGGCGGCCCCGGCCACTGCCGTGCGTCGCACAGATCCGGTACGACGGAGAGCCTACGTATGAACTCAGCACGGTACCCGACGACTGCCACGGACTGGGCTGCCCGCATCGCGGGAGCAGCGAGCCATCGGTGCGATCTGGAAATGCTCCTCAAGGACGAGTGGCGCAACAAGATCGCGGTGCGGGACGACGATCCCGCTGTGCGGGCGACGAGACGGCAGGACCTGCGCATGAGCGGGCAGGACCACACCGCGCTGAAGAGTGCGCTGCGCGAGGACAGTGGTGTGTCGGTCGCCGCGTTCGCGCTGGCCGCACTGCACGTCGTGATGCACGCGTACGGCCACGGGAGCCGGACGGTGGCGGCGCTCGTCGACGCCACCGGAGGCGTCGATGTGAGCCGGGCACCGGTCCTACCGGTCATCGTCGACCACATCGAGCAGGCCCGGCTCACCTGCCGCGAGGCGGTACGGGAACTCGACGAGGCGGTGCGCCGGAGGGACGCGTACGTCACCGGAGACGAGGTGCTGGGGCGCGGTCAGTTCGACGCGCTGCTCGTGCTCGCCGACGACGACGTGGCTCTGGCCGACCTGCCGTCCTCCCCACTGGTGGTCGTCGTCCGGGACGACGAGGCGGACGGACACCTGCGGTGGACCATGGCCTATGCGGAGGAACTGTTCGAGGACAGGACCGTCGCCGGCGTGCTCGACGTCGTACGCGAGGTGCTCGGCCAGTTCCTCGGCCGTCCCGCCCAGCGCGTCGCCGACATTGAGCTGGTGTCGGAGGAGCAGCGGCAGCAGCTCCACCAGTGGAACTCCACCGACGGCGACTTCCCTGAGGGCAAGCGGCTCAACGACCTGTTCGAGGACGCTGTGCGCCGGTCGCCGGACAGCGAGGCCGTTGTCTTCGGCGACACCAGGCTGACGTATCGCGATGTCGACGAGCGGGCCAACCAGCTCGCGCACTGGCTGCTCGGACCCGGGATGGGGGTGCGGCCGCGGCAACTGTTCGGGATGTACCTCGACAAGAGCGATCTGGGTGTTGTGGCCACCCTCGGGCTGTGGAAGTCCGGTGCGGCCTACGTGCCGATCGACCCCGCCCACCCGGCAGAACGGATCCGTTTCATTGTCCGGGACACCGGGCTGACCGGCATCGTCACCAACCGCCACCACGCCGCGCGGCTCAGGGAGATCCTCGGGGCCGAACACGCCGGTGTGCGCGTCATCGAGATCGAGACCGTGCTCGCGCTGCAGGACGGAGCCGGGCGCGCCGCGCGGGAGAAGCCGCGGCTGTCTCTGGGCAGCGGCGATCTCGCCTACCTCACCTACACCTCCGGCACCACGGGCGTGCCCAAAGGGGTTCCCAAATACCACGACAGCGTCGTGAACAGCATCACCGACCTGTCCGAGCGCTACGAGATGCGGCGACCCGGCGAGGAGCGGGTCGCGCTCTTCGCCTCGTACGTGTTCGAACCGCACCTGAGGCAGACGCTGATCGCGCTCATCAACTCCCAGACGCTGGTGATCGTCCCCGAAGAGATCAGGCTGGACCCGGACCGGTTCCCCGCGTACATCGAGCGGCACGGCGTGACGTATCTCAACGCCACGGGATCGGTGCTGCACCACTTCGACCTGCGTCGATGTACGAGCCTGAAGAGGCTGCTGCTGGTCGGCGAGGAACTGACGGCGGCCGGTCTGCGCCGGCTCCGCGAGACGTTCTCCGGTCGCGTCGTCAACGAATACGCGTTCACCGAGGCGGCCTTCGTCACCGCCGTCAAGGAGTTCGCGCCCGGCGTCACGGAGCGCGCGGACCGCAGTATCGGCCGGCCGCTGCGCAACGTGAAGTGGTACGTACTCAGCCAGAATCTGAAGCGGCTGCCGATCGGTGCCATCGGCGAGCTGTACATCGGCGGCACCGGTGTCGCTCCGGGCTACCTCAACCGCGACGACCTGACCGCGGAGCGGTTCACGCCGAATCCCCACCAGTCGGCGCGGGAGAAGCTGCTGGGCCGCAACGCCCGCCTCTACCGGACCGGTGACCTGGCACGGGTCCTGCCGTCCGGCGAGGTCGAGTTCATGGGCCGCAGCGACTTCCAGCTCAAGCTGAACGGCGTCCGCGTGGAGCCGGGCGAGATCGAGGCGCAGGCGACCGAGCACCCGGGCGTCCGCAAGTGCACCGTGGTGGCCCGCGAAGGGGCGGGGAAGACCGGGGACCGCCATCTGGTCGGGTACTACACGACCGAGCCGACGGCGGAGGTGACCGAGGAGGAGCTGCTGTCCTTCCTGGAGGAGCGGCTCATCCGCATCATGGTCCCCGCTCGCATGGTGCGCCTCAGTAACATCCCGGTCAACGTCAATGGCAAGGTGGACTGGCGGGCGCTGCCCGACGTGGATCTCGCCCGCTCGGGCGGGACACCCGCGCCCGCCGACAGCACCGGCCAGCCGGAGGGCGCGGCGGGCGAGGCGGGCGGCGCGCGGGAGGAACTCCGCGCGATCTGGGGCGAAGTCCTCGGGGTGCCGCCGGAGCGGATCGGCGACGGCGACGACTTCTTCCGGCTGGGCGGCCAGAGCATCTCCTGCATTCTGCTCATCGCACGCGTGCGGCAGCGGCTGGGGGTCTTCGTCGGCGTCGAGGACGTGTTCACCCTCAGGACACTGGCCGAGCTGGCGGATCACCTGGACCGGCAGCGGGTCGGCCGGCCCGCGGCGGAAGCCGGCGCGGCTCACGGACCGCGGGTGGCCGAGGGCGAACCCGTCAGACTGCGCGCGAACGGCTTGCAGCAGGGCCTGCTCTACCACGCCCTGAAGCACCGGAACGCCGATGACGCCTATGTCATGCAGTCGGTGCACCGCTACCGGTGTCGGATCCGCCCCGAGCTGATGAGACAGGCGTGGCGGCACGCGCAGCACAAGTACCCCGCGCTGCGGCTGCGCTTCGAGTGGGCCGAGGAACCCCTCCAGATCATCGACCCCGACGACAGGCCCCTCGACTGGCGGTACGTCGACCTCGCCCACGTGGCGGACTCCGCCGAGCAGGACGCCCGAATCAGGGAGCTCCAGCAGCGGGACCGCACCGAGCCCTACGAGCCGGCCGAGGGCCGGATGTTCCGGGTCTACCTGATCAGACAGCGCGAGGATCTGTACTCGCTGATCTTCAGCTGCCACCACCTCGTCCTGGACGGCTGGAGCCTGCCGGTCCTGCACGATGAGGTGCACCGCGTGTATCTGCGGCTGCTGCGCGGCGCCGTGACCGCTCCCGGCGTGGACCACGCCTATGTGGCCGCCCAGCGGTACTGGGAGGAGCACCGCGACGAGCACGTCGAGTACTGGCTCCGGCAGATCGGGCGTATCGACGAACGCGGCGACTTCGGCGGGCTGCTCAAGGAGGAGATCCGCCATCAGGTAGACCTGAGCGACTACGACCACGTCCGCGAGCACCGGACGAAGAAGCTCTGCCTCGGCGCGGAGCTGACCTCCGCGCTGAAGTCGATGTGCGCCGCCAACTCGGTCACCCTGCACTCGGTGCTGCAGTTCGTGTGGCACAAGGTGCTGTACGCGATCGGCGGCGGGAACACCACGGTGGTGGGGACGATCGTCTCCGGACGCAACCTGCACGTCGACGCCATCGAGAACGCGGTGGGGCTGTTCATCAACACCCTCCCCCTGGTCGTCGACCACGACGAACAGGCGGGGCAGAGCGTCGGCGCGGCCATCGGCGACATCCAGTCCGCCGTGAACACGATGAACGGCAGGAGCACGGTCGAGCTGGGCCGGCTGCAGACCGGGGGGATGAAGCGGCGTCTGTTCGACACACTGCTGGTGCTGGAGAACTATCCGCGGCTCCTGGCGGAGGCCGAGGAGTACGACGAACTTCTCCGCTTCGAGAAGGCGTACGACGCCGACAAGGTCGACTACCCCCTGGCCGTGGTGGCGCGCGAGGAGGGCGACGAACTGGCGGTCACCCTCTGGTACGCGGGCGAGCTCTTCGACGACGCCACCATCGACACGCTGCTCGATGTCACCCGCACCCTGTTCGCCCAGGTGGCTCAGGACGTCACACAGCCCGTCGATGCCCTGGAACTCGTGTCGCCGGCGATGATCGAGCGCTACGACACCTGGAACCGCACGCAGACCGCATTCCCGGCCGACAAGACCCTGGGCGGTGTGTTCGAGGAGCAGGCCGCGGCCTGGCCGGACGAGATCGCGGTGGTCCACCGCGACACACGCCTGACATACCGTCAGCTCAACACACAGGCCAACCAACTCGCACACTACCTGCGCTCGGTGACCCCCCTGCGCCCGAACGACCTGATCGCTCTCGTGATGGACAAGAGCGAACTGATGATCACCACCATCCTGGCGGTATGGAAAGCTGGCGCCGCCTACGTACCCATCGACCCCGGCTACCCGGACGACCGAATCGCATTCATGCTCCAGGACACCGGAGCCCGACTGCTGCTGACCAACCACACCCACGCCGAACGGCTCCACGCCCTGCCGGCCGCGTCGGCCTTCGAGGTGCTGGACATCGAGCGCCTGCCACTGGACGCACAGCCCGCGCACAACCCGGTCACCGAGGTCACCAGCACCGACCTGGCCTACGCCATCTACACCTCCGGCACCACGGGCAGGCCCAAGGCCGTGCTCGTGGAGCACCGGGGCGTCGTCAACCTGCAGGTCTCCCTGGCCAAGCTGTTCTCGCTGGACAAGAGCGAGGGCGACGAGGCGCTGCTGTCGTTCTCCAACTACGTCTTCGACCACTTCGTCGAGCAGATGACCGACGCGCTGCTCAACGGGCAGAAGCTGGTGGTGCTCGACGACACGATGCGCACGGACGCCGAGCGGCTGTACCAGTACATCAACGACGAGAAGGTCACCTACCTCTCCGGTACGCCGTCCGTGCTGTCGCTGTACGACTACTCGACAACGGCGTCCCTGACCCGCGTCGACGCGATCGGCGAGGACTTCACCGAGCCGGTGTTCAACAAGATCCGCGGGACATTCACCGGCACCATCATCAACGGGTACGGCCCGACGGAGATCTCGATCACCAGCCACAAGCGGCCGTACGCGGCGCACGAGCGCCGCGCCACCAAAAGCATCGGCCACCCGGTGGCGAA
This sequence comes from Streptomyces sp. NPDC006923, assembly GCF_040635655.1. NCBI lineage: Bacteria > Bacillati > Actinomycetota > Actinomycetes > Kitasatosporales > Streptomycetaceae > Streptomyces > Streptomyces sp. NPDC006923. The sequence continues at coordinate 221,578 of NZ_JBEYIF010000009.1, forward strand.
CACCACGGCCTACGTGCTGAACACGTCGATGAAGCGGGTCCCGGTCGGTGGCATGGGCGAGTTGTACATCGGTGGTGTCGGCGTCGCCCGCGGCTATCTCAACCGCGACGAGCTGACGGCGGACCGATTCATCGACAACCCGTTCCAGACCCCCGAGGAGCGGGCGTCCGGACGGAACGCGCGCCTGTACAAGACGGGCGATGTGGTTCGGTGGCTGCCCGACGGCGAGCTGGAGTGCCTGGGCCGTACCGACCTCCAGGTCAAGATCCGCGGTCAGCGCGTCGAACTCGGCGAGGTCGAGGCGGTCCTCTCGTCGTATCCCGGCGTGACCCGGTCCCTGGTGATCGCCCGTGAGCATCAGGGTTCCGGTCTCCCGGCGGCGCGGAAATACCTCGTCGGCTTCTACCTCGGCGACCGCGAGCACGATGAGCAGGACGTGAAGGAGTGGATGCGCAGGAAACTGCCGGAGGCCGTCGTGCCCGCCCGCGTCCTGCGCATCACGGACATCCCCGTCACCCCCAGCGGCAAGCTGGACACCGGGCGGCTGCCGGAGACGGACTTCGAGCCGGGCAGGGGCACCGAGTACATCGCCCCCGCCGACGACATCGAGGTCAAACTGTGCGGCATCTGGGCCACGGTGCTCGGCGTCGCCCCGGGCCGCATCGGAGTGCGTGACGACTTCTTCGCGCTCGGGGGCGACAGCATCCGCGCGATGGCGCTCGCACAGGCCATCACCACCGGCTTCGGCCACGGCCTGGGCATCGCGACCGTGCTCCAGCACACGTCCCTCGGCGCGCAGGCGCGGCACATCCGAGACCTGGCAGCACAGGCGGACGACACGCACGCCGAGCCGGCGGCCGGGCGCGCCGCGGCGGGGACAGGCCGTCCTCCGGTGTCCCTCGCGCAGGAACGCCTGTTGTTCATCGACGAGTTCGAGGGCGGCACCGCCGCCTACAACATCCCGTTCGTGCTGCGGATCCCCCCACACGCCACGGTGTCCCGGGACACGGTGGTCCACTCCCTGCGCACGCTGCTGCGTCGCCATCCCGCGCTGCGCACCCTGCTCAGGACGGACCAGGACGGTGTCCGGCGGCAGTACCCGCTGCCGGAGGACGAGGTGTCGGCTCTCTTCGACCCGCCCGTCCACCGGGTCGCCGACACCACCGAGCTCGACGCGCGGCTGGTGGAGTGCGCCGACCACGTCTTCCGGCTGCACGAGGAACTGCCCGTACGGGCCGGCCTGTTCGAGCTCGCCACGGACCGGAGCGGCCTGTACCTGAGCCTCGTCCTCCATCACACCTGCTTCGACGGCTGGTCATGGAACGTCTTCCGCCAGGAGCTGGCCGCGCTGCTGCAGGGGGTACCGGAGACGGAGCTCGGGACGGTCAGGGCCACCTACGCGGACTTCGCCGTATGGCAGCGGCAGTACCTGACCGGCCGGCGGCTGTCGGAGCTGACGCGTTTCTGGACGAACGCCCTGGCCGGGTTCGAGACGACCAGGCTGCCGCTGGACCGCCCGCGGCCGCCCCGGTTCGACTACCGCGGTCGGGAAATCGAGTTCGGCCTCGACGAGGGGACGACCGAGACGCTGCGGGCCCTGGCCCGGTCGGCCGGAGTCAGCCTGTACAGCGTGCTGCTGGGCGCGTGGTGCCTCATGCTGAACATGTACACCGGCCAGCACGACTTCGTCGTGGGCACCCCCTCCGCCAACCGCGGACGCCCGGAGTTCGACCGCACGATCGGGTTCTTCGCGAACCTGCTCGCCCTGCGCGTCCGAATCGATCCGCGGGCGTCGTTGACGGACTACGTCCGCTCGGTCGGCGAGGGCGTCGTCGCCGCGCAGGTGCACGGCGAGCTGCCGTTCGAGCACCTGGTCAAGGAACTCGACCCGGAGAAGGACCCGGGCCGCCACCCCGTTCTGCAGATCAACTTCACCCTGCAGAACGTCACGGACCGTCCCCACGAGGCCCCGGCGGTGGACGAGCGGGCGACGCCGGCCGACTACCGGCCGGATGCCGGGGGCTGGACAGCCACCAAGTTCGACCTGTCGGCCACCCTCACCGAGACCTCCGGCGGACTGGCCGGCAACCTGACCTTCGCCGCCTCCCTCTTCGACGACACGAGCGCCGACGGCTTCATCTCCACATTCCGGCACGTGCTGCGGGAGTTCGCCCGGCTGTCCTCCCTCGCGGACCGGGCCGGCCTGGCGGATGTCACCTGCCTCGACGAGGAGAGCCGGGCCCGGCTGCTGGCCGACGTCGCCCCGCCGGGCGTCGGCGCGACCCGGCCCCGGACCCTTGGCGGTGTGTTCGAGGAGCAGGCCGCGGCCTGGCCGGACGAGATCGCGGTGGTCCACCGCGACACACGCCTGACATACCGTCAACTCAACGCACGGGCCAACCAACTCGCACACTACCTGCGATCAGTGGCCCCCCTGCGCCCGAACGACCTGATCGCTCTCGTGATGGACAAGAGCGAACTGATGATCACCACCATCCTGGCGGTATGGAAAGCCGGCGCGGCCTACGTACCCATCGACCCCGGCTACCCGGACGACCGGATCAGCTTCATGCTCCAGGACACCGGAGCCCGACTGCTGCTGACCAACCACACCCACGCCGAACGGCTCCACGCCCTGCCGGCCGCGCGGGGGCTCCAGGTGGTGGAAGCCGACCGGCTGCCGATGGGCTACCGGTCGCAGGAGAACCCGGTCACGGAGGTCACGAGCGCCGACCTCGCCTACGCCATCTACACCTCCGGCACGACCGGCACCCCCAAGGCGGTCCTCGTCCCGCACCGCGCGGTGGACAGCTTCCGCGAGCAGGTCGGCGGACGCCTCTCCGGGACACCGGCCACATCGCGCGAAGGCGTCCTGTTCCTCGCGAACTACGTATTCGACTTCTCCGTCGAGCAGTTGGCGCTGTCGGTCCTGAGCGGCCACACGCTCATCGTGCCCCCGCCCTCACCCGCCCACGACGACGGGTTCTACGACTACGCGAACCGCGCGGGCCTCACCTATGTGAGCGGCACGCCGACGCAGATCCAGCAGTTCGACCTCGCGCGGCTCACGCGTCTGCGGTGCGTGCTCGTCGCCGGCGAGGCGTTCCAGGAGCACCACTTCGAGAAGATCCGGCGGGAGTACTCCGGGCCGGTCGTCAACGCCTACGGGACCACGGAGACGTCCGTCTACAACACAGTCCGGCGTTTCGAGCCCGGTGACCCCTACCGGAACGACTTCGGACTCCCCCTGGGCAACACCCGGCTGTACGTACTCAGCGACTCGATGCAGTTGCTTCCGCCGGGAGCGGTCGGCGAGCTGTATGTGGCCGGCGAGTGTGTCACGGACGGGTACGTGAACAGGCCGGAGCTCACCCGGGAGCGGTTCCTGCCCAACCCGTTCCAGACCGACGCCGAGCGCCGCGACGGCCGGTGCGCGCTCCTGTACCGGACCGGCGACCTCGTCCGGCGCACCGGCGGCGAGACGCGGTACGTGGGGCGCAACGACGCACAGGTCAAGATCCACGGCCTGCGCGTCGAACCCGGCGAGGTGGAAGCCGTCCTGGCCGGCTGTCCTGGGGTACGGGAGTGCGCCGTCGTCGCGGCGGACGGCACGCGGCTGATCGGCTACTACGTGGCGGACGGCGACGCGGCCGCGGACGAGGACGAGATCTACGCCACCCTGCGGGCGAAGCTCATGCCGAGCATGGTTCCGTCCCTGCTGGTGCGCCTCGACCGGCCGCTGCCCATGACCATCAACGGCAAGCTCGACACCGAGGCGCTGCCGAAGGCGGACCTCGCGGCGAACCGTGCGCTCTACGCGGCTCCGCGCAGCCGTACCGAGGCGCGCCTGTGCCGGCTGTGGAGCGCTCAACTGCCCGGCGGCACCGTGGGCATCGACGACGACTTCTTCCGGTCGGGCGGTGACAGCATCAGCGCCCTGCACCTGGCGAGCCAGGTGCAGCGGGAGGTCCGGCGCGGGGTCGGCGTCAAGGACATCTTCGACCACCCCACCGTCCGGCGACTGGTCGACAACGTGCTGTCCGGGCCGGACGGCGGGCACGCCACGACGGTGGACCGGGGCCAGGAGCCGGAGCGGGGGCCGCTGAGCGGCGACTGCCCACTGCTTCCCATCCAGGAGTGGTTCCTCGCGAAGCCGCTCGCCGACCGCGGCTGGTGGAACCACAATTTCGCCGTCAGGACACCGCCGCTGGAGCCGGCGAGGCTTCGACCGGCACTGGCCCGGCTGGTCGACCACCACGACGCCTTCCGCCTGCGGTACGCCGGGCTCGGCGGGGAGGGTGCGAAGGTCACCCAGACCTACGGCGACAGCCGCCCCGGCGTCGTCCTGCACGAGCTCGACGTGCGCGGCATGCGGGACGAGGACGTCAGCCGACAGCTCGCGAGGTGGCAGAGCGGCTTCGACCTGGAGCACGGCCCGACCGCCTGTGCCGCGTATCTCCACGGGTACGACGACGGCACCGCGAGAGTCTGGTTCGCCCTGCACCATCTGATCGTCGACTCCGTAAGCTGGCACATCCTCGCCCAGGACCTGGAGATCCTCTACCACGGTGGTGAGCTGGAGGAGAAGACGGGAAGCTACCGGCAGTGGGCCCGGGCACTGCGCGGCTACGTCCCCGACGAGGACGAGCGGCAGCTCTGGACGGAGATCAAACGAGGTCTGGCGGCGGCTCCGCCGGACGCCCTCTCGGCGTGGCAGGACGGGGCGGAGACACACCGCGAGGAGTTCGCGTTGAGCCGGGCGGAGACCCGGACCCTGCTCACCGAGAGCCACTGGGCGTACGACACCACCATGAACGAGCTGCTGCTGACGGCCACCGGCCTGGCGCTGCGGTCGATCACGGGGCGGGCGAAGCACCACATCACGGTCGAGGGACACGGTCGCGAGCGGTTCGAAGGGGCCTGCGACGTACGGGACACGGTCGGCTGGTTCACGACGATGTACCCCCTGGCCGTCGAGGTCGACCGCCAAAACCTCGGGCGCAGCGTCCTGCGGACCAGGGAAGCCGTCCGGCGGGTGCCGCACCACGGTGTCGGTTACGGTGCCCTCTTCGGCGGATACGGCGGCGAGGACGCTCCGCTCGCGCCCGTCAGCTTCAACTATCTCGGCCGGTTCACCGACGAGGGACAGCAGACGTCCGGCCGGCCGGCCGGGTGGCACCTCGACGCCACCATGGCGGGGAGCCACCTCTCCGACCGCAACCGGGGGGCGGACCAGTTCGCCGTCGACGTGACGATGCGGTGCGTCGGCGGCCGTCTCGTCACCCAGGTCGACAGCCGGCTGGACCGGGCCACCACCGGGCGGTTCACAAGTGAACTGAAGGTGTGGCTGGAGCGGGTGGTCGCTCACACGTCGGCCGTGACACACGGCGCGGCCGACGCGCGGGCGGCCGGCCCCCGGGCCGTGCACGAGGACACCTTCGAGCCGTACATCCTCGTCAACGAGGACAAGGCGGAGCACACCCTCTTCGTCTTCCCGCCCGGCGAGGGCGGCGCCGAGAGCTATCTGAGCAACATCGCGGGAGGGCTGGCCGGACACCGGCTCGTGCTCTTCAACAACGTGCATCTGCACGCTCCCATGGAGTCGTTCGAGGCGCTGGCCGAGTACTACCTCGCCCACATCCGGCGGCTGCAGCCCTCCGGCCCCTACAGCCTCCTCGGCTGGAGCTTCGGAGGGGTTCTCGCTCTGGAGGTGTCGTCGCGGCTGGCCCGCGCGGACGAGCGGATCGGCAGCCTCTTCCTGATCGACCCGTACTTCAACGTGCGACAGGCGTCGGCCGCCGTCGGGCTCCCCGACGCCGAGGACATCCTCGATCCGATCAACTACCACTACGCACCGCGCCAGGAGGATCTGGAACGGCTCGGCGCACACGTCGGGGACCTGGTGCTGTTCAAGGCCGGCGAGCGGAACGACGTCGTCCGCGACGACCGGCAGCGCCGTCTCTTCGCGTTCTACCAGCGGTCGCCGTACAACAGCCTGGACACCCTCCTGCCCGCCGAGAAGATCGCGACACACCTCCTTCGAGGCGAGACCCACCACTCATGGGTACGCAACGAACGCCTGGTCACCGAGGTGTGCGAGCGCGTCTCCAAGTCACGCGAGAGAGGCTGACGAGACGTCGGCCAACCGCCCGGAAAGACAGAGACCACGGAGGGCCTCATGCCCGTTCTGATGCCGTCAGCAGACGTTCCCACGATCGACATCTCGCCGTTGTTCGGCGGCGACCCGAACGAGAAGACGCGTGTCGCACAGGAGATCAACAAGGCGTGCCGGGGGTCCGGGTTCTTCTACGCCTCCGGTCACGGCATCGACGTCCAGTTGCTCCAGGACGTGGTCAACGAATTCCACCGGACCATGACCGAGGAGGAGAAGTACGAGCTGGCGATCAACGCGTACAACAAGGACAACCCGCGCCTGCGCAACGGCTATTACATGGCCGTCAAGGGCAAGAAGGCGGTCGAGTCCTGGTGTTACCTGAACCCCTCGTTCAACGAGGACCACCCGATGATCAGGGCGGGAGCCCCGATGCACGAGGTGAACATCTGGCCGGACCAGAGGCGGCACGCGCGGTTCCGGCCCTTCTGCGAGCAGTACTACCGAGACATGTTCCGGCTCTCCAAGGTGCTGATGAGCGGCATCGCACTGGCACTGGGCAAGCCCGAGGACTTCTTCGACGCCGAGCTCTCGGAGGCCGACACGCTGTCCGCGGTGTCGCTGATCCGCTACCCCCGCCTGGAGGACTATCCGCCGGTCAAAACGGGCCCGGACGGCACGAAGCTGAGCTTCGAGGACCATCTCGATGTGTCCATGATCACCGTCCTCTTCCAGACCGAGGTACAGAACCTGCAGGTCGAGACGGTCGACGGCTGGCACGACCTGCCGACGTCCGGGGAGGACTTCCTGGTGAACTGCGGCACCTACATGGGGTACCTGACGAACGACTACTTCCCGGCGCCGAACCACCGCGTGAAGTTCATCAACGCGGAGCGGCTGTCTCTGCCGTTCTTCCTGCACGCCGGGCAGACCAGCGTGATGGAGCCGTTCGCCCCGGAGGCCACCGGCGCGAAGGAGCTGAACCCGCCGATCGAGTACGGCGACTACCTTCAGCGCGGTTTCCACGCCCTGATCGCCAAGAACGGCCAGACCTGAGGGCCGGACGCGGCCGTTCAGGGCGCTCCCGAGGCGGGCGGGCCGACCGTCCGCCTCGGGCTGTGAACAGGCCCTGGGGCGTGTTTCGAATTTCGAAAGTCCCGCCCGGCCTGCGGCGTCCGGCACGCACCAGACGCCGCGAGCCCCGCCCCAGGGGGCGGACGGCGCTACTTTCGCAACACGCCCTGGGCGGACCGGCGGGCGAAGGCCGCGGCCTGCCGGCGTCGCTGGAGGGCGAAGGCGTCGACGGTGCCCGCGCCCTCGTTGCCGGGGCCCTCCCGCCATCCGCGAATCGTGCGGGCCACGCCCGTCACCTTCGGGTGGCCGGGCTGGTACGCGATCTCGAAGTGGGACTCCTTCGGCGTGCCGAAGTCACCGCCCCAGGCGACCGCCCCGTTCAGTTCGGCGAGGATGTCTCTTATGACGACCAGCTCCCGTGGGTACAGACCGCCCTTGACGCCGACGGGGTAGGCATGCGGCCGGATCGCCAGGGCGGTGCCCGACAGGTGGTTGGACTCGTACTCCTGGGCGACCGAGCGGTTCGTGGAGTGGCCCCTGACGTCGCCGGGGCGGAGCGGGTCCAGTTCGTAGTGGAACCGGCGGGCCACATGCAGCAGGATCACGGCCGCGTCACCGTCGGCGAGGCGCACGGACTGGCCGGATCCCTCGATCCGGAACAGCCTCGCCTCCTCCAGCACGGGCCAGCCGTTCGCCGAGTCCCCGCCGGACCACTGGCTGCCCCCGGGCGGGACACTCCCGGCCGCGTACGCGGTGCCGGGTACGGCGGTCAGGGCGGCGGTGGCGCCGAGGGCGGCGCCGGCCGCGAGGAGGGCACGCCGGTCGATCTCGTGTCTCACGCTTCTTCCTTCCGTTGACCGCTGCCGCGACGGCCCCGGCGGCACAGCCGACGAGCCGCACGGCGACAGCGACGAGGTGCGATCACCTGCGGGCGGCGCGGGCCCTGGCGGCCTTCAGGTACTTCTCGTGGTTCGCCTCGTAGGTGGCCCGCAGGCGCCGTTCGCTTCCGGTGCGGGCCAGCAGCACGTCGACGAAGCCCTGCTCGAACGGCTCCAGCTCGTCGTAACCGAGCATGGCGGGGAGCGTCTTGATACCCCCGCGGATCGTCACCAGCCCGACCTGGGCGAGCAGGACCTCTTTGTCGTCGGCGGCGGTCAGAATATTGTGCGCGAGGAATTTGGCGTCCTCGGCGTTGCCGTTGAAGCGTCCGGCCCAGTAGGTGTTGAACCGCCGAAGACCGCCGCCGCCGTTGTACAGATCCCGGACGGCCTGGGCGATGTTCTTGCCGTCGCGGACCGCCTTGGCCAGCAGCCACGCGTCGGTGTCCTCGACGAGGTCGTTGAAGCCGAAGCTGGAGGCGACCCCCACCTTGGCCATCTTCAACTGGACGAAGTCGCGGCCGTCGGGGTACTGGTCCGCCGCACGCCGCCAGTCGACATAGAGGGTGAGCAGGTCGCCGCCCCAGCCCGCGACGTCACCCTCGTCCACCGAACGCGGATTGGACGGCATCCAGTGCGCGAAGTGCCCGTTGGCGGAGGCCATGAGGTGCTCGGCGCCCAGCTCATAAGCGGTGTAGGGGTCCGTGAAGTCGGTCATCACCGACATGCCGTTGCTGTTGGCGTAGCCGACGAACCCTTTGTCGTAGTCACCGATCAGGAAGTCCCAGTCGCCGCCGCCGTACGACCGGTGCCGGATGTACTCCATCACCAGCTGGGACTTGTTCCGGTTGCTGCCGGTGTAGGTGAGCGCGAGGTCGTACAGGCGCTGGACGTAGTTGATGAAGTCATCGGCCGGTCCGGACGGCCTGTTGACGCTGCTCTGACCGGGGTCGGCCCCGGAGACCACGTCGCGGTCGAGGTCGAATGTGTCCGACCCGTTGATGACCTTGAACTCCTTGATCTGGTTGAAGGACCAGTTGGCCGGGATCGGGAAGCCGAGGTTGCCGGAGAAGCCCCACGACATGCCCGAGACGAACGAGTAGCGTGCGCCGGTCTGCCGGCTGACGACCGTGCACACGTTCCGCGACCCGTACACACCGTGCACGTAGCGCTTGCCCCGGTAGGCGAGTCCGGCGGCCACACCGTGGAAGTAGGGCACGATCGCCGCGTCGATCTCTTCGCGGGTGGCGTCGTAGTCCACGGCGAAGTAGAGCACGGTGCCGCGGTTGAAGCCGTAGCCCGAGGCCAGCTCGTGCGCGTTGAGTGCGTGCTGGTAGCCCTGGGCGTAGGTGAAGTCGGCGAGTTCGCGGGCGTTGTCCTGGTAGATCGGGAACACCTTCAGCCCGTTGCTGAAGATGGTCTCCAGCTCGCCCGGCTTGATCTCCTTGTCCAGCGTGGAGCCCGGCGGGTCGTAGAGGTAGCGGCCCACGACCTCGTAGAGGTTGGCGCGCAGCCACCGGGCCCGGGACGCGGTGATCTCGAACCGGGTGTCCGAGCCGCCGGCGGGCCGGTCCGGGTCGCCCGTCGAGACCAGGAGCTGTGCCCAGGTCTGGTAGTCGGAGCGGCCGGTGTCGTTCAGTTTGCTGAACTGCTGGAAGATCTGCACCCATTCCTTGAGCGTGGCGTCGTAGGTGGCGCGCCAGGTGGTGGGCGTACCGGTGTCGCTGGTCCCGGTGGGGACCGGGGAGTTGAACACGCAGGCGGCGGAGAAGAGCTCGACCCAGAGGCCGGACGCACCCTCGCCGAGGTCCTTGGTCCGCAGACCGGCCTGGGTGGCGGGGCCGAAGTTGCCGTTGGGATCGGCGATCCCCAGCTCGTACTGGATGGCGATCATCAGGGCCTTCTGCACGTCACGGGAGTAGATCCCGTCGCAGGGGCCGATGCCGTAGGCGGACCTGGTCCAGTAGCGGCCGTTCAGCCACCGCTGGATCGCGCGCACCTCGTCCGTGCCGCCGGCGACCGTGACGTACGCGTCCATGTTCATGATGCACTTGAAGATCTTCGGTGTGGTGGCACCGCCGGTGGTGCCCGTCCCGCCGTCGGGCAGGCCCATGTCGACGCGGAGTTCCTTGACCGCCTCGGTGGTGACCGCACCGTACTCGCCGTAGCCGTTGGCTCCCCAGTAACCCTTGCAGAACAGTCCGTGCTGGATGATGCGGACGATGTTCGCGTTCTTGTTCCAGCCGAAGCCGATGTCACCGAGGGCCTCCAGCCTGGCCATGGTGGTGGGGCCGAAGCTGGCGACCACCGGGCTGATGCCCAACTCGTGCTGGAGCCCCATCGTCAGAGCGAGCATGGTGGCCCAGCCGGTACTGCCGTTCTCGGGGCAGCGCACATACCCGGAGACATTGCCGTAGGTTGCGTTGACCCACTTCTGGGCGTCGAGGACCTTCTCGTCCAACGTCGATCCCTTCTCGAAAAGTGACACGGCATCAGGCCGGCACGGCGATACCGCGGGGGATCGTGGTCCGCCGACGACCTGATGCCGTGAGGCGTGACGCTACGGCCCGGAAGTCTCCGCTCCGTCTTCCGTCGGTCAGCGGGAGTCCGACGCGGGCTCGGCCCGCAGGGCGGCAAGCGCCCGCTGCCGCTCCGCGAACAGCTCACCGGCGCGCTTGTGGAAGCCGGCCGACTCGTTGATGTGCGGGAACTCCTCGTCGGGCACCGGCACGTCCAGGAAGTCGCAGAGCGGCCCCCACCCCTCGCTCACCTGGAAGACCAGCAGCCGCTCGGCCGGCACGGTGGCCTTCACCTCGGCGATGTGCCGGTTGAAGACCTCGACGGCTTCGTGCTCGTCCAACTCGTTCAACGGCCTGTCACCGCCCACGTCGAGCAGACGCGGCCGCAATTGCCCGGACATGAAACGGCCGAACGCCGCGGCGTCCGGGTCGGTGTCCTGCGGCTGCGGCATGTGCCGGGAGAAAATGGTCTTCCTGGCGCTCGCGTACCACCGGTGCGGGTCCCGCACCGTCAGGACAACCTTGGCCTCGGGCCACGCTTCCATCAGCTCGCGCCAGAAGACGCAGCCGGGAAAGTCCACCGTCGCCCGATACCCCTCGAACACCCGCCGCACATCCACCGGGTCACTGGCGAGGGCCTCCTGCCACAACGGCATCTGCCGTGCGTTCGTTATCACTTCTGTCATGTGATGACAGGGGTCGAACCCGAGCCTCTGAAGCGCCGCCCGCATCGACAGCGTGCCCGTACGGCCATATCCGGCGCCTATCACGTCCATGCTGATTCTCCCCATCCGCACGCGGCCCTTCCCCGTGCATCGCGGGACACTACGCCGGGGAAGACCGAGCTGAGAAGACCGTCCGGCCTTTTCTCCCTGCCCATGCGAAATTTCCGCCAAACACCTTTCCGAGCCTTACCGCTATTTCACGGAGAGCCCCCCGAGAGATCCGGGAGAGAAAGCCAAGAGTAGTGCGGGTTAGCATCGCCAGGTCGAAATGCGGGGCAAACTCAGGGGAGAGCGCATTGAACGACTATTCTCGCGAGAAATTCCTGGATCTGAACGCATTCCGAGGGCTGGGCGACGACCCGGTCTACCGTCCCCCCGTGCTGACGGACCGGCCGCGGGACTGGCCGCTCGACCGCTGGGCGGAAGCGCCGCGCGATCTGGGCTATCCGGACTTCTCCCGCTACCAGTGGCGGGGTCTGCGCCTGCTCAAGGACCCGGAGGCGCAGGCCGCCCTGCACGACCTGCTGTGGGAGTTCCGTCCCCGCACCATCATCGAACTCGGGGTGTACAGCGGTGGTTCCCTGGTCTGGTTCCGCGACCTGACCAGGCTCATGGGCATCGACTGCCAGGTCATCGGGATCGACAAGGACACCTCCCGCTGCCAGATCCCCCCGGCCGAGATGTCGGACATCGCTCTCCACGAAGCGGACTGCACCGATCTGGAGACGCTGGAGAAGCTCCTCGGCGAGGTGGCCCACCCGCTGTTGCTCATCGACGACGCGCACGCCGACACGTTCAACGTCATGCGGTGGGCAGTCGACCATCTGCTCCACGAGGGCGACTACTTCGTCATCGAGGACATGATCCCGTACTGGCACCGGTACAGCCCGGCGCTGCTGGAGAAGTACCTGGCGTCCTTCCACGGCGTGCTCACCATGGACATGGTGTACGCCAACGCCGGCCCGCAGTTGGACCGCGGCGTCTTCCGCCGCTCGGCAGCGAAGGGTTAGCCGCCACCGTGTCCGCCGTATCGACCGTCCTGCACTACGCCGCACCGCTGACGCCCGGCTCCCCGGACGACGACTGGTGCGTCGACGCCCTGTCCCGGCCGCCGGAGGTGATCCTCAACTTCCGTATGGTTCCGCACGAGACCACCGTCGAGGACCTGCGCGACAGCGCCGAGCGGCCCACCCTCGACACCATGGGATTCGAGCGGGTCACGGCTCCCACGACGGCCGACCAGCGCGGCCTGGCGGAGAACTCCGCGCCGGCCCTCGAACGGTACCGGGGGGAGACCGCCGAGCTGCTGACGTCCGTCACCGGCGCCGACGCGGTGGAGTTCTTCGACGCCACCCTGCGACGCCAGGACGCCGCCCCCTCCGGTGCGACGCCCCACCAGGCGCCGCACCTGCGTGTCCACGTCGACCAGAGCCCGAACAGCGCCCGGGAACGCGCCGCCCGGCACGGCGGGAAGGACCGCCGCTTCGGCAGGTTCCAGATCGTCAACATCTGGCGGCCCCTCATGGAACCCGTCCGCAACTACCCCCTGGCCCTGTGCGACTACCGGTCACTGGACCCCTCGTCCGACCTCGTGGCGACCCGGCTCAAGTTCCCGGAGTGGCTCAAGGACCGCGAGAGCTACTCCGTGAAGCACAACCCCCGCCACCGCTGGCACTACTGGCGGTCGCTCTCACCCGACGAGGTCGTCCTCTTCAAGTGCTACGACAGCGCGAGCCGCAGTCTGGCACTCGCCGCGGACGGAGCCGACGGCGCCGGCGGTACGGGGCGTCCGGAGTCGGCCGACGTGGCCGGCCTCTGCCCGCACACGGCGTTCTACGACGCGAAAGGGCCGAGCCTCGGACATTTGCGCACGTCCCTGGAAATGCGCGCCGTACTTTTCTACGACTGATCCGGAAGGAGCGGGCCACCCATGGCAGACACGACGGTGCCCCGAGTGCCCCTTTTCAGCCTCACCGCGCTGAAGCAGGGCCTTGACCAGGAAGAGTTCCGCAGGTGCGTCACCGAGGCAGGTGTCTTCTACCTCACCGACTGCGGAGTACGGGAACAGGACCACAAGCTCGCCACCGACACGGCGATGGACTTCTTCCAGCACGGCACGCCCGAGGAGAAGGCGGCCATGACGACGGACATCCCGACCTTGCGCCGCGGCTACTCCGCGCTGGAGGCCGAGAGCACGGCCCAGGTGACCAAAACGGGCACCTACACGGACTACTCGATGACGTTCTCGATGGGGATTTCCGGCAATCTCTTCCCCTCGCCGCGCTTCGAGGGCGTCTGGACGGACTACTTCGGCGGCCTCCACACCGCCGCCCGGGAAACCGCCCGGGTCGTCCTGGAGGCGACCGGCACGTACGACGGTTCGGACGGGAGGGACATCGACACGCTGCTCGACTGCGACCCCGTGCTGCGGCTGCGCTACTTCCCCGAGGTCCCCGAGCACCGCGCCGCCGAGCACGAACCGCGGCGCATGGCACCGCACTACGACCTGTCCATCATCACCCTGATCCACCAGACCCCGTGCGCCAACGGGTTCGTCAGCCTGCAGGCCGAGATCGGCGGCGAACTGGTGGACCTGCCGCACATCCCGGAGTCCGTGATCGTGCTGTGCGGCGCCATCGCGCCCCTCGTCACCCGGGGCGCCGTCCCCGCACCCCGGCACCACGTCAGGTCCCCGGAGGCCGGCCTGCGCGAGGGCAGCGACCGCACGTCGAGCGTCTTCTTCCTGCGCCCCTCGACCGACTTCTCCTTCTCGGTCCCCAAGGCCCGTACGTACGGTCTCGAAGTCGACACCCTCGACGGCGAGAGCGCGACGTTCGGGGACTGGATCGGGACCAACTACGTCACGATGCACGCGGCCCCCACACCGTAGCCCCGCAGCGGCGACGCGGTCCGGCGCCTCGGGAGCGACCGGAGCAGCCGACCAGCGGTTTCCGCCGACGCACGTGCCGGACACTCCCTCACACGCCGAGAGAAGAAGCCATGGAACACAGGTCCGACGCCGTCTTCAAGAAGCCTTCGATCTTCCGGGAGGGAATCCGGGAGTACGCGGAGCGTTCCTCCACACCCGTCTCGGCCGAACTGCGGCACATCGCCGAGGAAACCGCACGGTCCACTCCCGAATGGGCGGACATCTCGACCGCGCACGTCCAGACGTCCTTCCTCCAGATGCTGATCACCACCGGCGGTATGAGCCGTGTGCTGGAGGTGGGCACCTTCACCGGCCACGGCGCCGTCGCCATGGCCGCGGCCCTGCCGGAGGACGGCGAGGTCGTCACCATCGACAACTATGTCGCGGACAAGAGGGCCCAGGACGTGGCCACGCGGGCCTTCGAGCGCAGTCCGCACGGTCACAAGATCAAGCCCGTGCTGGATGAGGCCCATTCCGTCCTCCAGCACGTCGACGGCGACTTCGACCTCATCTTCCTGGACGCGGACAAGCCGAACTACATCACCTACTTCGAGACCATCCTCGCCCGCGGCCTCCTGAGGCCCCGCGGCCTCCTGGTCGTCGACAACACCATGTGGGGCGGCGAGGTCATCAACCCGCGCTCCCTGCCGCCCGCCGACGAGACATGTACGGGCGAGGAATGGGTGGAGCGGTTGTTCGCCAACTGGGCGCACGACGTGGTCAAGTTCAACAAGCACGTCGTGGAGGACACCCGGGTGCGCGCCGCGCTGCTCACCGTGCATGACGGCATGACCCTCGTCCAACTCGCATCATGACCGTGCAGGGCGGCATCGGGCTCTCGGTGGGCATGCTCCTGCGGCGGGCGGCCACCGTGTCACCCGCCAAGGAGATACGTGAGGTCGACCTCGCGGGGCAGCACCGGGGGACGTCCTGGGCGGCGTGCCAGGAACGCGTCCGACGGCTGACCGACGCCCTCCGGCGTCTCGGCGTCGAACAGGGCGCCGCGGTGGCGACCTTCGCCTGGAACAGCGCACGGCACCTGGAGTGGTTCTTCGGTGTCCCGATGGCGGGCGCCGTCCTGGTTCCGGTCAACGTACGGTTCTCCGACGAGCAGATCGAATGGGTCGTGGCGCACGCGAAGGCCCGGGTGATGGTGGTCGACGCCTCCCTCACCGGGCAACTGGCACGGCTGCTGCCCCGGCTCCGGTCGGTGCGCCGGTTCGTCGTCATCTCCGACGGGGGCGAGGTGGACCCCGCGTTCACCGACGCGCTCTCCTACGAGCGGATGCTGGCAGAAGCCGAGCCGGTCGCCCCGCGTGACGTGGCGGAGAACCGCACCGCCTGCCTGTGCTACACGGGCGGCACCACAGGCCGTCCCAAAGCCGTGGCCCACTCGCACCGCTCCCTCGTCCTCCACTCCCTCGCGATGTGTGCGGCCGACGCCTTCGCGGTCCGCGAACGGGATGTGATCTTCCCGCTGACGCCGCTGTTCCACGCCACCGCCTGGGGGCTGCCGTACGCGGCCGCTCTGGCGGGGGCGGGCCTGGTGTTCACCGGGCCGCATCTGAAACCCGAGTCCATCGCGGAGACCCTGGAGCGGGAGCAGGTCACCCTCTCCGCCGGCGTGCCGACCTTCTGGCTCGCCCTGGACGAGATGGACCCTCCGAAGGAGGTGTTCGCGTCCGTGGAACGCATCGTCTGCGGTGGCTCAGCGATCCCGTCGGGCCTGGTCCACCGGTACGCCGACCGTGGCGTGACCATGCAGCAGGGGCTCGGCATGACGGAGAACATGGCGACGGTCGCCCTGACGAACATCCGCAGCGGCCTCGCGTCCCTGCCTCCGGAGAAGCAGACGGAACTGCACCACACGCAGGGCCTGGCCGTGCCGGGCGTCGAGTTGCGGCTGGTCGACGACTCGGACCGGGTGCTCCCGCACGACGGGGTGACCCAGGGAGAGCTGGAGGTCAGATCGCTCTGGGGAGCGACGCGCTACGAGAATCCGGGCGAAGAAGCCGACACCACCAGGTTCCACGACGGCTGGCTGCGCAGCGGGGACATCGCGACCATCGACCCGGACGGCTATATCCGCATCACGGACCGCAGCAAGGACCTGATCAAGTCGGGCGGCGAGTGGATCAGCTCCATAGCGGTCGAGTCCGCGCTCATGGACCACCCCGGCGTCCTGGAGGCAGCCGTCGTGGCCGTACCGGACGTGCGGTGGCAGGAACGGCCGCTGGCCGTGGTGGTGCCACGTTCCGCCGCCACGGTGACGGCTGACGGACTGCGGGCCTTCCTGCGTGACCGGCTCCCGAAATGGTGGGTGCCGGACCGTTTCGAGTTTGTCCCCGAGATCCCGAAGACGGCCACCAACAAGTTCGACAAGAAGATGCTGCGCAGCCGTTACGCCGACCACTGACCGCGCACACCCCAGGCCCCGTCACGGAGGGAACGCGCATGCGACTGAGGAACACCGGAGCGTGGCAGCCCGGCGACGCCCCGGGGAACCGGCGGTTCGTCACCACCCACTCGGCCGAGGCACCGCTGGCGCTGATCTCCGGACGGTCCCTGGGGCCGGTGACCATGTCGTACGAGGCCTGGGGCACCCCCAACGCCGACCGGAGCAACGCGGTGCTGATTCTGCCGCCGCTGAGCATGACCAGCCACGCGGCGGGACCCGCCGGGCCGGGTCACCGCGCGGACGGCTGGTGGGACACCCTGATAGGGCCCGGCGGACCGGTCGACACCGACCGCTACCACGTGATCGTCGCCAACAATCTCGGCGGCTGCGACGGAAGCACCGGCCCCGCGAGCCTCGACCCGCGGGGAAACCCCTGGGCGTCACGGTTCCCCGCGCTCGATGTGGTCGACCAGGTCAACGCCGAGGCCGCGCTGGCCGACGCGCTGGGCATCGAGCGCTGGCACACCGTCATCGGCATGTCCATAGGCGGAGCGCGGGCTCTGGAATGGGCGGTCTCCCGCCCCGACCGGGTGGGCCGGCTCCTCCTCATCGCCGTGGGGGCGGCCACCCGGGTCGAACAGGCCGGCCACACGCATCTGGAACTGGAGCTGATCCGGCGGGATCCGCATTTCCACGGAGGCGATTTCTACCACCTGCCCGAGGGGTGCGGCCCCCGCACCGGCGTCTCCCTCGCCCGGAGCTTCGCGCACCTCCGCTACGGCACCGAAAGCTACTGGCAGGACCGGTTCGGCGGCCAGACGTGGTACCACGACTCGGACGGCTGTCACGAGAAGTTCCGCGCATACGTGCTGGCGCAGGGCGACAAGGTGTGGGAACGCTTCGACGCGAACTGCTGCCTGGTCCTCTCCGAGACGGCCTCGCGAGCCACCGTGGCGCGGGGCAGGGGAGACATCGACGACGCGCTCGCCCGGATCACCTCCCCCACGGACGTCGTCGGCTTCTCCACCGACCGCGCCTATCCCCCCGAGACACAGCGCGAGCTGGCGGCGGGCATCCGGGGCGCCCGGGTGCACATCATGGAGTCAGAACTCGGCCACTACGGTTTCATGCTCGCGCCCCATCTGCTCGAACACCACCTGCGCCTGGCCCTGCGGCAGGGCTGAACCCGTGCTCGCGATACTGCTCGTGGGCGCCTTCATGCCCACCCTGGACTTCTTCATCGTCAACGTGGCGGTGCCGTCCATCACCGAGGACCTGCGCGCGACCAGCGGCGAGGTCCAACTCGTCGTGGCCGCCTACGCCATCGTGTACGCGTGCCTGCTGGTGCTCGGCGGCAGGCTGGGCGACCACTGGGGCCCCAAGAAGGCGTTCGTGGTCGGGACGGCCCTGTTCACCGCGACGTCGGCGATGTGCGGCTTCGCACCGGACGTGTGGTGGCTGATCTGCGGGCGAGCGCTTCAGGGCGGTGCCTCCGTCGTACTGTTCCCTCAGGTGCTGGCGCTGATCAGGCTCCACTACCCCCCGGCGGAGCGGCCCCGGGTGATGCGCTTCTACGGCCTGGCGACAGGCGGCGCGATGGCCGTGGGACAGCTCCTCGGCGGACTGCTGATCAGTCTGGACTGGCTCGGCCTGTCCTGGCGGTGGGCCTTCCTCGTCAACCTTCCCGTCGGGGTGGTGACGCTGCTCCTCGCCCCACGGCTGCTGCCGGCGACCCGCCGGCTGGGCAGCCTGCGGATCGACCGCACCGGGATCCTGCTGTTCGCCGTGGCCATGGTGCTGCTTGTGGTGCCCCTGACGGTCGGCCGCTCCGCCGGCTGGCCCGGGTGGACCCTGCTCATGCTCGTGGGCGCGTCGGTGTCGCTGCCGGGATTCTGGCTCTGGGAACGCCGGGTCGAGTCCCGGGGGCGCGACCCGCTGCTTCCCCCCAGCCTGCTGCGCGCGGGCACGCTGCGCATGGGGTTGCTGACCGTCTGCACCTTCTACGCTTCGATGTCCTCGTCCCTCTACGTCCTGGCCCTGCTGCTCCAGCAGGGCCGCGGTCTCACCCCGCTCCAGTCCGGGCTGGTGTCCAGCCCGCTGATGATCGGCTTCTGTGCCGCGAGCCTGGCCTCGTCGTCCCTGACCGAACGATGGGGTCCCAGGGCTCTCATGGCCACGATGGGTATCCGGATCATCGGTTTCGCGGGACAGTTCCTGCTGCTGCTCGCCCAGCCCCGCGACGTGAACATCCCCGCGCTGGCCGCACTGCTCGCCGTCAACGGGGCCTGCACCGGAGCCGTGATGGCCCCACTGCTGGGAATCGTCCTGGACGGACTGAAGCCCGCGCAGGCAGGCGCCGCCAGCGGTCTGCTGGCCACGACCCAGCAGGTGGCCGGCTCCGTCGGGCTGGCGGTCATCGGCATCGTGTTCCACGGTGCCGCACGCCGGGCTGCACCGGATCCGGAACAGATCGCCACCGGCTACCGGCACGGCCTCGTCTTCCTGGTCCTGACGTCGGCGGCCGCCCTGGCCGGGCTGTTCCTGCTGACCCGCGTACGGACCGGCCGCGGGACCGCCGGCACATCGGCCGGCGGCGTCCCGCCCGTACCCTCCAAGAGCTGAGGCCCACCCCCTCGTACGGACACGCGTTCCCTGCTTCGGCGTGTCGCCGGACCGGTTGCCGCACAGGTGCGCGAGCCGGTGACACGACTGGCCGGTCGAGTTGGACTCTGCCGACCCGGGCGCGTAGAACAGCGACGAGCCCCCCTCATGCGCCGGCCCGGCACGTACCGTCCGGCTTCCGAAAGCAGGTACCACCGCATGTCCTCAGAGCAGTCCGGCCTGTCCCGCCGTGCCTTACTCACCGCGGCGGCCCTGCTGCCTCTGACGGGGTGCGGACACACACCGGACCGCTCGGCCACCTTGGCGTCCCGGGCATCGGCACGTCCCTCCGGTGCGCCTTCCGCCTCCGCGACACCCCTGGACCCGGCCCCGCTCCGGGCGCTGGAACGCAAGTACGACGCCCGGCTCGGTGTGTACGCCCTGGCCACCGGCACGGGCACGACGCTCGCTCACCGGGCGGACGAGCGCTTCGCGTTCTGCTCCACGTTCAAGCCCCTCGCCGTCGCGGCCGTCCTCCACGGCAACCCGCTCAGCCACCTGGACGAGAAGGTCACCTACACCGGGGACGACATCAACTCCATCTCGCCCGTCACCCAGCGGAACGTCGCCCAGGGCATGACGATCGGTCAGTTGTGCGACGCCGCCATCCGCCACAGTGACGGCACGGCCGCCAACCTCCTGCTGCGCGACCTCGGCGGTCCCGACCGGCTGACCGCCTACATGCGGGGGCTCGGCGACACCGTCAGCCGGCTCGACCACTACGAGCCCGAGCTGAACCGGGCCCGCCCGGGGGACCCGCACGACACGACCACACCCCGGGCGATCGCCGCCGACTACCGCGTGCTCGTCCTGGGAGACGCGCTCGCCGGCCGCCCGCGCGCCCTGCTCACTGACCTGCTCGTACGCAACACCACCGGTGACAAACGCATCCGGGCCGGGCTCCCCAGGGGATGGCGGGTCGCCGACAAGACCGGAACGGCCAACTACGGCCGGGCCAACGACATCGCCGTCGTGTGGCCGCCCCGCTCCGCACCCCTGGTGATGGCCATCATGTCCGAGCGCTCCGAACACGGGGCACGCCCCAGCGAACCCCTGATCGCCGAAGCCGCCGAACACATCGCCGCCGCGCTGACCTGACCCGGGCCGGCCAGCTCCGACACCGACACGGACACGGCGGAAGCCGGGCACGAACGCACAGCTCTCTTACCGCCGGGCCTGGATCAGGGCGTGGGTGCCGCTGGTGCGCCAGGCGTGGCCCGATCGTTCGAGGCCGGTCAGCGTCTGCGGGGAAAGGCCGACGACAACATCGGACTTCAGCGTGCGCAGTGCCGCGACGGGGCCCGGGAAGTGTGCTGTGAGGTCCCCGAACGGCCTTGTCGCGTCCCACCGGCGATCGCCCACCAGGCGGCGGTAGTTGAGGTCGCCCTTGAGGATCGTCAGCCCGGCGGTGGCGAAGTCGGCCC
The DNA here is from genome assembly GCF_040635655.1 of Streptomyces sp. NPDC006923. NCBI lineage: Bacteria > Bacillati > Actinomycetota > Actinomycetes > Kitasatosporales > Streptomycetaceae > Streptomyces > Streptomyces sp. NPDC006923. Next base: position 242,298 of record NZ_JBEYIF010000009.1, read on the forward strand.
TCAGGTCCTCGGGCATCTCCTCGTACGGGAACGGGGCGCAGAAGAACGGGTGGGCGCGCACCTCCAGCCGGCCGGCTCCCATGGCCGCCCAGAGGCGCTCGCCGGTCCGGCCCGCCGTGCCGGGGGCGCGCAGAAGGCGGCGCAGGCAGTCGACGACATCGGCCGTCGTCGCGTCGGAGACGAAGTAAGGGCCGGGTTTGACGTGGAGGACGACCCGGGCGGCGCGGCCGTGTTCGAGCAGGTGGTCGATGAGGATCAGGTCGGGGATCAGCTCCCGTCCCGCGTTGTCCGCCACCACGGCGACGGTGGCCGGCGTCCCCTCGGGCAGGAGCGACCACAGCGTGGCGCTGTCGTCGGCGACCAGGCCGGGATCGGCGTCACCGAGGTCCGCGTCGCCCGCCGAGACACGGAAGCCGAGGTCGGCACGGTTTCCCCAGAGGGAGGCGTGCAGCAGGGCCGTCGCCCGCTGGCCGGCGGGCAGCTCGGCGAGTGTGTCCAGTGCCCGGAGCTCCTCCTCCACCGCCGTGCCGCTCAGTTCGGCCTGTTTGAAGGGCGCGAAGGGATCGACGCCCCGCCAGGGCCCCGCACCGAAGTATCCGACGGCCCCGAGGAGTTTGCGGTAGAAGTAGCTCTCGGCCCAGAGGAACGGGACGTCGGACCACGGCCGTCCGAAGTGTTCCCGCCCCCAGGCCGACCACTGGTCGTGGTCCTGCTCCGCGGCGTCGAGCGGTTCCACCACGCCGTTGGTGATCTCGTCCAGCAGGATGTCGAGCGCGCGGTGCTGCCGGGGGCCGTAGGGGAAAGCGTCGCGTACCTGCCGGATCAGCGCCGGGTGGCGCTCGTACAGGACGCCCCGGGCGAAGGTGCCTGGCCGTGAACCCGAGATCACCGGTGCGCCGTCGGCCGGGCCCGGGCTCCGGCCTGCCGGGCGGTCCGAGGCGTGGGGGATCTTCGCGTTCATGGTGTCCGAGCCCTTCGCTGGTCGCTGATCTGTCCTGACAAACGGACATCCCCGGGCCGGTCTCCGGAGCCCGGCCCCGCAGGTCCGGTGCCGGGCCGGTGCCGGCCGGCGAATGCCGGTCGCCCCCGCCATCATCCTTGTCTCCTCGCGTCCACTCGCCGGCCCCCTCGAAGGCGTCTGCCGTCCCGATGATGGTCGGCGCCGGGCGGGAGGCTCCGGGGTGTGCCGGCTCCGGTGGCCGGGTTCCCGCCCGCTCCCGGAACTGCCTCCGTGGATGCCGCGGGCGCTGGTTACGATGTGGACCGGCTCACCGCATTGGCCGGCCTTTTGACGAGGAGAGGAATTCCGCATATGCCGACCGAGACCTTCGAGTTTCAGGTGGAAGCACGTCAGCTCTTGCAGATGATGATCCACTCGATCTACTCGAACAAGGATGTATTCCTGCGCGAGCTGATTTCCAACGCCTCTGACGCGTTGGACAAGTTGCGGCTGGAAGTCCTCCGCGACGAAGAGGCACAGGAAGACGTGTCCGATCTCCATATCGAGATCGAGGTCGACAAGAAGCAGCGCACTCTTACCGTACGCGACAACGGCATCGGCATGTCGCACGACGATGTGGTGCAGCTCATCGGGACGATCGCGAATTCCGGCACGGCGAAGTTCCTTCAGGAATTGAAGGAAGCAAAGGACGCGGCGGCCTCCGAGGAGCTCATCGGGCAGTTCGGCGTCGGCTTCTACTCCAGCTTCATGGTGGCCGACGAGGTCACGCTGGTGACCCGGCGGGCCGGAGAGAGCCGGGGCACGCGCTGGGAGTCCAGCGGCGAGGGCACCTATACGGTCGAGCCGGTCGAGGACGCGCCGCGCGGCACCGCGGTCACGCTGCGGCTCAAGCCGGAGGACACCGAGGACCAGCTCTTCGACTACACGTCCGCCTGGAAGATCAAGGAAATCGTCAAGCGGTACTCGGACTTCATCACCTGGCCCATCAGGATGGCCGCCGAGTCCACGTCCGAGGACGACGGCGAGGCCCGCGAAATCGAGACGGTCAACTCGATGAAGGCGCTGTGGGCGCGGTCCAGGAGCGAGGTGACCGACGAGGAGTACAACGAGCTGTACAAGCACGTCAGCCACGACTGGACGGATCCGCTGGAGACCATCCGCATGCAGGCGGAGGGCACCTTCGAATACCAGGCGCTGCTGTTCATCCCGTCCCACGCCCCCCAGGACCTGTTCGCGCAGGGCCACAAGCGCGGCGTGCAGCTCTACGTCAAGCGCGTGTTCATCATGGACGACTGCGAAGCGCTGATGCCGGAATACCTGCGCTTCGTCAAGGGCGTGGTCGACGCGCAGGATCTGTCCCTCAATGTGTCACGGGAGATTCTCCAGCAGGACCGTCAGATCCAGTTGATGCACCGTCGTCTGGTGAAGAAGGTCCTGTCGACATTGAAGGACATGATGTCCGAGAATCCGGACCGCTATGCGACGTTCTGGAGAGAGTTCGGCCGGGTCCTCAAGGAAGGGCTTCTCAGCGACTTCGAGAACCGCGACGCGATCCTTGGTGTGTCCTCCTTCGCCTCGACCCAGGACGCGGAGAAGCCGACCACCCTCCGGGACTATGTGGAACGTATGAAGGAGGGCCAGCAGCACATCTTCTACATGACGGGCGAGTCGCGCTCCGCCATCGAGAGTTCGCCGCATATGGAGGCGCTCAAGGCCAAGGGCTTCGAGGTGCTGCTGCTGACCGACCCCGTGGACGAGGTATGGGTCGAGTCCGTCCCGGAGTTCGACGGCAAGCCCCTCCAGTCGATCGCGAAGGGCGAGGTCGACCTCGACACCGAGGAGGAGAAGAAGGAGGTCGAGGCCGAGCGTGAGAAGCAGCAGCAGGACTTCGCCGGCCTGCTGAGCTGGATGACGACGCGGCTGAGCGAGGACGTGAAGGAGGTACGGCTCTCGTCCCGGCTCACCGTCTCCCCGGCCTGCATCGTCGGTGACACGCACGACGCGACTCCGGCGCTGGCGAACATGTACCGCGCCATGGGCCAGGAGGTGCCTCACATCAAGCGCATCCTCGAACTCAACCCCACGCACCCGCTGGTCACCGGGTTGAAGAAGGCGCATGCCGAGCAGGAGGCCGACACGGGACTGGCCGAGGCCGCGGAGCTCCTCTACGGGATGGCCCTGCTCGCGGACGGCGGCGAGCTGAGCGATCCCGCGCGCTTCATCAGGCTGATGGCGGACCGGCTGGAACGCACCCTGTGAGCCGGTGGGAACACCCCCACGACGCCCCCTGAGCAGGCCGGCCCGCGTCCGGTGAGCGGGCCGGCCCGGGAGGCGGGCCGTCGGTCGGCCCGCCTCCCGGCCCGTGACCCGAGCCACTGTGACGGCCACCACGTCCGTACGGGCCGCCGTCCGGTGCGGCATACCGCGAACCGCGCCGCACCATCCCGCGCCCGGCGGCCAGGGCGTGTTTCGAAAGGAGCGCCGTCCGCCCCCCCCGACGGCCATACCCGGCGAAAGCCCCTTTCCGTAAAGTTGCTACATTGCGCAACTGGACAACCATGGGGTGAGCCGAAGGGTTGAGGGCGCGTATATGGCAGGCAGCAGCCGAGACACGGCATCCGCCGGCGGCCGGCGGCGAGGGCGCGGCCGGCTGCGGCTCACCCTGGCGATAGCCGTGTCCCTTCTCGTCCTCGTCTCGGCGGGCGCCGGCTGGGTCTATCTCAAGCTCAACCGGAACATCGACACCTTCAGCGCCAATGGAATCTCCGAGAGCCGCCCTCCCAGCTCGTCCAAGGGACAGAACGTCCTGGTCATCGGCTCGGACGCGCGGACCGACGGCAACAGCGCGCTGGGCGGTGGCAGCGAGGACGACATCGGCCGCTCCGACACCGCGTTCCTGCTGCACGTCTACGCCGATCACAAGCACTCCGTCGCCGTGTCCGTCCCGCGCGACACCCTTCTCGACATACCGCCCTGCAAGCTGCCCGACGGGCACTGGACCAAGCCGCAGAAGGACACCATGTTCAACTCGGCGTTCTCCGTGGGTGAGACCGCGAAGGGCAATCCGGCCTGCACCCAGAACACCGTCGAGAAACTCACCGGGCTGCGCGTCGACCACACCGTCGTCGTCGACTTCAAGGGCTTCGCGAGACTGACCGAGATCGTCGGCGGTGTGGAGGTGTGCCTGCCGCAGAACATCTATCAGCGGGACCTCGATCCCAACCGGGCCGACCGCGGCAAGCGCCTCTTCGCCAAGGGCGACCAGACCCTCGCGGGCCGGAAGGCGCTGGACTACGTACGGATCCGGCACGGCATCGGCGACGGCTCCGACATCGGCCGCATCAAGCGCCAGCAGGCCTTTGTCGCCGGTCTGATCAAAAAGGTGAAGAGCGACGGGCTCACCCCCACCAAGCTGTTGCCGCTCGCGGACGCCGCGACACAGTCCATGACCGTCGATCCCGGGCTCGGCTCCGCCGACAAACTGCTGAGCTTCGCGATGTCGCTCAAGGACATCGATCTGCACAACACCAAGTTCGTCACCGTGCCCTGGCGTTACGAGGGGTCCCGGGTGGCGGTCGTCGAACCGGACGCGGACGCCCTCTGGGCGGCGCTGAAGGCCGACCGTACGATCGACGGCACCGACGCCAGCGGCAGGAAGGCGACCGGGGGGACGGGCACCGCCTCCCCCACACCCGGCCCGAGCACCGCGCCGCCCGTGTCCGGCGCCGGTGTCTCCGTCGCCGTGTACAACGGCACCACGGTCGGCGGACTGGCCGCCCGCGCGGCCCGCGGTCTCACGGAACACGACTTCACCGTCACGGGCACCGCCAACGCGAGCACCCAGGACCACCGCACCACGGTGATCGAGTACGGCCCGGGAGAGTACGACGGCGGACGCACCGTGGCCCGCCTCTTTCCGGGTGCGCGGCTCCAGTCGGTGTCCGGGGCGGGCATAGCGGTCGTCCTGGGCACCTCGTACGCGGAGGATCCCCCGGCCGGGCCCACTGACGGCCCCTCGGCGGCGCCCACCACGCTGCCGACGGCCATAGCGGCCGGGGCCCGTTCGGCCGACGACGACCCCTGCTCCAACCTCTCCTACGGCTGAGCGGGGCGTTCTCCGCGACGGCCGGACCGGTCAGCGCCAGGGCGACGGCAGCGGCTCAGACACGCCACGCGGTGGCCGGCGCGGTGCGGGCGGTGAGCTGTCCGACCATCAGCCGGACCACGGTCACCACATCGGGATCGTCGACGAAATAGACCTGCCGGCGGCCCTCGCGGCGCGACCGGACAAGACCGGCGAGCTTCAGCTTGGTCAGATGCTGGCTCACGGCGGGCAGTGCGCCGCCGACCCGCTCAGAAAGCCCCGTCACATCGCATTCGCCCTGCGCGAGCACCCATACGATGTGCAGCCGCGCCGACGACGCCAGCAGTCCGAACGCGGCAGCGGCCTCCGCCAGCACCTCGGCGGGAGGATCCTCGGACTCGCCGACGGCTGACGTCACGATCGCTCCCCTCCCGCGCGGGCACCGGACCCGGGCGTCCGGACTCGGACAACCGGCCGCCGGCGGCTCAGTCTAAGGGCCCTGGCCGTCGTCACGAGCCCGCCGGGGATCACGGGACAGCCCTGGGGGCCTCACACCGGCGCCGGGTGCCGTTCCGACAGCGGCCGGCCCGTCACGAGTCGTCCCCGAGCGCCCTTTTGATCGAGCGGTACCGCACCAGCAGCACCGGCCGCGTCCAGCGCGTCACCCGGGGCAGACTGCGCATCAGAAGGTCATGTCCCGGGACCCGGTCCGGATCTTCCATCAGACCGAACACCAGGTGCAGGCCCGAGCGCGAGGCGCCTCGGACGATCGTCTTCCGCAGCCGCACCACCTCCCGGTCCGGCACCTTCGGGAAGAGTTCCCGCAGGACGGGCTCCTCGTCGGTGAAGTGCCTGACCAGGATCTCCTGGACCCGCTGCGCCGCGGGCAGCCCGGACACCGCCGCCTGGCCGACGATCTCCAGAGCACGGGTGCGCTCCACCGTGGACTCGGGCGCGGCGATGGCGTCGACCGCCCTGGCGAGGGCGTGCAGCTCGGCTTCGAGCGCCTGGTGCTCGATGGTGATCTGGTTGAGTTCGCGGACGGCTGCCGGAAAGAGATCCATGAGTACCGGCCAGAAGAGCACGTCCTCACTGGAGTGGTAGCGGTGGACGAACGCGATCAGCCAGCGGGTGGTGCCGACCAGCGCCTTGACGTCGACGGGCGCCCCGCTGACAAGACGCTGATACGACGTACAGACGAGGGCGGCACCTCGGCGCATAACAGCCTGCGCACCGATCATCTCTTCGTACATGCGCACACCTTCGGCACGAAGCGTAGGTGAAGCAGCCATCTCGGTCCCTCAAATTCGGGTAACACCATGAGCAATGAAAACGAGTTTACAGCATCGAATGCTTACCATAAAATGCGAACATGCCCGAACCGCGTCCCTACAACTCGCCCCGCCGCGCACTGACCGCGGCCGCGACCCGGCGCGACATCCTGGACGCGGCCCGGCGGCTGTTCCTGAAGCGCGGATACGCCCAGGTGACCATCGCCGACATCGCCCGCGAGGCCGGGACCGCGGTCAAGACGGTGTACGCCAGCGCGGGCAGCAGGGTCGAGATCCTCCGGGAGACCGTCCACCGCGCGTTCACGAACTCGGACGAGCGGGACATCGTGACCCAGGTGCGGCGCACCACGGACGCCGCCGACGCCATCGCGCTCCTGGCGCACCTCACGCGGCTCAGCAACGAGGAGCACTACGACGCCATCGCCATCCTCTACAGCGCGCTCGCCGTGCACGAAAGCGCCGAGGCCCTCTGGACGGAAGGCACCTCCGCGTACCACTCCGCGCTCCGCGAGATCGCGAAACACCTCGAACACCTCGGCACGCTCAAGCCGGGCATGACCGTCGCCCGGTGCTCCGACGTGCTGTGGTTCTGCTTCGGACTGGGCGCCTGGCGCACCCTGATCGACGAGTGCGGCTGGACCTGGGACCAGGCCGAGGAGGAGCTGGCCTCCGTGGCCACGAGGATGCTGCTGGAATAGCCCCTGCCCGGATATTGGTGACTTATTCCGTTCTGCTGAGATTTGATCGATCCGGCCCGCGAGCTGCCCCGATCACGTTGTCCACAGGCTGTGTCCACAAGCTGAGCGGGACGAGGACGAGATGTCGGGGGCCGGGCGCAGAATAGGGGTCATGACTCAGATCACCGGTTCGACGCCGGAATCAATGCCGGCGTGGGAGAAGCGATTCCGGGCGCCGCGGGTTTCGCTGCCCGACTGGGCGGAGGACGCGCCCGAGCGGGCGCTGTTCGTCTCCAACGCGACGGGGACGTACGAGCTGTACGCGTGGGATCGCGCGACCGGCGCGCAGCGGCAGGCGACGGACCGGCCGAACGGGACGACGGACGGCGTGCTCTCGCTCGACGGCGAGTGGATCTGGTGGTTCTCGGACACCGACGGAGACGAGTTCGGCGTCTGGATGCGGCAGCCCTTCCTCTCCGGCCTCTCCGGTCCGGACAACGGCGGCGACGAACCAGCGACACCCGGGCTCGCTCCCTCCTATCCGGCCGGTCTGGCGCTCGGGCGGGACGGCACGGCGGTCGTCGGCCGGTCGACCGACGAGGACGGATCGACCCTGCATGTCGTACGCCCCGGGCAGGCGCCCGTGGAGATCTACCGCCACCGCGAGTCGGCCGGTGTCGGGGATCTGTCGCACGACGGCGGGCTGATCGCCATGGAGCACACGGAGCACGGGGACGCGATGCACTCCGCGGTGCGGGTGCTGCGGCTGGACGGCTCGGTGGTGGCCGAGCTGGACGACACCGAGGGCGGGACGCGCGAGCTGGGCCTGGAGGTGCTGGGCTTCGCGCCGCTGGCCGGGGACAGCCGGCTGCTCATCGGCCATCAGCGGCGGGGCCGCTGGGAGCCGGTCGTCTGGAATCCGCTGACCGGCGAGGAGACGGGCCTGGCGGTCGACCTGCCCGGAGACCTCAACGCCGAGTGGTATCCGGACGGGTCCGGGCTGCTGCTTTCGCACAGCTTCGAGGCGCGCAGCGAGCTGTGGCGGTACGACTTCGCCAAGGGCGCGCTGATCCCGGTGGAGACCCCGGCGGGGACGGTGTCGGGAGCGACGGCCCGGCCGGACGGAAGCGTGGAGTACCTGTGGTCGTCCGCGGCCCGGCCGCCGGTGGTCCGCTCCACCGCGGGCGGGGTGGTGCTCGATCCGCCGGGGCTGACGGCGCCCGCCTCGGTGCCGGTGGAGGACGCCTGGGTCGAGGGCCCCGGCGGCCGGGTGCACGCGCTGGTGCAGCGGCCGGCCGGGCAGGGCCCCTTCCCGACGGTCTTCGAGATCCACGGCGGTCCGACCTGGCACGACAGCGACGCGTTCGCCGCGGGACCGGCCGCCTGGGTCGACCACGGATACGCCGTCGTACGGGTCAACTACCGCGGCTCCACCGGATACGGACGGGAGTGGACGGACGCGCTCAAGCACCGGGTCGGGCTGATCGAGCTGGAGGACATCGCGGCGGTCCGTGAATGGGCGGTGGCCTCCGGCCTGGCCGACCCCTCGAAGCTGGTCCTGTCGGGCGGCTCCTGGGGCGGCTATCTGACCCTGCTCGGCCTCGGCACCCAGCCGGAGTCCTGGGCGCTGGGGCTCGCGGCGGTGCCGGTCGCCGACTACGTCACGGCGTACCACGACGAGATGGAAGCCCTCAAGGCGATGGACCGCACGCTGCTGGGCGGCACCCCCGAGGAGGTGCCCGAACGTTTCGCCGCGTCGTCTCCCCTGACCTATGTGGACGCGGTGCGGGCGCCGGTCTACATCTCGGCGGGTGTGAACGACCCGCGTTGCCCCATCCGCCAGGTGGAGAACTACGTCGACCGGCTGGCGGCGCGGGGCGCGGTCCACGAGGTGTACAGATACGACGCGGGCCACGGCTCGCTGGTGGTGGAGGAGCGGATCAAGCAGGTCCGGCTGGAGCTGGACTTCGCCGCGCGGCACCTGGGCTGAGCGGTGCCCCGAGGTCCCGGGGCGGCCCGGCCGCCGGCCCGGGACCGGCCCGCCCGGGAGCTCCGGAGCGGGCCCCGGGACCGAGCCGCGGGGCGGCGTTCCGTACGGTGGAGGGGTGTACCGGTTCCTGGTGACTCCGCGCTGGTGGGGGATCAACGTCTTCGTCGTGCTGGCGATCCCTTTCTGTGTCTTCATGGGGACCTGGCAGCTCGGCCGTTTCGAGGACCGTGTCCAGTCGCACCAGGCCGCCGAGGAGCGGCCCGATCCGGCGAAGCGGGCCGCCGTGGCGGTGGACACCCTGCTCCCCGTCGACCAGGAGACATCCGGGCGGCACGTCTCGGCGAGCGGGCGGTACGGCGAGCAGTTCCTGGTGCCGGGCCGGGAGCTGGACGGCAGGACCGGCTCCTATGTGCTGACCATGCTCCGCACCGACGGCGGCAAGGCGCTGCCCGTGGTGCGCGGATGGCTGGCCCAGGGGGCGAAGGCCCCGGCGCCGCCCACCGGCGAGGTCACCGTGACCGGTTCGCTCCAGGCGTCCGAGTCCACCGGGTCGGAGGGCGTACGGACCGGCGGGGCGCTGCCGGCGGGACAGCTCGGCATGATCAGCGCCGCGTCCTTGGTCAACCTCGTCCCGTACGACGTGTACGACGCCTGGATCACCGTCACCCGGGCGTCCGACGGACTGCGGGCCGTGCCCGCGGCCGCGCCGCAGAACACCGGACTGGACCTCAAGGCGTTCCAGAACCTCGGCTACACCGGTGAGTGGTTCGTCTTCGCCGGCTTTGTGCTCTTCATGTGGTTCCGGCTGCTCCGCCGCGAGGCGGAGGCCGCCAAGGACCGGGTGCTGGGGCTGGAGACCGCCGCCTGAGCGCGCCGCACGGCCCACTGGTCGCACGGGGCGCCCTGGTCGCGCTGACGCCACTGCCCCAGCGGTCCGGCGGCCGGCCCGCTGTCCGGCCGGCCCGCTGTCGGGAGTCGCGCACGTCTCGCGCTACGGCGCGTCGAGGACGCCCGTCCGGTAGATCGTGCCGGCGCAGGCGTTGGGGATCGTCGCCTGTGCGACGGGCGCGCCCGGCTCCGCGGTGTGGGACACCGAGACACTGCCGTCCGCCGTGCCGCCGTTCACAAGCTGAGGCTCCGTGTTGGCCCCGTCCGTGCCGGAACCGGCCCCGGCGCCCGCGGTGGATCCGCCGGTCACACCCGAGCCGTCGTCCGAGGGCGTGGGATCGGGTGAGGCACCCGAGGTCGGGCAGGTGTCCGTGGGCACCCAGGCGAACTTGACCTCGTACGCGCTGCTCGGCGCCAGCACCAGCGCCGACACCTCGGCGGACGGATCGGGCAGCCCCGTCGCCGCGTCGCCCGGCGTATGGGCGACGACACTGATCCTGGCCGCGTCGGCCGCGCCCGCGGGCTGGAAGCTGATCGAACCGGCGCCGGTGACCGAGCAGTCGGTACCCGAGACATTGGCGACGCGGAAGACCCCGTACACCTTGCCGTCGGCGCCGGGCGCGCTCGCCTCGGCGGTGGTGACCCCGAGCTGGTTCGCGGCGCACCTGGGCTTGGAAGCGGTGTACTCGTCGTCCGGCTCGGACGGAACACCGGTGCCGCCGTCCGACGAGTTCGACGCCTCGCCGTCCGGCTTGTCCTTCTCGCCGGTGTCGTCCTTGGCCGTGGATTGCGCGCCGGAGGGGACTCCTGCCCCCTTCTCTCCGGCGCCGGTCTCCTTGTCCGCGCCCGTGCCGCCCTGCGCCTGCTCGCCATGACCGGCGTTCACGGGGTGCGTGTCGGACGCGCCGCCGGAGTTGGCGACATGGACGAAGGCGGGGACCGCCGTGCCGAGCAGGATCGCGGCGGCCGCCACACCGACGACGGCCTGCCGCTTTCTGGCCCGCCGGGCCGGTACCGCCTTGCGCAGCCGGTCAAGGGCTCCGTCGGACGGCTCCAGGTCCTCGACGGCGCTCTGGAACAGCCGCCGCAGATCCGGCTCCTCGCCGCCGAGGTCTTCCCCGAGGATCCCGCCGAAGCCCCGCCCGGGGCTCCCGCCCGCACCACTGCCACTGTCGCGGCCGGCACCCGTGTCACCGAGGCCGCCCAGCTCGTTCTCCGGCCCGTTGTTCACAATTCCGTTCCCAGTCAGGTCGTTCAACGGTGCGTCCGGCCCGGCCTGCCCGTCCTCACGGCCGCCTCCAGGGCCGAATCCGCGCCGGTCCTTCCGCCCACTCATGCCGTGGCCTCCATCGCGACGCGCAGCGCCGCGATGCCCCGCGAGCCGTACGCCTTCACCGAGCCCAGCGATATGCCCAGGGTCTCGGCGACCTGCGCCTCGGTCATGTCCGCGAAGTACCGCAGCACCAGCACCTCGCGCTGCCGGCGCTGCAACCCCTTCATCGCCTTGATCAGCGCGTCCCGCTCAAGCTGGTCGTACGCGCCCTCCTCGGCACTCGCCATGTCGGGCATCGGCTTCGAGAGCAGCTTGAGGCCGAGGATGCGCCGGCGCAGCGCGGACCGGGAGAGGTTCACCACAGTCTGCCGCAGATACGCGAGCGTCTTCTCCGGCTCCCGGACGCGGTTGCGTGCCGAGTGCACCCGGATGAACGCCTCCTGCACGACGTCCTCGCAGGAGGCCGTGTCGTCGAGCAGGAGGGCGGCGAGCCCGAGCAGCGACCGGTAGTGCGCGCGATAGGTCTCGGTGAGGTGATCGACAGTGGTGCCTGCTGCCATCGCGCCGTCAGCGCCGTCGCGGGGCGACGCCAGGTGCGTGGGACGCGCGGCGGGCATGGGGGCGATCACCGGCATACCGCCGGGTGTGCGGGGCCGCCGGCGCGGGCGCACCGCCGCGCCGCGAACCGGGACAATCGATGTGATGTCGAGAACCTCTGCCACGCCTGTTGGACACGCTTCCCCCCGTCAGGGTTGTACGCGCGCGTCATCGCATGTGACGCTGCAACAATTACCCTCATGCGTACCTGATCTCCCCCAATGCCCCAATTTTCTGCGGTTCCGCACAGGGGCGACCGCATAGACGCTTCACGGCCGACCGGCGGTTGCAGTGCTCGCGCAGAAGGACGGATACGCATCGTCGAACAAGACCGCGCCCCAGCTCAAGTGGTGCAGACCATCGACTTGCTCACAGGACGTTCACGGATTCTACAAAGATTTAAGAGTCCGTCGCCTCCGCATTTCCGCCGAATGCCGCTGCTCGCGCGGGAGTTGAGGGAGGGCGCGAGACCGGGCGACAACGCCTGAAGGGCGAATGAACGCGATACGACGGCACCCGGCGCGGCGCGCCGGACCGCCGCCCCGCCTCAGCGCTTCGACAGTTCCACGGCGAGGGCCTCGGCGATCTGGACCGTGTTCAGCGCGGCTCCCTTACGGAGGTTGTCGCCGCAGACGAACAGCTCCAGCGCGCGGGGATCGTCCAGCGACCGCCGGACACGCCCCACCCAGGTCGGATCCGTGCCCACCACATCGGCGGGCGTGGGGAAGTCGCCGGTCGCCGGATTGTCGAAGAGCACCACACCGGGCGAGGTCGCCAGGATCTCGTGCGCGCGGTCGACCGTGATCTCCTGCTCGAAGCGCGCGTGCACCGCCAGCGAGTGGGTGGTGATCACGGGAACATGGACACAGGTCGCCGCCACCCGCAGATCGGGCAGGGACAGGATCTTCCGTGTCTCCTCGCGGATCGCCATCTCCTCCGACGACCAGCCGCCCTCCCGGACCGACCCGGCCCAGGGGACGACATTGAGCGCCAGCGGCGCGGAGAAGGGCCCGGCGGCGTCGCCGAGCGCCCGGCGCACATCGCCCGGGTGCGTGCCCAGCTCCGTACCGGCGACCAGGGAGAGCTGATCGCGCAGCGCGCTGATGCCGTCCTGGCCTGCCGCACTGACCGCCTGGTACGAGGAGACCACCAGCTCGCGCACACCGAACTCGGCGTGCAGCGCGCCCACCGCGACGATCATCGACAGGGTGGCGCAGCCCGGGCTCGCGACGATGCCGCGCGGCCGGGACCGCACGGCGTGCGGATTGAGCTCGGGCACGACCAGCGGCACACCGGGATCCATCCGGAAGGCCGCCGAATTGTCCACGACGACCGCGCCCTTGGCCGCGGCGACCGGCGCCCAGCGGAGGGACACCTCGTCCGGCACGAGGAACAGCGCCACGTCGACGCCTTCGAGAGCCTCCTCGGAGAGCCCGAGGACCTCGGTCTCCTGTCCGCGTACGGACAGCTTGCGGCCGTCCGTACGCGGCGAGGCGATCAGCCGGATGTCGCCCCAGACATCGGCGTGCTGCGACAGGATCTGGAGCATCACGGCGCCGACAGCCCCGGTCGCACCCACGACCGCGAGCGTCGGCCCGCCGTTCATCGCGCGGCGCTCCCGCTTCTGTCCCCGGCGCCCGTGTGTGTACGGGTACGGGCGGTGCGGATGCGGATCATCGTCCGGTGCCTCCGTAGACCACGGCCTCGTCCGAGTCGCTGTCGAGACCGAAGGCGCTGTGCACGGCGCGCACGGCCTCGGTGACCTCGTCGGCGCGAGTGACCACCGAGATACGGATCTCGCTGGTCGAGATCAGTTCGATGTTCACGCCCGCGTCCGACAGCGCCTCGAAGAAGCCCGCGGTGACCCCCGGATTGGTCTTCATACCGGCGCCGACGAGGGAGATCTTGGCGATCTGGTCGTCGTAGCGCAGCGACTCGAAGCCGATCGTGGACTTTGTCTTCTCCAGTGCGTCGATGGCCTTGCGGCCCTCGGTCTTCGGCAGCGTGAAGGAGATGTCGGTCAGACCGGTCGACGCCGCGGAGACGTTCTGCACGACCATGTCGATGTTGATCTGGTTGTCCGCGATGGCGCGGAAGATCGTCGCGGCCTCGCCGGGCTTGTCGGGGACGCCGACAACCGTGATCTTCGCCTCGGAGGTGTCGTGGGCGACACCGGAGATGATGGCCTGCTCCACCGTGCGGTCCCCTTGTGGCTCGTTGCTGACCCATGTGCCCTGGAGCCCCGAGAACGAGGAACGGACATGGATCGGGATGTTGTAGCGGCGTGCGTACTCCACACAGCGGTGCAGCAGCACCTTGGAGCCGGAGCTGGCGAGCTCCAGCATGTCCTCGAACGAGATCCAGTCGATCTTCTGGGCCTTCGTCACGACCCTCGGGTCGGCGGTGAAGACACCGTCCACATCGGTGTAGATCTCGCACACCTCGGCGTCCAGCGCCGCCGCCAGTGCGACGGCGGTGGTGTCCGAGCCGCCACGCCCCAGCGTAGTGATGTCCTTCTTGTCCTGGGACACGCCCTGGAAACCGGCGACGATGGCGATGTTGCCCTCGTCCAGCGCCGTACGGATCCGGCCCGGCGTGACATCGATGATCCGCGCTTTGTTGTGGACCGAGTCGGTGATGACGCCCGCCTGGCTGCCGGTGAACGACTGGGCCTCGTGGCCCAGGTTTTTGATCGCCATCGCCAGCAGGGCCATGGAGATCCGCTCTCCGGCGGTCAGCAGCATGTCGAACTCACGTCCGGCAGGGATCGGGGATACCTGCTCGGCGAGATCGATCAACTCGTCCGTCGTGTCGCCCATCGCCGACACCACGACGACCACCTGATGGCCGTTCTTCTTGGCATCGACGATTCGCTTGGCGACCCGCTTGATGCCCTCGGCATCGGCTACGGAGGAGCCTCCGTACTTCTGCACGACAAGGCCCACGTGCGCTCCTCGCTCAGTCCATTACTACTGTCGGCTCAGTTTAGCGAGCGGCAGCACGACACCCCGGCTATATCACATCGTGAGATGTGCTGCCCATCCCATGCTTACCAGGTGCCGGGCGCGGCCGCTCGGTGAGGATGCTGCCCACGACGGCAGGGGACACGCCGAACGTGGGACGCGTCACAGCCCGGAAGTCCCGGACCGGACCGGACCGGCCGGCGCCTGCGCGGCGCCGAACACTGCCTAGTCGACCACGGCGACTTTGGTGCCCACGGTGCCGAATTTCCAGAGGGCACCGCCGTCCGCGGAACGGACGCGTATTCCCCCGGTCTGAAGTCCGGCCGCCGGCTCGGGGGATGCTCCGTCCACGGCATTCGAGAAGGCGATGGATATCCCGGATTCAACGGCGAAGTACACGACATTCTCTATCTGGACCCCGTCGGAACCAGTGCCGTCGGCCTTCCGGAAAGTAACGCCGTAAGAACCCTTCACCGGACTCACCGTCCCGGGCCACACGGTGAATGAGCCGACCGGCTTGTCCGACACGTCGACCAGCCATACCCGCCGCTGCCGGAGTGAATAGACAATGCGCCTGCCCTCACCCGATCCGGCGGGTATCACGGACTCCGGACGCGGCGAAGGCGACGCCTTCGCACTCGGAGAGGCGGACGGCCGCCCCGCTCCGGCCTGTGCGCGGTGCGGGGCGGCGCGGTCGGCCCCCAGGGCGACCGCGCCAACGATGGCGAGCGCTCCGGCGGTCAGAACGGTAAGCCAGGCCCACGAGGGCAGCCGACGGCGTGGCACAGGCGCGGGTCTCCTCAAGTCTTCCACTTAATAGCGGCAATGTAGCCGCTGCCCCGCGCCGCCTTTCCGCCGCCCTCAGGTGACCGTACGCAGGCCCAGCGGGCCGCCGATCTCCTCGGCCATCACCCTGCCGGCCTCTTCGGCCAGCGCGTCCTCGCCCAGGTCCTGGTCCGTGTCGAGGCCGTCCAGCGCCGGCAGCGGCTGGTCCAGACGGACATGCGCGACCAGGGACTGGAGAGCGCGGAGCGTCGCGGACGCGGTGGAACCCCAATTGGAGAAGTACGAGAACTGCCACCACCACAGCGCCTCCGTCGTCCGGCCCGCGCGGTAGTGCGCGAGGCCGTGGCGGAGATCGGCGACCACATTGGCGATGTCGTCGGAGATACGGGACGCCACGGGCGCCTTGCGGGGCTCGTACGGGTCGAAGACCTCGGAGTAGACATCGATCGGCTCAAGGATCACGGCGAAGCGCTCGCGCAGATCGTCGACATCGGGCTCGGGGCCGAGATCGGGCTCGTACCGCTCGTCGGGAAGAATGTCCTCGTGGGCGCCCAGCCGGCCGCCGGCCAGCATGAGCTGGGAGAACTCCAGCAGCAGAAAGGGCACAGCGCTGTCGGGCTCATCACCTTTCGCCACTTCCGTGACGGCGACGATAAAGCTCTCGATCTGGTCGGCGATCTGGACCGCGAAGTCGTTCGGGTCCTGATTGACGGCGTGCAGGGTTGCGTCAGACATCGAGAAGTCGTCTCCCCTCGAAGGCACGCCCCAGCGTGACCTCGTCGGCATATTCCAGGTCGCCCCCCACGGGCAGACCGCTGGCCAGGCGTGTGACTTTCAGGCCCATTGGCTTGATCATGCGAGCGAGGTACGTGGCCGTGGCCTCGCCCTCCAGATTGGGGTCGGTCGCCAGGATCAGTTCGGTGACCGCGCCGTCGGCGAGCCGGGTCAGCAGCTCACGGATCCGCAGATCGTCGGGGCCGACGCCCTCGATGGGGCTGATCGCGCCGCCGAGCACGTGGTACGTGCCCCGGAACTCACGGGTGCGCTCGATGGCGACGACATCCTTCGGCTCCTCCACCACGCAGATCACCGCCGGGTCCCGGCGCGCGTCACGGCAGATCCCGCAGCGCTCCTCCTGGGCGATGTTGCCGCACACCACGCAGAACCGGACCTTGTCCTTGACCTCAAGGAGGGAGTGCGCGAGGCGGCGGACATCGGTCGGCTCCGCCTGGAGGATGTGGAAAGCGATCCGCTGCGCGCTCTTGGGACCGACGCCGGGCAGCCTGCCCAGTTCGTCGATGAGGTCCTGGACCACGCCTTCGTACAACGGATTGCCTTCCTTGCTGCTGCGGTGCCGCCGGTGCTGTGCTGTGCCCTACGGCTGGTACGTACGCTAGTTGCTACCGGGAGGTCTTAGAAGGGCAGGCCCGGCATACCGCCGAGGCCCTGGGCGAGCGGGCCCAGCTTCTCCTGCTGGAGCTGCCGCGCGTTCTCGTTCGCCGCGTGCACGGCGGCGACGACGAGATCCGCGAGGGTCTCGGTGTCGTCCGGGTCGACGGCCTTCGGGTCGATCACCAGGGCGCGCAGCTCGCCGGAGCCGTTGACCGTGGCCTTCACGAGGCCACCGCCCGCCTGACCCTCGACCTCGGTCGACGCCAGCTCCTCCTGCGCCCGGGCGAGATCCTGCTGCATCTGCTGGGCCTGCTGGAGAAGCTGCTGCATATTGGGCTGGCCACCACCGGGAATCACGGTCACTCCAGGCATGTCGACGACGTTCTGTCTGTAAGGCGAGCCTACGTGGTCACCGAGCGGCCCGCCCTGGGGCCTCTCGTTCGGATCTCGCCGGGCTCGTGTGCCCCGGCAGATCCCCACGAAAGACCCTGCCCGGCCGGAACTCTTTCGGGTGAGGGCCTCCCGAGTCCTTTACCTGATCAACGCGCACGCTTGGGGGTAAATACCGGGGTTTCGGACGCAGAGCCCACCATTCGGCGGTAGGAATGCATCCGCGTCACCACGCACGTCCCGCGCACCGGCCTGTCCGTGCGCACCCCGTCCGTCACACGGAGTCACAGCAGATCGCAGAGGAGTACCCCGGTGAGCCAGCCGGACATGCAGTCGGGAGGCCACGCCCGGGAGGAGAGCGCCGTGTCCGGTGCCGCCTACGGCGAGGGAGACAGCGGCCCGCCGCCCGCCGATCTGACCGGAGGGCCGTTCCCGCTCGGGGACTGGGCGGAACCGGCGGAGCGGCTCGACGAGCTGTTCCGCTGGGTCGAGACGGGAGCGCTGCGCACGGTCGACTGGTATCTCTGCGCCCGTCTGCGCAAACGCCGTGTCGCACGCGTCCTGCGGGCCGCCACGGTCCTCGGGGTGACGGCGGGCGCCGCGCTGCCGCTGCTGGACCTCACCGGCGCTCTGGTGGGCGCGGCGGGCTGGGGATATCTCTCGCTGCTGCTGGGTGCGGCGTGCCTCGGCTGCGACCGGCACTTCGGGCTCACCTCGGGGTGGATGCGGGCGGTCGCCACCGCGCAGGCGGTGCAGCGCAGGCTCCAGACGCTCCAGTTCGACTGGGCGTCGGAGTGTGTACGGGAGGTGCTGGGCCCCGCCGAGGGCACGGCGAGCGAGGCGGCGGAGCGCTGTCTGGCGGTGCTGCGGAGATTCGCGGAGGACGTGACGGAGCTGGTGCGGGCGGAGACGGCGGACTGGATGGTCGAGTTCCGCTCGGGGCCCGCGCCGCTGGTGATGCAGTCGCTGCCGATGGGCGGGGCGCGGGACGGCTCCGTACCGGCGCCGGGCCGCTTCCCGCTTCCGCCGGGCGCCCGCCCGAACATGCCGAGGCAGCGGCCGCCGGAACCACGGTGACCTCCGGCGGCCGGGGCCGGCGCGGATCCCCGCCGGCGCCGGCCCCCGGAGACGGACGCGGCCCCCGTACCCGGACAACTGCCACGGCCCCGTACCCGGCCGCTCGCACGGCCGCCGGCCGCCGTCAGCTAAAGATGATCATTGAGCCCTGGGCCAGGCTTCTGGTGGCCGCCGCGTGCAGGCCGAGCCAGACATGGCGTTCGCGGGCGAAGGGACTGTCGTCGTAGGGGGTCGAGGTCGCCGGTTCCTCCAAGGACGTGGGGCGTTCCGGCGGAGTGGGGGCGGGCGGAGGGTTGGCCGCGTCGATGCCGATCGACGCGGCGACGAATTCAAGCTCGCGCAGCAGGCCCTGGGTGGAGCCCAGCGGGCCGCCGCCCGCGAGCAGTTCGTCGTTCGAGAGCGGCCCGGCGAAGTCCACCGGGACATACGCGCCCGCGTGGTCGTAGTGCCAGACCAGATGGGACTGCTGGGCCGTCGACTCGAACATCTCCAGGAGCTGCTCGTAGTCACCGCCCAGCTCACCGACCGGTGTCACCGCGAGGCCGCAGAGCTGGAGCAGATACGCGCGCCGCAGGAAGTGCAGCGCGTCGTAGTCGAAGCCGGCGACCGGGGCGACATCTCCGGAGAGGCCCGGCATATAGGCGAAGACGGGGACGGGCGGCAGCCCGGCGTCGCCGAGCGCCTTGTCGTAGATGGCGATCTCTTCGGCGAAGGGATTGTCGGGGCTGTGGCACAGCACATCGACGAGGGGGACCAACCACAGGTCACAGGCCAAGGGAGGCTCGCTCTCCAACGGGTTCGTACGCGTGCGCGCGATGGTCGGGACAGCGTAGTGCGACAGGCACGTTCAGCGAAGGGTCCCGGTCGGACGGCACCGGCGAGCCCCGGCCGTCCCGTCCGCGCGCGCCCCGGCGGAAGGCACCCGCGCGCCCCGGCGCCCGGCGTCGGCGCGCCCCCTCGGACGGCACCGGCGCGACCCGGCCGGCGGACGGCGCGGGGCAGCGTCCGGGCCTCAGCGGGCCCCGGCCGCCCCGCCGGGCGGCAGGTCCCAGATCCATACGCCTCCGATCCGCTGTCCCGGCCGGCCGAGGAGCTTCTCCAGCGTCTCGTACAGCGCCGCGTCATTGGGCTGCGGCGCGAGCACCACCACACCGGCCCGCCAGAAGGCGAGGTCGTAGCGGGCCTGCGCCTGCCAGTCGGGGCCGATCGCCGGGATCTGGCCGCCGTAGCGGACATCGCGCAGCAGATTCGAGGTGTAGCGGGCCGGCGCGCCGTAGATGCCTCTGCGGTCCTCGCCCCAGGGCCCGTTGAAATAACCGCCGGGCACGGAGAAGCCGAGGCCGGTCGCGGACTGCCAGTGCAGCGCCTCGGCGCTGCCGGGATCGGGCAGCGGCACGGGGACGACGCTCTCACCCGCGGAGACGTACGAGCGGTACGTCCCCCGGGCGATGAACGGCGGCACGTCAGGACGGTCCCGCACCGGCAGCGGCGTCGGCAGGATCGGCAGCAGCGCCGCGGCGATCGCCGCCAGTCCGACGATCCGGTGCGCGCGCGGTGGTACGGCGGAGCCCTCGCGCCGGTCCGTGAGCCGGTCCGCGGCCAGCGCGAGCAGCGCGCCCAGCGCCGGCGCGCAGATCATCGCGACCCGTGACTCGATGACCGACTCGAAGAGCGGCTGATGCGCGAGCACCCGCCAGGGACCCGGCAGCACCACGTCCGTGAACGGGATCCGGAACTTCGGCCCCAGCGACAGGAAGGCCGCCGCGACCGCCGTGAACGCCAGCGCCTTGACCACGGCCGACCGCCACAGCCACACCACGATCCCGAAGGCGAGGGCGATCAGCGGCCAGCCGTAGAAGGCGTTCTGCTCGGTGCGGTTCATCGCGAGGCGGTCGGCCGTCGTCTCGTCGCCGAGCAGCGCCCGTCCCGAGAACTCCAGGAAGGCGAGCGGGCTGTTGCCCGCGTTGTCCCCGTGCAGCACGCTGTGGTAGCTCCCCGGCCCGAAGAACTGCCAGTACAGCGGGAACGCCAGCAGCGGCAGACAGACCTGGGCCGCGAAGCCGAGCCCCCGCAGCAGCGGTCCCAGCGCCGCCCGCGCCACATCGCGGCGCACGACCGCGTACGAGAGCGCGAAGAGCAGCATGCCCATCGCCGCGAGCAGCAGCGGTTCCTCGCCCAGGAAGATCTGGTACGTCGCGAAGAGGCCGAGCAGCACGCCGTCCCGTACGACGCCGGGCCGCTCGCCGCCCTTCGCCGCGCCCGCGCTCCCGCTCTCGCAGAGCCGCAGCGCCCGGTCGATGATCACCGGGATCATGAAGAGCACCAGGAAGTTGGGGTGCGCGTTGGCGTGCGACATCATCGGCGGCGCGAACGCCGCGAGGGCCGCGCCCAGCGCCGCCGCCCAGCGGCTTCGGACAAGCCGGCGCGCGAACAGCCAGTACCAGGCGACGGCCGTCGCCGTCAGACCCAGCGTCAGCACCAGCGCCCAGGTGACCGTCGGCCCGAAGGCGAGGGTGACGGGGGTGAGCGGCACGGAGAGCCCGAGCATGACGGTGTTCGCCATCAGGTTCACGCCGTCGGGGACGTTCTGGAGCGTGGTGAAGAGCGGGTTGCGCAGGTGCGCGACATTGTCGGCGGTGACCTCGAAGAACCACTCCCACTGGTTCTGGTCCGAGCCCGCGTCGGCGAGATACGCGTGGTCGAGATCCGCCCACAGCCCCTTGTAGAGCAGGAAGGAGGCGAGCAGGAAGAGCCCGGCGACGGCGAGATCCGTACGGCGGTCCCCGGGTGGCCGCCGGGTCCGGCCGGCCCGTCCGGTCCTGAGCCGTATCAGCTCCAGCAGGACCCGGCCGTAGTCGAGCGGCCGTACCTTCGAGCCCGGCTGGTGCGACCAGCGCACCGGCATCTCCGTCACCGGCCAGCCCGAGCGCCGGAAGAACCGCAGTATCTCGACGTCGATGCCCCAGCCGTCCAGCCGGGAGTCGGCGAAGGCGGCCCGCGCCTGCTCGCCGTCGAACAGCTTGAAGCCGCACTGGGTGTCACTGACCCCCGGGACGGCGACAAGCTGTATCAGCCGGTTCCCCAGCCGGCCGAGCCACTCGCGCACCGCGAGCTGACGTACCTCGATACGGGCGTCGGGATGGGCGCGGGAGCCGATGACCGCGCCGGTGCCGTCGGCCGTGAGCTGCTTGTCGAGCCGGTCCAGCTCGTCGATCGGGGTCGCGAGATCCGCGTCGGTCACCAGCACGTGCCGGCCGTACGAGGCCAGGACGCCCTGGCGCAGCGCATGGCCCTTGCCGTGGTTGCCGGCGCTCCGCACCACCTGGATGCGCGGCTCGGCGGCGGCGGCCTCGGCGGCGACGCCGGCCGTGCCGTCCGTCGAGCCGTCGTCGACGACGATCAGCTCCCAGGCGCCCCACCGGTCCGGATCCGCCCGCAGATACGCGCAGATGGCGTCCAGGGTGGGGCGCAGCCGCCGCTCCTCGTTGTACGCCGGTACGACGACGCTCAGGTCCACGGCGGACGCGCCGGTGGTCAGTGGGGGGCCCGCCGGTTCCGTGCCCGGGTCCCCATTCGCCGGATCCCTGCTCACCGCTGTGGACTCTCCAGTCGGTCCGCCCACGCGAGCGAATGATCGTCGTACTCGCCGATCACGGCGCGCATCGCCGCCGCGTCACCGAGGGTGAAGGCGTCCACCAGCCGCTCGTGTCCGCTCCACAGCCACTTCTCGCCCTCGGCGTCCTCGCGCAGGAACGGCACGGAGAAGACCCATGCCTGGACGCGCAGCCGGTGCAGGAAGTCCGCGACATAGCGATTGGCGACCAGCGCGCCCAGCTCGCGCCAGAACCGCAGGTCGTAGCCGATCAGAATGTTCAGGTCGCCGGTCCTGGCCGCGCGGGTGGCCTCCTCGGCCCGGCGGCGTACCGACACCAGGGCGGCGCCGTGCGCCCTGGCCGCGACGTGTTCGCCCTCCAGCTTGCGGAAGACACCGTCCACGAGCAGGGAGCGTGCCTCGATCATGCCCCGGAAGTCCTCGACGGAGAACTGGTGGACCCGGAAGCCCCGGTGCTGGTCGGAGTCGAGCAGGTCCTGGGCCGAGAGGTCGACCAGCGCCTCCCTGACGGGGGTCGCGGAGACTCCGTACTGCTCGGCGATCTGCTTGACCGTGAATTCCTGTCCCGGCAGTAAACGCCCTGCCAGCACTTCGTCACGCAGCGCGTCCGCGATCTGCTGGCGCAGGGTATTGCGGGTCACGGCTCCGCTGGCGGGCATGGTTTCCTCCCCTCGTCCGGCTCCGGACACCTTAAGGCAGCGGGTGGGAGGGCCGGGGCCGGCCATTCCGAGCAGGCCGGATCAGGCGGGTGGGCCGGGGTCCCGGCCGGGGCACGGGCACGGCGGGGCGCGGCGGTGGGCCGGTCCCCACCCGCCGTCCGCCGCGCCGGCCCTCCGTCGTCCTACACCGTGTGCTCGTCCGCGACCGCCAGCGCCGCGTCCAGGAGCGCCAGGCCCTCCTTCGCCTCGGCCTCGGTGATGGTGCAGGCCGGGACCGCGTGCGTACGGTTCATGTTCACGAAGGGCCACAGGCCGCTCCTCCTGCAGGCCGCCGCGAAGGCGGCCATCGGCGCGTTCGCCTCGCCGGTCGCGTTGTACGGCACGAGCGGCTCGCGGGTCTCCCGGTCCCGGACGAGGTCGAGGGCCCAGAAGACACCGGTACCGCGGACCTCGCCCACCGAGGGGTGCCGGGTCGCCAGCTCGCGCAGCCCGGGGCCGAGGACCGTCTCGCCGATGTGGGCGGCGTGCTCGACGACCTTCTCGTCCTCCATCACCCGCATCGTGGCGACGGCCGCCGCGCAGGCCAGCGGATGGCCGGAATAGGTGAGTCCGCCCGGGTAGGGGCGGGTGGCGAAGGTGTCCGCGACGGCGGCCGAGATGGCCACACCACCGAGCGGTACATAGCCCGAGTTGACGCCCTTGGCGAAGGTCAGCAGGTCAGGGACGACATCGAAGTGCTCCGCGGCGAACCACTTGCCGGTACGGCCGAAGCCCGCCATCACCTCGTCGAGGACGAAGACGATGCCGTGCCGGTCGCAGATCTCGCGGACCCCCGCGAGATAGCCGGGCGGCGGCGTCATGATGCCGGCCGTGCCCGGGATGGTCTCCAGGATGATCGCGGCGATGGTCGCGGGCCCCTCGAAGGCGATGGTCGCTTCGAGGTGCTCCAGCGCGCGGGCGCACTCCTCCGCCTCCGTCGAGGCGTAGAAGGGCGAGCGGTAGAGGAAGGGCGCCCAGAAGTGGACCACGCCGGAGGAGCCGGTGTCGGACGCCCAGCGGCGCGGGTCACCGGTCAGATTGATCGCGGTGGAGGTGGCGCCGTGGTAGGAGCGGTACGCGGAGAGCACCTTGGGGCGGCCGGTGTGCAGCCGGGCCATCCGGATCGCGTTCTCCACGGCCTCGGCGCCGCCGTTGGTGAAGAAGATCTTGTCGAGGTCGCCGGGGGTGCGCTCGGCGATCAGGCGCGCGGCCTCGGAGCGCACATCGAGGGCGAAGGCGGGGGCGAAGGTGGTGAGGCGGCCCGCCTGCTCCTGGATCGCGGCGACGACGGTGGGGTGCTGATAGCCGATGTTGGTGAAGACGAGGCCACTGGTGAAGTCGAGATAGCGGTTGCCGTCGTAGTCCCAGAAGTACGAGCCCTCGGCGCCGGCGACGGCGAGCGGGTCGATCAGCTCCTGGGCGGACCAGGAGTGGAACACATGCGCGCGGTCCGCGGCCTTCACGGCGGCGCCGGCTCCCGGGTCGGCGGGGGCGGCGGGAGTGGCGGCGGCGGAGTCAGCGGAAGGGGTCATCCGTCCAGGTTAGGGAGGTGCGGGTGGGCGGCGGTATGGCCATCGTGTATGGCCTGGGCCGCATTGATCGGCAGGGTGTCCACGCACCGGCCGGGCACCCCCCGTACGGCTCGGGACACCGGCACCCGCCCTACGGCTCAGCGCGCCGGTGCCGTCGTACGGAACCTCGCCCGGTAGGCCGACGGGGTCACACCGAGCTGCCGCAGGAAGACCCGTCGCAGCGACTCGTCGCTGCCCAGACCGCTGCGCCGTGCCGCGCCCGTGACCGTCTCCCCCGCCTCCAGCAGCGCCCGCGCCGCCTCCAGCCGGACGGATTCGACATACGCCGCCGGGGTGCTGCCGACCTGCTCGCCGAAGAGCCGCGTGAGATGACGCGCGCTCAGCCCGCCGCGCCCGGCCAGCGCGGACAGCGAGTGGTCGGCGCCCGGATCGGCCGCGACCTCCCGCAGCAGGCCGCGCAGCACGTCGTGCTGCGGACTCGGGGTGCGCGCGGCGACGGAGAACTGCGACTGGCCGCCGGGCCTGCGCAGGAACACCACCAGATCGCGGGCCACCTCACGGGCCAGCTCCGCGCCCTCGTCCTCCTCGACCAGCGCGAGCGCGAGATCGATGCCCGCGGTCACTCCGGCCGAGGTGTACAGGGGGCCGTCCCGTACGAAGATCGCGTCCGGGTCGACGTCCACCGCCGGGAAGCGCCGGGCCAGGACGCCCGCGTGCCGCCAGTGCGTGGTCGCCCGCCTGCCGTCCAGCAGCCCGGCCCCGGCCAGCGCGAAGGCACCGGTACAGACGGACGCGATCCGCGCGGAGCGGCCGGCCAGCCCGGTGACCGCGTCCAGCAGCCCCGCGGGCGGCGGCCGGTGCGGCAGTTCGTCGGAGCCGGGGACGACCAGGGTGTGGATCCGGCCCGTCCCGGCGGCCGGCGCGTCGGCGCCCAGCCGGGTACCGGTGGAGGTGGTCACCGGCCCGCCGTCCGCCGAGCGGACCGTCAGCGCGTACGCGCCGCCGAGCCCCGCCGCCGTCCCGAACACCTCCAGCGGCGCGGCGACATCCATCAGCCGAACGCCGTCGTACACGAACACGCTGATGTCCCTGCGCTCTCTGCCCCGCATACGGCCACGGTAGCCCGGACCGATGTCCGGATGTGTGGGATGTCCGTCCCGATGGACATGGCGGGGTCCTGGTGACCGGCGTGAGAGTGGTGACAGGCCCCGTGGGCGGGGCCGCCGCACCGGAGGCCGGTCCGCCGGGCCCCGGTGGCCGCCTCGTGAAAGGAATCCGCCATGTCCGAGCGCATCGCCGGTATCGAGATCCCCGACAGCAGCCTGGCCAGGGAGGCCACCGAGATGGTGCGGGACACCACCGGGCCGCTGCTGTACGACCACTCCCGCCGGGTCTTCCTCTTCGGCTCGCTCCAGGGACAGCGGCGCTCCCTGTCGTACGATCCCGAACTGCTCTACATCGGCGCGATGTTCCACGACCTGGGCCTCACCAGCGGCTACCGGGCCTCCAAGCAGCGCTTCGAGATCGACGGCGCCGACGCGGCCAGGGGTTTCCTGCTGCGCCACGGGCTCTCCCGGGAGAACGCGCGCATCGTCTGGACCGCGATCGCCCTGCACACGACTCCGGAGATCCCGGCCCATATGGAGCCCGAGGTCGCCCTGGTCACGGCAGGGGTCGAGTTCGATGTACTGGGGATGGGGCTGGACGTCGTCCCGGCGGAAGTGCGGGACGAGGTCGTCGCGGCGCATCCCCGGCCGGACTTCAAGCGGCGGATCCTCCAGGCGTTCACGGAGGGCATCGAGCACCGGCCGGACACGGCCTTCGGCAATGTGAAGTCGGATGTCCTCGCGCACTTCTCGCCCGGTTTCGTACGGAAGGACTTCGTCGAGGTGATCGAGAACTCCGGCTGGCCGGAGTGAGAAAGGCGCCCCGGGCGGCCCCGCCGTGCGGCGCGCCCCGTCCCCAGGGCGGTCCGCCGTACCGGCCATGGCCCCGGGCCCGGTAACGTTCGCCCGCGAGCCAGGCGTCCCGGCGCGGCCGGATGCGCCGGATCGCGTTCGTACTGGCCGTACCCGCGTGACGCGGCAACGCAGCGGCCGGCCAGGGCGGCGAGCGGGGCGGACACCGCCGGGCGCGCCGCTTCTGACGGTTTCAGGGGCACTTCGGAGTACGAGGAGAGGCCGCGCGGCCATGGAAAAGCTCGCAGCAGGAGATCCACAACGCATCGGCGACTACCGGCTGCTGGCGCGCCTCGGCGCCGGAGGGATGGGCCAGGTCTATCTGGCCCGCTCCGACCGCGGCCGTACGGTCGCGGTCAAGCTCGTCCGCCAGGAGCTGGCCGAGGAGAAGCGGTTCCGCGACCGGTTCCGGCAGGAGGTGGCCGCCGCGCGGCGGGTCGGCGGCGCGTGGACGGCGCCGGTCCTCGACGCCGACACGGAGGCGGCGACGCCCTGGCTGGCGACGGGTTACATGGCCGGGCCCGCCCTCCAGTCGGTCGTCTCGGGGCCGCACGGCCCGCTGCCGGAACGCTCCGTGCGCATCCTCGCGTCCGGTCTCGCGCACGCGCTCCAGGACATCCACGCGGCCGGTGTCATCCACCGTGACCTCAAACCGTCCAATGTGCTGGTGACGATAGGCGGGCCGCGCGTCATCGACTTCGGCATAGCCCGCGCGCTGGAGACGGCCGGTGACAGCGATCCGACCCGGCCAGGCGCGCCGCTGGGCTCGCCCGGCTTCATGGCGCCGGAGCAGGTGCGCGGGGAGCGGGTGACCGCCGCGTGCGACGTGTTCTGCCTCGGCTCGGTCCTGGCGTACGCGGCGACGGGCCGGTCGCCGTTCGGCGCGGCCGATCCCCGGCAGGACACATCGCCGGCGCTGATGTTCCGTATCGCGCAGGAGGAACCGAATCTGTCGGGACTCCCGCGCTGGCTGGCGGAGTTGGTGGACGCCTGCCTCCAGAAGGACCCGGCCGAGCGGCCGACCACGAAGGACATCCTGGCCCGGGTCGGCGAGTTCTCCGACTCGGGGGTGGGGCCCGGCGGGGAGCCCTGGCTGCCGGTCGGGCTGCTCGCGCAACTGGGCCAGCACGCGGTGCAGTTGCTGGAGCACGAGAACCCGGCGGAGCAGACGCCCTCGTCGTCGGGCGTGGTGGCCCGGGTGGAGCCGCCGCCGTGGGTGGCGCCCGGGGTGAGCGGCATGCCGACGATGATCGTCGCCGCCGCGTCACCGGCCGC
Organism: Streptomyces sp. NPDC006923; assembly: GCF_040635655.1. NCBI lineage: Bacteria > Bacillati > Actinomycetota > Actinomycetes > Kitasatosporales > Streptomycetaceae > Streptomyces > Streptomyces sp. NPDC006923. The sequence continues at coordinate 269,744 of NZ_JBEYIF010000009.1, forward strand.
GGCACCGGCCGTGTCACCGCCTCCGGCCGGAGGGCCCGTCCAGGCGCCCGCCGAGGGGCTCTCCCCGGCGCCGAACGCGGCCCGGCCGCCCGGCCGCCCGGCGCAGGCGCTGCCACCGGCCGCGCGGACGCCGGCGCTGCCGCCCGGCGGCCAGGCGCCGCCGCTCACACCTGTGCCGCCGCAGGGGCAGCGGCCGTACGGCCATCCGCACCCGGGGCCCGGCGGCCCGGCTCCGACGCCCTACGCACCGCCTCCGCAGTACGGCGGCGCCCCCGGCCCCGCCGCTCCCCACGGTCCCGCTCCGGTGCCCGAGCCCGAACCCCGCAAGCGCGGCGCCTTCACCCTGATCGCCGTGGCGGTGATCGTCGCGCTCGGCGCGGCCGGCTCCGTCTACGCCTTCCTGGGCGGCGACAGTGCGAAGGACGACCGGGCGACCCGGGCCAGTGACTCCCAGGACCCGAAGCCGCCGGCCGGCGACGGGCCGGGCTCCTCCTCCCCTTCGTCCCCGGCGTCCGCCTCGCCCTCGCCGTCCGCCGAGAAGGGCGAGGTGCCGGCGGAGTACCTCGGCACCTGGACCGGCGGGGTCGGCACCGGCTCGGGCTTCAGCCCCCGCCGGCTCGTCATCCGCCAGGGCGACGTGGGCGAAACGGTCCTCTCCCTGACGGCCGACGGCCCGGCCGCGAACGGCGGCACCAGCTACCACTGCGTCTTCGAGGCGCCCCTGGCGTCCGCTCCCGCCTCCGGCGCCCCGCTGAGCATCGGCCCGTCCAAGGTCACCACCGGCGAACCGATGACCGCCTGCACCCCCGGGACGCCGACGGAGCTGACCATCCTGTCGGACGGCAGCCTGCGCCGGGTCACCACGACCGGGGACGCGCTGACCTACAAGAAGGCCGGCTGACCGGCCCCCGGACACCGGAGTGCCCCGGCGGCCTGACGGACGCCGGGGCACGGTACGTGAGCGGACGGGACGTCCGGAACGCCCTACTGGAGGAACGAGTTGATCTCGATCGTCTCCGTACGGCCGGGGCCCACGCCGATCGCCGAGATCGGCGCCCCGGACATCTCCTCCAGCGCCTTCACATATCCCTGCGCGTTCTTCGGCAGGTCGGAGAAGGACTTCGCCTTGGTGATGTCCTCGGACCAGCCGGGCAGGTACTCGTACACCGGCTTCGCGTGGTGGAAGTCCGTCTGGCTGTACGGGAGTTCCTCGACGCGCCTGCCGTCGATCTCGTACGCCACACACACCGGGATCTGCTCCCAGCCGGTCAGCACGTCCAGCTTGGTGAGGAAGAAGTCCGTGAGTCCGTTGACCCGGGTCGCGTAGCGCGCGATCACCGCGTCGAACCAGCCGCAGCGGCGGTCCCGGCCCGTCGTGACGCCCCGCTCCCCGCCGATGCGGCGCAGCGCCTCGCCGTCCGCGTCGAACAGCTCCGTCGGGAACGGACCCGCCCCCACCCGCGTCGTGTACGCCTTGAGGATGCCGATGACCCGGCTGATCTTCGTCGGCCCCACACCCGCGCCCGTACAGGCGCCGCCCGCCGTCGGGTTGGACGAGGTGACAAAGGGATACGTGCCGTGGTCGACGTCGAGCAGCGTGCCCTGACCGCCCTCGAAGAGGACGACCTTGCCCTCGTCGATCGCGTTGTTCAGCACCAGGGTCGTGTCGGAGACATACGGCTTCAACTTCGCCGCGTAGGTGAGCAGTTCCTCGACGATCTTGCCGGACTCTATGGCTCGTCGGTTGTAGAGCTTGGCCAGGACCTGGTTCTTGAAGTCGAGCGCCGCGTCGACCTTCTGGGTCAGGATCGACTCGTCGTACAGGTCCTGGACGCGGATACCGACGCGGTTGATCTTGTCCGCGTAGGTGGGGCCGATGCCACGGCCCGTCGTGCCGATCTTCCTCGAACCGAGGAAACGTTCGGTCACCTTGTCCATGGTGGTGTGGTACGAGGTGATCAGGTGAGCGTTTCCGCTGATCAGGAGCTTGGATGTGTCGACACCGCGCTCGTTGAGCCCGCTCAGCTCGGAGAGCAGGACGGCCGGGTCGACGACCACTCCGTTGCCGATCACCGGGATACATCCCGGTGAGAGGATTCCGGAAGGGAGGAGATGCAGTGCGTACTTCTGGTCGCCCACGACGACCGTGTGGCCGGCGTTGTTGCCACCCTGATAGCGCACGACATAATCCACGGAACCACCGAGCAGGTCGGTGGCCTTTCCCTTGCCTTCGTCACCCCACTGAGCACCGAGCAGCACAAGTGCGGGCACAGGCGTACACCCCTTCCGGGCGGGGCATGTCCAAGGTCGGGGGCGCACAAACGCCTTCCACGCGGCGTGTGTACGCCGTATGAGATCGCACAGCGTTGTACGACACAGCCCGAACCGTCGAACCGGTTGCCCCGGAATAGACGAAGCCCCTGGCGCAATAGCGCAAGGGGCTCTTGCACAAAGATGCTACCCGAGGAAGGACCGAGGTGTCGGCTCCAGAGCCCGCCTATGACGGCGCGCAGCAGCTTCTGGTGGTCATCGACCCGGTCGCCCGCCGGAGCGACGGTGAATCCGTGCGGATCGCGAAGGACGTACTGAGCGCGGGCGCGTCCGTGAAGATCTGCCTTCCGGACGGCCCGGAGGAGTTCGCGCGGGCGCTGGCCCGGCGGGGCGGCCGGCGGCCCGTGGTGATCGGCGACGACCGGGCGCTGCTCCGGGTGGTCGCCCTGCTGCACCGGGAGCGGGAACTGGCCTCCGGGTCGCTCTCGCTGGTGCCGGTGGGGGCCTCCGTGGAGCTGGCGCGTTCGCTGGGCGTGCCGACGGGCGCGGTGGCGGCGGCGCGCGCCGTGCTGGACGGGGCGGTGCGCCGGCTGGATCTGCTGGTCGACGACAGCGACGGGGTGGTCCTCGGCGATCTGCGGATACCGGCTCTGCCCGGCCGGGGCGCGCTCCCGGCCGTCCCGTCCGTCTGGGACACCTGCCGCTCACTGGTCCGCACGCTGGTACGGCCGGCCCCCGGCGCCCCGGCGGCCCGCAGCCACCGGCTGCGGGTGGAGGCGGACGGCGTGCTGCTGAGGGATCTGAACGAGCCGGTCGAGGGCGTGACGGTGCGCTCGCGCGGCGGCCGGGCCGAGGTCGTGATCCGTACCCACGCGGCGGCCGAGCCGCTCCGGGCCAGCGCGCTCTCCGTGACGGTGTCGGGCGCGGACTTCCGCTACCGGGCGGACGCCCGGGTCACCGGTCCGGTACGGACCAGGACCTGGACGCTGCGGCCGGGGGCATGGGGGCTGACGCTGCCGGCGGAGGCGTATTCGGGGCCCGACGCGGCATGAGGGCGGGGCCGGGCGCCCGACCGGTGACGGCCGGCGGCCCGGGGCCGGGCCGGGGCCGTGCGGTGTCCGGGCCCCGCTCACCCGTGTGCCACCGGCCGGGACCGGCGCTATCCCGGTGTGACCAGCCTCGCCTCGTACGCGAACACCGCCGCCTGGGTACGGTCCCGCAGCCCCAGCTTCACCAGGATGCGGCTCACATGCGTCTTGATCGTGGACTCCGCGACAACGAGATGCGCCGCGATCTCCGCGTTCGACAGGCCCTGCGCGATCAGGACGAGCACCTCCGTCTCACGTTCCGTGAGATCGCCCATCCGGGCCATCGCCGGGGCGCGCGGGGTCTCCGCCAGCTTGGCGAACTCCGTGATCAGCCGCCGGGTGACGGTCGGCGCCAGCAGCGCCTCGCCGGACGCGACCACCCGTACCCCGTCGGCGAGCTGCCGGGCCGAGGCGTCCTTCAGCAGAAAGCCCGAGGCCCCGGCCCGCAGCGCCTGGTACACGTACTCGTCGAGATCGAAGGTGGTCAGCACCAGCACTTTCGCGGTGGCGTCCGCCGCGACGATCTCGCGGGTCGCGTCGATCCCGTTCAGTTCCGGCATCCGGATGTCCATCAGCACCACATCGGGGCGCAGCGCGTCGACCTGGCGCACGGCCTCGCGGCCGTTCACCGCCTCGCCGACGACCTCGATGTCCGGCATCGCGTTCAGCAGGACCGAGAAGCCCTCACGGACCATCACCTGGTCGTCGACGATCAGCACCCGGATCGTCATGACGCGTCTCCGTCACGTACGGCGGCCACCGGGATGAACGCCGCGACCTCGTAGCCGCCGTCCTTCAGGAGATCGGCGGTCATCTCGCCGTTCAGCATCGTCACACGCTCCCGCATACCGGTGATGCCGTGCCCGGCGCCGGGCGACGGTTTGACCGGGCCGCGCGGCGGAGTGTTGACCACCCGCAGGCCCAGCCCGCCGAGCACATACGAGATCTCGACCCGCGCGGCCGAGCCCGGCGCGTGCCGCAGCACATTGCTGAGGGCCTCCTGGACGATGCGGTACGCCGACAGTTCGACGCCCTGCGGCAGCTCGCGCACCGCTCCGGTGACGGTCTTCTCCACCGTCAGACCCGCGTCCCTGACATTGCCGAGAAGCCCTTCGAGGTCGGCGAGCGTGGGCTGCGGGGCGTCCGGCGCCTGGTAGTCCTCCGCCCGTACGACGCCGAGGACACGGCGCAGCTCGGTCAGCGCGGCGACGGCGTTCTCCCGGATCGTGGTGAAGGCCTGCTCCAGCTCGGGCGGCGGATTCTCCACCCGGTACGGGGCGGCCTCCGCCTGGATCGCCACCACCGACATGTGGTGCGCGACCACATCGTGCAGCTCGCGGGCGATGGTGGTGCGCTCCTCCAGCAGAGTGCGCCGGTCGCGTTCGACGGCGGTGACGCTCTGCTGCGCGGCGACCTCCTGCTTCGCCTCGCGGCGGATGTGGAACGCGGTCACCGTCAGCAGCACCAGCGCGGTGACAAAGAGCAGCGGCACGGTGTTGGAGCCGTAGTAGCCGCCGTTCAGGAACGCCTCGGCGAACAGCCCGTACGCCGCCGTGAGCAGCCACATCCAGGCCGCCGTGCGCGGCCGGGTGCGGATCGCGGCCACCGTCGTCACCACGAGATACGCGGCGAACGCCCCGGGGGTCCAGGGCCAGCCGTCGAAGCCGTTGCCGGCCACCAGGCTGAGCAGGCCGTTGCCGACCAGGAGGATCCACCAGGCGCCGACCGGCCTGACCAGCGTGAGCAGCACCGGCACCACGGGGAAGAGGTCGAGCACGCCGCCGTTGCCGACGCCGACGAGAAGCACCAGCAGCGCGGCCGCGACGACCAGGGCGTGCGGTGTCCAGGCCGCGTACTCCCGTATCCGGCCCGGCAGCCGGCCGACCAGCGGACCGTCCGTCCGCATGGGGCCCAGCGGACGGTAGGCGAAGGCATCGTGGAAGAGGTCCTGGCGCAGGCCGCCGAGCGCGCCCATGGCCAGGCGGAACTCGGGGCTCCGGGTCTTCCCGGTATCTGTCTCGGTCACGTTGCCACGGTAGGCGGGGACACGGACGGAGTCGTCACCAGCGAAGCGGATCCTCCGCCGTCCGTCCCAGGTACTACACAGTCCCACCAGGCACGGAGCGGATCCGGGTGCGACGCCTCACACCGGCCCGGGACCGCCGGCGCCGGCCGGGCGTTTCACCAGGCGAGCTGGGCGATCTCCTCCGCCACCACCGCGCACGCGTCCGCCGCCGGGTCGACGAGCGGGAAATGGCCGACGTCCTCCAGCAGGGTCAGCCCGACCGTCTCGCCCGCCCTGGCCGCGGCGTCCACAAACGCCTCGGCGACGGCATACGGCACGGTCAGATCCGTACGGCCCTGGACCACGGCCGTCGCGATTCCGGTCGGCAGCAGCGCGGCCGGATCGGCGCTCTCCCTGCGCTGTTTGAACTCCTTCTCGCCGCCGAGCAGTTGCAGGACGGCGCCACCGCACACATCCAGCTCCACGGCGCGTACGAGATCCGCGATCGGCGCGAGCGCCACGACTCCGCGCAGCGGCGGCGGTTCCGGCAGCCACCAGGGCGAGCCCTCGGGCAGCACATGCCTGGCCGCCGCCCACAGCGCGAGCTGACCGCCGGCCGAGTGCCCCGTCACCACCACGCGCCGCGCGTCGGCCCCCGGCAGCGCGTCCGCGACCAGCGCGGGCAGCGCGTCCAGGGCCGCGGCCACATCGTCGAAGGTCTCCGGCCAGCGTCCCGCGACCGGTCCGCCGCCGTCCCCCGGCGCGCTCTCCCGGCCCCGCCGGTACTCCACATTGGCGACGGCGAAGCCCCGGCGGGCCAGGAAGTCCGCGAACGGCGAGAGGTGCGCCCGGTCGTACGGCGCCCGCCACGCCCCGCCGTGCACCACGACGACCAGCGGCGCCCGCTCCTGGCCGCCCCGGGGCGCGTAGAAGTCGATCACCTGGTCGGGATGCTCGCCGTACGCGGCGGTGGCATCCGGCCGGACGGCCGGTCGTGCGAAGACCGATGCGGTCTCGACGGCGTCATGAGCAACGGCGTCGTGCGCGGCGGGGTCCGGCATGTTGCTCCAACCTTTCGGTGCTGGGGCCGAATTGACCTGATCAGCGGGGACGGTATCAGCCTCGAAGGGGAGCGATCACACCCCTCGGTCCCCCTGCTCACCGGCCGGCCGCCCCGGCACCTCCGCCAGCACCTCTCCGAGCACCCGCGCCGCCCGTTCCGCGTCGGCGAAGCCCACATAAAGCGGGGTGAATCCGAAGCGCAGGACGTCCGGCCTGCGAAGGTCGCCGATCACGCCGCGGGAGATCAGTTCCGCCATGACCGCCGGTGCCTCGGCGCAGCGCAGGGCGACCTGGCTGCCGCGTTCGGCATGGGCGGCGGGCGTCATCGAGCTGACCCGCCCGGCCGGGGCGTACGCCGCCACGCACTCCAGGAAGAAGTCCGTGAGCGCCAGGCTCTTCGCCCGCACCGCCTCCACGCGTACTCCCTCCCAGACGTCGAGGGCCGCCTCCAGCGCCAGCATGGAGAGGATGTCCGGGGTGCCGACCCGGCCCCGGACCGCGCCGTCCGCCGCCGCGAAGTCCTGGGCCATCGCGAACGGATCGGTGTGCGAGTTCCAGCCCGGCAGCGGGGAGTCGAAGGCGGCCTGGTGGCGCCCGGCGACATAGAGGAAGGCGGGCGAACCGGGCCCGCCGTTCAGGTACTTGTACGTACAGCCGACCGCCAGGTCCACGCCGTGCTCGTCCAGCCCGACCGGCAGGGCGCCCGCGCTGTGGCACAGGTCCCAGACGACCAGCGCCCCGGCCGCGTGCGCGGCCGCGGTGAGGCCGGGCAGATCGTGCAGGCGGCCGGTGCGGAAGTCGACATGGTTGACCAGCGCCACGGCCGTCCGCGGGCCGAGCGCCCCGGCAAGCTCCGCCGGGTCGACGGGCACGATCCGCCTGCCGGTCATCCGGGCCGCGGACCGCGCGATGTATCCGTCCGTGGGGAAGGTGGTGGCGTCCACCAGGATCTCGTCCCTGGCCGGATCGGCGGCCTCCGCGAGGCGTACGGCCGCCACGACCGCCTTGAAGACATTGACGCTGGTGGAGTCGCCCACCACGATCCGGCCGGGTCCCGCGCCGACCAGCGGCGCGATCCGGTCGCCGATGCGCTCCGGCGCGGTCCACCAGCCGCCCTCGGTCCAGGAGCGGATGCGCAGCTCGCCCCACTGCCTGGTGATGACGTCCTGAAGGCGCTCGGGCACATGGCGGGGCAGCGCGCCCAGCGAGTTGCCGTCGAGATAGACGGTGTTGTCGTCGAGCGTGAACAGCTCGCGCAGGCCGGCCAGCTCGTCCTCGGCGTCCAGCGCCGCGGCGCGACCGGCGAGGGACGGGGACTGCTGCCCGGGGCCGTTCACCGGCACGGACACCGGCCCGGCCTGCGGCTCTTCGGTGGCGAGGGACTCAGACATGGCTGCTTCGGTGGAGAGGGACTCAGACATGGCTGCGCGCCGTCCACAGCTCGGGGAAGACGCTCTTGGTCGCCCGTTTCTCCAGCCAGGCCACGCCCGCGGAGCCGCCCGTACCGGTCTTGGAGCCCATCGCCCGCCGGGTCGCCACCAGGTGGTCGTTGCGCCAGCGCCACACCAGCTCGCCGACGTCCGTCAGCGCCTCACCGAGCCGGACCAGCTCGGTGTGCCGGTCCGGCTCGCCGTAGATCCCGGCCCAGATCTCCTCGATCACGGGCGACGGCTCGTACCGCTGCGAGAGGTCCCGGCCGAGCACCTCCGCCGGGACCGGCAGCCCGCGCCGGGCGAGGAACCGCAGCACCTCGTCGTACAGGCTCGGTTCCTGGAGCGCCTTCTCCAGCTCGGCGTGGACACGCGGCGCGCCCCGGTGCGGGACCAGCATGGACGCGGACTTGTCACCGAGCAGGAACTCCAACCGCCGGTACATCGCCGACTGGAAGCCGGAGCCCTCACCGAGCGCGCCGCGGTACGAGTTGAACTGCGCGGGAGTGAGCTGGCCGAGCGGCTTCCAGGAGGCGTTGAGCGCCTCCAGCTCGCGTACGGACCGCTTGAGCGCGTCGACCGCGACGGCGGGGCGGTCCTCGCGCAGCGCGCGGGAGGCCGTCTCCCACTCGTGCACGATGACGGTGAACCACAGCTCCATGACCTGGGTGGTGACGAGAAAGACCATCTCACCGGGGTCGTCCGAGCGAAGGTGCTGCAAATGGGTGAGGACGTCCGCCTGGACGTAGTCCTCGTAGGGGGTGGTGCCGGCGAAGTCGAGATTCGGGGCGTCCGAACCGGCTCCGGGGGCATCGGGGTGCTGCGACATTTCTGTCTCCTCGACATCGCTACCGGGTAGCGGTCCGCCCCTTCCTTGCCGTTACGGAGCTCCGGTCCCCTGCGGGCATCATAATCGGGCCGCGGACACCCGGCTCCGCCGCCCGTCGGCGCTCCGCCACCCGGCCGCACTCCGCCGGCGGACGGATCTCAGAGCTTCGGACCGGTGATGTATGTCCCGTTCTCGTCGTAGGGCCAGGCATTGGCCCGGCAGCCGTCGAGGCCCTTGATCTGCTGCATCATCACCGGCGCGAGATGGCCGGGACCGGAGCAGCCCAGGTGCTGGCGGATGCCGATCTCATGCCCGACCTCATGGTTGATGATGAGGTGCCGGTAGTCGGCGGCCGGCCCGCCGAACATCGGCGATCCCAGCATCCAGCGGCGCAGATTGACCACGACCCCGTCGACGGTCTCGCAGTTCAGCTCGCCGTGGGTATCGAGCCCCTGGGCGAGGCAGAGCCGGTCGGCGGTGGCCGGGGTGGCTATCCGGATGACGAAGTCGGCGTTCTTCGAGACGAGCTGGAAGGACCCCCGGCCGTGCGCGGCCCAGCTCCGCGGGTGGGCCAGGATCTCCTGTATCTCGGCGGCGGCCTCCGAGGCGGATATGTCGACCCCGTCCTCGACCTGCACCCGGTAGCGGCGCAGCGGCCCCGAGCCGACCCGGTCGCCGTGCGTCCGGGCCGTGGTGAAGGTGCCGGGCCCCGAGGCGGGCACCGTGGGCGGCTTCGGCGAGACGGAGGGGCTCGCCGCGGGCTTCTTGGACGCGCCGGCGCGCGCGGACGGCGAGGGCGGCTGCTTCGGCGGGACCGACGCGGTGGGGGCGGGCCGGGGCGAGACCAGGACCTCCGCGACCTCACCGGCCCCGGACGGGTCCGGCCGGTGCCCGTCTCCCTGCCAGGAGGCGAGCGCGGCGCCACCGCCGACGAGCACGGCGGCCAGGCCGAGTCCCGCCAGGGTTATATGGGTGAGGGAACGACGGCGATTGCTTCCGCTACCGCGTGAATGTCCGCGACGGCGGCCCCGGCGGGCGACGGCACGCTTGACCATGACTGACTTCTCCCTGTGAGACCGGCCCTGGGGATGAGGTGAGTGGGGGGCCTCGCGCCGGGTGCGACTGGTGGTTCCGCCGCGCCTGCGATCGTACAGACCGAAGGCCCGCGCCCTGGGAGATGGGCGGGGCCTCCGAAAGGTTCCACGACGGGACCTTTGATCAAACGGGCTGCTCAGCCGAGGGTGTCCGCCGCGAGCGGCGACGAGTCGCGCAGGAACGTCGAGCAGCGCTCGTACTCGCCCTGCTCACCGATGGCCTGCGCGGCGCGGGCGAGCGCGTGCAGAGCGCGCAGGAAACCGCGGTTCGGCTCGTGCTCCCACGGCACCGGGCCGTGCCCCTTCCACCCGCTGCGCCGCAGCGCGTCGAGCCCGCGGTGGTAACCGGTCCTGGCGTACGCGTACGACTCGACGACCCGGCCGTTCTCAAACGCGACGTCGGCGAGCTGCGCCCAGGCCAGAGAGGAGGTCGGATACTTCGCCGCGACATCGGCGGGCGCCGTCCCGTTCGCGAGCAGCTCACGCGGCTCGGGATCGTCGGGCAGATGTGTGGGGGGCGGTCCCCCGAGAAGGTTTTCATGGATGGACATACGTACAGTCTGCCCTGCCCGCTCCCGGGCCTCGCGCCGGCGGCCGGGGCGGCCGGGCCCTACGGCTGGGGCGCCGGGCGGTCCCCGGGTCCTTCCGCTTTCAACGGTTCCAGCGGCGGCGCCGTCAGGGCGCAGTTGACCCTGCACTCGGGCAGTTCGGCCGGCTCCCGGGGCTTGCGGACCAGCCAGAAGGCGATCACCGCGCCCAGCACCATCACTCCCGCGACCATCGGCATCGCGCGGTGGAACGCCGCGTCGAACTGCGTCGGCGAGCGGTACGCCTCCTGGCCCATGCCCGCCAGCAGCGGCAGCGCGGCCACCGCGAGCAGACCGGCGGCGCGGGCCACCGCGTTGTTGACGCCGCTGGCCAGTCCGGCCCTGGCGGTGTCCACCGAGCCGAGGACCGTCGCGGTCAGCGGTGCGACCAGGGTCACCAGACCCAGCCCCATCAGCAGCAGCGCGGGCAGCACATCCGCCAGATAGGAGGAGCCCCGGCCCACCCGCAGCATCAGCAGCAGTCCGCCCGCGCACAGCAGCGGCCCCACCGTGAGCGGGATACGGGGACCGATCGTCTGTCCCAGCGCTCCCGACCGCGCCGAGAGCAGCAGCGACAGGATGGTGGTGGGCAGCAGGGCCGCGCCCGCTCCCAGCGCCGAATAACCCACGACGACCTGAAGCTGGAGCGGAATGAGGAAGAAGAATCCGCCGATCGCCGCGTACACGCACAGCGTCACCAGGTTCACCGAGCTGAACTGCCGGGACGCGAAGATCGACGGCGGCAGCATCGGGTCGGGCCGCCGCCGTTCGACCAGGACGAAGACCACGGCGACCAGCACACCCGCGACGCCCTCCCAGAGCGCCTCGGCGATCAGCGCGTAGGTCACCAGCGCCAGCGCCGCCGCCGCGAGCACCGCGCCCAGCACATCGAACCGGCCGTGCTCCGCCGGGTCCTTCGACTCCGGCACATGCCGCAGCGCCACCGGCACACAGATCGCGGCCAGCGGCACATTGAGGAAGAACACCCAGCGCCAGCCGGCCCCGTCCACCAGCCAGCCGCCGACGAACGGCCCGATGGCCGCGCCGACCCCGCCGAAGCCCGACCAGAGCCCGACGGCCCGCGCGCGGTCGTCGGGATGGAAGGTCGCCTGGATGATCGCGAGCGATCCCGGCACCAGCAGCGCACCGCCCACACCCTGGAACGCCCGCGCGATGATCAGCACTTCGACATTGGGCGCGATCCCGCACACCAGGGAGCCGATCGCGAACCACACCACACCGAGGACGAAAACACTCCGCCGTCCGTACCGGTCACCGAGCGAACCGCCGAGCAGGATCAGCCCGGCGAGCGTGAGCATATAGGCGTTGACGGTCCACTGAAGGTCCGCCAGATCCGCGTTGAGACTGTCCCCGATATGAGGCAGGGCGACATTGACGACGGTGGAGTCCAGCATGGCCATGCTGGAGCCGAGCACCGTCGTCAGAATGACCCACCGGCCCCTGGCCGAGGACAGTCGGATGTCCATATCCGGATCATCCCTGGCCGGGGACTAGGACGCTAGCCGGCCGAGGGCACGGATCAGGGCGTCGGTGCCCTGTTCCGCCTTCGCCCTGGGACAGCCCACGTTGAGCCGCACAAAGCCCGCGCCGCCGTAGGTGGTACCCGGCATGATCGCGACTTTCTCACGCTCGATCAGCTCGCGCTGGAGCGCCTCGTCGTCGACACCGAGCGGCCGGAGGTCGATCCAGGCCAGATAGCCGGCCTCCGGCGGCCGCCACCCCAGCGCCGGAAAGGCCGAGTTCAGCCGGTCGGCGACCATCCGCAGGTTTCCCGCCACATACGCCGTGAGCGCGTCCAGCCAGGGGCCGCCCTCGCGGTACGCGGCGACATGGGCGGTCAGCGTCAGGACGGCGGGCGAGGCGAGACCCTCCGCCGTCTCCATCCGCCGCAGAAAGGCCGCGTGGTCCCCGGGGTCGCCGATGATTCCGTACGAGCCGCTCAGCGCGGGAAAGTTGAATGCCTTGGAGCCGGAGGTGATGAGGGCCCAGCGGCCGGTGCCGAACCGCGTCCAGGGCAGGTGCCGGTAGCCGTCGGGTACGGACTCGGCGTGGACGAAGTCGGCGTGGATCTCGTCACTGATGACGGCGACGCCGTAGGTCCTGGCCAGCCGGGCGAACTCCGTCAGCTCGGCCTCGGTCCACACCCTGCCGGTGGGGTTGTGCGGCGAGCAGAGCAGCAGCACCTTGCTGCCGGGCCGGGCGAGCTGTCGCTCCAGGGCGGCGGTGTCGCCGACCGGGGCGCCGCGCAGTTCCCGGCCCAGACCGGATATCGCCTTGAGGAAGCCGTCATAGGTGGGGGTGTGGACAACGATGCCGTCCCCGGGCTCGGTCCACATCCGGAGCAGTTGCGAGAGCTGGTTGAGCACGGACGGCGCGTACACCACCCGGTCGGTGTCGATGTCCGTGGCGTACCGCGTCGCGAACCAGTGGCGGATCGCGGACAGGAACTCGTCATTGCGCCAGTCGCTGTACCCGAGCACCCCATGGGCGAGGCGCCGCTGAAGGGCGTCGAGCACCTCGGGCGGCGAGGCGAAGTCCATGTCCGAGATGGTGAAGGGGAGCAGCCCGTCGACGCCGAAGCGGTCCGAGACGCCGTCCCACTGCACGCACCAGGTGCCCGTGCGGTCGATGGCGGTGTCGAAGTCGTAGCCCATGGTGATTCCCCTCCGGGCACAGCGCGGGCCCGGCATCGTCCGGGATGCCGGGCCCGACGTACGGAACGTCTTACGTGGGCCTACTTGAGCTTGGTGCCCGTCGAGCGCAGCGCGGCGCACGCCTCGGTGACACGCCCGGCCATGCCGGCCTCCGCCACCTTGCCCCAGGTACGCGGGTCATACGCCTTCTTGGAGCCGACCTCGCCGTCGACCTTCAGCACCCCGTCGTAGTTGCGCAGCATGTGGTCGACCACGGGCCGCGTGAAGGCGTACTGGGTGTCGGTGTCGAGGTTCATCTTCACGACGCCGTTCTCCAGCGCGGTGGCGATCTCCTCGGCCGTGGAGCCGGAGCCGCCGTGGAAGACGAAGTCGAAGGGCTGGCTGCCGGCGGGCTTGCCGTACTTGGCGCTGACACCCTCCTGGAGGTCCTTGAGCAGCTCCGGGCGGAGCACGACATTGCCCGGCTTGTAGACGCCGTGGACATTGCCGAAGGACGCGGCCAGCAGGTAGCGGCCCCGCTCGCCCAGGCCGAGGGCCTCGGCGGTACGCAGCGCGTCGTCGACGGTGGTGTACAGCTCGTCGTTGATCTCGTGGGTGACGCCGTCCTCCTCGCCACCGGTCGGAGTGATCTCGACCTCAAGAATGATCTTGGCGGCGGCGGCCTTGGCGAGCAGCTCCTCGGCGATGGCCAGGTTGTCCGCGAGGGTCTCGGCGGAGCCGTCCCACATATGCGACTGGAAGAGCGGGTTACGGCCGGCCTTGACGCGCTCGGCGGAGATGTCGAGCAGCGGACGCACATAGCCGTCCAGCTTGTCCTTGGGACAGTGGTCGGTGTGCAGCGCGACGGTGATGTCGTACTTGGCGGCGACGACATGGGCGAACTCGGCGAGCGCGACGGCGCCGGTCACCATGTCCTTGTTGTACTGACCGCCGAGAAATTCGGCACCACCGGTGGACATCTGGATGATGCCGTCGCTCTCGGCCTCCGCGAAGCCGCGCAGCGCCGCGTGCAGGGTCTGGGACGAGGTCACATTGATGGCCGGGTAGGCGAACTTGCCTGCCTTCGCCCGGTCGAGCATCTCGGCGTAGACCTCGGGGGTTGCGATGGGCATCGGGCCGCTCCTTGTGATGTGCGGGTGTGAGGTGCTTGTCCCTGACCTGGGGGCGACGTCATCGTCAGCCCCATCTTTCCAGACTCTTGTACGGGGTCCACCTGGAGCACCGCCTCTACGGCGACGCGGGCTGGACTGTTTCACGTGAAACAGTCCAGCCCGCGTCGGAAGTGCAGGTCAGGCCCGGTCAGGAGGCGGAAAGGATCAGCCGAGGCCGAGCTCGTCCAGCGAGTAGACATTGATGTACGGCAGCCCGGCCTCCGCGATGGCCGGCGCGGCGCCCCGCTCCACGACGACCGCGACGGCGACGACCTCGCCGCCCGCCTCGCGGACCGCCTCGACGGCGGTCAGCGGCGAACCACCGGTGGTCGAGGTGTCCTCGACCACCAGACAGCGGCGGCCCTTGACCTCCGTGCCCTCGATGCGGCGCTGCATGCCGTGCGCCTTCTGCGCCTTCCGTACGACAAACGCGTCGAGCCGCTGCCCGCGCGCGGCGGAGGCGTGCAGCATCGACGTCGCCACCGGGTCGGCGCCCAGGGTCAGCCCGCCCACGCAGTCGTAGTCCAGCTCGGCGGTGGCATCGAGCATGACCTGACCGACCAGCGGCGCGGCATGACCGTCCAGTGTGATCCGGCGCAGGTCGATGTACCAGTCGGCCTCCAGCCCCGAGGAGAGGGTCACTCTGCCGTGCACCACGGCCTTGTCCTTGATCAGTTGGAGCAGCTCAGCCCGTACATCACTCATGGCCCTGAGCTTAGGCCCTGCCCGGTCGGACGGGTTTTTGGAGGAGCCCGCACCCCGGCCGGACCACGCTCCTCCGGTCCTCTCAGTCCTGGAGCCGGCGCCAGCTCCAGGTCGCCGCGATCTCCAGCGGCTCCAGCGGGGTGACCAGCTCCGGCAGGGTGTTGAGCCCGTTCGGCGGACCGGACTGCGGCTCCACACAGACCGCCTCGGCCTGCTCGTCGTAGACCACGACCCACTCGGCACGGCTGGCGACCTTGAGCTCCAGCAGGCCGGGCCAGGTGAGGGTGACATCAACGCCGTCCGGCATGCCGAAGCAGTCGTCCCAGGGACCGGGGAGCGGCGGGATACGGCGGCCGGTGGGCAGATGGTCCTCGCCCCGCTCCTCCTGCCACGCCGGGGTGAAGTCGATCCGGGCGCCGCCGTTCTCGCCGGCGCCGGCGGGATCGCGCAGGAACCAGGGGTGCCAGCCGGCCTGCGCGGGAAACGAAGTGTCGTACGTCTCCACCGCCAGCGCGAGGCTCAGCGAGTCCTCGGTCAGCTCGAAGGACTGGGTGACCCGGCCGCTGTACGGCCAGGGTTCGGCGAGGTCGTAGGTGAAGACCGCCTCGCGCTCTCCGGCGCGCGCGGTGTCCCAGGCCGTGTCCCGGCCGGTGCCATGGATCGCGTGCGGTGGGGAGTTGAGCGGCATCTGCCGGACCACTCCGCCGTTCCGGAACTGCCCGTGCTCGATCCGCCCGCACCAGGGCACCATGGGGAAACAGCCGTACCGCTCCCCTTGGCGCAACAGTTCGGTCCCGGCGACCCGCAGACTGCTGATCCTGCAGCCGTTCGCCGGGCTGATGGTCAACTCGGCGTCGCCCGCCGCAAGTCGGATGCTCTCTTCGCTGCTACTCACGCCTCCGACACTACTTGCGGCGCCGCAGTGCGCGCCCGACCACCACCGCGGAGGCGAGTGCGAGCGCGGCGGCGGGGGCGACCCAGCGGAGTGTGATCCCCGCGCCGGCCGCCTCGGGCGGCGGCACCGGCGCGTACCGTCCACGCGGCGGCGCGTGGTCGACCTCTTCGGCACTGCGGCCGATCATGGTGCGCCGGGCATGCGCGGCCTCGGCGGGCGGCTCGTCGGGGATGAGGAAATCGCCCTCCCCCGAGGCGGTCTCGCCGTCGAGCGGAGACGGCGGCATGCCGGCATCGAAGAGGGACTCGTCGTGCTCGTCCGAGGCGTCGGGCTCGGCGGGATCTTCGGGATCACCGGGCTCGTCGGAGGCTTCGGGATCGCCTGGCTCGTCGGGATCACCTGACGCGCCGCGTTCACCGGCGGCGCGTTCACCGGCGTCCGCAGCGCCGGGGGCCGCACCCTCCACCCGGACGGCCGCGTCCGCCGGAGGCTCGGCGGTGACCCCGTCCTGGGGGATGTCCGGCAGCGGGTCGGCGGCGGTGTCCGCGGACGACGGCAGCCCCGGCTCCGCCGAGGGCTCCGGCCCGGCGGCCTCGTCGCTCAGGCGCGCCACGAAGCGGTCCACCAGGCGGTGCGCGGCGGCCTTCACCGTCTGGGCGGGGAGTTCCGTCAGACGGCCCTCCGCCCGCGCCCCGCCCCTGAACACGAGCGTCGTGCCGTCCGCCGTCTCCGTCAGCCGCACCGTGAGCGTCAGCTTGACGGAGCCCGTGCCGCGGATCTCCGTGCCCTCGCCCTCCGCGGTGAAGACACCGTCCTGTTCGGTGAGCGCCAGGGCGCCCCGGTAGGTGATCGTATGGCCGCCGATACGGATTCTGAGGCGGCCGGAGAGCGGGCCCGCCGTCTCCTCCGCGTCCTGTTGGAGGCCCGGGACGCAGCGGGCGACCCGGGCGGGGTCCCGCAGCGCCTGCCGGAGAGTCTCTGCCGAAACCGGAACGAACACCTCATGCTCCATGGAAGCCGAGCCTACTCAGACCGGGCCGCCGGGGCGCCTCCCTGCGCGAAACCGGCACAGATGATCGGCCCAGGACCCCTCGGACGTACCCGCGTCAGTAGGCGTACCGGGGATGCACCAGAGTCGACGGCCGCAGCCCCGGCACCCGTGTCCGCTCCGCGCCCCGCGCGCCCGCCGCCAGCGCGGACCCTGCGAGGGAGCGCAACGGAGGCGCGTCCGCCGCGAGGCCGAGCCCGGGCGGGGCCCCCAGCTCCGCCAGCACGAATCCCCAGTCGCTCGCGGCCGGTCTGCCGTCCTTCACCCGGTCGGGTCCCGCGGCGAAACGGGACGGCCGTCCCGTCGCGCGGTACGGACTGGTGCTGAACCCGGCCGCGTGCAGGGTCGCGTCGACCGTCCAGTACACGCGCGGCTGGGCGGAGGGCGATCCCGCGTGCACGGCCAGCCGCCCGCCGCCCGCGAGGACCCGCGCGGCGAGGCCGTAGAACTCCTCGGAGTACAGCTTCATGCTGGGCGTGATCCCCGGGTTCGGCAGATCCGAGATGACGACGTCATACGTCTGGTGGCGCTCCTCCCGCAGCCAGGTGAACGCGTCCGCGTACACCGCCCGCACCCGGGGATCGCGGTACGCGTGGCCGTTCAGCGCCGACAGCGCCGGGTCCGTACGGGCCAGCCGGACCACCCCCGGGTCGAGTTCGACCACGGTGACCGAGCGGACGCCCCCGTACCGCAGGACCTCACGCGCGGCCAGCCCGTCGCCCCCACCCAGAATCAGCACCCGCCGGTGCGGTCCGCGCATCGCCGGATGGACCAGCGCCTCGTGGTAGCGGTACTCGTCGCGTCCGCTGACCCGCAGCCGTCCGTCCAGATAGAGATCCGGCGGCCCGGCCCGGCCGCCGGTGAGCACGACCTCCTGGACCTCCGTGTGGACGGCGACCCGCACGCGCTCCCCGTACACCGCGTGCCGCGCCGCCCGCTCGAAGTCGTCCACCCGGACCGCCGCGGTGGCCAGCAGGGCCAGTACGACGACATTGACGGTCACCAGCAGCCGGCGCGCGGACGGTGTCAGATCGCGGCCGAAGACCCACAGCACCAGCACCGCGCCCGCCACCGCGTTGACCGCGCCGGTCAGCAGCGCCCCCGTGAGCTGTCCGAGCCACGGCAGCAGCAGGAACGGGAAGGCGAGACCGCCGACGAGCGCGCCCACGTAGTCGGCGGCGAACAGATCGGCGACGGTCCCGCCCGCGTCCTGCCGGGAGACCCGCTGGATCAGCGTCATCAGCAGCGGGATCTCGGCGCCGATGAGGACGCCGATGCCCAGCGAGAAGCCGACCAGGGCGTACCGGGACTCGCCCAGCCACGCGAAGCTCGCGTACAGCACCAGCGCGGAGGAGCCGCCCAGCAGCGCCAGCGCCGCCTCCAGCAGCCCGAACCCGACCGCGGCCCGGCAGCGCAGCCGCTTGGCGAGCAGCGAGCCGAGCCCCATCGCGAAGACCATCACCGAGAGGACGACGGACGCCTGGGTGACGGAGTCCCCGATCAGATACGAGGCCAGCGCGACCAGCTCCAGCTCGTACACCAGCCCGCAGGCGGCGCAGACGAAGACCACCGCGAGGATCAGGAAACGCCCCGCGTCCGGGCGCACGGGCAGTCGCGTCTCGCCCTGGGGCGGCGTGGACACGTGCTGCTCGATCATGACGGCCACGCTACGTCGCCGCGCCGGAGCAGCTTGTCACCCACACGGGTGTAACTGGTACGGGTTGAGCAGCAGCGCCGGGCGGGGCTCCTCGCCCGTGACCACGGGCGACTACAGCACCGCGGGCATACGGACTCCGACCCGCGTCCGGGTCACCACGAGCCGGCCCTCCTGTGGATACGCGTGCCAGGTACGCCAGCGCACCTGGCCGCCGTCGGACTGCGCGAGCATCGCGGTGAAGGCGTACGGGGAGCCGGGAAAGGTGCCCGCCAGGCCGTTCGGATGGTCCGCGACCAGCGCGAGCAGTTCCTGGGCGCGCCCGGCGAACGAGCCGCGCGAGAGGTTCTCGACGCGCGCGGCGAATTCGTACTCCCAGTCCCCGATGCGTTTGGAGACACCGAGCGGCAGCGGCGTACTGCTGCCGGGGATACAGGCGACCGTCTCGGAGCAAGTACCGCGGTCCTCCTCCAGAAGGACCTGGTGGGACGCGCCGAGCAGTCTCAGTTGAAGGCTCGCGCCCGCGAGGTCGAGGTCGAGGACGGCGAGGGCGGGGAGCGGCTCCCGGCCCAGCGCCCACGCGAGATCGGCGGCGCGGGTGTCGGAATAGGCGGTATGGAGGGTTGTGAGCATGGGTCGGCTCCGCAAACACGCTTGACTGATGGACCGGGAATCTCCCGGACCGTGAATGAGGGCGCTTGTGGGGGAGGTCGCCTGCTCGGTTCCCATTGAGGTCCGAGGGCTGGAAGCTCTCAACAGCGAGGGAATCATGAACTACCGGACGCTCACAGCGATTTTACCCAACTTGGCTGGGTTTCCATCCCCGCGAGCGCTCTTCGGTTCATCTGTTCAACAGAAAACGGAGGAGAAAGCCAACATGGCTGTGCCCGGCGGGAGTTCATCCCCACCGGGCACCCTCTGCCCCTCGCGGACCAGCTCGCGGACCAGCCGTCAGCTACCGCCGCCGCATCCACCGCCTCCGCCGCACGACGAGCCGCCCCCGCTGGAGGAACCGCCCCCGCAGGACGAGCTGTTGACGGCACAGGACGAATGCCCGTCACCGCAGGTGTAGTTGCTCCCGCCGGACGCGCCGGCGCCGCCGGCGCCACCGGCCCACCAGCTCCCCCGGTTGCGCCGCTTCGCACCCTTCTTCTTCAGCGATGCCGTACGGGCGCGCGCGCCGTCCTTGGTGCTCAGCCGCACCACGAACCCGATGAGCACCACCACGCCCAGTACGACCGCCAGTCCCAGAATCACCATCGTCCCCACCGTCCCTCAGTTCCCCCGAAGCGAGGCGTCCGCGCCTTCGCGTGACCGGCCTCGCATCCGACCGGCTTCCTCCGTGACGGGGATGTCCCCTCGCCCTGCTGAAGCCAAAGACGACTTGAGCAACTCCAGAGGTTCCACCCGGGACGGCCGCCATGACACGCGTACGGAACACCGCAGCTCGCACCCTGGGGAGTCGCGGGAGGGGCCGGGCGGAACCACGATCACCGCGGAGACAGCGGCTCCGGCCGTACGCATCCGAGCGATCAATCTCGGCCATCCGCACGACCTGCTCCTTCCCGGGCGGAAGGCCGGCCGGGCCGCGTCTTCCGCCCGCGCCCGTCCAGCTCGCCTCGTCGGCCGGTCGCCCGCAGGCCGGCGGGGACGGCACTACGCTTCAGGTCGTACCGCCGGAATTCGGGTGAGGAAAGATGGTGCGCACATGAGCGGCAGGCCGTTGCTGAACCGCGGGCTGGACGGACTGGGCACGACGATCTTCGCGGAGATGTCGGCCCTCGCCACCGCCACCGGTGCCATCAACCTCGGCCAGGGCTTTCCCGACACCGACGGCCCCGCCGAGATCGCCGAAGCGGCCGTACGGGCCATCCGCGAGGGCAAGGGCAACCAGTACCCGCCCGGCCCCGGCATCCCGGAGCTGCGGACCGCCGTCGCGGAACACCAGCGACGCTTCTACGGCCTCTCCTACGACCCGGAGACGGAGATCCTGGTCACCGCCGGAGCCACCGAGGCGATCGCCGCCGCCCTGCTGGCCCTGCTGGAACCGGGCGACGAAGTCATCGCCTTCGAGCCCTTCTACGACTCCTACGCCGCCTGCATCGCGATGGCCGGTGCGAAGCGCGTACCGCTCACCCTGCGCGCCCCTTCGTTCCGCCCCGACCTCGACGCCCTGCGCGCGGCGGTGACCCCCCACACCCGCCTCCTCCTGCTGAACTCACCGCACAACCCGACCGGCATGGTCCTGACCCGCGACGAACTGGCCGCCATCGCCGAGCTGGCCGTCGAACGCGACCTCCTGGTCGTCACCGACGAGGTCTACGAACACCTCGTCTACGACGACGCCGAGCACATCCCGCTCGTCTCGTTCCCCGGCATGCGCGAACGCACCGTCTCAATTTCCTCAGCCGGCAAGACCTTTTCGTTCACCGGCTGGAAGGTGGGCTGGGTCACCGGTTCGCCGGAGCTGGTCGCTGCCGTGCGCACCACCAAGCAGTTCCTCACTTATGTCGCCTCCGGGCCCTTCCAGTACGCCGCCGCCGAGGCGCTGCGGCTGCCGGACAGCTATTTCGCCGCCTTCCGCGACGATCTCCTGGCCAAGCGAGACCTGCTGGCCGACGGCCTCGCTACCGCCGGCTTCAGGGTCTACCGTCCCCAGGGCACGTACTTCATCACGACGGACATCGCCGACCTCGGCGAGAAGGACGCCCTCACCTTCTGCCGCGCCCTCCCCGAACGCAGCGGCGTCGTCGCGGTCCCCAACTCCGTCTTCTACGACGACCCCGACGCCGGCCGAACCCAGGTCCGCTTCGCCTTCTGCAAGCGGGAGAGTGTGCTGGAAGAGGCGGTGACCCGCCTCAAGCGGTTGGCGGTCTGACGGGGCGCCCACAAGAACGTCCGCCGGGTTGCGGGGGGGGCGGGGCATGCTCACGGACCCGGTCCAACAACGTCCCGCAGCTCACGCGATGTCTTTCGGATGCCGCGCAGAGGCGCCCACGCATGCCCCACCAGTGGTACATGGACTGCTTTTGGTACATGTCCATGAAGCGAACGAACGTCTATGCCGATCCGGAAGATCTCGCCATCATCAAGGAAGCCGCCGCTCGCCGCGGTATCAGCGAGGCCGAGATCATCCGGCAGGGGATCCATCTCGCGGCCATGGCGAACCGCGTCTGGGACGAACCGCTTTTCTCCCGAACCTTCGAAGGCCCGGGGCGCACTCCTTCCCAGGAGGACGTCCGGGACGCTGTGGCCGACGCCGTCCGGCGCGAGGGCGGCTCCGGGGCCACCGCGTGATCATCGTTGTCGCCGACACTTCGGGGCTGCTGGCCGCGCTCGACTCCAGACACCCGGAGCGGCAAGGAGCCAACGAGGCGATCATGGCCGCCGGTCTCCTCGTGATGTCCCCGCTGCTGCTCGCCGAGATCGACCACGTCGCGACCCGCGAGCTGGGACGGGAGGCGGCGGTCAGCGCGATCGACGACATCAGCCGGTGGATGCGGGCCGGTCGGATCGTCGTGCCGGAAATCACCGAGGCCCACCTCTCAGCCGCACAAACCCTGCGAGCCCGGTATGCCGCGCTCAACCTCGGCCTCGCGAACGCCGTGAACGTCGCCCTTGCCGCTGAGTACGACACGGACGCCATCCTCACTCTCGACCGCCGCGACTTCCGCGCCGTGCGCCCGCTCGGCCGCCACAAGTCCTTCCGCCTCCTGCCCGACGACTTGCCCCTGTGACCGAATGAGCGCGTGAACCTCTGCACACGCGAGACCGTCCTCGTCGAAGACGCCCCCGCCTCCGGCGCCTCAGGCTGTGTTCCGATCGCTACGGGGCCCGCCCCCGCCCGGCACAGCACCTACGGCAGAGCCCGGCCGGGCCGTGATCGCGCTGATCACGGCCCGGCCGGGCTCTCGTCCGGCTGGGGCCGTCGCCGCGGGCGGGCGGGCCGCCCCCCCCCCCCCGGGGCGGCGGGGGTGCATATCGGTAAAAAAAACCCAAAGAAAACAGTAAAAAATAAAGGAATAAGAGAGTGCG
>NZ_JBEYIF010000009.1:292282-315385 GCF_040635655.1 Streptomyces sp. NPDC006923
GCGCCCCCGGTCGTGGTCCCCCGCCCACGGGGCCCGCCCCCGCCCGCCACTCCACCTACGGCCCCGCCCGCCCGCGCCCTCACCGCGCTGATCACGGCCCGGCCGGGCTCTCGTCCGGCTGGGGCCGTCGCCGCGGGCGCCGTGGGCGCCCCGGCAGCCCGGGCGGGCGGGCTCAGAGTCCGTCGTCCGGCTTCTCCTCCGCCGTCTCCAGGTCGAGCTGCTCCACGAGCCACTTGTCGAACTCGATCGACGCGCGCACCCAGCTCACCGTCGACGACACGAAGTGCTCCAGGCTGACGCCCATGCCGATCAGCATCTGCGCCTCGCCGATCAGACGGACGGTGGGGGGGCCGTCGCCCTCCTCGTGGATGTGCGTGTAGACCTTGGGCCAGAGCGTCCGGCGGTTCCAGTCGTCGATCGCGTCGAGGATCTTGGACTTGTCCGTGATGGGGTGCGGCCGGTCGTAGAACGTCCGTACCGAGAAGACCTGCTGGTCCTCGTCGCCGCGGAACATGAAGTACGTACGGAATTCCTCCCACGGCGCCGCGAGGTCACCCTCGTCGTCGACGACGTACTTCAGTTCCATCTGTTCGAGGAGCTGCTTGACCAGATCCTGGTCGGGGACGACGGGGCCCGCCGGTCCTGCACCCTGCGGTTGGGGCTGGCCCCCGAAATTCGGAATCGAGGACGGGTCGATGCTCACCGTGTATTTCCCTTCGTACGGTTCCTGCCATCCTCCCCCATGGCAGCCGGGGCATGGCAAGCCCGGCCCGCCCCGATCCGCTGCGAGCTGACACGATCGGCGGGCGGCGCCCGGCCCGGTACGCCATACGGGAGGGCCCGCCACCCGGGAAGGTGACGGGCCTCCGGGGAGGGCGCCGCGCTACAGCGTCTTGCCGCTCGCCGCGCCGACGATCAGTCCGTTCTCGAACCGGTCCACCCGGACGGTGTCCCCGTCCGTGACCTCGCCCGCCAGGATCTCCTTGGCGAGCTGGTCCCCGATCGCGGTCTGGACGAGGCGGCGCAGCGGGCGCGCGCCGTAGGCCGGGTCGTTGCCCTCGTCGGCCAGCCACTCCAGCGCGGCCGGAGTGACGTCCAGCGTGAGCCGGCGCTCGGCCAGCCGCTTGGCGAGCCGGTCGATCTGGAGCCTGGCGATGTGCGCCAGCTCGGTCCTCGACAGCGCGGAGAAGACCACCAGGTCGTCCAGCCGGTTGAGGAACTCCGGCTTGAACGAGGCCCGTACGACCTCCAGGACCTGCTGCTTCTTCTCCTCCTCGCTCGTCAGCGGTTCCACCAGGTACTGGCTGCCGAGGTTGGAGGTGAGCACCAGGATGGTGTTGCGGAAGTCCACCGTCCGGCCCTGGCCGTCGGTGAGGCGCCCGTCGTCGAGGACCTGGAGCAGGATGTCGAAGACCTCGGGATGGGCCTTCTCCACCTCGTCCAGCAGCACCACGCTGTACGGGCGGCGCCGGACGGCCTCCGTGAGCTGGCCGCCCTCCTCGTAGCCGACATAGCCGGGAGGGGCACCGACGAGCCGCGCCACGGAGTGCTTCTCGCCGTACTCGCTCATGTCGATGCGGACCATGGCCCGCTCGTCGTCGAAGAGGAAGTCCGCGAGGGCCTTGGCCAGCTCGGTCTTGCCGACGCCGGTGGGGCCGAGGAAGAGGAAGGACCCGGTGGGCCGGTCGGGGTCGGCGATCCCGGCGCGGGTACGGCGTACCGCGTCGGACACGGCCCGCACCGCCTCGCTCTGGCCGATCAGCCGCCTGCCCAGCTCCTGCTCCATCCGCAGCAGCTTCTGCGTCTCGCCCTCCAGCAGCCGGCCGGCCGGGATCCCCGTCCAGGAGCCGACGACATCGGCGATGTCGTCCGGGCCGACCTCCTCCTTGACCAGCTTGTCGATGGGTTCCCTGGCTGCCTCCTGCTCGGCCTCCGCGGCCTCCTCCAGCTCGCGCTCCAGGCCGGGGATCTCTCCGTAGAGCAGCTTGGAGGCGGTGTCGAAGTCGCCGTCGCGCTGGGCGCGCTCGGCCTGGCCGCGCAGCTCGTCCAGCCGTTCCTTCAGCTCGCCGACGCGGTTGAGGCCCCGCTTCTCTTTCTCCCAGCGGGCGTTGAGGCCGCGCAGTTCCTCCTCGCGGTCGGCGAGGTCGCGGCGCAGCTTCTCCAGCCGCTGCTTGGAGGCCGGGTCGGACTCGTTCTTGAGGGCCAGCTCCTCCATCCGGAGGCGGTCGACGGAGCGCTGGAGCTCGTCGATCTCCACGGGTGAGGAGTCGATCTCCATACGAAGCCGGGACGCGGCCTCGTCGACCAGGTCGATGGCCTTGTCGGGCAGGAAGCGGGAGGTGATGTAGCGGTCGGAGAGGGTGGCGGCGGCGACCAGCGCCGCGTCGGCGATCTGCACCTTGTGGTGGGCCTCGTAGCGGCCCTTCAGCCCGCGCAGGATCGCGATGGTGTCCTCGACGTTCGGCTCGGCGACCAGCACCTGCTGGAAGCGCCGCTCCAGGGCCGCGTCCTTCTCGATCCGCTCGCGGTACTCGTCCAGCGTGGTCGCGCCGACCATGCGCAGCTCGCCGCGGGCCAGCATCGGCTTGAGCATGTTGCCGGCGTCCATGGCGGAGTCCCCGCCGGCGCCCGCGCCCACGACGGTGTGCAGCTCGTCGATGAAGGTGATGATCTGTCCGTCGCTCGCCTTGATCTCGGAGAGCACGGTCTTGAGGCGCTCCTCGAACTCGCCGCGGTACTTGGCGCCGGCGACCATCGCGCCGAGGTCCAGCGAGACCAGGCGCTTGTCCTTGAGCGACTCGGGCACATCGCCCTTGACGATGCGCTGGGCGAGCCCCTCCACGACGGCGGTCTTGCCGACGCCGGGCTCACCGATGAGCACCGGGTTGTTCTTCGTACGCCGTGACAGCACCTGCACCACGCGCCGGATCTCCTGGTCCCGGCCGATGACCGGGTCGAGTCTGCCCTCGCGGGCGGCGGCGGTGAAATCGGTACCGAACTTCTCCAGGGCCTTGTACTGGCCCTCCGGGTCGGGTGTGGTCACCCGGCGCCCTCCCCTTGCCTTCTCGAACGCGTCCAGCAGCCTCTTGGCACCGGCACCCCGCGCCTCCAGCACCTCCCCGGCCTGACCGCCCTTGGCGGCGACGCCGATGAGCAGATGCTCCGTGGAGACGTAGTCGTCCCCCAGCTCCCGCGCCTGCCGCGCGGCGTCCGCGATGACGGCGAGCAGCTCGCGGTTGGGCTGGGGAGGGGCGACGGTGGAGCCGGTCACGCTGGGCAGCGCGGCCAGCAGCCGTTCCGCCCCCGACCGTACCGCGGCCTGGTCCGCCTCGACGGCCGACAGCAGGTCGGTGATGTTCTCGTTGTCCTGGCCTTCGAGCAGCGCGAGCAGCAGATGTGCGGGGGTCAGATCGGGATGCCCGCCCGCCACGGCACGGCTGGTGGCGGCGTTGATCGCATCCCGGCTCCTGTTGGTCAGCTCGGCGTCCACGTGCGCTCTCTCCTCCTTGCGCGGAACTCAACTCTGCTTCTTCGAACGTGCACAAAGTTGAGTCTATTCCACTCAAGCCTGAAACGGCACCGGCCCGGCCGGTGTCCGCGGGTATCCCGCGGCCCCGGCGACCTACGCTTCCGGCATGGCCCCTGACGTACACGACCCCAGCCCCGAGTTTCTCGCGTTCTGGCGCGAGCACCACCTGTGCACCCTGACCACGCTGCGCCCGGACGGCAGCCCGCACGTCGTCCCGGTGGGCGTGACCTACGACCCGGAGACGGGGCTCGCCCGGGTCATCACCAACAAGCACAGCACCAAGATCGCCAACATCCTGGCGGCCGGCGCGGCGGGAGCGCGGGTCGCGGTCTGCCAGACGCAGGGGCGCCGGTGGTCGACGCTGGAGGGCCGCGCCACGGTACGCACGGAGCCGGAGCAGGTCGCGGACGCGGTGAGCCGCTACGCGGAGCGCTACGAACGCACGCCCGCGCCCAATCCGGACCGGGTCGTCATCGAGATCGCCGTGGAGCGGGCGCTGGGCCGCGGCTGAACGCCGGGACCGCACGCGGGGGGCGTTGTGCCGGCCGCCGGGGCCGCACGCGGACAGCACAACGGCGCCATCGTGTTTCAGGTCCACGATGGCGCCGTTGTGTGGGGGAAGTGCCTGAGCGACTTTGAGCGACGGGGGAATCGCTCAGGCACTGCGGGGGGTGGCGATGATGGTTTTTGGTTCGACCAGCTGGTGGTCACGCTGGTCGAGATTGACGAAGATCATGTCGTATCGGATGACACACCGGACCGGCTGCGGAGCCCCCCGCGGCCTCCGAAGGCAGCGGTAGGCACGGACGTCCTCGTCCTCCTCGCGCACGACGACGATCGGCTCTCCGAACAGAGTGACCATCACCGAGTCGCCACGACGGGGAATCGCGGTGACGAGGTCGATGAAGTGCCACCCCGACCGGTAGGCCGTGGCCATCTCCCGCCGGAAGACCCGATCGTCCGGCGGGACGGTCATGCCTCTTCGCCAGCCGTCGCGCTGTCCCAGCCGACGTCCACCCCTCCGGTCGGGTTGACCGTCCTGGCCGTGTCCCAGCCGACGTCCGGATTTCCGTCCGTGTGGTACGCGCCGGCACTCACATGGGCAGGCGCCGTGTCCCAGCCGACATCTCCGGCGACCAGCGCTGCACCGAGTGCTGTCATTGCGACAAAAGCGGCGGCAAGCACCGAGCGAAGCATTTTCGTACGCATAGTCGGCTTCGTCCTCACTTGATAGTTTCTTCTCCCCCGCCACGTCGACGATGTCTTATCCGGACACGTCGGCACCACAGGGTGGATGCATCATGTTCCTGTACGTACAGGAACCTGGGGGGTGGGCATATGACCACGATCTACTCAAGTGAGACACATCGGCACCCTCTCACCGAACTATGCGCCGATGGGACGAGGCTTTACGGCAACGCCCTGCGCTCCGGACGCATCAGCCGCCGCGAGGTCGAGCCGGCTCCGTGCCTCATCGACTTCGCACTTCTGCACCCGGACCCGGACGACCCGGACTGGCTGCGCCCTGTTCCGCCCACCGCGGCGCTGGCACAACGCCTACACCCCATCGAGCGGGAGATCCAGGAGCGGCGCGAACTCTCGGTGGAACTGGCCGAATCCTTCGAGCCGTTCATGGCCATCAGCGCGCAGGCTCCGCCGACGATTCACGCCATTACCGTGCTCGAAGGTTTCAACCGCATCAACGCGGCTCTGGACGTCGCCATCTCGGAGAGCCGTACCGAGGTGCTCACCGTCCAGCCCGGCGGCGGCCGCAGCGAGCATGTGCTCAGCCAGGCGCTCACGCGCAGCAAGCCGCTGATAGACCGCGGGATAAGTGTGCGGACGCTGTACCAGCACACCGTCCGGCACAACCAGGGCACGTTCGCCTACGTGGAACACATGGCGGGCGCCAAGGTGGAGATCCGCACCCTGGAGGAGCTGATAGAGCGCCTGATCATCTGTGACAGGACGGTCGCCTTCATACCCGCGCGCGACGACCGGAAGGTGGCGCTGGAGCTGCGCCATCCGGGTCTGGTGGAGTATCTGACCAAGGTCTTCGAACAGCTCTGGCGGCGCGCCACACCGCTCGTCGAGGCCATCTCCTACGCGCCGGACCCGGAGGGGATCACGGGCGTCCAGCGGACCATCGCGAAGCTGCTCGTCGAGGGATACGTCGACGAGGCCATCGCCCGCCGTCTCGGGATGAACGTACGGACCTGCCGCGCGCACATCGCCAAGCTCGCCAGCGCCCTCGGCAGCGGCAGCCGCGCCCAGCTCGGATTCCTCATCGCGCAGTCCGGGATCCTGGAGCAGGAGGGCTGAGAGGGCGCTCCGCCGCCCCGAGGAGCCCGCACCGGGCGGCGGAGCAGGTATCCGGACCCCGGACATGCGGAAGGCCCCCACCGAGCCTGTGGGAGCCTTCCGCATCAAGACCGTACGGGACCGCACACACCGCGGGCCGTCCCGGCCCGGCGGTCCCGGCTCGCCGGTCAGTCCGCCGGCCTCTTGGGCCGCCACACCACCAGCGCGCTCGTCTGCTGCACATCCTGATACGGCACCAGGTCCCGCCGGTACGAGGCGTGCACCTGCGCCTCGCGCTGCTGCATCGCCACCGCCGCGCCCTCGACCGCCGCCGACAGCTCGGCCACCCGGTCCTGGAGCGCCGCGACCTGGTTCTCCAGCTCGATGATCCGCTTGATGCCCGCCAGGTTTATCCCCTCGTCCTGCGACAACTGCTGCACCTGGCGGAGCAGTTCGATGTCGCGCGCCGAGTAGCGGCGGCCGCGGCCCGCCGTACGGTCCGGGGAGACCAGACCGAGACGGTCGTACTGCCTGAGGGTCTGCGGGTGCAGACCCGAGAGCTGGGCCGCCACCGAGATGACGTACACCGGCGTCTCCTCGGTCAGTTGGTACGCCCTGTTGAACGACGAGGCCTGCCGACGCCGCCCGTCCATGTCCATCGGGTCATGCTCCCTTCGCGGCCTGGAACAGCTCCGCCCGCGGGTCCTCGTCCGCGGTCGCCTTCCGGTAGGCCTCCAGCGCGTCCCTGGCGGACGCCCCGAGGTCCTTCGGGACGGCGACCTCGACGGTGACCAGCAGGTCCCCGCGAGTGCCGTCCTTGCGCACGGCACCCTTGCCCCGGGCACGCATCGTACGGCCGTTGGGTGTCCCGGGGGGCAGTTTCAGCGTGACCGGCGGCCCGCCCAGCGTCGGCACCTTCACCTCGCCGCCGAGCGCCGCCTCCGCGAAGGTGACGGGCACGGTGACGGTGAGGTTGTCGTCCCGCCGGCCGAAGACCGGGTGCGAGCCGACATGGACGACCACATACAGATCGCCCGCCGGACCGCCGCGCTCGCCGGGAGCGCCCTTGCCGCGCAGCCGGATCCGCTGGCCGTCGCTGACGCCCGCCGGGATACGGACCTGCATCGTCCGCGACGACTTGGCGCGCCCGCTGCCCTTGCAGACCTCGCAGGGGTCCTGGGCGATCAGCCCGCGGCCCTTGCAGTCCACGCACGGGTCGGTGAGCGAGAAGCCGCCGCCGCTGCCGCGCGACACCTGCCCGGTGCCCACACAGGTCGGGCAGACCCGGGGGGTGCCGTTCTTGTCGCCGGTGCCGGAACACGCCTTGCAGGGCGCCTGGCTGGACATCCGCAGCGGGACCGTGGCCCCGTCGACCGCCTCGGTGAAGCTGAGCGTCACCTCGGACTCGATGTCCTGGCCGCGGCGCGGCTGGGTGCGTGTCCCCGCGCCGCCCCGGTTGAAGAGGCCGCCGAAGACGTCGCCGAGCCCGCCGCCGAAACCGCCGGCGCCCTGGCCCTGCTGCGGGCCGCCCGGAGCGCCGCCGAAGAGGTCGCCCAGGTCGAAGTTGAACGAACCGCCGCCCCCGCCCGGCCCCGGCCTGAATCCGCCGTTGCCGAAGAGGGCGCGCGCCTCGTCGTACTCCTTGCGCCGCTTGGCGTCCCCGAGCACGTCATTCGCCTCGGAGATCTCCTTGAAGCGCTCCTCGGCCCTGGCGTCGCCCTTGTTGGCGTCCGGGTGGAACTCGCGGGCGAGCTTCCGGTACGCCTTCTTGATCTCGGCCTCGGTGGCGTCCTTGGGGACGCCGAGAACCTTGTAGTAGTCCTTCTCCACGAAGTCCTTCGTGCTCATTCCCGACGTCCCTCCTCTCCGCCTTCACCGCTGTTCACCGCGTCAGCCCTCGTCCGGGCCACCGCTCTCCCCGTCGGCCGCCGAGTCGGCCTGCTCGTCCGCCGCCTTGGGCTGGGCCCCGGGCTGGGGCTCGGCCACCGCCACCCGAGCGGGCCTGATCGTGCGCTCGCCGAACCGGTACCCCGGCTGGAGGATCGCGACGCACGTCGTCTCCTTGACGTCCGGCGCGTACGAGTGCATCAGGGCCTCGTGGATCGTCGGGTCGAAGGGCTCGCCCTCCTTGCCGAACTGCTGGAGGCCCATCTTCGCGGCGACCGTCTCCAGCGATTCGGCCACCGACTTGAAGCCGCCGACCAGTTCGTCGTGTTCCCTCGCCCGGCCGATGTCGTCGAGCACCGGCAGCAGCTCGGTCAGCAGACTCGCGACAGCGATCTCCTTGACCGTCACCCGGTCCCGCTCCACCCGCCGGCGGTAGTTCTGGTACTCGGCCTGGAGCCGCTGGAGGTCGCCGGTGCGCTCGTTGAGCGCCGTACGGACCTGGTCGAGCTGGGCCGTCAGGGCTACGTGCTGTACGTCCCCGGCCGGGGCCGCCGAGCCCGGCTCCTTGGCGGAGGCAGACTCGGCGGACTTCGGCGTGGCGTCTTCGGGGGTGGCGCCTGAGGGGACGTCGGGCTTCTCCTCGAAGCCCGGGGTCTCCTCCGTCACGCGGCACCGTCCTTCTTCTCGTCGTCGACGATCTCGGCGTCGACGACATCGTCGTCGGCCTGGCCCTGTCCGGCACCGGGCGCCGCGCCACCGGCGGCACCGTCGGCCTGGGCGTTGGCGTACATCGCCTGGCCGAGCTTCTGCGAGACGGCCGCGACCTTCTCC
This sequence comes from Streptomyces sp. NPDC006923, assembly GCF_040635655.1. NCBI lineage: Bacteria > Bacillati > Actinomycetota > Actinomycetes > Kitasatosporales > Streptomycetaceae > Streptomyces > Streptomyces sp. NPDC006923. The sequence goes on from NZ_JBEYIF010000009.1 coordinate 300,831, forward strand.
GTCGACGTGCGGATCTCGGCGGTGTCCTCGCCCTTGAGCTTCTCCTTCAGCTCGGCGACGGACGCCTCGACCTCGGTCTTGACGTCGCCCGGGACCTTGTCCTCGTTGTCCTTCAGGAACTTCTCCGTCTGGTACACGAGCTGCTCGGCCTGGTTGCGGGTCTCCGCGGCCTCGCGGCGGCGGTGGTCCTCGTCCGCGTACTGCTCGGCCTCTTCACGCATCCGGTTGACCTCGTCCCGCGGCAGCGAGGAGCCACCGGTGACGGTCATCTTCTGCTCCTTGCCGGTGCCGAGGTCCTTCGCGGCCACGTGCATGATGCCGTTGGCGTCGATGTCGAAGGCGACCTCGATCTGCGGCACACCGCGCGGGGCGGGCGGCAGACCGGTCAGCTCGAACATGCCGAGCTTCTTGTTGTACGCCGCGATCTCGCGCTCGCCCTGGTAGACCTGGATCTGCACCGACGGCTGGTTGTCCTCGGCCGTCGTGAAGATCTCCGAACGCTTCGTCGGGATCGTCGTGTTGCGCTCGATGAGCTTGGTCATGATGCCGCCCTTGGTCTCGATACCGAGGGACAGCGGGGTCACGTCGAGGAGCAGGACGTCCTTGACCTCACCCTTCAGCACACCGGCCTGGAGCGCGGCGCCGATGGCGACGACCTCGTCCGGGTTGACGCCCTTGTTGGCGTCACGGCCGCCGGTCAGCTCCTTGACGAGCTCCGCGACGGCGGGCATACGCGTCGAACCGCCGACGAGCACCACGTGGTCGATCTCGGAGAGCTGGATGCCCGCGTCCTTGATGACGTTGTGGAACGGGGTCTTGCAGCGGTCGAGCAGGTCCGCGGTGAGCTGCTGGAACTGCGACCGGGTCACCTTCTCGTCCAGGTGCAGCGGGCCCTCGGCGGACGCCGTGATGTAGGGCAGGTTGATCGTGGTCTCGCTGGACGACGACAGCTCGATCTTCGCCTTCTCCGCGGCCTCGCGGAGACGCTGGAGAGCCATCTTGTCCTTGGACAGGTCCACACCGTGGCCGTTGGCGAACTGCTTCACCAGGAAGTCGACCAGCCGCTGGTCCCAGTCGTCACCACCGAGGTGGTTGTCACCGTTGGTGGCCTTCACCTCGACGACGCCGTCACCGATCTCCAGCAGCGAGACGTCGAAGGTGCCGCCACCGAGGTCGAAGACGAGGATCGTCTGGTCGTCCTTGTCGAGGCCGTAGGCCAGCGCGGCCGCCGTCGGCTCGTTGACGATACGCAGCACGTTGAGGCCCGCGATCTCGCCGGCCTCCTTCGTCGCCTGGCGCTCCGAGTCGTTGAAGTACGCGGGGACGGTGATCACCGCGTCGGTGACCTTCTCGCCCAGGTACGCCTCGGCGTCCCGCTTCAGCTTCTGCAGCACGAAGGCCGAGATCTGCTGGGGGTTGAAGTCCTTGCCGTCCAGGTTGATCTTCCAGTCGGTGCCCATGTGGCGCTTGACCGACCGGATGGTCCTGTCGACGTTCGTGACCGCCTGGCGCTTCGCGACCTCGCCGACGAGCACCTCGCCGTTCTTGGCGAAGGCGACGACGGACGGCGTGGTCCTGGCGCCCTCTGCGTTGGTGATGACGGTGGGCTCGCCGCCTTCGAGAACGCTGACGACGGAGTTAGTCGTGCCCAGGTCGATGCCGACCGCACGTGCCATTTCGATTCCTCCAACTGACTTGAGTGGAACAGGCTCAAGGATGCATCACAGATCCCGGAGTGTCAAAGGACCTGAGTCGAGGTGGCTCAACTATCGTGCGGACGCCTTGCGCCCGGGGAGCCGCCGTACGGATGGAACGTGCCGGACGGGGGCGCCTTGCCCCGGTCGCACCTTTCCGCCATGTCATCGTTCTGCGACAAAAGCCTTGAAAGTCACAAATCCCTATCGAACGTAACAGACAACACAGAACGGTCAGGTATGGCATGCGACGACCCACACAGCGGCAGGCCCGGCCCGGGACGCGGCACTCGGACTGGCCCGCGCCGTGGCGCACGCAGTACCGCTCGCGGTTCCGCCCGGAACCCAAACGCCTGCTGGATCTGACGCTCGGCTCGGTCCTGCTGGCGCTGGCCGCGCCGGCGCTCGCCGCCGCCACCGTCGCCCTGGTGATCTCCCGGCCGCCCGGCGGTGTCTTCGTACGCGACTACCGCGCCGGGCGGAAAGGCCACCCCTTCCTCCTCCGGACGCTGCGCACCCGCCGGTTCCGGCTCGACCTGCTCTCGCGGCTGCCGCAGGTCGTGCGCGGCCGGCTGTCGCTGGTCGGACCGGCACCGCTGAAGATCGGCTCCCCCGGCTCCGCGGCACCCTGGCGCGGGCTGGTACGGCCGGGACTGACCGGCCTCGCGCAGGTACGGCGGCACTCTCGGCTGCCGTGGGACGAGGCGACACTGCTCGACCAGCACTATGTCGAACACCACTGGATCGGCCTCGACCTGGCGATTCTCGCCCGTACCCTGCCCGCGCTGCTCATCGCGCGGGCCCGCGAGCGCGCCGCCTCGGGCGTCCGTCCGGGCTTCCGCCCCGGCCTCCGTCCGGGCGCCTGGCCGCGCCCCCGGCCGTACGCTCGGCTGTACGGCCGGCCGAACGCGCTCGCACTCGTCCGGCCGCGCGCCGGCTCCTCCGCCGGACATGGACAGGGTCCCCTGAGCGACACAGATCACCGGTCCCGCGGCTACATTGCGGCGAGATAAGTGGGTAACCTCAGCACGGACTGATTAAGTTACCGCTTAGTAAGACTGGCGGAATTCCCACCCTCGCAGGCCCGAGGAGCCCCACATGCAACTCGCCGCGATCATCGTGTCGCTGGTACTCGGCGTCGTCGGCGTCGCGCTGTTCGGCCGAGCGGTCGCGCAGATCTACCGCTTCGTGCGGCTCGGCCAGGCCGTTCCCGCGGGCGCGCGCACCGACGAGCCGGGCCGGCGCACCCTGACCGTCGCCAAGGAGTTCCTCGGCCACACCCGGATGAACCGCTGGGGAGTCGTCGGCGTCGCGCACTGGTTTGTCGCGGTCGGCTTCTTCACCCTCGTACTGACCCTGGTCAACGCGTTCGGGCAGCTCTTCCAGGCCGACTGGCTGCTGCCCGTCATCGGCGACTGGACGCCGTACGAGGTCTTCGTCGAGCTGATCGGCCTGCTGACGACGCTCGGCATCCTGACGCTGATCGTCATCCGCCAGCTCTCGCTTCCCAGCCGGGCCGGCCGCAAGTCACGCTTCGCGGGCTCCAACTTCGGCCAGGCGTACTTCGTCGAAGCCGTCATCCTGATCATCGGCGTGGCCATTCTGCTGCTGCGCGGACTGGAGGGCACGCTGCACGGGGCGGACTCCTACCAGGCCGCGTATCTGGTCTCGTATCCGCTGGTCGCCGCGTTCAGGGGGCTCAGCCTCACCACCCTCCAGAACCTGGTCTACCTGATCGCGATGATCAAGATCGCGACCTCCTTCATCTGGATGATCACGGTCGCGCTCAAGACCGACATGGGTGTCGCCTGGCACCGCTTCCTCGCCTTCCCGAACATCTGGTTCAAGCGCGAGGCGGACGGCGGCACGGCGCTCGGCGCCCTCCAGCCGATGACAAGCGGCGGCAAGGAGATCGACTTCGAGACGGTGTTCGACGACGAGGAGGGCGAGGAAGCCGTCTTCGGCGTCTCCCAGATCGAACACTTCTCCTGGAAGGGCCTCCTCGACTTCTCCACCTGCACGGAGTGCGGCCGCTGCCAGTCGCAGTGCCCCGCCTGGAACACCGGGAAGCCGCTCTCCCCGAAGCTGCTGATCATGTCGCTGCGCGACCACGCGCACGCCAAGGCGCCTTATCTGCTGGCCGGCGGCGGCAAGAACGCGGAGGGCGAGGAGAAGGCCACCGCGGAACAGCTCGCGGGCGTGCCCGCGGCGGCCCTCGCCGAGGCCGAACGCCCGCTGATCGGAACGCTGGAGGACGGCCCCGGCGGACTCGGCGGCGTCATCGACCCGGACGTGCTCTGGTCCTGCACGACCTGCGGCGCGTGTGTCGAGCAGTGCCCCGTCGACATCGAGCACATCGACCACATCGTCGACATGCGCCGCTACCAGGTGATGATCGAGAGCTCCTTCCCGAGCGAGGCCGGGACGATGCTCAAGAACCTGGAGAAGAAGGGCAACCCCTGGGGCCTGGCCAAGAAGCAGCGGCTGGAGTGGACGAAGGAGGTCGACTTCGAGGTGCCGGTCGTCGGCCGGGACATCGAGGACCTCTCCGAGGTCGACTACCTCTACTGGGTCGGCTGCGCCGGTGCGCTGGAGGACCGGGCCAAGAAGACCACGAAGGCCTTCGCTGAGCTGTTGCACATCGCGGGCGTCAAGTTCGCGATCATGGGCGGCGACGAGAAGTGCACGGGCGACTCGGCCCGCCGCCTGGGCAACGAGCCGCTGTTCCAGCAGCTCGGCCAGGAGAACGTGGCGATGCTGAACATGGCCTTCGGCGAGGACGAGGACGACGACGCGACCAAGAAGGCCAAGGCCAAAAAGAAGATCGTCGCGACCTGTCCGCACTGCTTCAACACGATCGCGAACGAGTACCCGCAGCTCGGCGGCGAGTTCGAGGTCATCCACCACACCCAGTTGCTCCAGCACCTCGTCGACGAGGGCAGGCTGGTCCCGGTGACGCCGGTCGAGGGCCTGATCACGTACCACGACCCCTGCTATCTGGGCCGTCACAACAAGGTCTACACACCGCCGCGCGACATCATCGCGAAGGTGCCGGGCCTGCGGAACGAGGAGATGCACCGCCACAAGGAGCGCGGCTTCTGCTGTGGCGCGGGCGGCGCGCGGATGTGGATGGAGGAGCGGATCGGCAAGCGGATCAACAACGAGCGGGTCGACGAGGCTCTTTCGCTGAACCCGGACATCGTCTCGACAGCCTGCCCGTTCTGCCTGGTCATGCTCTCCGACTCGGTCAACGGCAAGAAGAGCGAGGGGCAGGCGAAGGAGTCTCTCCAGGTCGTGGACGTGGCGCAGCTCCTGCTCGACTCGGTGCGGACACCGGCCGGCCCGACGGGTCCGGAGGAGCGGGAGAGCACACCGGACCCGGAGCCCGAGCCGGTGAAGTAACCACACAGGGCGGTGCCGCCGAGCACCGCCGGCCGGACGACACCGACGGCCGGATCCGCCTCGCGGGCGGGTCCGGCCGTCCCCCGTACCGGCGGAGCCGTATCGATGGGGTGAGCCACGGTGACAACGAACATCCGTGCCCTCGCCTGCCTCCTTTCCTTCACGGCACTGCTGCTGGCGGGCTGCGCCGCCGGTACCGGTGCCGTCACCGGGCGGGGCCCGGAAGCCGCGGAGGCCAAGAACGGCGACACCGCGCCGCGCTCGGGCAGGGCCGGCGCCCCGCGCCGTCCCGTGCCGCGCGGCGGGGGCAGCCGGATCCCGGACGACTTCAACGGCGACGGCCACCGCGACCTCGTCCTCAACGATCTCGTCAGGGCCCCCGGCGACCGGCAGGGCGAGGACGCGGGCATCGGGATCGTGTACGGCACCTCGGCCGCGCGGGGTCTCGACCCGGCCGTGCGCCAAACCCTGAGCGCGGCCACGAGGGGCGCCGAGGCCGGCGGCGGGGCCCCGGCGGCGTTCGAAGCCGAGGCCGCCTGTGACCTCGACCAGGACGGCTTCGGTGATCTGATCATCGCCACGGAGCGGCCGTACGCCGGCCATCAGGGGCCGCCCGGCTCCCGCCGGATCCTCTTCGGCGGTCCCGGCGGCCTGGCCGGCGAGGCGCTCGTCCCGCACGCCTCCGCCGGAGCGCGCCTCGGCGGCGAGTGGCCCGGCCGGCCCGTCTGCCGCTCCGTCGAGAGCGGCGGCGAGGACCTCACGGCCGGCGCGGGCCTACGGCTGCCGCCCGCGCCCCTGCTGCCACGGGGACTCGCGGGCGAGTCCGGCGACGGGACCGGCGTCACCGTCACCGAGCTGCTCCGGTCCGCCGATTTCAACGGGGACGGCCGCCCGGACCTGGTGACCCGTACGCACCGGGGCGAGCAGACGGACCTCATCGCGCTGTACGACCCCGGCGTCGCCGGCGACCGGCCGGTGATCACCTTCAGCACATCCGTCTTCCTCGGGTGACTCCCCCGCCCCACCCGGGCCCCCGCCGGACCGACCGCGCGCCGGCACCCGCAGGTCACGGCCCCCGGGCGGGATTGTCACCAATCGCCGCGCGGAGTCCCGGAGATGTCACAGCTCGGCCGCAAAGGCGGGCCTGCTCCCTCCCTCCGCCGCCGCGCCCATCAGGACCGGGTACGTTCGATTGCGTGGCTGGATTCAGGATTGGACGCGGCGGGGACAACCGCACCCCGCAACAACCGCAGCGGCAGCGGCAGCAACCACCGCGGCAGGCGCCGTACGGACGTCAGGCGCCGCCCCCGGGTTACGGCGGCGGGCAGCAGCCCGCGCCTCCCTACGGGCAGCAGCAGTGGCCTCCGGCGAGCACCGGACAGTACGGCGGGCAGCACGGCCCCGGCGGGCACACCGGGCAGCACGGCGGCGGGCAGCACGGCGAGCCGGAGTACTTCGGCGACCCGTACCAGCAGCCCCAGCAGGGTCACGGCCCCGACCCGTACGCCAACAACCCCGGCCACACCCAGGCGTTCAGCATCGACGAGGAGGCGTACGGCGACGGCGCCACCTACCACGCGGGCCCCTCGGCACCGCCGGTCCCCGTGGGCCCCCGGCTGGGCTGGAAGGACCTGCTGACCGGCGTGGTCCTGCGCCCCGCCGACACCTTCCTGCGGATGCGTGACTATCCGGTCTGGGGCCCCGCCCTGGTCGTGATGTTCCTCTACGGCCTGCTGGCGCTCTTCGGCTTCGACACGGCCCGCGAAGACGCGATCAACGCGACGCTCTCCACGGCCATCCCGGCCGCCCTGATGACGGCCGTCGCCTTTGTCATCGGCAGCCTGATCCTGGGCGCCGTGACCCACACCCTGGCCCGCCAGCTCGGCGGCGACGGCGCCTGGCAGCCGACCGTCGGCCTCGCCATGCTGATCATGTCGATCTCGGACGCGCCGCGGCTGATCTTCGCCCTCTTCCTGGGCGGCCAGAACTCCCTCGTCCAGGTCCTCGGCTGGGTGACCTGGGTCGGGGCCGGCGCGCTCTTCACCGTCATGGTGAGCAAGTCGCACGACCTGCCGTGGCCGAAGGCGCTCGGCGCCTCGGCGATCCAGCTCATCGCGCTGCTGTCGCTGATCAAGCTGGGCACGATCTGAAAATCGCCCCGTCAGCAGGGACCGGCGAGAACGGCGACGAGAAGGCCCCCGGAAGGGGGCCTTCTCGCGTATGTCTCGCTTTTCTTGCTTTTCTCGCTTTTCTTCGCGATGTCTCGCGTATTCAGCCGCGAGAGGCCCTAGATCTCGCGAACGCGTTCACCGCGCCGTACGACGGGCTGCTCCACGCTCCACGGGAAGTTGATCCACTCGTCCGTGCGCTTCCAGACATACTCGCACTTCACCAGGGACTGCGACTTCTCGTAGATCACCGCGCTGCGCACCTCGGCGACCTCGTCGACGCAGAAGTCGTGCACCAGCTTCAGCGTCCTGCCGGTGTCGGCGACATCGTCCGCGATGAGGACTTTCTTGTGGGAGAAGTCGACGACGTCGGGCACCGGCGCCAGCATGACCGGCATGGCCAGGGTGGTGCCGACACCGGTGTAGAACTCCACATTGATCAAATGGATGTTCTTGCAGTCCAGGGCATACGCCAGCCCGCCGGAGACAAAGACACCGCCGCGCGCGATGCTCAGGATGACGTCGGGCTCGAATCCGTCGTCCGCGATGGTCTGCGCCAGCTCGCGGACGGCCCGGCCGAACTTCTCGTACGTCAGATTCTCCCGCGTACCCGTCATACCGCCATCACACCTGCGTCCGGTGGAAGTTGAGATAGGACCGGGAAGCCGTGGGCCCCCGCTGCCCCTGATAACGCGAACCGTACCGCTCGGACCCGTAGGGAAACTCCGCCGGCGAGCTGAGCCGGAACAGACAGAGCTGCCCGATCTTCATCCCGGGCCAGAGCTTTATCGGAAGGGTCGCGAGATTCGAGAGTTCCAGCGTGACGTGCCCGGAGAACCCGGGATCGATAAAGCCGGCGGTCGAATGCGTCACCAGCCCGAGACGCCCGAGACTGGACTTCCCCTCCAGCCGGGAGGCGATGTCGTCGGGGAGCGAGATGACCTCGTACGTCGACGCCAGCACAAATTCCCCGGGGTGCAGGATGAACGCGTCATCGCCCTCCGGCTCGACCGTCCGCGTCAGATCGGGCTGCTCGACAGCGGGATCGATGTGTGGATACCGGTGGTTCTCGAACACCCGGAAAAACCGGTCGAGCCGCACATCGATGCTGGAGGGCTGCACCATCGATTCTTCATACGGGTCGACACGTACGCGTCCGGAATCGAGCTCGGCCCGGATGTCCTTGTCTGAGAGAAGCACATGCCGAGGATACGCAGAGCGCGCGAGCCCGCCCCAATCGGGCAGTCCCGCGCGCTCCGGCCGACTGGGGGCGCTACTCCCCGAAACGCCCCGGGGTCAGCGCTGCTCCAACCTCACCAACTCGGCCGGCTCCACCGGCACGGCATGCCGCAGCCGCGCACAACGCGGACACCGGATCAGCCGCCCGGGCCCGATCCGCCCGGTGTCGAGCTGCTGCATCGGGAACATCGCGGTACTGAACACATGCCCTTCGGCACATCGGACGACAGTGCGCTCCATCAAGCCCTCAGGTCCCTTCCCCAACAAACGCGGACGAACGCCAACACTAGGGGATGAACGGGACACGACTCCAAGCGGCACTCCGCCCCGCGAGCCTACGCCTCAACTCCCGCCCCCCGCGCCCACATCCACACCCCGGGGCCGCCCCGCCCACGCGGCCGGCCCCGGCGACGTAATACGGCCGGGGTGCACGATGGGGTATAGTGGCGGCGACGCGATGCCACTCGCTGGCTCGCTGCGCGGGTGTAGTTTAATGGTAGAACATGAGCTTCCCAAGCTCAGAGCGCGAGTTCGATTCTCGTCACCCGCTCCACGACGAAGGCCCAGGTCAGCGACTTGGGCCTCCTTTGTTGTCTAGACCATTTCTTGCCCCGCCAGCCCTCCACCAGCCCTTTCTGCTGGCAGGAGCCCAGTTTCGGCGGCCTCCCGCACGATGTGCGAGCCTTTCCCCGCCGGACTTCTCGAATGGCGAGACGCATTTCCTGTGAACTGGGTCACAGGAGGGTGAGGCGTTGCGGCGTTGCGAAGGCAATGCCGCTTTCTGCGAACTCCGCCCGGGGGCATGGAGCGGAGACAGGACCGCTGTTGCTGGCTAGGCGGTCCCGCCTCCGCCACGCCGCCTCGGGCGCGGCCGCCACGACCTCAGCCGGAGTGCTTCCGCGTCTCCGCCTGGGCCTGCTCGGCTGCTTCGCCGCGCTGCTGCCGGACTTCGGCGTCGATGCTCTTCGCGAGCTTGCGCTGGTGCTTCTTCTTGGAGTGCTGGTAGATCAGTTGTGCCTTCGGGCTGGACTGGCCCGCCCGGACCATAAGATCCTTGAGCTTGGCACCCGAGTCCGCCGCCAGGGTGTTGCCTGTGTGGCGGAGATCGTAGAAGCGAAAGCTGTCCGGCAGACCCGCCGCGGTCCGCGCCTTGCGCCACTTGCGCCCGAAGGAAGACCGGCGCAAGGCGGCTCCGCGCTCGCCGACGATGAGCAGTCCGTCCGGTTCCTTCTCGGCGAACCACTGAAGGTGGCGACGCAGCTCGGGCACCATAAAGTCGGGCAGGTAGATCGCGCGCTTCCCTGCGCGTGACTTGGGGCCTCCCACGACCTTCTGGCCGTTGGTCAGTTCCGGTGCGGCTCGCCTGATCCACACAACGCCTTCGTCGAGGTCTATATCACCGCGCCGCAGCTCCGCGAGTTCTTCGGGGCGGAGGGACGCGAAGGCGCCCAGGAAGATCATGATGCGCCAGCGCGGTCCGATCGCCTCGGCCAGCGCGTAGACCTGATGGATCTCGGCGACGTCGCGCTCGTCCGCCTCCTCCTTGCCGGCGCCCTTGATACGGCACGGGTTGCTCTTGAGGAGATCGTCGTCGACCGCGGTCTGAAGCACCGCCTTCAACAGACGGTAGGACTTGGCCACTGTGGTCTTGGCGCCGTTGGTCGCCTTGAGCCGCTCGGCTCGCCACACACGCACATCCGCCGGCTGGATTTCGTCCAGGTCCCACGCGCCGAAGGCGGGCAGGATGTGGAGCCTGAGCAAGCGGGTGTACAGATCCTCGGTGGTCGCCGCGAGGCCGCGCTCCCGAACCCACTTGTCGGCGAAGTCCTCAAAGTTGACCGCTCCGGCGTCGGGGTCGGTCCAGTGACGGCGTTCTATGTCCGCCTGGGTCAGTGTGAGCCAGGTCGTCGCCTCCGTCTTGGTCTCGAAGGTGTGAGGCGCGTAGCGCCGCACACCGTCCGGAGCCCAATAGCGGGCCTGGAAGCGTCCCGAATCGGTCTTGCGCACGCTGCCGAACTCGCGCCGCCGCTGCGGCTTGCGCGGCATCAGGCAGCCCTGCCGTAGTCGGACCGGACCCGCCGTGCGGGCTGGACGGTGTGGGCCTCGATGTAGGCGGAAAGGACGGCCTCGGAGAGGCGGACGTGGCGTCCGACCTTGACGAAGGCGATGCGGCGCTCCGCGATGAGGCGCCGAACGAAGCGCACTCCGGTGCCGAGGCGTTCCGCTGCCTCTTCCACGGCGAGGAGGCGGTCAGTGGTGTGTGTCACCCCCTTCGCGGCGTGAGGGGGGTGCGTGGAGGCATGGGGTATCGCCGACCGGGGCACAGCGGGGTCCTCTCTTCGCAGGCGTGTGGCACGGCAATGCCGGCCTGCGGAGTCGATCGTTCGGGATGGCGGTTGTGTACGGGCACCCGCCCCGGCGGTTTGCGAGCCGGGGCGGAGGTTGGGCTACGCGTCGCTGCTGGGGCTGTCCTCAGCGGCCGAGTACGCACCCGAGGACTGGTCCGCGCGCTCCAGCATGTGGCTGCTGGCGACCTGGGCCATGGCGTTGGAGACCATCACCTCGGCCTCCTCGCGGATGTCGGGGTGCTCAGCGAGGTAGGCGTCGAGGGCGTCTCTCGCCTTCGAGAAGCCCGCGCTGGCGCGCTGCGTCTCGCGGAAGGCGTCAACGACGGAGTCGATGAGCTTCATGGCGCGGGCCTTGGCGGCGAGTTGCGGCGGACCGACAAGGTTCCGCAGGTCGATGCCGAACACCTCGGCGAAGCCGATCGCCTCGTCCACGTTGATACGGCGCTTGCGGTTCTCGATGCGCCAGACCGCGGACGGGTTCATGTCGAAGCCGGCTTCGTTGAGGCGGTCGGACAGGGAGTTGGTGCTCCAGCCGCGGGCTTCGCGTTCCAGCTTGATCCGTACGGCGACGTTCTCCTCGCCGCTGATCAGGACACCTTGCTGGGGTTCCTCGTCCACCGCGACCACTCCCTTCCGTTCGTAGCGAGTCTCTGCCGTTCGCAGGGACAGCAAAAGCGTAGCACGCGTTCTGCGGTACGCAAAAGACTTCTGCGATCGGCAATCGTGTGGCATGCTGGTACTCCCACCAGCACCGCGCCCAAGGCGCCCAACCCCATGGACGCGAAAAGCCCCCCGGCAGAGCCGGGGGGCCAAGCGCAAACCTCTCAACCGCCATCCCTAGCGATCAACCCGCGTGGCCGGGATTGCCGTCCCATATGGCCCGCGAGTAGAGGAGCTGACTTCAGTATGCCCGATCCGCAGCCGAACCCGCCATCCTTCCCCGCCACCCCCGCCGTGTGGCCGACCGTCGCGATACCCGGCCAGCCGGCCCGGCCCGCACCGCCGACCCCAGTACCCGCAGAGCCGCCCACCGACGAGCCCAAGCCTGCCCCGGCATCCGAGGGCCAGCAGGTGCTGGCCGATCTGCGGGAGCAGATCCGGCGGTACGTCGTACTACCGCACGAGGAAGCCTTCACCGCCGTGACCCTGTGGGTCGCTGCCACCCACCTGCAGACCGCGTGGCAGCACGCGCCGAGGCTGGCCGTGGTCGGACCGGCCAAACGGTGCGGCAAGTCGCGGCTCCTGGACGTGATCACCGAAACCGTCCACGACCCGCTCATCACGGTCAACGCCTCGCCCGCAGCAGTGTTCCGGTCGATCACCGAGACCCCGCCCACCCTGCTGGTCGACGAGGCCGACACCCTCTTTGGGTCTGTGAAAGTCGCGGAGAAGAACGAGGAGATGCGCGGCCTGCTCAACGCCGGGCACCAGCGCAACCGGCCCACGCTCCGGGTCTCCGGACCCAATCACGAGGTGGCGAAGTTCCCCACCTTCGCCATGGCCGCCCTCGCGGGCATCGGCGACCTGCCCGACACGATCATGGACCGGTCGGTCGTCATCCGGATGCGCCGACGCAGGCCGGGCGAGAAGGTGGCGGAGTTCCGCAGCTTTCGCGACACCCCCTCCCTCCACGCGCTGCGTGACCGGCTCACACAGTGGCTGGCTCCACTCCACGCCGACGCGATCGAGCTGACGCCGACCATGCCCGTCGAGGACCGCGCCGCCGACACCTGGCAGCCACTAGTCGCCATCGCCGACCTCGCCGGCGGCCGATGGCCCGACCTCGCCCGCACCGCCTGCCTCGCCATGACGAGCCACGAGGCCCAGCAGGACCAGGACAGCAGCGGCCTGGGCATTCGCCTCCTAGCCGACATCCGCCGCGCCTTCGCGACCGAAGGCAACCCGCCGGTGATCCGTACCGGTCGCCTCCTCGACATCCTCAACAAGGACGACGAGACGCCCTGGCCGGAATACACCAAAAACGGTCTCACCCCTCGGGGACTACAGCTCCTGCTCAGGGAGTACGGCATCAGCTCAGCCAACCGCCGCTTCCACGGCGACATCCAAGCCAAGGGCTTCACCCGCCTCCAGTTCACCGACTCCTGGGCGCGCTACTGCCCCGAGCCCACGGGCCACCCCCGACCGGCGCCTGACCCGACACGACTCGTCGCGACTCGTCTCCGCGCAGGTCAGCACGGGGACGAGTCGAAGACCGGCAACGAGTCAACTCGACATCACCGTCGCACCCGTACCTGTACTGACCAGGCATGCGACGAGTCGCGACGAGTCTCCCCCACCCAGGGCCGCGTCACCCGCGCCCGCCTCCCTGGAGCACCAACATGCCTTCAACCACCACCGACACCGCCCACCCCGCTCCCGCACGTGGAAGCGCCGCGATCCGCATCGGTATCGCGCTGCTCGGCACCGTCGGCTTCGCCCTCTCCTACGACGCGCTGCGCCAGATGGCCGCCGCCATCCACGTCCGGAACCTCCTGACCTATACCTTCCCCCTAGTCATCGACGGGTTCATAGCCATCGGCGTCGGCGCCCTCGTCCTCCTGCGGACCGCCCCCTTGCCTGCCCGCCTGTACGTATGGGCACTGGTAGGCGCCGCCACCGCCACCAGCGTCTGGGCCAACGCGCTGCACGCCATCCGCCTCAACCAGCAGACCCCCGGCACAGGACTCCATCTCGGCGACACCACCGTCGCCGTCCTGTCCGCCATCGCCCCACTCGCCCTCGCCGGAGCCACCCACCTCCACATCCTGATCGCGCGGTCCGCAAGCCCCCAACCGTCCCGAACCCCCGCGTACGGAACCAGCGCACCAGTTCCGTACGGGCAGCGGTCCGACCGAACCCCCGCGGACGTCCTGCATCAGGAGCCCAATCCCAGGTCCGGAAGGGACGATCCGAACGCCGGTCCCCAGACACCGACCCCCGCCGACTTCCCGCGGAACCAGTACGAAGACGATCCCGGCGCCGCCACAGAAGAACCGGACAAGGATTCCGTACGACGCGGCGGGCGCCCGCCAATGGCAACGGTGGAACGGCTGGCAGAAGTGATTGCCGCAGCGCACCCGAACCCTGACGAGATCACGCGTGACAGTGCCCGCAAAGCCCTGACCGAAGTCGACCTCGGCGCCGGAACCCTCCGCCTCACCGAGGCCATCAACCTGGTCCGCACCGCCACCCAAGCCCGCCAGCACCCGGACCAGCCGGAAGACAAACACCCCCTCGCGCCGACCGGACCTGACCCCGCCCGGACAGCCAAACCTCACTCGAATCGATAGGGCGGGCGCGGCTGCCGACACCCCGGCAGCCGCGCCCGCACCTGCCCCTGCCCCTGCCCCTGCCCCTGCCCCTGCCCCACGAACACAGTCAGCTGTAGCCGCCGAACCCGGCAACGAACACCGCCGCCGCCAACCCGCAAATGGAGCCACCTCATGCGTAACCCCTTCCACCCCAAGCCCAACCCCGGAACGGTCACCCCCAAGCAACAACGCCAGAACAGGGAGCAAGCCCCCTCCAGCCCGGTAACCCCCCTCCACCTCAATGCCGTTGACGACGAACACGAAAACGGCGGAGCAAGTTGTGGGGTAAGGAGTCCTTAGAAGCCGTATCTCAACCGATCATGGAACGTGCGGGTCGAACAGGTTTCCCGCCGGGGTGATCTTCCCGTTGTGCGCGCATGAAGACAGGGCCTC